>CAVIJD010000006.1:15833-76264 GCA_963643165.1 bacterium | reverse complement strand
TACTGGGCTTCGGGCAGGCTGATTTATGCTGTTTTGTGTTTACCGGACAGCAATATAAAAAAATATCATTTCTAATCGATTGACTCAGCGATAAAAACAAGGCCAGTAAGTCAATATTTGGCTGCTGTTTTGGTATAGTCCGTAAAAAGAGTTACTTTTGCACGCTTAATGCAATAAAAATCACTTGTTATGAACTTAAAAAGAGCTTTTATACGCTTCTGGACATTCTGCCTCTTCCCAATCTTTTTAGCTGGGTGCATTACGGAAGTGGACATCGACGAGCAACTTGACGGTGCGGAAAAACTGGTGTTATATTGTCGAATTTGCCCTCAAATTGATACCACACGCGTGTATCTGACCCACTCGACGAGGCTCTTCGGGACATATTCCGACAAACTGTCTGACCCTGTGGCCGGGGCTATTGTCGAATTATCCTCAGACAAAGTGCATTGGACTCGAGCATACTATGACAATACTCAACAACGCTATTTGCTGCCGCAGAGCGAATTCCAGATAGAAAGCGGTGTCACCTACTATATCCGGGCTTCTCATCCTGACTTTGATGAAGTCTCCGCGGAATGCACGGTTCCTGTTATCCGCAACATAGACCTGCAAATTGTTGATGAACAGGCCATCAACGATACCCACTACGGCGAGATAATAGATTTTAGCCATATAGACCAGTACTTTCAATGGAAGGACTACCCTGGCGAGAAAAACCGTTATATGTTCATTTCAGGCTGCCCTGACCCTGAATCGACCACCTCTTGGAACTCGCTTGATTTAGTTTATCTAACTGACAACAAAGAATATACTTACATTTTTTCTGACGAAGGCCGCGACGGGCAAACCATAAAGTGCTTTTATGATTTTATGTTTGCAAATGAAAAGGATAAAGACCAAGAACCGTTCGGAATCGTGTTTCTTGACGAAAATTGTTACAAGTACGAGAAAAGCGGAATAGAAAGTGACAATTCGTTGGATTTTTTCATGTTAGAGCCGCTTCATTTCTACAACAACATCGAAAACGGATACGGACTGTTCGGGGCTTGTGCCATAACAACAGCATAACTCGTCTGACAGTTGATCGAGTCAATTGCAAAATCAACCACTTTTGTCACTGCTTAGCATATTTTTGGCAATAACTATGTTAATTCCGATGAGAAGGCGGCAATAACTATATACATTTTTCCAAAAAGAGCATTCATCAAATAATAAAATATGACAGGAATCATTTCGCAAAAAGAATCCTGATGTCTGAAATACGACCAGGAATAAACTAAAAACATGGAATTTTCGATTGTATTAATTTTTTATACAATAAACTAATTTACAGGTTATTAAAGTTCTACAACTCAATATACGGAATTATGTAGTGCTATTTTTTCACCTGATTCTTTCAATTAAAGTGTCAAATGTCAAAAGTAAACGTAGATAGGTTACATACTCCGCTATAATTGACATTTGCGCTCGATTTATATCATTTTAAACACATTAAAAAAACAAAAAGGAACAAATATGATTCTAAACGCTAATTTTGCAGACAATTTCATAGAACATTACAAAAACCACAAAGCCATGTCAAAAAACTCTATTTCATGTGCATTTTTCATTCAAGACGAAGCCAAACAAACGATGCTGAAAGAGGCCATTGCCAACTATGACTCGTTATACATCTCCTCGATTTTCAAGAGCAGCTTTGAGACCATTGAGAAGTTGAACAAGGTTCGTCCGCAAGTTTTGGTCATCGATGTCAATATGAGCGACTTGCTTCGGCACGTCACGAGATCTCCGCACATCATAGGAGTATGCGACCAGCCCTCAAACCGTAAAGTGAGAGAATTACTGTCATGTGGTTTCACTGATTTCATCTATTTCCCCATCGCTGAAAAGAACTTGAACGATGTCATGGGAAAGATTTTGAACACTAATTCGTTTTTCCAGAACTTGGATGAGATACCGAAAATGACGGAGGACGGCATAACGTACTCGGGCACGAACGACAATATTGAAAATAATATTGCTTATTTCTTTGTACAAGACAATCGCTACGGCAAGTGCAAGGTTAATTTCAGCGAGTTTTTATATGCGCAAAGTGTCGGCAATGACATTCGTGTCGTGACAGATGACGGAAATACGTTCTACGAGAGAAGTACGTTGAAAAATTTCCAGCGAAAACTGAAATGTAGTAAATGTTTGAAAGTCAACAGATCAATACTCATAAATGTAGAAAAAGTGAATCGCATCAACAAGAAGACGGTGACGTTGAAGAATGAAAACTTCACCGTGACGCGGACGTACTATAAGGACTTCGCCAAAGTTTTCAACATCTAAGACTTCTTACGCAAAAAATAGTATTTTTGCCGCCTTGTTGGTCTTGTAGTTCAATGGATAGAACAAAAGTTTCCTAAACTTTAGATTTGGGTTCGATTCCCAGCGAGACTACTCCCTGTTGGTTTGTTGCAAATGGATGATAATAGCCGTAATGTCAGCCGGATTGACTCCGCTGATTCGCGAAGCCTGACCGAGATTGAGGGGTTTTACAGACATCAATTTTTCTTTAGCCTCCTTAGCTACGCAAGCCAATGAAGCATAATCAAAATCGGAGGGTATTCTTATCTTGTCGAGGTTTGACATCTTTTTCACGATTTCCTCTTCCCGCTTGATGTAACTTTCGTATTTAATGGAGGTTTCAACGTTTTTCAATTGCTCTGTCGTTGGCTGTTCCGTTTCAAGATATTCACGAAACTGCGGCGAGTATTGTATAATATCTTCAATGGTGATCTGGGGGCGGAGCAGCAGTTGTGAAAGCTTGACGTTTTGAGATATGGGCATAGTTCCTTTTTCGACAAGCATTGCGTTTACGCTGTCCATTTGGGCAAGATGTTGTTTGAGATAGGCTGCTATTTCATCTTGTTTTCGATACTTTTGCTCAAACATTTTGAATTGGGAGGACGAAACGAGTCCGACCTGATATCCTATCGGGGTTAGGCGCAGGTCAGCATTGTCTTGGCGAAGCAATATGCGGTATTCAGCCCGTGACGTGAACATCCGGTAAGGATCACGTATTCCTTTTGTTACCAAATCATCAATGAGCACGCCGATATAGGAGTTAGAACGGGTAAGGACAAGTGGTTCTTTGTCATGAGCGGAAAGATGCGCATTGATGCCAGCTATAAGTCCTTGGCAAGCAGCTTCTTCATAGCCTGTTGTGCCATTGACTTGACCGGCAAGATAGAGGTTAGGGATAACTTTCGATTCGAGTGTGTAGTGCAGCTGCGTAGGGTCAAAATAGTCATATTCGATAGCGTAGCCCGGGCGTAGAATAGCAGCATGCTCAAGTCCTGGTATTCTGTGCATTGCGCGCAGTTGTATATCTTCTGGCAACGACGAAGAAAAACCGTTGAGATAATATTCGATGGTGTTACTTCCCTCTGGCTCAACGAACAACTGGTGTTTGTCCCTGTCGGCAAATCGTACAATTTTGTCCTCTATGGAAGGGCAATAGCGTGGACCTACGCCATGGATTCGTCCCTGAAACATGGGCGACTTGTCAAAGCCTTCTCTCAATATTTCGTGTACGTCTTCATTGGTATAGGTTATCCAACAACTTTTTTGTTCTTTAAGCGGAACGGTAGGCGTGAAAGAGAATTTTGAAGGGTTTTCATCACCTTTCTGCTCAATCATTCGAGAAAAGTCAATAGTTCTTCCATCTATTCTTACGGGTGTTCCTGTTTTAAGTTGAGCAGTCCGGATACCCTTTTCGCAAAGTTGGTCAGATAGACTGAACGCAGCATTTTCGCCCATTCTGCCGCCCGAAAAATTGACTTCTCCTACATGAATCCTACCATTCAAGAAAGTTCCGTTAGTAAGGATTATCTTGCGTGCATAGATAGTTTGACCCAAAATTGTTTTAACGCCTAAAAGATGATGGTTGTCGTCAAAAACAAGGCTTTGAACGGTATCTTGTCGGAGACTGAGGTTAGGTGTTTGTTCCAGCATTTCGCGCCACAACAGAGAAAATCTGGTTTTGTCGCACTGGGCACGAGGACTCCACATGGCAGGTCCTTTAGAAAGATTGAGCATTCTGAACTGAATCATAGCATGGTCGGTAATAACACCCGAACAGCCGCCAAGCGCATCTATCTCCCGTATAATTTGCCCTTTCGCAATGCCTCCCATGGCCGGATTGCACGACATTTGAGCCACAAGTGCCAAATTCATTGTAATAAGAAGTGTAGAACTTCCTAATCTGGCTGCGGCAACGGCGGCTTCACAACCTGCGTGCCCAGCACCTACTACAACAACGTCAAAATTCATTTCCCGTGGAACGTCTTTATAAAGAAGTGATTTATAGATTATTATTAGGATGAGTATTCATATATAGGGCGATTGCCTCAGCCTCCTTCTGTCGCATGGTTTTGGCTTCATCTGGCAATTTGTCTTTATATCCACAAAGATGAAGTACACCATGAGCCATTACCCTCAATATCTCTTGGTGGTAAGGTACTCCGAAATTAGAGGCATTTTCGCGCACCCGTTCCAGACTGATGATGATGTTCCCTTGAACCAGTTTTTCTATACACTCGTCAAAAGTTATGATGTCCGTAAACGTGTCGTGGTGCAAGAAAAACAGGTTGCGTTGTAGCAAGTACTGGTCATCACAAAACAGGTAAGATATGTTTCCTGGCACAAGTGACTCTTGACGAATGACGGACTTGATCCACTGCTTGTGCTCAAGCGTTAAGTTCAAGGGTTCAACATTAGCGTATTCAAAATGAATCATTATTTTGCTTTTATAAATTTTTGAGTTTGCGAATATCCTTCGTCATCTGTTATCTTTAAAATGTAGTTGCCATTTTCCAAGGAGGTGATGTCTATGTCTGAATAGGGATGACCATTAGATTTTGTCTGTAGGATAATCCTGCCTTTCATATCGAGGATGCTTAAAGAGACATTTCCTATATTTTCACACTCATGATTAATGTGTAGTGTATTAACGGCAGGATTGGGATAAATGCTGATTTTTGATTTAGATTTGTCGTTAAAAGTTGAAATATGATTGGAATTTGTATCTAAATCAGAATAAAATGACCAATTTTGAAGTGAATCATAGACAATTTGCTTCACAGTCTGTTTTATAATATCGGCTTGAGAATCGGATATTTGAAAACTACCCGTAACTGCGGCTGGATTTTTTGAAAATAAAAGGGAATAAAAGGTGAACGCGGCTGCGTAGGAACCCACTAAACTGGGATGGCTGCCATCAGACTGGTAAAGTTCTATATCAGGATGATTTTCTCTGATGTGTCTCCATACTTTTGCAACCGGGGCAACCATCGTCTGGTTGTCTTGCGCCATTATCATATAACGTGCTTGCAACAGACTGTCCATACCCTCGTATGTTGCAAGTGGGGCATAATACGGAGCATTCTGGGTATCGCCATCTCTCCTGCCCCATGTCATGTAAAAGACAATTTTAGCTTCAGGGTTGTATTCGCGTATCAAACTACATAACTGCTGGGCGTATGGGTAAGATTCTGACATGAATTGATTGTAGGGAAAAGAGGGCAACTGGCTTTGCTCTTGCAATACTACATAGTCCCACCCGCCTTGTTGTATCAAGGCTGAAGAGACGGAAAGATGCTGCTGAAATGTGCAACCACCAGGTGTACTGCTTTGAAAATAAAAATCGTCTCCTGTGGTAGAGGCGATATCTAAAATCAACTGAGGGAGGTTGTTTACAGACGTATAACTGTTGCCTATGAATAGAATTTTTGTAGGCGAACCCTTGCCATAAAATAGAAAGAGTGTTATAACTGCTAAGATGAAAATACGTTTCATATTAAGGGGGCGTTTTGATGAATTGATTTTTGTAATTTGGTTTTATTTAGGTAGTTAGGTTTTGGTTTCACGTGGAAATTTAAAGTAAGGGTCTTATTGTCATTGGAGACCTCAATGGAATTTGCCAACAAACGGAGTGCTTCTATTTCTTTAAACTCATTGAAGAAATTTTTAAATGAAGCTTGATTTGCGTAAAATATTAGAGAAACTATGTTCGTGTCGATATAAGCCGAAAAGTCAACAAGTAGTTTTGTGCTGTATGTGGACAAATAGTCGGCTATGATTTGCGATGATAATGAAATGTAACCAAAATCTCGTTTTAGTCCGAATTGCTCACAAACTTGCTCAATAACACTAAGGACGGTTTGCTCTAGTTGGGTTATATCTAATGTTTTTGTTTCGACGGAGAACATGACAGTTATTCGATATTATAAAAGTAGTTGTTTACTTTTTCCTTGTAATAGTAATTTAAGGTTGCAGGTACAGAGTGGAGCATCTCATTCTGCTGCGTCTTTTTCAGGTCATCTTTCCACTCTTGGGGCGGGTTTGTGCGTAGTTGCTGTTTGGCCTCTATAGACTTTCTTTCGTCATCTTTTTCCCTTTCTATATCCGCTTTTTCACTCTTTAAAAGACGAGTGGTTATAGAATTTTGGCGGTCTATGGTTTGCTGCGTGAGCTTTCTGTTGACCAGTTCTTTTTCGGTCTGCTTCATTTCGTTTATCAGTTGCTCGATACTCCTGTCCCCTACTCCGTTTTCCGACTTCAACGCGTTTTCATAATCTTCAAGCATCTTACGGATGGCTTCCTGCTGGGCAGCCATCTTGGCGAATTGCTCACTCATGGAGTGCTGAGTTTGGGGACTCTGCCCCTGCTTTCCTTGCTGCTCCATAGATTTCTTTAAAGCCTGCATCTGGCGGTTTAGTTGCTGCTGAAGTTCTCTGGCTGATGTTTTCTTGCTTTTACCCTTTCCACCAGGTTTACTACAAGACCCACCAGACTTGTTACATTTGCCCTTGCACTCACTTTGCTTCTTTTTCATCTCTTTCATGGATTCCTTGAGCATAAGGGCGAGGTTGTTCATCGATGTTAAAACAAACTGCTGGTTCTTGCTTGTTTCTGAAAGACGACGCTCCTGAAGCATGTTCTGAGAAGACAATAGATAATCTTGAATTTTGGTGATTTCTGTCTGAACGTACGGCTTGACCGCCATTTGACGACGCGCTAATGCGTTCAGTGAGTCCTCTATGACTTTCATATTGTCTTTGACTTTATGCTGCTTGAGCATTAAGTCTGATACAGTGGCCGAACGTGAACTTGTTTTTTTCGTGGTCTCAAGTACACTCTCCTGGTCAAATGATATTTTAACCAAGTTGTCTAATATCTGCCGTAATGTTTCAATGTCTTCAGACACTTGCTCAAGCTCACTTTGGTTGAAGTCTTGCTCTAACTGCTGCGCCAATTGCTCCATGTCTTCTGAAGCCTTCTTTTGGTTTTGCGACGACTTTGAACGGTTGTTCTTCTCAAGGTTCATCTTGCCTTGTTCCATTTGCTGCTGGATGTCCTGTTGTAAAGCATCAGTGTTTTTGAACTCTGTCGGCTCCTCAAGTTCTTTGTTTAACTGTTTCAGTTCCTGTATGTCTTTCTGTATCTCGTTATACTTGCTCTGTATCGATTTTTGTTGGTTTTGCAAATGCTGCTTGTCTATCGACTTGTCATTCGTTTTCTCTGCATTGGTTTTAAGTTCCTGAGAGAGCTCATTGAGTTGCTTAACAGCATCGTTTACCTTTTTCTCTAACTCAAGTTGCTTGTATAACTGTAACTGTTGGTCGAGCGACTTATTGATGGCATCCGTGTTTGTTTTCAATTTCTGCATCTCCTTTTGAACCTGGTCTTTTGTCGGCGACTTCATCATGTCTTGCAGTTTTTGGATCATTGACTTCATCTCTTCCGTCAAGACCTTGTCCATACGCTGCTGTAATTCCTGCTGTTTTTGAAGCACACTGGCATCTATGTCTTTATACTGGTTTTCTAAAGAGTTTTTGTTTTGCTGATTCTGCTTCAACTCGTCTAACTTAGATTTAAGTTGCTGATATTGCTCCATCAACTGCTCCAATTTCTTCTTGTCTTGCCACGACAACTCTTTTTCCTGCATCATCTGGGCCTGCAACTTGTCGATGTTCTTCATCAACTGAGAAGATTCTGCCACTAAATCTTCATAGTCGTTCTTGGTCTGCTCGTCCCCTTTCTTTAACTCATTCTCTATTTCTTCAAGCGTCTTGACCCGGTATGTAGATACAGACGATTTGGTCGATTTTGAGCCATTGACACCGTCATTATCGAACACCTCAAAATAGTAGTCGATGGTATATCCTGGATTGAGCGTGAACGAGGCTACATCAAAATAGAAGTAAAAGTCTTGGATGGTTAGGTCATTTTTGATTTTTATGTCAACAACATTGCCAGATTCAACTACTTTTCCATTTTCATCGTATTTAGTGTAAACGAAATGAAGTTTTGAAAAACCATAGTCGTCCTTGATGTTACCTTTAAAATAGAAGCGGTCGGAGAACAGTGAGTCCTGTTGTGACAAAACCGAAATCTCTGGATACATGTCTTTAATGACCGTCACCTCATCAGTCAGGGTGTCATTGCTGGTCATGTATTTGTTTCTGCCGAATATGGAATAGGTGAAACTGTTTTTGGCAAGAACACGTACTTTGCAATTGTTATCCTCTGCCGTGTATTCTTTAGGTTCACCATTGATGGCAAAAATGAGATTATCGCTGTTTTTGGTGTAGAATTTCCAATTGATGACAGTTCCCTCTGGCACTGTAATATTGCTCACATTCTTTATAATATCATCATTCTTATGCAGATACGCAGGATAATGAAGTTCCATCACAAAACCCAAGGTGACAGGCTTAGGCAAAACATTCAATTGATATAAAGAGGACTGCACTTCTGCCGTTGTGATTTGAAAGTCAATGTTCTTTTGGACATTCTGGAAAGTGTATGAAAACTCAGAATTGGAAATCTTGTTGCACTTATAGTTCCTGTTGTCGTAATTGACATACACCTCATCAGGAAGTTCTGAACCTTTAACCTTCACATTAACCGTGAAATCTTCGTACTGGAACGCGGTAAGTTTGGAATTCGTTATGTGAAAATTGTATGGCGCAGGTTTCTCATAAACCGTGGTATGATGAACAATGCGCTTAGTTGATTCGGTAAAGACCTCGCTTTTCACTGAAAAAACCAAGATAAACACAGCTATCGGCACGAGTGTCCAGCGGGCTATCTTTTTGGTTTTGGCTACAGGGATAGCCTGCACGAAAGAATATGCCTTAAAAGAGTCAATCTTGTCGTCAATGGCGGCCGAAAGCAGTTCTAAACTCTCGTAATCGCCGTTTCTGAGTTGTTTTTGTAACTCAAAGAGGTTCAATAACTTGTCATCAATCTGACTAAAATGCTTACCGATAATCTTCGCAATCTGCTCTTCCGTAAGTTGCTTTCCGAGACCGCAAAGTTTGAAGACTGGGATTAAGATGTAGAAAATGAGATTTCCTGCAAAAAGCAGGATGAAAGCGTAGAAAAGTATGGACCTTATGATTCGGTTAGAATAGGAGAAATACTCGAAAAGCGAAAAAACAATGAAAGTGGACAAAAGGATAACCGTAAAGAATACTATGCCTTTATAAAGTTCATTCAGATAGTACTTCTTTATGAATTTCCTGATTTTTTCTTGTAATATCTGCTGATTATTCATCGTATTCGCTTGGCGTACTTTTAACTATATTGAAAAAAGGTCCTTTGATTTTTGAAAAGTAATTATGCAGCACCCTATTCTTGCCGAACAAAATCTTCAACAAGAAAAATCTGAACAGCGGCTTGGCGTGTTTGTTCATCTTCTGCCGCTTTGATAAAATATTATGGAGAATGCGGTTGCAAG
The DNA here is from genome assembly GCA_963643165.1 of bacterium. GTDB lineage: Bacteria > Bacteroidota > Bacteroidia > Bacteroidales > WCHB1-69 > F23-D06. The sequence goes on along the minus strand of CAVIJD010000006.1, from coordinate 66,471 downwards.
AGGTGTCTTTCTGCTCATTAGCTAATCTCATTTCATAAAGCAGCATATCCGTAATCGGTATCTGCACGGGGCAAACAGACTGACAATTGCCGCACAGTGTAGTCTGTTTGAAAATAGCCTGGTTGCCATTGATTATCGAGAGGCAATTTTGCTTCACAATGCCAATTGGCTTGACACCATTGTTGATTGCGTGCATGGGGCAAACTTGCGCACATCGTCCGCAATGGATGCAATAAAGCGACTGCCTCAGGACAGTGTCCGGCATATAAGGAAGGACGTTACCGGCATAAAGCAAAACTTTGAGCGTAGTGTCATTCTTAGTGTAGCCCAACGATCCGGTAGCGAGAAACTCGTCTTTTGTGATGTTCTTGAAAGGAATACGCAGAATCTTAATGTCCGATATTTTATCGCTGCCGCTTTTCAGATGCAGGAAAAAAGAGACATCGTCACTCTTCACTATCAACTGGTCGATATTGACGACAACAATGATGTGTTTAAAATGGTTAAAGAAGCGGCACGACTGTCGGTTGAGGAAGATGAACGCCCCTTCTTCAACAACGGAAAAGTCAGCCTGAACCACAAGTGTGTCGGCAGCTTCACGTTCTTTAAGATCTTCTAATTCAACAACATTAAGAACATCAGCATTTGTATCTGTTGGAATTCGTAGGTCGGGACAATCGATGCAAACCTTGTTGAACTTTTGCTGGGGGAGCATCTTGATGACAGTCTCAGCCAATTGTTCCTCATTCTGAGCCCACTCGTGCGGGATGCCTTTATTGGCTAATTGCTTTTCTAAAGCATAAAGATGTTTGTCGAGATGGTCAATCAGGGCACGGCGGAGCTGGAAAGCCTTGTTACGGCTGTCATTGAAATCGTTAAAACAAGAATCGTTCCCGAACTCCATAGTGACTACTTGAGATTGATTTTCTGAATCCTGCCGAGGTGTCTTCCCCCCTCAAAAGCGGTGTTAAAAAATGTTTCGGTAATGGCAAAAGCCACCGCTTCGGATATAAAGCGGGCGGGCATCACCAGAATGTTGGCGTTGTTGTGTTGGCGGACTAACGCCGCGATCTCGGGCGACCAGCAGAGGCCGGCACGCACGTTGGGATATTTGTTGGCAGTCATGGCCATGCCATTGCCTGTGCCGCATATCAGGATGCCCACTTGTTCAGGATTCTCTGAAATGATACGGGCTAACGGATGCGCAAAATCAGGGTAATCCACACTGTCGGTACTATGCGTGCCCAAATCTTCGAACTCAAAACGGTCGGCAAATCTGCTTTTCAACTGCTCTTTCAAAGCGTAACCGGCATGGTCTGATGCAATAACTACTTTCATTTTACTCTATTTTTATTGAAGAGGGCAAAAATACATTTTTTATCCGTGTTTCGATGCAGTTTTTTTGATCCCGTTTATAGTTATCTATTCTTTTCTTTTAAAATTTAAAAATGACAATCATATTAACCCTGTTGATTTCGTTTGTATCTTTTTGCCGATACCCTTGAAAAAGTGACTTATCAAAAGTTATAAACAGCATATTGACACTTTGCGGAAGTCTAAAAACCTTATTTTCAGTATTGCCCGTTGGCTTGTGTTTATCCACCCGCTTTTTATTAGTTCATATTTTCTTTTTCGCCGGTGTGGATAATTGGTGTTCAAAATAAGCCGCAAGATGGGGATATTTTGGGATAACTTTTTTGTCAACACTTGTGAACAAAATTATCAAACACGCCGGGGACGCGTTTTTTAATAAAAAGTCGTTTTATAAACAACACTCTGTTTAAAACACTGTAAATATCTGTAGATGAGTGTGCCCTCATATTCGACAATTCCGCGGATGAGGAACAAAAGTGTCATTTGTGGTTCTGCTTCAACGGCGGAGAGCTGATTTTTTTTTTAGCGCAAGCGTAACCTATAATTTTTATTTTTGCACCTATGAAAAAAACGACCCTGACAATATGCTTGCTATTCCTTTTCCTTATAGGAAAAGGTCAGCAGAAACCATTTTCTGCCAGGGTTTTCGACGGCATCACTTTTCAGCCTTTGTCGGGAGTGAGTGTTTATAACATGAATACCGGAAAGTTCTCATTCACCGACAAAGACGGCCGTTTTACGGCACAAGTGTCGGTGCGCGACACCTTAGTGCTCTCCAAGTCCATATACCGTCAACTTTTGGTGGAAGTAACAGACAAAGTGCTGAACGGGATGACAGACCTCTTTCTATATTATAAAGTGACGATGCTGAAAGAGGTGCGGATTATGGCCATCAACCCTTCATACGAGGGGTTCAAGCAAGATATTGTGCAGATGCAGTTGCCCGACTATTACACGCGGGTGCAGGATGTGCATCTTTCCGAATTTGAAAAAGCGAATGCCACTTACAAGGAAAACGGTAACCTTTTGTCGCTTGGCGGCACTGCCACCACCTCGCCTATCACTTTCCTCTATGAAAAGTTCAGCCGTAAGAGCAAAATGAGCAGGCTGTATAACGAGATGCTCTCATACGAGGAGGAAGTGGAGCGGGTACAGGACAAGTATAACCGTGAGATTGTGAAAGAACTTACGGGACTAGATGGGCAGGAATTGCTGGAATTTATGATGTATTGCCGTTTCAGTTACTACGACTTGGTGCGGTGGAGCGACGAGGAGATAAAAGCTCGTATAAAGAATAGATTGCTTGAATATCAATACAATAAAATCAAAGATGCCGGATATTAACAGTTTTCTGAAAAAGAATTTCAACAAATTCCATATCATCGGAATGGTTGTGGGAGTGACGCTTTCGCTCCTGTTTTGGTACAAGTCTGGCCAGTTTTCCGACAATCCTTTAAGAAAAAGCATTGTTATGATGTGCATTTGGGGACTTGCTGTTGGCTATATTACCTTTGATTTCATATTCAATGCCAAAAACAGGAAGAATAAACAAGAAAATGAAAAATAGTTTATTTTTGCGCTTCTGTAAAATAGGATACTTGAATTATTATAAAAAAATAAAATTATGACAGAAAAATTACAAAAAATGATGAACGACAATTTCGCCGTTCGTTGGGTCGCCTTGATCCTGATTGCCTTGATGATGTTCTTCGGCTACATGTTTGTCGATGTGATGTCTCCGTTGCAGACGCTGATAGAGCAGAGCCGCGGATGGAATCCGAACTCTTTTGGTACATACGCTGCTTCAGAGTACATCCTTAATGTGTGCGGCTTCCTCATTTTAGCCGGCATCATCCTCGACAAATGCGGCATCCGTTTTACTGGAACGCTTTCTGCGTCGCTGATGGTTGTGGGTGCTTGCATCAAGTACATTGGCGTGAGCGACTGGTTTCAGGCTACTGCTTTCTGCGGATGGCTCAACTCATGGTGGATTGCCCTCCCGGGTTCTGCCAAAATGGCTTGCCTCGGCTTTATGGTATTCGGATGCGGTTGCGAAATGGCCGGCATCACGGTTTCAAAGTCGATAGCTAAATGGTTCAAAGGCAAAGAGATGGCTTTGGCTATGGGTGTTGAGATGGCTATTGCCCGTTTGGGCGTGTTTGCCGTCCTTTCCCTCTCCCCTTTCATTGCCACCAAGTTCAACGGCGCAGTTGACAAACCGGTGCTGTTCTGCACGGTGCTCCTCCTCATCGGTCTCATTAACTTCATCGTTTTCAGCCTTATGGACAACAAATTCGATAAGCAACTGAAAGCGAACGCAATGAATGTTTCCGAAGACTCTTCTGAAGACGAATTCCATATCAGCGACCTGAAAGCCATTTTCACCAGCAAGATGTTCTGGATTATCGCGCTGCTCTGCGTGCTCTACTATTCCGCTATCTTCCCGTTCCAGAGATATGCTACCAACTTCCTGGAATGTACGCTGGGAATAGAGTCCGGTGAAGCTGCCAATCTTTTCCGCTGGTTCCCGATTCTGGCTATGGTGCTGACCCCGTTCCTCGGTTCTTTCATCGACTACAAAGGAAAAGGCGCTTCCATGCTTATGTATGGTGCCTTGATTATGATTATCTGCCACCTTTCATTTGCATTCCTGTTGCCGCTTTATCCGCAAAAATGGTTTGCCTTGTTGCTGATTGTCGTCTTAGGCGTCTCTTTCTCACTGGTGCCCGCATCACTGTGGCCGAGCGTTCCTAAAGTAATTGAACCTAAGATTTTAGGTAGTGCCTACTCGCTGATTTTCTGGATTCAGAATGTCGGTCTTTGCTTTGTGCCCAAAATCATCGGCAACGTGCTCAACGCTTCCAACCCTGGCGTGGCAGATGCCCGTTCGGCCGCTTCAGAAGCTATTGCCAACGGAAGCCTCGATGCCGCCGTTTTGCACACTGACCCCTCCCTCATCTACAATTACACTACCTGTATGATAATTTTCGCTTCCTTTGGCGTCGTCGCTTTCATTATGGGTATTTGGTTGAAGATTGAGGACAAACGCAAAGGTTACGGTCTTGAACTTCCTAATGTTCAGAAAAATAAATAATAAAACAATATTTTGACTCAATACAAGAGGGTGGTCTTTCCAGTTGATTGCCCTCTTGTTTTTTTCATTAAAAAGCGCAAAAAATGAAGAAAGTTTTTTTAATCGCAGTCGTTTTGATGCTTTTAACAGCAGTTGGCACGCTGTGGTTTGCCAAAGCCCAAGATGTCGGCACCCAAGAGCAGAAGCCCGATTACTATGCCAATACGGTAACCGCTCCCCCACTCCCCGACACGCTTTCGTTTGCCGGTGAAAAGGTGCCTTTGGACAAATATTGGGTTTATGAGGCATTAGACCGCGAACTCATCATCAACTGTTACCAACACTCCAAGACTTTGCGGATTTTCAAACTTTCGTCGCGCATATTTCCAGTCATTGAGCGTGTTCTGAAAGAAGAGGGCGTGCCCGATGATTTCAAATACCTGTGTGTGGCCGAAAGCGGCCTTGAGAATGTGACCTCCCCGGCGGCTGCCGGTGGGTATTGGCAGTTTATTCCTGCCACGGCCCGCAAATACGGACTCGAAGTAAGCGATGAAATTGACGAGCGCTGCAACCTTGAGAAATCGACCAGGGCCGCGTGTCGCTATCTTAAAAACTGCAAAGCACAGTTCGGCAGTTGGGCACTTGCCGCCGCCGCTTACAATCGGGGCGAGGGCGGCCTGCAGAAAGCCTTGAGCAGCCAGCATACCGACAACTATTGGGACCTTTGGCTCAACAGCGAAACGTCGCGTTATGTATTCCGCATCATGGCGTTCAAACTCATCTTTGAAAACCCGCAGGCCTACGGCATACGCATCTGCCCCGCCGAAATGTACCAACCCGTTCCGTGTCGCGACTCGGTGGTTACGGCTTCTATCCTCGACCTGACAACCTTTGCCCGTCAATTGAACGTCACCTACCGCGAGATCCGCGACTTGAACCCGTGGATCAAGAGCCCGCGCCTCCTCGTTACAGCTGGAAAAGCTTATACACTGAAGATTCCGGACACCACACAGTGTACTTTCAGAATGCGTTTGCAGCAAATGAACAATCCCTATTTGCTGCTCGGGAAACGCCCTACGGAAAGTGCTAACTAAATCTCTATTTGCTGATTCCGCAAAACATCCGGCATCAGATAGTCAATTTTTGTACTTTTGCAAGTTTTTTTAAATCAATAAAGTGAAACCTTTAGAAAACCAATTCCAGCGGATTCTTGAAGAAAAAGAACCGCGCAATTTGTATGACCCTATCCGATACATACTGCTTCAGGATGGCAAGCGTTTGCGTCCGCAGTTGGTATCCTTAGTCGTCGAAATGCTGGGCGGCGATGCCGAAAAGGCTTGTCCTATAGCCATGGCTTTTGAAATGCTCCATAATTTCACCCTCATCCATGACGACATCATGGACGATGCCCCCCTGCGCCGCGGCAAAGAGACGGTGTATAAGAAATGGAACAGCAACATAGCCATTCTTTCCGGCGACGCATTAGCCATTATGGCGTTCCAACAACTGCTGAAACTTGATTGCGACAAGCAAACCATCATAGACATTGCAGATGTCTTTTCTGAAACTTCGCTCCAGATCTGCGAGGGACAGCAGTATGACCTTGACTTTGAAACGCAGGCTAAAGTGTCTATTGACGATTACATCAAGATGATTAGATTGAAAACGGCCGTCATGTTCGCCGGCTGTCTGAAATCTGGCGCGTTATATATGGCGGCTGACGCAAAAAGCACGCAGGCTCTCTACGACTTTGGCATCAACCTCGGCATCGCCTTCCAGTTAGAAGACGATGTGCTTGACGTTTATGCTGACACGCCGGCTTTTGGCAAAACTATCGGCGGCGACATCCGCGACAACAAGAAGACGTACCTCTATCTGAAAGCGCTTGAACTGGCCAACGAATCACAGCAAAAGCAACTGACAGAACTGTTTGCCTCCCCTACCCTGCATTTTGAGGAAAAATTCAAAATCGTAAAAGATATCTACGATGAACTGGACGTGAGAGGTGAAGCGGAAACAATGATCCGTTTTTATTCCGAAAAATGTCTCCAGAATATCGCTGATGTCCATACGGCGGAAGAAAACAAAGAACCATTCCGGAAACTGGTGGAAAAATTGATGCACCGCAGAAAGTAGCGTAAAGGCATGCTGACAAAGCGTCGTTACTATATAATCTTGGTTGCGCTCGGACTGCTGACGCTTATTTACCTGATTTCGCTCTTCAACATTCAGGTAATCAAGAAAACATACAAAGAGAAAGCAGACCGGAACGCTTTGCGCTATCTTACGGAACATCCGGCGCGCGGTCTCATTTACGACCGCAACGACTCGCTGTTAGTCTATAATGATGCCGCCTACGACCTGATGGTGGTGCCGAACGAGCTCCGCGAATTTGACACGGTAGAGTTGTGCCGTGTGCTCGACATCACCAAAGAGGAGGTAATCAAGCGGATTGAGAAGGCAAAACGGTATTCATTGATTGTGCCTTCGCTTTTTGAACAGCAGATTTCAAAAGAGGACTACGGTTTTTTGCAAGAAAAAATGTACGAGTTTTCGGGATTCTTTGTGCAGGAACGAACGCTCCGGCACTACCCTAACCCCATTGCCGCCCATATTTTGGGGTATGTCAGTGAGGTTGACGAAAACGACATCGAAAAAGACAATTATTACAATATGGGCGACTATATTGGCAAAAGCGGCATTGAAAAGGCCTACGAACACCTGCTTAGGGGCGAAAAGGGAAAGCGTGTGGTGCTGGTAGATGCCCATAACCGCGAGGTGGGCAGTTATGACAACGGGTCGCAAGACATCGTGGCCGTGCCCGGGACTTCTATCTGGAGTACGCTCGATATGCAGTTGCAGCGCTATGGCGAAGAACTGATGAAGAACAAGCGAGGCAGCATCGTGGCCATTGAACCCAAGACGGGTGAGATCCTGTGCATCATATCCTCGCCGAGTTATGACCCTAATCTGTTGGTAGGCACGGCGCGTCCTAAAAACTATAAAATGTTGCTCGATGACCCCAACAAGCCGATTTTCAACCGCGCTTTGCAGGCCAGTTACCCGCCAGGTTCTACATTCAAACTGGCAAACGGACTCATAGCCCTGCAAGACGGCATCGTCAACGCCAACACGATATATTCTTGCTCCGGCGGCGGTTATCACATTGGCAGCCATACGGTTCATTGTCACAACTGCGGCGGACTCAACATCTACACGGCGATCCAGCGGTCGTGCAACACCTACTTCTGCCGGGCTTATTACAACATTTTGTCTAACCGTCGTAAATACAAGAATATACAGGATGCTTACACGGCATGGCTTGCCTATATGCACTCTATGGGCTTCGACCAGAAATATGACACGGACCTTCCCTACGAAACAAAAGGACGGATTCCGGAGGCGTCATACTTTGACAAAAAATACCGGGGAAGTTGGAACGGCAACACGGTGGTCTCTATGGGCATTGGGCAGGGCGAGGCGGCTGTGACGCCGTTGCAGATGGCCAATTTTTTGGCTGTCATTGCCAACAAAGGCTACTATATAAAGCCCCATGTGGTGCGTGCCACCGGCACCAAAGACAATCTATATACGGCCTTTAACGAGAAAATCTACTCAGACATCGAGCCGCGCCATTTTGAAACCGTCTTGGAGGGTATGAAGTTGGTGGTGACGAGCGGCACGGGGCGCGGCGCACAGATTGAAGGCATCGAGGTGGCCGGAAAAACCGGCACGGCACAGAACCCGCACGGCGCCGACCACTCCGTCTTCGCGCTGATAGCACCCGCCAACGACCCCAAAATTGTAATCTTCTGCCTGGTCGAAAACGGCGGTTTCGGGGCTTCCGTGGCCTGCCCTATTGCTAGCCTGTTGGCCGAAAAATACCTTACCGGTGAAGTTAAACGCGCCGACCTCGAAAAGCGGATGAAGGAAATGCACTTTAGATAATCGTAGAGATGTACGCAGAACTGAACAAAAGAAATACAAACAACTTTGATGCCAGGCTCATCATCTATTATGTGGCCCTGGTGTTCATAGGTTGGATTACAATCTACTCCACCTGCTACGTCCCCGACGGGAACAATATGTTGTTCGATTTTTCAAAACCCTATTTCAAGCAACTGCTCTGGATAGGCACTTCTGTGCTGATAAGTGTTGTCATATTATTGGTTGACAAGAATTTAATACAGCATTATGCCTATTATTTCTATGTTTTTTGCCTATTGCTGATGATATTGGTGCTGATTGTCGGCAAGGAAATCTCCGGTGCAAAGGCTTGGATTAAAATCGGCGGTTTCAGCATACAGCCCGTGGAGTTTATGAAACTGGCAACGGCATTGACAATTGCCAAGTTTTTCAACGAGGGTAAAACAAGTGCCGAAAAACGCTATGTGTGGCTGATTGCCGCCGTAATAGTACTTGTGCCGGTCGTTCTTGTGATGCTCCAGCACGATGCCGGCTCGGCATTGGTGTTTGCTTCGTTCATCATCCTGTTTTACCGCGAAGGGCTCAGCGGAAGTCTATTGTTGCTCGCACTCGTGGCGGCGTTCCTTTCGGTTTTCACCCTTAAGTTCAATGAAATATACGCCATCGCTTTGCTGACGGTCATTTTCATCGTCTTTATGATTAAAGACCGGCTCCAAAAGAAGAAAATGAGAAGGGATATCATTGTTTTTGCCGTGTCTGTGTTGTTCGTGTTTTCGGTTAATATGCTATATGAAAACGCGCTCGAACCCCACCAAAAAAGCCGCGTGGCCTCTATTTTAGGCCAGACTTCTGACCCTAAAGGCATCGACTTCAACCTCAACCAGTCGAAAATCGCCATCGGCTCCGGCGGATTCTTCGGTAAAGGCTACTTGAAAGGGACACAAACGAAACTCAAGTTTGTGCCAGAACAGAGCACCGACTTCATCTTCTGTGCCATAGGGGAGGAGTGGGGCTTTATGGGCACGATGGTGGTTTTTGCCTTATATATCTCTTTGATAGTAAGAATTTTAAAGCTTTCAGAAAAAAACAGGATGCCGTTTGTCCGATATTACGGCTATGGCATTGCCGGCATCATAATGGTCCATTTCTTTGTCAATATCGGCATGACGATAGGCCTTGTGCCCATCATCGGGATCCCGTTGCCGTTTATCAGTTACGGCGGGTCTTCGTTATGGGCTTTTACGGCAATGCTGTTTATTTTTATTAAATTGAACGATAATTGATAGTGTATGATGAAAAAATTGTCAGTTTCTCTCCTGCTTGTGTTGTTTTGTTGCTCGCTGGTTGCTCAAGAGCATCAAAAGACGGTGCTGTTCCTGATACCTTTCTACTCCAAAGAATATACGGAACTCGACATTTCGTCAATCCGCGACTGCGATGATATCCGGAATGTCCCCGCTTTCAGGTTGATGGGGTTCTGGGCTGGCGCACAGGTGGCACTTGACGAGTATGCCAAAAGCAGCGACGTTCCCTTGCGAGTGGTGGTGCGCGATGTCACGGAAGATGTGAACCATTTGAAGAGCATTATGGAGGATGAGTCTCTGATGCGCGACGTTGACGTGATCATAGGTCCGTTTTTCAGCAAGACCTTTGCCGTGGCTGCCCGCTATGCCAAACAGTACAAAATACCGATTGTCAATCCTTTCACGACAAGAACGGATATTCTGAAAGACAACGAGTATGTGTTCAAGTTGACGCCCTCTTGCGACAACCGCCCTGCCATGTTGGCCTATACTGCCGAGCAGTTTCCAGGCTCGCAGATTATTCTGGTGTCTGATTCAGCCGCCCCAAGCCGTGAATATGCCTGCTATACCCGTTATTTTAATGAAAATGGGATTGCATACAAAACCGTGGCCAAGAAAAATCAGTTGATTGATGCCATAAAGCCGGAGGGCCGAAATTTCATTGTCTCTTTCAGCGACGATGCCGCCCGTATGCTGATGCTTTCAGACGCTCTGCTTTACGGGGCAGTGTCAGGTAAATATGTATTGGTAGTTCCTGAAAAATGGCTCTCTTCCAAAACATACGATGTGGGTTATTTCTCGCGTTTGAACATCCATTTCTTCTCCGATTTTCACGTGGATCCGACCGACGAGGCCACGCTTTTGTTCATCGACAAGTACAAAGAGCGGTTCAGTGCCCCGCCCACACTCGACAATTTCGCGTTCCAGGGCTATGACGTGACCCGTTTTTTCATCGATTTTATAATGAACGACAAAGACCTTGACAGGGTAAAGACGATGCCGTTAGCCTATCCGTTGAGTTTTGACAAGCGTCCGTCGGGCGGCTACGAGAATGTGAACGTCTATTTTCTGGAAGTGGTTGACAATGAGATTCAACCCGTGCGTTTTTAGCCTTTCAGTTTGCGGTATAGTTTTACAAGCCACTGTCCTGCCCAAGGGGTGGAGTAGTGAATCATAGGTATCTGACAAGGTATTCCTCCGAAACTGCGGTATAGCCGCGCTACATTCTCATCCGACGATCCGTTAAAGTCGAGGATGAGGTTTTTTCCGGCATTTTCTTTAATGTATTCATTGAGAATAAAGAACATAGGGCACGAGGATGACAGGTTTCCGTCGCGACCGGAGAACCAAAACAGGGTACGCCCCGGTTCTTTCAAAAACAGCGCGCCCGCGGCCAGTTCACCCGTCGGGGTCAGTGCGCCGCGCAGGTCGAGTGTGCCCGCTTGGTGCAACAGCACGGCGGTTTTGCGCAAGGTCTCATAATCGCGGCTTCTGAAGTTGACGGCCTTGCTTTGCCCCCGGAATTTCCGGAACAGGTTGATAGTAGGTTCCAGGATGCCCGGATTTTCGGTAATAGACAGCGAATGGCGTTGTGCCGTCTTGATGTTCCTTTTTGTGTTTTGAGAAAACGATTGAAAAAGGGTAGGGTAGGGTTGTTGCAGGTTCAGATGGTGTGACACGCACGGCAGAATGGTTGCATTTAACAGTGATAGGTCGTTTTCCGGATTCATGATAAGGTCAACCTGTCTGAATTTCTGCGGAATGGCATGAAAGAACGATGAGGTTTTGCGGGCATCGACAGTTTGTGGCGAGAAAATGCCGAGTCCTGAAATGAAGAACGGGGTATAAGCATAATGAATCCCCCATTTGGCACGGCGCGGCAGCGGCATAACGGCCGCATAGTCGTCTTCTATCAAAGCATCCCAGCCGGCATCAGCGGTCAGGGCGTTTAGAAGATCGAAAGTCGCCAGTTGCGATGAAAACCGGGACGACAGAACGGTTGAGTTCCATTTTGCGGGGTCAATGTCCTGGTGTTTGACGAAACAGATCATACGAAATGTTCGGCAATACGTTTCATTTCCGAGGAAACATTGTTGTTTTCATAGAGGATGCCGTAAATAGTTTCCACAATCGGGATGTCAGCAAGGTATTTTTTGTTGATTTCGTGTACGCAGCGGCAGGCCGTGTAGCCCTCTGACACCATACGGAGTTCCAGCAGCGACACGCGCACCGAGAGTCCGTGCCCGATCATAATGCCGAAAAGACGGTTGCGGCTGTAAGTGGAGTAGGCTGTCACGAGCAAGTCGCCCAAATATACGGAGTCGGAGATGTGGCGGTTCTCGTTGGGGTAGATTTTCGAGACAAAGCTTTTCATCTCTTTCACGCAGTTGGCCACGTATGCCGCAATGAAATTGTCGCCGTAGCCCAAGCCGCTGTAGATGCCGGCGCCGAGTGCGTAGATGTTTTTCAGCACAATGGACAATTCGGCGCCCATCATATCGTTTGACACAGAGGTGCGGCAGTAGCGGTTTGTGAAAAAGCTGGCCACGGTTTTGGCAAGTTCCTGGTTCACAGAGGCCGCGGTCAAGAATGTGAACTTCTCTTGCGCGATCTCTTCGGCGTGCGACGGACCGCTGATGATAGACATGTTCTCGATGGGGATCTTGAACTGAGTCTGCATATAGTCGCTGATCAGCTGCATAGTTTCCGGCACGATGCCTTTGACGGCAAGGATAATCTTGCGTTTGTGCAGTTGGCTGCGCTGTAGCGGAATCAACGTCTGGTGCAGGTATGCCGACGGCGTGACGATGATGACATAGTCTGCCTTTGACACCACCGCCCGGATGTTGGAACTGACCCGCACGTCCTCGGGGTTGATGAATACGGAACTCAGGTATTTAGGGTTGTGGCCATATTGCACAATGCTTTCGGCCGCCTCTTCGTCGCGCACCCACCAATGGATGTGCTCCAGATTTGACGAGATAATCTTGATGATGGCAGTAGCCCAACTTCCGCTCCCTAACACGGCTACCCGGTAGCGCATGCGGGTCTTCTTGCTTCGTGGAACTACGGGTAAAAAATCTTGTGTAATCATAAAAATGTTTTTTCACATTTTTTAAGGGCGCAAAGATATAAAAAGTTTTCAAGCAACGGCGCGTCTCTACTATTTTAGTACTTTTGCCCACTCATAACGTGCGTAAAAATGAAAAGAATCGTTCTTTTTAACATCTTGATAATGACGGCATTGGCAATTTCAGCACAGCCTGCTCCCGTCAAGAATGTCATTGTTATGATCCCGGACGGCACCTCTACAAGTCTGGTGTCGGCGGCACGGTGGTACCAAACCTATCTGGACTCTTCGCGCAGCGAGCTCTGTATGGACCCTTATTTCCGAGGCTTGGTCCGCACCCATTCGTCCGACGCGCCCATTGGCGACTCCGCCCCCACCACTTCTTGCTATATGACCGGGCAGCCTACGCAGACCTCTTTCGTGTCGGCATATCCGGTGAAAACCGACCACGACCTTGTGCCCGTTGATGCTGCCAAGGCTTACCAGCCGCTGGCAACGTTGCTGGAGGCCTCCAAGCAGTTGCTTCACAAGTCCACCGGCCTGGTGTTCACCTGCGAGTTTCCGCACGCCACCCCGGCCGATTGCGCCGCCCACTCCTATAAGCGCAGCCGTTACGACCTCATCATCCCGCAGATGGTACACAACAAGGTTGACGTGGTCATCGGCGGCGGTGTCAAGTACCTCGACACCGACAGTCGTGCGTTCCTGGAACGCGAGGGCTACAAGGTGGCTTTGGACAATAGGCAGCAGATGCGCGATTTTACAAAAGCCCCGTTCTGGGCACTCTTTGAACCCGAGTGTATGCCCTACGAGATGGAACGCGACACGTCGCGTCTCCCCTCGCTCGCCGAGATGACCGCCAAAGCCATCGAAGCGTTGTCTCAAAACCCGAATGGCTTTTTTATGATGGTGGAGGGCAGCAAAATCGACTGGGCAGCACACGACAACGACGCCAAAGCAACCATCACCGACTTTCTGGCTTTTGACGAGGCTTGCGGCGTGGCACTCGACTTTGCGCGCCGTGACGGGAATACCCTTGTCGTCATCATGCCTGACCACGGCAACAGCGCCATCACCTTGGGCAATGCCCGCTCAAACCGCAATTACGACAAACTGTCACTCCAGCAGCTGATGTCGCCATTGGACCATTATACTCTTTCACTCTGGACAATGGCAGAGACATTGAAAACGGTTCAGACATCGGAGTGGCCCGCCTTGTTTGAAAAGTATTATCACATTACCCCTAACGAGACGGATATCGACTATTTACAGTCGGCAAGCGACTATACACTTTCAAAATATCCCAAGGCGCAGCGCAAAGACAACCTTCCGCTCTCGCGTATGCTTTCGCAATTCCTATACGGCCGCACCTATTTTGGCTTCACCACGTTCGGGCACACGGGCGAGAATGTGTTCTATGCCATGTACCATCCGCACGGCGATGCGCTTTCGGGCTGTGTGACGAATGTGCAAATGCACCGGTATCTGTGCCGCCAGCTGGGACTTGAGGACTCGCTGCCGAACTTGACAGAGAAAATCTATGCCGACCACCATGCAGTGTTTGAGGGCTTTGAGACGAAAATTGACAGTCTCGCCCCGACACAATACAAACTTACCGTGAAAGGCAAAAGCCAAACCCTTACAGCGTATAGTTTCGACAACTGTGCCTATCTCAAAAGCCGCAAAGAGAACCGGAGGGTAGAACTCTCCTCGGTCATCGTCTATATGCCGAAAAACAACACTTTTTACTTGCCCAAAGAATTGTCAACCTACCTGCAGCAATAAAAAAAGAACAGAGAATCAATTTTTTTTAACAGAATAAAAAAAACAAGTAAATATGGAAACGACCTCACACATCTCAGGCCAGAACGCACGTCAGGACCAGCAGAACCCGCTCAAGAAATGGGTGATTCTGTTAGGAATCTTGGCGGCGGTATTTTTTGCAACAACGCTGTATTTCGGATTCTTCGCCAAGCCGGTGCTCAACCAGCAGTATGTGCAAGTGGAAAACAGCAAAATGGAACTGCAGTCGGAACTGGATTCCCTCTTGGCCGAACACGCCAAGATTAAGGAGCAGTACGGCACCCTCTCCGAACGTCTCAGCGAGAAAGACAGCATCATCATGGCCAATGCCGCTGAAATTGAACAATTGATCCAGTCGCAGGCCGACTACAAAAAGATTAAACGTCAGTTGGCACGCCTGCAGAACATCTCGCAAGAGTATGTGAAAGAGATGGACAAACTCTATCAGGAGAACAAGACGCTGAAAGAGGAGAACACGACGGTGAAGGCCAGTCTCGAGCAAGAGCGCCAAGACAAGGCCAACATCCAGAAGACGAACGAAGACCTTAACGCCAAAATCACGGGAGCTGCCGTCTATAAAGCCTATAACATCCGCAGTGCGGGCTATCTGGTGAAAAGCAAAGGCACGGAAGAGCCCACGGAGAAAGCTTCACGCGTGAGACGCATCAAGACCACTTTCATATTGGGAGAGAACTCGCTCATTGATGCCGGACCGGTCAATGTGTATTGCCGTATCGCGATACCTGGCGACGGCAAAGTGATTACACCGGGCTCCGGCAACCAATATTCGTTCGTACATAACGGACAGAGGCTGCAGTACTCCGCCAAGACGGTGGTGCAATATGAGAACAAGGCACAGAACGTGACCATCAATTGGAATCTTGAACCTGACGACAAGGCCATAAAGGGCAAGTATGTCGTTCAGATATTCACCGACGACCAGTTCCTCGGCGAAAGCTTCTTCACGTTGAAATAACACAGGCAGCACTTTTTTCATACCTGCCACTAAAAGAAACAGATGATTAGCAGAAGATATTTAAGGACAAAAACGATGCAGGCCCTCTATGCCTACAGCATGAAACCGTTTGAGGACCCGTTGAACGCACAGGTAGCGCTGGTGAAGACGGTACGGAATTGCTATACGCTTTTTTTGTGGTTCTTTTCGATATTCCCCGAACTGACCTACTATCGCAGAAACAAGTTGGAGGACCTGAAAGGCAAGCATAATCCCACGCCCGAAGACCTGAACCCAAACCTGAAATTTGTTGAAAACCAGGTAATTCAACAGATAGAGGACAACACCGTGTTGAAGCGGCTGTTTGCCAACAACCGCATCGACTGGTCTAACGACACCGATGTCATTGTGCGCCTTTTCCACATCATCGAAGAGATGGAGGAATACAAAACCTATATGGCCAATCCGCAAAGGAGTTATGACGAAGACCGCAAATTGGTGCTCGCCATAACAGAGAAAGTGATAGCCCCCGACGAGTATATGCACTGGTTTTTCAGCGAGAAAGACACCAACTGGCTCGATGATTACGAAGAGGCACTCTCCATGATGTATCGGAACGTTGAACGGTTCAAGCAGAAAGCCGGAACCGAGAACAAGATCTTCCCGCTTTACAAGGACACGCAGGATGAAGAGGGGTTCATAAGGAAACTTTTTTCTGAAACCGTCAAGCACGATGCCGAATATGAGCGCATTATAGAGGAAAAACTGCACAACTGGGAACTCGAGCGCGTCACGGGCATGGACATATTGCTGATCAAGATGGCCATTTGCGAATTTGTGGAGTTTTCCGGCATCCCGATTAAGGTTACGATGAACGAATACATAGAGTTGGCCAAGCTTTACAGCACCGGAAAGAGCCACGGCTTTGTGAACGGAGTGCTCGACAAACTGCTGGTTGACCTCAAAGAACAAGGCAAAATAAACAAAACAGGAACAGGACTTTATCAGAAATAAGATGAAAAAACATATCTGTCTTTTTATGACATTCGGTCTGCTGTTGTTGGCGGGCTGCAAGCAGAAACCGGCTCAGGAGGGTGACTTCAAAGTGTCGGACGTGCATATTCCGCAAACTGCTGAAGGCATTTCGAAGAAAGAAATGGAAAAAATGCCCGTCATCCAGTTTGAGCGCACCTCCTACGACTTTGGCGAGGTGGTCAAAGGCGAGAAACTCACCTATTCTTTCAAATTCAAGAATACGGGCAAGTCGAACCTGATCATCTACTCTTCGGAGGCCACTTGTGGCTGCACCACGTCAACGCCGCCAAAAGCTCCCATTCGTCCGGGCGAGTCCGGGGAGATTGTGGTCACATTCGATTCCCATTCGCAAGACGGAAAGGTGACCAAACGGATCTTGGTCGGGGCCAACACCTATCCCGCCGAGACCATCCTGACCATCACGGCCAACGTGACGTCATCAAAACTGTAAACAATATCAAAAATCTAATTTCACAATCAAATTAAAAACAGAAAATTATGTATCAGATGATTCCTTTATTGCAAGCAGCCTCAGGCGGCTCTAAACTTTTCAGTGGCGGCGGTTCCGGCCTCATTTTCATCCTGCTGATTATCTTGGTGTTCTATTTCTTCATGATCAGACCTCAGCAGAAAAGGCAGAAGAACATTGAAGCCGCAAGAAACAGTCTCAAGAAAGGTGACCGCGTAGTAACTATCGGCGGTATTCACGGCAAGATTGTTGACGACAAAGATAACAGATTTGTAATTGAGATAGCTCCCGAGGTGCGCATCGATGTTGACAAGAATGCCATCTCCATTTCTGAAGCGCAAATCAAAAACCAAAAGAACGCTGACAAGCAGGAAAAGCAGGATAGATAATGATGAGTATCAGGCAGAAAATCAAATTCCCGTCCGCCACCTTTCTGGTGTGTCTGTTCATATCAGTAGGGATATGGTGTGTCATCACATTCTCTAAAGACTACAGGGTGACGTACCATTATAAAATCCACTGTTACAATCTTCCAGAAGGGAAAGAGTCGGTAACGGTGTCCGACTCTGTGCTGACGTTGACATTCAACCAGAAAGGTCTCAAATACCTTGCACCGCCTTTCATCAAGAAAGACAAGGAGCTTTACATTTCGGTAAGCGATTTGATACAGCCCAAGCGGAGGGTTTCTGCCTATACATTTACCAACAAGGAGTTGCGCGACTTCTTGTCGCACCACAACTTCGGTTCTGAACTTGCAGCGGTGGAGGCCCCCGAGGTTGTCACCTTTTATTTGCAATAAGCAGAGATTGTCATCGGCACGGGTGTCCAAAATTTTCAGGAACAAAGACCTTTCACAGAAATGGCCAAATATAGAATAGCGCTCACCGGCGGCATCGGCACAGGCAAGACCTACCTTTCCCGGCACTTTGTGCAGATGGGAATTCCGGTGTTCTATGCCGATGACGAGGCCAAGGTGCTTTATCGTGACGAGGCGTTTGTGCGTCAGTTGTGTGCGCTGTTCGGCACGCGGATACTTGACCCCGCCGGGCAAGTGAACCGCCAAGTGTTAGCCGACATCATATTCAACGACGGGCAGCAATTGGCACGGCTGGAGCAACTGGTGCATCCTGCCGTGATGCAGCGTTTTGAGCAATGGGCTGAAAGTCAGCCAGGCAACACTGTGATGATGGAGTCGGCGGTCGTGTTTGAGCGCGGCCTTGATGTCCATTTCGACAAAGTGATTGTTGTAGATGCGCCGTTGGAACTCCGCATCAAGAGGGTCTTGAAACGGAATCCCGACACCACCCGCGAGCAGGTGCTTCAGCGTATGGCCAAGCAGATGCCGCAAGAAGAAAAATGCCGCCGTGCCGACCTTGTTGTCTGCACGGGCGAGACCTATTGCGAAGCAGAAAAGGGCGTGTCGCAACAGTGACGCGCCCTTTTGCTTTGCTCAAAAGAGCCTTTGTTTTTTTTAGAACGGCAAATCGTCAGTGCCGTCTGGCATCGATGACTCGAACTGCTCGCCGGATGGGGCTTCAGACGTGTTGTTCGGCACTTGATGCTCTGCCGGCGTGTTGGCGTCACCGGAACCTTTAGACCCCAGCATCGTGAACGTGCTCGCTTCAATCTCTGTGATGTAGCGGCGCGTGCCGTTGTCTTCCCAATTGCGCGTGCGCAATTTGCCCTCCAGGTAAATCATCTTGCCCTTTGCCAGGTACTTCTCCGCTACCTCCGCCAAATTGCGCCAACAGTAAATGTTGTGCCACTCCGTGACCTCTGTGCGGTTGCCGTTCTTGTCTTTGTACGTCTCCGATGTGGCTAACGTAAAGGAGGCTTTCTTTACGCCGTTCTCAAAGGTGCGCACCTCGGGGTCTTTCCCCAAGTTTCCTACTAAGATTACTTTGTTGATTCCAGACATAGTGTTTTGTTTTTAAAGTTTGCGGCAAAGATAATAAAAATTATCAATACTACAATAATATTTATAAATTATTTATTTTTATCTTAAAGAAGGTTTGAAATAGGACTCGGAGAGTATTGTCTGAGATTCCGGATTTTGCATCAGTTCCAGCAGGGTAGTGCCGTTGTGGTTCTGCATATACGACTGCACGATCTTCCATCCGAAGTAGGATCCCACGCGTCCGGGCGACTGATTGCCGAAGTCGCGCGTGAAGGGCGTCTCGTCCACCAGTTGCCGTATGATTTTATCCTCTTTTGAATAGAGTTTGTTTTTCTGTATAAGATATTGCCAGGCAGCGGCTTCGTGTTCGTTAATCCATTTCCACTGCTCGTCGGTGTAGCCGATGATGTCTTTAGCCGATGTTTTCGGGAACATGGTCTGGGTGAGAAACAGTTTCTTGCCTTCGGCAATCATATAGTCAAGAGCAGTAACGGGGGTCTTGTCTGAAAGATGGCGGTAGGCGATGGCCTTAGTGAAGCAGTCGGTGGCGATGAATTTGCGTTCGCAGCGTTCGGCAATGTATTTCGGCATGCCGGCTTTGGCATAGTTAGCATAGTTTTTGCCCAAATACATGTCGAGGTTGATGAAGAGGTCGTTGCCATAGCCCCACACGGAGGGCACGCTGAAGTCGAGTCCCGACATCATGGTATAGACGACGGGCAGGGTGTCATCGGGGAAGTGCGCGAGATAGATCCCGAAAGCGTTGTCCAGTTCCAGTTTCACCTCGTCAAGGTTTGGGAACTCTTTCTGTGTTGCGTTGTATATCTCTTTGATGACGGGGTCTGAAAGGTAGGCTTTCAGTCCTGTCATCTTCGTCTGATTGTTCCAGCAGTTGTCGGCGATGAGGATTTCGGGCACTTGGCCGTGGAGTTTACGGACGCTTTCTGCCAGGTCTTTGCTGTCGATGGAGAAGAGCATCTGCTCATAGCGCACCGTCTTGATGTTCACGTTTTTGGCCTCTTTTTTCTGTTCTTCGGTGCGTTCGGGCAGGGTCACTTTGCTCTTTCGTTGGCAGCTGTTGCATCCTGTTGTGCCGACAACGAGAACGCCGGCGAGGAGCAGCAGGCACATCAGTCGTTTCACCATCTTGAGTTTTCCGGCGTATGGCGGGTACTTGACTTTGATGTCCAACTTGCTGGGGGAGCGCATCACGCTTTTTTCGTGTGTGAAGGTATCGAATCCGTATTTGCCGTGATAGCGTCCCATGCCGCTGTTGCCGACACCGCCGAACGGCACATTGGCATTGGCGCAGTGGATGATGACATCGTTGATGCAGACGCCGCCGGATGAGGTCTCGCGGAGCATTTTCGCAGCCTTTTCTTCACTTTTGGTAAAATAATAGAGTGCCAACGGCCTCTCGCGGCGGTTTATGAAGTCGATAACCTCGTCCGTCTGTTCAAACTCGATGAGTGGGAAGATAGGACCGAAGATTTCTTCTTGCATGGCAGGCGCGTCTGTCGGCACTTCCGCAATGATAGTAGGTTCAATGTACCGGTCTTGGCGGTCAAAGCGGCCGCCTGTCACAATCCGCCCGGTGTTGAGGTAGCCCGTGAGCCGCTGCATGGCCTTGTCGGAAACAATCCGCGGATAGTCCGGCGACAGTTGCGGGTTGTGTCCGAACAGTTGTCGCACAGCCTCCTTGAATTCCGAAACGAAGCGGTCTTTTACCGACTGGTGTACCATCAGGTAGTCGGGGGCGATGCAGGTTTGCCCGCTGTTGAGGCATTTGCCCCACACAATGCGGCGTGCGGCAACCGTGACGTCGGCATCCTCATCGACGATGCAGGGACTTTTGCCGCCCAACTCGAGCGTTACAGGCGTAAGGTGCTTGGCGGCGGCCTCCATCACCACGCGTCCTAAGGCGGGACTGCCCGTGAAGAAGATATAGTCGAAACGTTCCGCCAGCAGTTGTTGGTTCACGTCGCGGTGTCCGTGGAACACGGAGACCCACTCTGGCGGGAAGACCTCTTGGATGATAGTTTCGGCCAAGGCGGCGGTGGCGGGCGCATTGGGGGAGGTTTTCAGGGCTACACAGTTTCCGGCCGCCACCGCCGCTGACAACGGGTTGAAGAGCAGCTGGAAAGGGTAGTTCCAGGGCGCCATCACCAACGCCACCCCGTAAGGTTCTTTAACGATGCGGCTGCGCGACGGAAACAGCGACAGCGGCGTGACACGGCGTTCGGGCTTTGACCACCGCCCCAACTTGCGCCGCAGGGTCTTCAACTCGTGCAGCACAATGCCCGTTTCGGTGGCGTAGGCCTCAAAGGCAGACTTGTGCAGGTCGGCAGCGAGGGCTTCCGCAATGTCTTGCTCATGCCGCTGTATGCTCTTGTGTAGTTTGTCAATCATAATCTTGCGCTGCGCAATGCTTCGCGTGCCGCCTTTGCAGAAAAATTGCCGCATTAGGGATATCTTGTCTGTGATTTCAGAATCTGTCATCATTACAGGTCTCTTTTAGGAGTGCAAAAGTACAATTTTTGTTCCCAATGAAAAAAATGAAGTGTCAAACTTTTTTTTATTTTTGCCGCTTCAAAAAAATT
Source organism: bacterium (assembly GCA_963643165.1). Taxonomy (GTDB): domain Bacteria; phylum Bacteroidota; class Bacteroidia; order Bacteroidales; family WCHB1-69; genus F23-D06. The sequence continues at coordinate 44,964 of CAVIJD010000006.1, read as the reverse complement.
GGAATAATATATATTGATTATAACTATAACACACTAAATATCAACAAATTAAAAAACTTTATGAAAAAACTTTTCTTAGTATGGCTTTCGGCGCTGATGATGTTGCCGTGGGCCTTGCAGGCTCAAAGTTACTTCACCGAGGACTTTGAGAGCCTAAGTTCTGGTCTGCCGACAGGGTGGACTAAAATCTCCTCATCAGGATCGGTGGCCGTACAAACTGGCTCAAGTTATTCATGCGGCGGCACCCACAGCCTGAAGTTTTCCGGTTCTACCGACAACTTAGTGGCAATGCCGGCTCTCAGCGTGGAAATCAGCACGGTAGAGTTGACTTTCAGCACCAGACCGGAAGGTTCTTATTCGAATTGCGGATCATTTCAGGTAGGTTATGTGACCTCGCTGACAGACGCTACCACATTTACGTCTGTGGCTACTTACTCTGTTAGCCAGGTCAGCGGTTGCCAAGAGTTTACGGTTTCCTTTGCAGGGGCGCCGGCAGGCAGTTACATCGCTTTCCGCCATCAGCCGCTAGTTACTTACTACTTTTGGTTCCTTGACGACATCGATGTTTCGGCAGCTTCCAATTGCACCTCTGCCGGCGAGATTATGGCCGACAACATTACCTACAACAGTGCCGACCTTTCCTGGACGGGCTGCAGCAGTGCCACGGGCTATCAGGTGGCCTACAGCACCAGCAGCACCCGCGACGAGGACGCCGTGGTGGTAGATGCTCCTTCTTCAACTTTAGCGTTGACAAACCTCACCAGCGACACCCGCTACTATGTGTGGGTACGCACCATCTGCGGCACCGACTCTGCCCGCTGGTCTTCTTCCATCAACTTCGAAACACCGGTAAGCTGTTATCCCGTGGAGAAAGCCGGCGCTGAAGAAATCGACTACGATCATGCTCTCATCACCTGGAGCACGGTTGATACCATCGGTCTGCCTCCCTCCTCTGTACAGATTCAGTACAAGTCAACTCTTGACAATTCTTGGACGACAGATTACACTACTAACGACTATTATAACATCACCAACCTTACTCCCACTACAACCTATACTGTTCGTCTGCGCACGCTTTGCGACAACGACAACGATACAGCAGCTGTTGAAACGTTCACGTTCACCACTACGCCACGTTGCGCACCCGTGCAGAACGCCCGCGTGTCAGATGTTGCCGGCAACAAGGCACTCCTCACCTGGGACTTCAACGAGACCCAAGGTCTGCCGCACTCTTCTGTGCTGATTCAGTACAAGTCTGCCGACGAGACCCAATGGACTACGGTAACCACTACCGAGAACTACTACTTCCTCACGGGACTTACCCCGGGTTCTACCTACAGTGTCAGCATCCGCACGCTTTGTGACAATGATGTAGATACCGCTTCTGTGCAGTCACTGACGGTTTCCACCTCAAGTTGTGGTGAGATTTGCGACAACCATTCTCAATACAGTTATTATGTGCCTTTCCACAGCAACTACAACTATGGATATTCACAAACCATCTATCCGGCTTCTCAACTCACAGGATTGGACACCATTACAGGCATTGCCTTCTATGTCAAATCCACGAGTTGGAGAAACCGTAACATTGACGTTTACATCGGACATACCAACCAGACCACATTAAGCACCAGCAACTACATTGCCGTCAGCGATATGTCGCAGAAGGCTTTAGCCTGTACGTTGGATGTGAGCACCACAGGTTGGGTTACCATTCCGTTCAGCACCCCGTTTGTTTATGACCGCAGCAGCAACATCGTAGTTGCCGTTGACAACAATACTGGCGGCTACGGTTCCTTCCAATTTGCAGCCCACGATGCCACCGAAGGCAACGCTGTTTATTGGTACAGTGACTACACGAACGTCCAGCCTAGCAATCCATCAGCCAGTAGCGATGGTGTCACAACGCTTGTTCCGGACATCCGTTTCATCGGAAATTGCCTCACGTCTGACTGCGTCGCCCCGATGGCTATGCTCACTGGCGTCACGACTACCACGGCAGACCTCACTTGGGTTGCCGGCGACAACGAGACAGAATGGGTAGTGGAGTACAAACTGGACGCTGACACCGTATGGACGGAAGCCGCTTCCATCACATCCACCACATACACCGTCACTGACCTTAACAGTTCATCTTACTATAACTTCAGAGTAGGTTCCATCTGCACAAACGACACGCTTTATACAAGAACAATTTCTGCTTGGACAGAATGTGCCGCCACCGTTGCTCCATATTCTGAGAATTTTGAGACTTTCAATACGAACATTTCGCCGTGCTGGGAGTTCTACTCCGGTGCAGCGTCTGATACGATTACACACATTACAGATCTGGGCACTACTTCTAACGGCTGGAAATTCAGCAGCAGACATGCATTCGGTTTGACCCATGCATCACTGAACATCTTTGGTATGAACCGTTACGAATGGATGATTACGCCTGCCATTGATTTGAGTTCGCTTAACACGCCGACCCTTACATTTGATATGGCTCTTACATCATACGGCAGTTCCAACCCGATTGCAGACTCTACCCGTCAGCAGGACGACCGTTTCATCGTGCTGGTATCTACGGACAACGGCGCAACTTGGAACATGTCAACGGCTACCATTTGGGACAACACGGCCACGGCCGCACACCGTTACGACTATATCTCCACGGCTGGTGAGCAGGTGAGCATCTCTCTGGCACAGTATGCCGGACAGACCATCCGCATCGCTTTCTATGGTGAATCGACAATTAGCGGCGGCGACAATGACCTGCACATCGACAATGTGTCGATAATCGAGCCTATAACTTGTCCGAAGCCGAAAGACCTGGCCGCTTCTAACAGCACCGCCTCCACTATCGACCTCACGTGGACAGAAACAGGATCTGCCACCGATTGGATTGTGGAATATGTCTCCGGAACGGCTGCTCCTGTTGCCGTTAACGTGTCGGGTACACCCTCCACAACCATCACTGGCTTGGAGTCTAACACAGAATACACCTTCACAGTGAGAGCATATTGCGGCGCAGGCGACACCTCGTATGTGTCCAATGTGGCCACCGGCAGAACCGCTTGCGGTGTGGCCTCCCTCCCGCTTGACGAGAACTTCGACTCCTATACTGCTGGATACGCCTCTTACAACTATCCTGACTGCTGGAGCCGCATCCGCGCCGCCGGTTCAACCTATCCTTACATCAACACGGTCAACCACAGCGCACCTAACGGCCTCTATTTCTACCAGTCAACCTACAATGGAAATTCAACCTCGTATGCTGTCTCTCCGGAAATTGACAACAGCGTGCAGATGAGTCAGCTCTTTACCCGTTTCTGGGCAAAAAAATCTTCTGGTTATGGTTTCATTGTTGTAGGTATCATGACGAATCCTGACGACACCACCACATTTGTGCCTGTTGACAGTATTGATTACACCTCATCATGGGCTGAATATGAAGTCAACTTCTCTCAATATACCGGCACCGGTCATTATGTGGCATTCAAGAGCCAGATTGATACCGCCAGCGGTACCTATTTCTCTATGAATCTTGATGACATCCACATCGACTACATTCCTACCTGTCTGCGTCCTAACGGCGTAACCGTTTCCGACATCACGGCAACCGGCGCCAATGTCACCATCACGCCGCGCGGCAGCGAAACGGCATGGGACGTTCTCTGCGTTGCCGACACCGTCACGGACATCACAGACGCTACTTGGGCAACCATTACCGACACTACACACACCCTGACCGGCCTGACCGGCAATACTGACTATATAGTATATGTAAGAGCTAACTGCGGCGACGTCACCAGCGAGCAACTCAGCACAGCGTTCACCACAGAATGTGATGCTGTAATCGCACCTTACACCGAAAACTTTGCAGGTTTCAACAGCAGTCCGTCGGTTTGCTGGAAGAAATACTCCGGACTTGCTTCCCTCGTGTTTGTTGACTCCGCAACGCTGGTTTCCGGTAGCAACTGGTTCTTCAACTCTTCTAACGTCTTCAGTATGGGTCATCCTAGATTGAACAATTACGGAACGTCTCGCCGTGACTGGCTGGTTTCTCCGAACATCAACCTTTCCGCTCTCACAGACCCCGCCCTCATCTTTGACTTGGCACTGACAGACTACGGCAACGAAGGTGTTGCTGAGGATGCTCCGGACGACAAGTTCATGGTCATCATCTCCACCGACGGCGGCACCACATGGCGTGCCAACAACGCTACCGTTTGGGGCGACTCAACGGCAAACTACCTCTATAGTGAAATCCCCAACACGGGACGTCAGGTAGTGCTCTCCTTGGCTCAGTATGCCGGACAAACCATCCGCATCGCATTCTACGGCGAGTCAACCGTCCGCAACGGCGACAATGACCTCCATATTGCCAACTTTGAAGTGGGCGAGATGCCTTCTTGTTCCCGTCCTAACGACATTGCATTTACCCAGATCACTTACAACAGCGCTATCGCCAGCTGGACCGGTTGTCCGGAAGCTGACAGTTATGAGATCGTCTATGGCACCAGCAACCAGATTGAAGCCACCACGAACACGACAGAAACGGTATTCGACACAACCTATTCATTCCAGGATCTGCGTAGCGAAACACCTTATTACGTATGGGTGCGTTCCATCTGCGGCGGCGCCACTTCACAATGGAGCATGATGTCCACTTTCACCACAGGCGTCAGCTGCGCACCGGTAGTCAATGCACGGGTGATTACCACCACCTCAAATTCCGCTGCCATCGCTTGGGAATTGGATACCACCGGCGGTCTGCCCATCTCCTCTGTGATGGTCTCTTACAAACCGAGTGCCCAGACCACCTGGACAACGGCAACCACAACCGACAACCTTTACTTCATAAGCGGACTCACGAGTGCCACGACCTACAATGTGCAGCTGCGCACACTTTGCGACAACGATGCTGACACGGCAGTGTTCCGCACACTCTCATTCACCACATCTGTTTGTGGCGTTGAGATTTCAGGCACGGGTACACAGACCAGTACCTCTTCACCGTTCCATTCCAATTACAATTATGGTTATTCGCAAACCATCTACCCGGCATCTGACCTTACCGGTTTGGATACCATCAGAGGTATTGCTTTCTATGCTAAATCACAGAGCAGCATACCGCGTACCGTAGATGTCTATATCGCCAATACCACCGAAACCACATTGAGCACCACCAACTTCATTCCTGTCACCAGTATGCAGCAGGTGGCCATTGCCCATTCGATGAACATCAATGGCGGTTGGGTAACCATCCCGTTCTCCACTCCGTTCGTATATGACGGCACCAGCAACCTTGTTGTCGCCGTTGACAACAACACAGGCGGCTATAGCAGCTTCTCCTGGAGAGGTCACACCCCCACCACGGGCAACACCGTCTATTGGTATCAGGACGGCTCTGACATTCAACCCTCCAGCCCGGCAGCTTATTCCTCCTCCACCAGCACCATTGTCCCGGACATCACGTTCATGATGAATTGTTCAGAATCTGACTGCGTCGCTCCGATGCTTGTCACAAACGGTTCTACAGCCACTACAGCCGACCTGATTTGGAATGAAAACTCCAGCGATTACGGTTGGGTGGTAGAATACAAAGCAATGGCTGATTCTGTCTGGTCACAGGCTACGAACACGATGACGGCCAACTATACCGTTACGGGTCTTACCCCTTCAACGGGATATGAATTCCGAGTAGGCTCACTCTGCGGTGCAGACACGCTCTATTCCAACACAGCAGAAGCCTATACCGAATGTGCTCCTATCTCCGCTCCGTACAGCCAGAATTTTGACAGCTTCACTACGCTGCCGCTCTGCTGGGAACGCTACTCCGGTATCCCTTCTGACACGGTTACACACACAGAGAACCTCACTTCTGTCTCCAGCGGATGGGGCTTCACCAAGACTTCCGTGTTCGGTTTGAGACACGCAGCCATGAACATCTATGGAACGAGTGTGAAATATTGGCTGGTAACGCCCGAAATCGACCTGACAGCACTGACCAACCCGGCACTTATGTTTGACCTTGCCCTGACAGACTGGAACAACGCAAGCCAGATTGAAGACACCGCCGGACAACCAGACGATCGCTTCATCGTGATGATCTCTACCGATGGCGGCGCAACCTGGAATATGAACAACGCTACCGTTTGGAACAATGCGGGAACAGGCGACCATGTCTATAACCACATCTCCAACACAGGCGACCAGGTAAGCATCTCTCTGGCTCAGTTTGCCGGACAGACCATCCGCATCGCTTTCTACGGCGAGTCAACCGTCACCAACGGCGACAATGACCTGCATATCGACAATCTGGTAGTTGGTGAGCCCATCTCTTGCGCAAGACCTTCTGGTCTTTCTGTCTCTGCAACAACAGAGAACTCTACGGTCATTTCCTGGACCGAGAACGGAACGGCTACCGCTTGGAACATCGAATATGGTCTTGCCGGCTTTGCACAAGGTTCTGGCACTACAGTAGCAGTCACGGCTAATCCTTACACCCTGACAGGTCTTACTGCCGCAACCTCATACGATGTTTATGTACAATCAGACTGCGGTGCAGGCGACGCCAGCCTTTGGACAGGTCCTGTGTCATTCACAACCGCATGCGTTGCCGTTGACCTCCCGTTCGTGGAACTCTTCAACAACCTTGCTTCAGGTGCCATCCCGTCTTGTTGGGACAACGACGAGACCGAGGGTCAAGTTTCTGAACCTTGGGGCTACACGGCTGAAACAGCAGGCGTGGAAGGCGGTTGCGTCATGTTCGACTCTTACATGAACGAAGAAGACGCTGTCAACTACCTCAAGACTCCGGTGCTGAACCTTACGCAGAACGTTATGCTCACGTTCTACTATATGAACCCCACGGGTGGCGACTTCTCCGTCTATATTGAGGCTGCCGGCACACGCACCCTGCTCGAAACTGGTCTTGTGGGCGCCGCTGACTGGACCCGCAAGTCGTACGACCTTTCCGCTTACAGCAACCAGGCTGCTCGCATCGTGTTCAAAGGCACGAGCAACTATGGCTATGGTGACGCATACATTTACTTGGACAGCGTTATGATAGCAGCCGTTGCCGGTCCTGATCCTGATCCTGAACCTCAACCTGCTGACACCTGCCACGCTCCTGTTCTGACCGTCTCTAACGTTGACGTGAACAGCGCAACGCTGAGCTGGACACAGGAAGGCACCCCTGACAGCTGGACACTCTACTACAGAAAAGGCACCGACGCTTGGACTACCGTCAACATCACGGCTGCTTCTCCGTACGTGCTCACCGACCTGATGGCCGAAAGCGCATACGAGGCTTACATGGTAGCCAACTGCGACACCACGGAGAGTGCACACTCCAACACTGTGAACTTCACCACACTGCCTGACGCCGTTGAGGACTATGTGCTTGCACAAACCAAGCTCTATCCTAACCCCACCAGCAGCTATGTGACCATTGCCAACAGCAACTGCATGATTGAAAAGATTGAGGTCTATGACGTTTATGGCAAGACCCTCCGCGTGCAGCAAGTTAACGACCACACGGCAGTCCTTTCTGCCGACGGCCTCGCTGACGGCATGTACTTTGTACGGATCATCACCGACAAGGGCACGGTTGTAAAACCGTTCACCAAACGATAGTCCGTCATACGAACAATGAAAAAAGGGAGGCTTTCGCCTCCCTTTTTTGTTGTTGATGTTGGTCCTCTTCGAGGGCCGAGGGTGGCGTGGGCGCGTCCCAGCCGTCGGAGCAAGCCGCACCTCAAGTCAAACAGGTCCTCGAAGAGGGCCAACATTGTGGAGAGAGAAAGAACAACACGCGTAACGCTCTACATTCTACATTCTGCATTCTAAATTCGTGCGGTTGCCGTGTGAGCGGCATTGTAAACGCAAAACACGAAAAACATTTTTTGTACCTTTGCCGCCGTTAATAATACAAGGTAGAAGATGAACCAAAAACAAAAACACGAGATTATTGAAAGTGGGAAAGAGTTCTTTCGTTCAACAATAATACCAAATCATATAAAGAATCTTGAGAGCCTTAGCTTGAAGAGTTTTAACATAAACCCTTTTCTGATAAACTATTTGGCTGCATTTCTTTGTGGCAATACAGAACCGGAAAGTATAGCGAAAGCCTTGGTTTATCCGCGAGTGCTAGGAACAAGTCTAAACACCAGTTTTGGACAACAGGTGCAGATTTTCATCTCACAATTACAACAGATTGTCGGCCATGCGTCAGGCATTGACGGTATAGACATAGAGTTTGTTGACGCACTTGACAACCGACGCAAATATTGTCAGTGCAAGGCTGGACCAAATACAATCAATAAAGACGATATCGCAACTATTTTGGGGCATTTCAAGAACTTAATAGGAAAGTCTCGCATTGACCGCATGTCTCTACAGATAGATGATATGATAGTTGGTGTTCTTTATGGCGAAATACCAGACTTGTCACAACATTACAAGATTATAAATGCTTCTTATCCAGTATATTGTGGAGCAGAATTTTGGCAAAGGATTACGGGAGACAAGGATTTTTACAATCATTTGGCCAAAGCATTTGCTGAAGTCGTAGAAGAAGATCAGATTGACGGAAGTGCACTTATTATGAAGAAGGTAAACGACCTTGCTGACGAGATAAGAAAGAGAGGAGGTATTTGAGGATGACTTTCATATCAGAAAACAATCTGGCGGCGTTGGCGGCCACTTCAGTCAGTGTAGTGCGAAGTTGGGGAAACAGAGGTGTTTTTCCGCAGCATTTCAAGAATGGCGTATGTGGTTTTATGATGGAAGAACTGGCTTCCATTCCTCAGGTGGAAGAGATGAACCGAAGCCTTTGGGATGAAGAAATGCTGACGGTGCCGTTGCGCCAATACAATTCAGTGGAACTGTTTGCCGGAGCCGGCGGCTTGGCTTTAGGTATGGAAAAAGCGGGTTTTAATCATGTTCTGCTGAATGAATCAGACCATTCGGCATGCCTTACGTTGACGAAGAACCGTCCGGCATGGAGCGTCATAGAGGGAGATGTGCGCAAGATAGACTTCAAGCCGCTGCACGGAAAGGTTGACTTTCTCTCCGGTGGATTTCCTTGCCAGGCTTTTTCATACGCTGGCAAGCAGGGCGGCTTCAGCGACACGCGCGGCACGCTCTTTTTCGAACTTGCGCGGGCGGTTTCTGAAATTCAGCCCCGTGTCTTTATGGGCGAGAATGTGAAAGGGCTTGTTTCTCACGACCACGGCCGCACCTTTGAAACCATCAAAACCGCAATATCTGAATTGGGCTATACCTTGGTAGAGCCTCGTGTGCTGAAAGCCATTATGTACCAAGTGCCCCAAAAACGCGAGAGGCTCATTCTCCTCGCCGTTCGCAACGATGTGGTCGGAAACGTGTCTTTCAGGTGGCCTTCGCCCTACAAGCGCATTATGACCTTGCGAGATGCCTTTTATGCCGGTGTGATTTATGATGCTGATGTCCCAAAGTCTGCCGGGGTCAATTATCCCGAGAAGAAACGGAAAGTGTTGGAATTGGTGCCTCAAGGCGGCGACTGGCGAAATTTGCCGGAGACGGTGGCCAAGGAGTATATGGGCGGAAGTTATCACCTTGAAGGCGGCAAGACGGGTATGGCAAGGCGTCTCTCTTTAGACGAACCATCGCTTACGCTTACCTGCTCGCCCTGCCAGAAACAGACGGAACGCTGCCACCCCATAGAAACCCGCCCGCTGACAGTCCGCGAGTACGCCCGCATCCAAACATTCCCCGATGACTGGCAATTTGTGGGTTCCGTCAGCGAACAATACAAGCAGATAGGAAACGCTGTGCCCGTAAATCTTGCTTGGGCTGTGGGCCGCTCGGTCATACGCCTGATGAACGATATTGAACGTCTCCATCCGACCGAAACCGCAGACTGCCGGAATGCCGTTTCGGAAATCCGCAATAATTGCGCTATATGTCCGGAATTGTTCTGACTATCTTTTCTTGTAATAAAGCGTGAAGCTCTTTTCCGGCACTAACGTGTCGGATACGATGCGCTCCAGTTGCTCAACCGTCACGTCAAAGTAGTGTGCCCGTTCGTTCAGAAAATATTCTGCGTTGGAGATGGTTTCGCCCACGGCGATGTTCATGGCACGGTCGTCAATCTTGATCTCGTTGTTCAGCAATATCGACTCGGCCCGGTTCTGCACTTTCGGGAGTTCGCGTCCGAAACTCGACACATAGTCGTGGCTGTAGAGGCAACGGCACAGCTCGCCGTCGGCCTCCTCGATGCGGATCCCCTCTGCCGGACGCCCGCTCACAAGGAACAAGCCCTCGTCAACCGTGCCCATGATAGAGGCTGAAATGTCTGTAAACAGTCGGCGGTTGATGACAAATTCGCGGTACAGGTGCGACGACTGTCCCGTGCCGAGGAGGTCGGAGAGCAGGTCAAAGGCGTAATAGTCAGGATGCACGCGGTTGCACATCGGCCATCCTTTCAGCAGCACGTCAGAAGGCACGTCGCGCTCCACGCTCAGCAGTTCCGCCGCTTTCGGGATGGGCTCCTTGGCGTAGTTGTGAGGCGAACGGTTGCCCCCCGGAATGTCGCCGAACCACTTCTCCGCCAATGTCGCCACTTCGTCAAAGCGCACGTTGCCGGCGACCGTAAGCACCGCATTGGCAGGACAGTAGAAGCGGCGATGAAAATCGCGTATCATGTCCATGTCCATCGCTTCAATCTGTTCCACGCTCTTCCCGATGGGCAGCCATCCGTAAGGATGCCGCTTATAAGCCATGGCGTTGAACATCATCGCCAAGTCGCCGTAAGGACGGTTGAGGTAGTTCTCCTTGAACTCCTCAATCACGACTTGCTTTTGGATGTCGAGCGACTGCTGCCGGAATGCCGGCGCCAACATCCGGTCTGACTCCAGCCAGAATACCGTCTCCATGTTGTTGGCGGGCACAATCACATAGTAGTGCGTCATGTCCTGCGATGTGTAGGCGTTGTTGACCGCCCCCGCTTTTTGCAAAACCTTGTCGTAGTCGGGCACATTGCGCGACCCCGTGAACATGAAATGCTCCATCAGATGTGCCAGTCCGGTGTGGTCAGGGTCCTCATCGCGCGAGCCAACCCCGTAAACAATGTTGCAGGAAGCCAGCGGCGTGGTGTTGTCTTCGTGTACTACGATGCGCAGACCGTTGCCGAGAACCGTTTTCTTTATGTTTATCATATTGAATGTCAGAAAAATACGTTAATGCGGAATGTAAAATGAAGCAGAAATGTGCTGCCGTCTAATAGCGACGGCAAAGATAATGATTTACATTTTATATGATAAAAGTTTGAAAAATACCCACTTTTGGGGATTGTGCAGCCCATTTTACGGTTTTATTTTTGCAACGTGATTGAATAAAAAGAGGGAAATAATGTTGGAATCTGAAAATCAACGGTTTACATTGGCTGATGTCCCAACGGGGTCTAATTGCGTGATTGTGCGCCTTGCAGGTCATGGCGGCTTCAGGCATAGACTGATGGAGATGGGTTTTGTGCGTGGCGAGAAGGTTAGGGTAGTAAAGAATGCACCGTTGCAAGATCCTATAGAGTACGAGATTATGGGTGGCCACGTGTCGTTGCGCCGCATTGAGGCGCAGCATATCGAGGTGGTGCGAATGAGCGAAGAGATGGCCGACATGTATAGTTTCAACGGCACCATCACCGAAGAGGTGGTCAAGGCCATGGGGCCTACAGGCAAGCAGATCACCATCGCGCTGGTAGGCAACCCTAATTGCGGCAAGACTTCGTTTTTCAACAGAGCAACGGGGCTTCGCGAAAAGGTGGGCAACTACAGCGGCGTGACGGTCGATTCCAAACTCGGCGTCGCCAAACACAATGGCTATGTGCTCAACTTTGTGGACCTCCCGGGCACTTATTCAATCACAGAATACACCCCCGAAGAACTCTATGTGCGCCGCTATATTGCCGACAGCCATCCCGACGTGCTGCTCAACGTGGTAGATGCCTCTAATTTGGCCAGAAACCTTTTCCTTACCACACAACTTATCGACATGAATGTGCCTATGATTATGGCACTCAACATGTACGATGAATTGGAGAAAAACGGCGACAAACTTGACGTGCCGGCACTCTCACGCATGTTCGGCTTCCCGATTATCCCTACAGTTTCCACCAAAGGCACGGGCATTGAAGAAATATTCAACCACATCATTGACATTTACGAAAACCGCGAGGGCATTTCAAAGCATATCCATATCAATTACGGCCCCGACATCGAGAAGGGCATAGCCGCCTTAAAGGTGAAGATGGAGGTGGAGCCCGACTACCCGTCGCGCTATATGGCCATCAAACTACTTGAGAACGATAAGGTTACGATTGACGAGGTGGGGAAGATGAAAGGCGGCGCCGAGATACTCAAAACCGCCGAAGAGTTCAGGACGTCTATCGAGAAATCGTACCGCGAGGACTCTGCCACGGCCATAGCCAATGCCAAGTACGGATTCATCCGCGGCGCACTCAAGGAGACATTCGAGTCAACTAAGAGCCGCTCTGAAACACTGGCTTATTCTATCGACAACATATTAACCAACAAATGGTTAGGTTTCCCCATTCTGATTTTCTTCCTGTGGTTTATGTTCCAGATGACGTTCACCATAGGAGCATATCCGCAGGCATGGCTGGAGATGTTCTTCGGCTGGCTGGGCAAGATAACATCATCGGCATTGCCCGAGGGCATTCTTGAAAGCTTGCTGGTCGATGGCATCATTGCGGGCGTGGGGAGCGTCTGCTCATTCTTGCCTAACATCTTGATACTCTTCTTTTTCATATCCATATTGGAAGACACGGGATATATGGCGCGCTCGGCGTTCATTATGGACAAACTGATGCACCGCATCGGCCTCCATGGCAAGTCGTTCATCCCTTACATCATCGGTTTTGGGTGCAGTGTGCCCGCTATCATGGCCACGCGCACGCTTGAGAACCGCAAAGACCGCATCCTGACCATCATCACCGTGCCGTTCATGTCGTGCTCGGCCCGACTGCCGGTCTATTTGTTGCTCATCTCGGCATTTTTCGACAAGCATCAGGGGCTCATATTGGTCAGCATCTATCTTTTGGGTGTTTTGATGTCGATTTTGACGGCATTGTTGATGAAGCGTGTGGCTTTCAAGAACGAGTCCGACCAATTTGTGATGGAGTTGCCGCCGTACCGCATACCTACCTTACGGAATGCCGTGGTACACATGTGGGACAAGAGTGTGCAGTATGTCAAGAAGATGGGAACGGTAATTTTGGGTGCTACGGTCATCATTTGGGCATTGGAGTATTTTCCGCAGCACAGTGCTGAATTGGACCGTTATACGGCACAGATTGAGCAAGTTGCCGCCGACAGCACACTGAGTGCTGAAGCGCAAAGTGCTGCTATTGAGCAATTGACGCTCGACCGGGCTATGGTGCAGACAGAGAACTCCTACATTGGCCGGATTGGCCAGTTCATTGCACCGGTGTTCCGGCCGTTAGGCTTTGACTGGAAGATGGGCGTGTCGTTGCTCACAGGCATTGCTGCCAAAGAGGTGGTTGTCTCCTCGATGGGCGTTCTGTACCACGCCGATAGCGAAGCCGACGAGAACTCGTCAGCGTTGAAAGAGAGTTTGAAGGCACAAGTGTGGACCTCCGGCGAGTTGAAAGGCCAGCCCGTGTTCACGCCATTGGTGGCTTACGGCTATTTGATATTCATACTGCTCTATTTCCCGTGCGTGGCCGCCTTGTCGGCCGTGTTCCGGGAGGCCGGTCTCAAGTGGGCCACTTTCTCCATGCTATACAATACAGGTGTCGCCTGGATTGCGGCATTCTTGATATACCAAATAGGAAGCCTTTTGCTATGATATTGATTTAAAGGTTGTTGTTTTATTATATTTTTATGTATTTGTTGAAAGATTGAGGACTCCGCCATAAAGTCCTCTTTCTTTTTGGGGTGTCGCGGGATTGAAGAATGAGAAATTAGGAATGAGGAATGTGTGATGCGTAACGCATCTACATTCTACATTCGAGCGGCAGCCGTGTAAGATAACCTTCGCCTTGCCAATTGTGCAAGGCTTTTTTATATATTTGCCGCCCGAAGAAAAATGATGAAAAGGAGCAGTCTCATATATGGTTTGGTGCGCTTCAGGTATGTGCTCAAGCGGCGTCTCGGGCCGCGTGCTATGCTGATTGTGCTGAGCGCCATCATTGGCTTGTTGGGAGCCACGGCCGCCATCATTATCAAGAACTTGCTTTACCTCACCACCCGCACGGTGAACAACACCTTTGCCGACCAGTCGGTCAATTTCCTGAACCTCATCTTCCCGCCTGTCGGCATCATCCTTACCCTCATCTTTGTCAGACGGGTAGTCAAGGACAACATCAGCCACGGGGTCAGCATTGTGCTGAAGTCAATCTGCAAAAGCGACGGCAAACTGCGCTTCCACAACATCTATTCTTCGATGGTGGCTTCTACGCTCACGGTCGGATTCGGCGGGTCGGTAGGACTGGAGGCGCCTATGGTGCTGACCGGTTCCGCCATCGGCTCTAACGTGGGCCGTCTGTTCCGTCTCAACCCTAAGCAGACAACGTTGCTGCTGGCTTGCGGTTCTACGGCGGCTATGGCGGCCATCTTCAAGGCGCCGCTTGCGGCTATCGTCTTCACTTTTGAGGTGCTGATGCTCGACCTTACCGGCGCGTCGTTGCTGCCGCTGCTGGTTTCCGCCGCGGTAGGCACCGTGATGTCGATGCTCTTTTTAGGGCGCAACGTGATGTTCAACATTGACGGCATTCAGGCTTTCGCCATTTCAAATATTCCTTTCTATGTGGCATTAGGCGTGCTCACCGGCCTGCTGTCGGTATATTTCCTGCGCGCCTCACGCTGGGTGGACCGGCAAATGCAGCGCATCAAACGCCCATACCTTAAGGCCTTGACGGGCGGTCTGCTGCTTTGCGTGCTCATCTATTTCTTTCCCGTGTTTTTCGGCGAGGGGTACGAGAATATCAACCTGTTACTCAACGGCGACTATGCCAGTCTTTTCGGCAACTCGCTGTTAGGAAAACTATGCGGGCGTCAGGTGTTCTTCCTCCTGGGCATTGCAGGCATTATCCTGCTCAAGGTGTTCGCCACATCGCTCACGACCTCCGCCGGCGGCATCGGCGGCGTGTTCGCCCCAACGCTCTTCGTGGGTGCCTTTACGGGCTTTTTTGTGGCCGCGGTGTCGCATCTTCTGTTCGGCGTGAGCTTGCCTTACGTCAACTTTATCTTGGCAGGCATGGCTGGCGTGATGACTGGCGTGATGCTGGCCCCGATGACCGCGATGTTCCTGATCGCCGAAATCTCCGGCGGCTATACGCTGCTGCTGCCCCTGATGATTACAGCCGCCTGCTCGTTCATCTGCGTGCGCCCGTTTGAGAAGTACTCGGTCTATACTAAGCCGCTCGCCGACAAAGGCAACCTTAAAACTCACGACAAGAACCGCTTCGCACTCAAAAAACTCGACTGGCGCAAGACGATCGACCGCGACATCCAGACGATACCCGCCCATAGCACGCTCCGCACCTACGTTCAAACAATTGCCCACAGTAAACGCAATCTCTTTGTTGTCGTGAAAGATCAGAATATTTTTGCCGGACTGCTGGTGATGGATGACCATAGAGAGACTATCTTTAACCAGAATCTCTATGATAAGTTGCATGTTGAAGACCTGATGATCCAACCCGAGGAGTTTATCTATGACGATGACCCCGCCATAGTGGTGCTCGAAAAGTTTAACCGCACGGGCAATTTCAATATGCCTGTGATACGACGCGACAAGTCTTATATCGGCTTCTTGTCAAAGGCGCGGTTCTTGGCCCGCTACCAGCGTTTTGTGGCGGCAGACTCGGAAGATTGATAGGGCCGTTTTTTTTAGGATAAATAGTTAAAGTTAAGATGCAAATACAAGATACACCAATCAATGGCCTCAAGGTGCTGAAACCGGACGTTTTTCAGGACGCACGCGGCTATTTTATGGAGAGTTATAACGAAAAAAGGTTCAGCGAGGCAGGCATTGTCGAGCATTGGGTACAAGACAACCAGTCGTGTTCGCAGAAAGGCGTAGTGCGCGGTCTTCATTTCCAAAAGCCGCCCTTTGCGCAGGCCAAGTTGGTGCGTGTGTTGCACGGCGCCGCCCTCGATGTGGCCCTCGACATCCGCAAGGGAAGCCCTACCTACGGACAATGGTTCTCAGTGCTGCTTACCGCCGACAACTTCTTGCAGTTCTATATCCCCGCCGGCTTCGCTCACGGCTTTGCCGCCCTTGACGACAGTACGCTCTTCTTCTACAAGTGCTCCGCTTTCTACAACAAGGCTTCCGAAGGCAATGTTCGCTTTGACGACCCCGCCCTTGGCCTCGACTGGCAGGTGCAGTCGCCCATCATCTCCGAAAAGGACATGGCAGGCCCATTTCTCAAGGATTTTGACTCTCCATTCGACTATGACCAATACCGCAAATAATGGCACGACTTGTAATCTTTGACCTGGACGGGACGCTCCTCAACACGCTCGAAGACCTTGCCGATGCCGCCAACTATGTGCTTCGTCAGCATGGATTCCCGGAACATCCCTTAGACGCCTACCGCTATTTTGTCGGTGACGGCATCGCAGTGCTCATCCAGCGCATTCTGCCCGAAGAACACCGCCAAGGCGTTGTGTTTGAAGCGTGCCGCCAAGCATTTGTTACTCGCTATACGACACACATGTACGACAAGACGTTGGTGTATGACGGCATGCACGACACGCTGCGCAAACTACAGGCTGCCGGCATCAAGATGGCAGTGGCTACCAACAAGATACACCAAGCGGTAGCACCGCTGATGGCGGACTATTTCCCGGACATCCATTTTGCGGCCATCTTCGGACAACGCAAGGGGATTCCCACGAAGCCCAATCCGCAGATTGTGTTCGACATCCTGCAAGATACCGGCTTTTCAAGCGACGATACGCTCTATGTGGGCGACACCTCGGTGGATATGCAGACTGCCCATGCCGCTGGCCTCAAGGCTGCCGGTGCTTTGTGGGGATACCGCACCCGTGAGGAACTGCAAGCGGCCAACGCCGACTACATCATAGCCCATCCGTCGGAACTGCTGACGCTGGTGTAGCCGAACGGGAAGAGCCCGCCACACAAACCTGTGCGCTGGGGCATCAATAAGGTTAGCCATTTATCTCTTCAGCACTTCAAGGGCTTTGGCGATGGTTTCGTCGGTTTCGTTGATGACCGGGTAGAAAGCCTCGTCGCCGTAGAGGTTGCGTCCGATGAGTGCCTTGAGCCAAACTTTCAGCTCTTTCTTGGAGTTGGCCGTTAATGCGGGTACACTTTTGTGCGTAATCTTAGCATAATAGGCTGTCAATGCTTTCAATTCTTGGTCGGGAATGGCCATATTTTTGAGAAAAGCGTCCGTTGACGGGAAGTTTTTCTTCAGAACGTCTTTGTGCTCGTTGGTATAGTTGAAAGCAAATTGGACGAGTGCGGCTGAATTGGCGATCTGGTAATAACCGTCCAGGTCGTGGCCTTTGTGTATAGGCACAAAATAGTCGGGCATA
Organism: bacterium; assembly: GCA_963643165.1. GTDB lineage: Bacteria > Bacteroidota > Bacteroidia > Bacteroidales > WCHB1-69 > F23-D06. The sequence continues at coordinate 27,385 of CAVIJD010000006.1, read as the reverse complement.
ATGCCACCGCCGCCATAGACGGTTCGTCCTCCGGAAGTTTTGTAAATCAGCGACTTGTCTTGTTTTATGCTGTCTATGTTTTCCATCTCACCGTTGGCGAGGCGTTCGTAGATTTCATCATAGTAGGCTTCGGTGCCGTTTTTGTAGTTGCGTTGTATGCAGCGTCCGCTGGGCGTGTGGTAGCGTGCGGTGGTCAGCCGGATGGTGGACTTGTCGGACAAGTCGAACTGCCGTTGCACCAGTCCTTTGCCGAACGACCGGCGACCAACGATAAAGCCGCGGTCGTTGTCTTGTATGGCGCCGGCCACAATCTCGGAGGCGGAGGCGCTGAAGTCATCAATCAGCACCACAACATCGCCCTCTTGGAAATGGCCTTTGTTGGTGGCGTAAAAGACCTCGGGGCGAATTTTCTGTCCTTCCACGGACACTATTTTCTGTTTTTTTTGCAGCATTTCGTCGCACACACCGATGGCGGCATCCAAAAACCCGCCTGCGTTGCCGCGCAGGTCTAACACTAACTTGGTCATGCCTTTGCCTTTTAACTTGACGAGTGCGTTGGCAAATTCCTCTTGTGTGGTGCTGCCAAACTCGTTGATTTTGATGTAGCCGGTCTGAGTATCAATCATATAGGCCACATCAAGGGTATAAGTAGGGATGATGTTGCGCGTGATGTTGTAGGTGCAGAGGTCTTTCACGCCGCTGCGTTTCACGCCCACTTTCACGGTTGTGCCTTTTTTGCCACGCAGCAGTTTGAATACCTGGTCATTAGATGCGCCCACAATCGACTTGCCGTTTACCGACACGATGCGGTCTCCGGCACGCACGCCGCTCTTCTCGGCAGGTCCTCCCGATACGGTAGCAATGACCATCACGGTGTCGTTCATGATCCTGAACTGTATGCCAACCCCCTCGAATGCGCCGTTCAGGGATTCCATCATCGTCTTGTTTTCCTCAGGCGTTGCGTAGGCAGAGTGCGGGTCCAGCCCTTGCAGCACCGCACTGATGGCCTGGTCATATACGGAGTCAATGTTTACAGGGTCAACATAGTATTGGCTGATGTAGTTCATCACCTCGTTGAGTTTCCCCATTTGGGCATTCGATATGGAACTTTTGCGGGAGGGGAGAAAGTTGATGGCCACAGAAACGCCGAACAGGAAAGCGATCAGCAGATACAGGAAAAAAAGCCAGCCGTTGTATTTTTTATTGTTCATTAGTGATGTTGTTTTGTCGGTTGATGGATGCTTGATGGAGCAGCAGCAGAAATTGTTCTATGAATTGACGGTAATCTTCGTCCATGTCAGGTTTCAGATAACGTTTTTTTACTTGGTTCCATTGTTGAGGTTGTACGATGGCCATATCATTTTCTTTTTTGATACGGGCAATCTCCTCCACGGCGGTCATGCGCCTTGCGAGCAGTTCGCTCAGTTGGGTGTCTATGTTTTCGAGCAGGGCGCGCTGTTTGATTAGCATACAGTCGGAGTTCCCGGTCTTGAAGTCCAGCCGGCTCACCATCTCGCCCCACGCTTCGGGGGTCAGTTGCTGTGCGGCATCGCTCAGAGCCGTGTCAGGGGTGCAGTGACATTCGGCCATCAGACCGTCAAAGCCGTAGTGCATGGCCAGTTGGGCAACTTGCGGTATCCATTTCACGTTGCCGCACAGGTGCGAGGGGTCGCAAAGCACCGGAAGTTCAGGCATGGCCACTTTCAGTTCGACGGGTAATTCCCAGCAGGGGGCATTGCGATAGACATTCTCGCTACGTAGGGCGAAGCCGCGGTGAATGGCCATTACGCTTTGGACACCGGCACGTTGAAAACGCTCGATGTTGCCGCGCCAGAGTTTAAGGTCCGGGATCAGCGGATTTTTGACCATAACTGTGCATGGCACGCCGCGCACGGCATCCGCGAGGGTCTGCACATCTTCGGGATTGACCCCCGTGCGCGCCCCAGTCCAAAACGCCGTGATGCCGTATTTGAGACACTGCTCAATGTCTTTGGCCGAGAGCACTTCCACGCAGACCTCAAAGCCGAATTGCCGCCGCACTTCCGCCAGCCATGGCAAGGCCTGCTCACCTGCGCCGGCAAAACTGTCCGGACTGCTGCGCGGTTTCCAGACCCCAGCGCGGAAATAGTCGAGACGAAGCTTCCGCTTTCGGGTCTCCATACTCAATTGCGCCGCTGTGTCCTGAATTTGTCTTTCACTCTCCGCAGCACAAGGTCCGGCAATCAAAAGAGGTTTCATCTAATCGTCGTTTTCTTCGTCTTCTTCTTTGTCAATATTGGTGAAATATTTCTTCACGAACTTGTTTTTCCAGCCAAGACTGCCTAACTTGTAGGAGAAAGAGGGCAACCCCTTGGCGTTGTCAGGGGCAAGCGACTTGTTCTTGGGTTTAGTGTTCTTGATGGCCTCGTTGAAAGCCTTGTCGGAAGAGTATCCCGATACGGAGTTGTTCTCGAATTGGAAATAGTAATATTGGTTGTCAATCTCGAAATAGAGGTACAGCCTGTTGCGCGAGCCCCGTTTTTCTATCACGATACGTCCCGGCACCATCTTGTAAATCTGCTTGGCGTTGCATACAATGAGCGGCAACACGGTCTGCGACTTGAAAGTGTGCAGGTCTTTGTCCCATTCAAAGTCGATGTTGGAGAAGAGGAACTTCACGCGCAGGGCTTCCGGCAGCCGCCGTTGGTTGCCAAGGGCCACGTTGCGGGTGTAGCGTTGGTATTCTTCCTTACCTAATATATTATACAGGGCCATGTCGAAGGCCTCGTCAGAAGAGACATCCACAAAATCTAAGGAGGAGGCGCTTTCCAGGGTTTTGGTGAGGCATTTCATCGACTCTTCGTTGAAGAAGAAATCGAGCGAGGTGGTGAGGTGCATCTCGGCGGAGTCGGCTTTGATGTAGTTGATGATTGTGCCGTTGGTGGAGAACTTGACACGTCCGAGTTTGGTGCCCATGTCTATAGTGCCGGTGCCGGTAGCCACGCAGTTGTCGGTGTTGAGGGTGATGATGTTGCCGGGCACGGAGGGGTCTTGCAGTTTCTCCATCGAGGCGGCCTTGAACTCGTGCGTTTCGCGGTCGTAGGTGATGTACCCGAACACGTTGATGTATTCGGCGTCGTTAAACTCGTCTTTGGCCTCGCCGAATGCCGTGTAAATCCGTCCTGTCTTGTTTGACGAGGTGATGGCCACCACCACTTTGCGGTCGTCCATGTCTTTGGTGCGGTCATGAACTTGCAGCATGATGTTTTTCGGGTCCACTTGCTGCAGGATCTTCATGGGTGCGTGCCGCAACGTGTCGCAGTCGTGCCGGATCTCCACGCCGCCGAAGTAGGAGAGGAACGGTTGGGTGCTGTGCAGTTCGGCACGGCCGCTGAAACCGAACCGGTCGCTGAACTGGAAGTTCATCTCGGCGGGGATGCGGGCATCACCGTAGGTCTCTTTGTTGAAATAGAGGGTGTCAAAATAGAGTTTCTGTATCTGCTCGTTTTCGTCAACATAATCGTAATAGCCGTTGGCATAGAATTTTGAAACGGTGTGTATTCGGGTGTTGCAGTCGTAGAGTTCGTGGTATTTGTTCTCGCGTCCTGCCAGGATGCGCGATTTCTTCAGTTCGTCCATGGCCGCTTTCTCTCGGATGATGACATCGCCTTTTGCCGGAATTACGGCCGCGTCGCCCACGTTGATGAAGCGCACGCCGTGGGCATAGATGACATTCTCGGTAAAGTCAAACTCGGCGGTGACGGCGTTGAACTGGTAGCCGACGTTGGGGTCTGCCGCATAGAGTTCGTTGCCCGTGCTGTGCATATCTACCAACTCGCGCGAGGGGGTGTTGTCAATGTCGGTGTTCTTGTGCGGGTCTTCCCACTTGAAACGAAGCAGGGTGGAGTCGATGGGGTCCCAGTCGAACTCCGAAGATTTGGCCTTGATTTCGTTTTTGACGAAATAGACGACAGAGGCTTCGCCGTTGGCTTTGAAGTTACCCTTACGGGTCTTGAAGTCTATGTGCGACTTGTAGTTGTCGGTTGAGAATGCGATGTCTTCGCCTTTCCGTATGTCGTAGATGCGGAGGTCGGCGGTGTCGGCAAGAAGCTCGTGGTGCTTGAACTGGAATTTCCTCGAGGTGATGTCGGCGCGGTCAAATTTGACAATGCCGGTGCCGTACATGCCATGCGGGGTGATGACGGAATTGCCGGTCAACTCCGTCTCTTTGAAGATGGACATGGGGTTGTCGATGGTGTGGACGAACATCTGGTCCTGATATGGCTCCCAATGTAAGTATCCCTCGTCCATGGAGGCCACGGGAAATTCTACGCCGCCAAGCTGCTCTTCGACAAGGTGGCTGTTGGCTGCGCCGTTGGTGGAGTCGAGGTAGAACACCAAACTGTCGGAGACGGTGTGGGAGGTGATGTAGTCAATGTTCCCGTTGCCGCGAAGCCCCCGGTTGCTGAGGTCGATGACCCCTTGATAGGAGCCTTTGCCGCCGTACATGGGCAAGCCGGCAGCCTGGTGGGTGAAACCGAACGAGAAGTCGGGCATTACTTTTAAAGGCTCGGCTATGTCGGGGAAGATGTTGCCCGATATGAGTGACCCTGTGAATTTCATGGAGTCAATGACGAAGTTGTCGAGGTTGACAATCCTGAATTTGTTGACGGCATAGTAGAACCGGTTGCGGTCATACACGCCGCCTAAGACGTAGGGTTGGTCGTAGAACACTTTGCCGCCCTTCCTGGCCTCGAAGATGGGATAGTCGGGATAGTCGGTCATCCCTGACTTGTTGCCGGGCACGTCTATATACAACACTCCGGAGAGCTCTTCGATGCGTCCGCGCACCTGCTTCAGCGGATAGTCGCCGTACATGTCCATCTGCCCGTTTTTGTCTTCAACGTACATGATGAGCGAGTCGATGACATCCATGTCAACCAGAAAACGGTCGTAGTTGAACTCGCAGTTGTGCGCCACAAAGTCGAAAAGACCGCCAATGACCCGCCCCGAGAATGTCATGTCGCGGTTTTTCTTGACGGTGACACGTTCGTTCATGGGATAAACGTTTACGATCTGCGGGTCGCTTAAGACAAAGAAGTCGCACCCCGTAACTTTCAGGTCGTTGGTGAGCAGGTCCATTGAGGCATAGTGCGTCTTGGACTCCAGCCGTATGTAGTCGTAGTCTTTCTTTTTGACCTGGTTGTTGAGGTATTGGGCTATCTTGCTGCGGTAGTGGATGTGGTTGTTCACCACGTCATATTCGATGAAGCCTCTTGCGGCAAAGTCGATCATCATGGCTTTGATGTCGAGCGGCGGTTTGTGAAACCAGTTGATGACCTCTTCGATGGTGAGGTCTTCAAAGCCGCCGGAGTAGAAGAGCTGCCACAAGGTGTAGAGCGGGTTCACGTTGTTGAAGCCGGCGATTTCGTGCATCACAGACTCGTCGTAGAAGTTCTGCGACTCAAAGATGGCCGACTGCTCGCTGGTATTGCCCACGATGGGCTTGAATTCGATGCGCTCTTCGGAGGTGTTCCATTGGATGGACTCTACGGTGATGTCGAGCTTGTGGTACGAGTCGAAGAACGGCGACCGCCCGACACCCAGTTTCGGACGGGAGATGAGCAACTCTTTGGTCTCGTTGTTGAATTTGAAGTTGGCGGCAGGGTGGAAGATGGAGTCTTCGTCAATATAGATGCTCACTTTCGAGTCTTCTGACAGCAGGTTGGTAGGCCGGATCAGGAAACTCCGCGATGCCGCCCGTATGATGACTTTGCCGTCACGCATGATGGTGACATTCGCCAGCGTGTCGCCCGAGGAGTTGCCATAGATGGAAGCCCCCCGCAACTCGAAGCCGCCGATATAGTTCACGTCAGGGTATAGATTGTTGATGGTCAATGTTTTGTCATAACTTACAAAGCGGGGATAGGTTGCTTTCTCTTCTGAGGTGGGCAGCACGGCCTTGTCAGTGACGATGCCTTTGATGGGGTGGTCGAACAGTGCCGGATAATAGAATGTGGCATTCTCGGCCTGCACTTTCGGGAACCGCATGTCGATGCTGAACGCGCCAAATTCGGCCCGCACGTCTTCGGGCAACCCTGCCCGTTCCCAAAAAACAATGCCTTGTTTGGCGTCAAACCGGATTTTCTCGGGATAGTAACGGCCGCTCACCCCTTTTACGGTAAGACTGTCCTTGACGGAGTGCCCCAGGAGGTCAATCTCCTGAAAATCAAAATAGGGCTCTTTGTCGAACCCCATAACTGTTGCCTGCCCTAATGCTTCCCACCTTACATTGTCTTCCTGATAGAGGGTGTTGTTTTTGAAAAAACGCTCGTACAGCAGCATGTTCTCTTGGAAACGGGTGGTCTGGTGGGTGGCATGATACTCTACAATCTTGCCCCAGGTCTCGGTCTCCGCTGCATAGTCGCCGGCAGCAAACGACATATAGGCATGCAGGTAGGACCTGAATTGCGGTATGGGCCTGAATTTGCGGTGCAGCAAGAAGTTAGCTTCGCGCAGGAAAGTCTGCTGGTTGTCGGGGTCAATGCCCGTGGTCCAAAACTGCGTGAACTCGTCGAGCATGTCTTTTGCCTCGCTTTGGCGGTCTTTCGAGACGGTGGAGAGGTATTGTTTCATCTCTTCCACCGTGTTGGCGGGGTCTTCTGTGAAGGCTTTGAAACGCTGCGCCTGCAGGGAGAACAGGACAAGCAGCAACGAGGTCAGCAGAAAAAATCTTTTCATGAGCGATTACATGTTGAAAGGTTTCCCGGACATGTTGAACCACAACTCTGATTCTTCTTTTGTCTTTTTGTCTTGAACTATGACTTTATAGAGCGTAAGTTTGTCAGCGATTCTTTTGACGGTGTAAAATTCAGTGACTTTCGTGTTTTTGTATTCTTTTTTGAGGTAGTCCTGAATGGCAGAGGAGAGATTGTCCGGTTTCCCTTGTACCATGGTTTCCACTATGGTGCCGAGGCTGTTGATGACGCAGATCTCTTTGCCGCGTGCGCTGTAATAGTGCGCTTCGTAGTTCATCTCATCGTTCTCTTTCCATTCCACATTCGTGATGCGAGGGTACTTCAGTTTGAACACGGCGCGGATGTTCTCCGGAATGCGGTCGGCCCCGTTGTCGTCGAGCGACATGTTCATTTTCTTGTAGTAACGCTCCAAGTCAGCATCTTCAGCCGACTCTTCCTCAGCCACTTCTGGCAGCGGCTCGGCATCAATGGTGCGGATGAGTTTGCCGGTTTTGTCAAAGATGACGGTGGTCACTAATTTGTTCTTGTAGTTGGCCTTCTCATAAAATTCAACCATAGTCTTGTCGTTCTTGTCGGCGCGCTGCTCTTTGAGGGCCGACTTGAACTTGAACCCTTTGTAATAGTCGTTGAGATGTTTGAGCATAGGACCCGTGACCGACTCTTCGGGCAGCGAGGTCAAGGTTTTGGTCCAGACACCCTCTTTGGTGAGATATACGGAGGTCTTCTTTCCGCTGTTGATGCACTTTGCCACGTATGCGTTGTCAATGTTGAACCAGTGCAGTTCTTCGGGGTGCATCACTTTCTTGGCCAATCCTTTTTTGACCACATCTGGTATGGTGTTCTCTTTCAGGGCGATGTTTCCGAATTCGTCTTTGATGACAGGTTCCGGCTTCTCTTTTTTCTTTTTGTCTTCAGTCTTGTTTTTGTCGTTCGTTGCAGCAGGCTTCTGCGGAGCAGGTTTTGATGTCGGCTTGGCGGCGGGCTTGGCGGCCGGTTTTGCAGCAACGGGCTTGGTTGTTGGCTTGGCTGTCGGTTTTGAGGCTGTCGGTTTTGAGGCTGTCGGTTTGGCATTTGTGCCGCTCTTTGCCGTCGTGGTTTTGGCGGCAGCCGGCTTGGACTCATCCTTCTTCACGGGCTTCTGCACGGCGGTCTTGTCCGGTTTTGGGGCTAAAGGATCTACGAAACCCTCGGGGTCTTTTCTGGACAGCAATTTGCCGGCATTGCTGAAATAGAGTATCGAGGGCTTGAAGCCGATGCCGTCCTCCTTGACTTCCAGGTAATAGCGCAGAGCCTCGTCGCCTTTCTCCTCCAGGCACGACACGTCGATGATGAATTCGGGAAAGTTGGCTTTGACGTATTCGGTGATGACGGACGGCAACTCGTCGCGCTTCACGTCGTAGGTGGTGCGCAGCCATTTGCCGTCGGGGGTGATGTGCGCCTTGCCCGTCGATCCGTCGTCCTTGAAAGTGGCAATGTAAATGTTGTTTTCCAACTGCCATGCAGATACTTTGACGTAGGGGTACTGGAAGTCCATGGCTTGCGTTACGTTTTCAGGCACCTCGGCAGGCTTCAGCTTTTGGGCAAAAGTTGTGGGTATGACAACTGTTTGAAAAGTGAAAAAAAGCAAGGCTATCGCAACAATCTTTTTCATAAGAATCCTTTTGTTAAAATGAGGGACAAAGATAGCATTTTTTTGTACTTTTGCGCCTCAAATTTTTCGATTTTATGCGCAGGATTACGAACGTGCTTTTTTGCCTGGTTCTGTTGACGTGCGGCTACGCTCAGGATACGGTCAAAACTTATTGGAACAACAACCGCCTGATGTCTGCCGGCATCAAGTCAAAAGGCGTCGAACAAGGACATTGGATTTACTACCACAACAACGGCAACAAGTGGACGGAGGGCGATTTTGAGGACGGCAAGAAGACGGGCGTGTGGAAAGTCTGGTATGACGACCGTTCGCTGGCACAGGAGTACAATGCGCAGAATGGCCCTTTCAAGAGTTGGTTCCGCTCTGGGAAAGTGGAGTCCGAAGGCCAGTTTGCAAACGGCAAACGCACAGGGAATTGGATTTTCTATCATCCTAACGGAAAAGTCTTTAAGGAGGTTGTCTATGAGAATGACAGTGTGAACGGTCCGGCCGTGGAGTATTACGACGACGGCGCCAAGTATTTTGAGGGCACTTATAAGAACGGCGCACTCGAGGGCTATGCCTGCTGGTGGAACCGCAACGGCAAAAAGCAGATGGAGGGCTCTTCCGTGAACGACCTGCAGCAAGGCATTTGGAAGTTCTATCATGACAACGGCAACTTGGGCAGTACCGGCAATTTTGAGAAAGGTCTGCAAGATGGCGAATGGTCCTATTTTTATGAGGACGGCACGCTCTGGAAAAAGGGCAACTTTGCCGCCGGCCAGCGCGAGGGCACATGGCGCGCCTGGTTTGAAGACGGCAAACTGCAACGCGAGGGACCTTTTGCCGACGATAAGGAAAACGGACTCTGGACGGCCTATTACCCTAACGGAAAAGTGCAAGACAAAGGCACGTTCAAAGATGCTGAGATGGACGGACTTTGGGAGGGCTGGTACGAAAACGGAGCCCAAAAGTATGCTATGCACTATAAATCGGGCCAACTCGATGGCGAATATGTTTATTATTGGGAAGAGACGGGAAAGATGGCCCGCAAGGGTCTCTATAAGGCCAATCTGAAAACCGGACTTTGGCACGAATATGCCCAAAACGGAAAAATTCTCAATGAGGGCAAGTACAAAAACGATATGAAACAAGGGAAATGGGCATTTTATAATGTGCTTGAAAAGAAAATCCGCGAGCAGAACTTTGTGGATGACGTGCAGAGCGGCCCCTTTGTGGAATATTATGATAACGGTGCCAAACACTTTGAAGGAAGTTTCAAAGGACGCGTGCGCGACGGCAAGTGGTCGTGCTATAAGCCCGACGGAAAACTCTATTATCGGGTATTATTCTCTAATGGTCATAAAGTGAAAGAGTTATATACGACAAAGAGTTCTTCTGAAAAGCCATTTTAACAAAGATGGAAAAGAAACGCATCAATCTTGCCGAATTTATGCAAACGCTGACCGCTAAAACTGACAATATGACCATCCGCACCTTTCATTTTAACCCTATTATGGTCAATACGATGGTGTTGCATGATGATACCGGCGAGGCTATCATCGTTGACCCCGGCAACATTGCAGAAGCCGAAAATGAGCAACTGCAAAATTATCTGTCGGCGCATAATTTACAGGTAAAATGTGTCGTGAATACCCATCCGCATATCGACCATATTGCGGGCAATCCTTTCTGTAACAAAAAGTTTAATATTCCGGTGTGGTGCCATAAAGAGGGACTTCCGGTTTATCAGAAAGCGTACGCATACGCCATGGCATTCGGTTTGTCTGTGCAGGACATGCCAGAGCCGTCCCGTTTTCTGGACGACGGCGACTGTGTCGAGTTCGGGCACCAAAGTCTGCAAGTCCTTTATACACCGGGACATTGTGCCGGCAGCATTTCGCTTTACAGCAAGGCTGACGGAATTGTGATCTGCGGCGACTTGCTCTTTGAGGGCAGTGTGGGCAGAAGCGACTTGCCCACGGGGGATGCGGAACTGCTGCTGCAGATGATCCGCCAAAAGATATTGACCCTCCCCGACAACACGGTAATCTACCCCGGCCATGGCGGCACGACGACCGTTGGAAAAGAAAAATCTACTAATCCGTTTTTACTTTAAGAGATGAACATTACCGATTCTATCAATGCGATTCCCAAGCTTTCTGAGGAGTCTTTGAATAAAATGGCTGAGAGTTACCGAAACCTGCTGCTCAGCATTGGCGAAAATCCTGAACGCGAAGGCTTGGTGAAAACCCCGCTGCGTGCCGCCAAATCCCTCGACTTCTTGACGCACGGATACCGGATAGACCCTAAGAAAATATTGCAAAGTGCCCTCTTCCACGAAAACTACAGGCAGATCGTGGTGGTGAAAGACATTGAGATTTATTCCTTGTGCGAGCATCATCTGTTGCCCTTTTTCGGCAAGGCACACATCGGCTATATTCCTAATGGTACCGTTGTCGGACTGAGCAAGATTCCGAGAGTGGTGGAATGTTTTGCCCGCCGCCTTCAATTGCAGGAAAGACTCACCGCCCAAATCAAAGACTGTCTGCAAGAAGTGCTCAATCCTTTAGGCGTGGCCGTGGTTATCGAAGCACAACACCTCTGCATGTCGATGCGCGGAATCCAAAAACAGAACTCCGTGACAACCACCTCCGAATTTACCGGGGCATTCCTGAAAAATGAAAATACTCGACAAGAATTTATGCATCTGATCGGCGCCGACCTCCACTAAATGTCGCGTTTGCGCAGTCTCTTCGTGCGGTGCTTCGCTCGCTTGGGCTGCTCGCGATAACGCTTCGCCCGGTAAAAAATGGAATCTTCGCTGACGTACGATACGACTCCCTCCGCGTTTTCCTCTTCTAATCCTTTGAGAATGCAGACTAATGGTTTGCCGACCCATTCCGTGGGAAGACAAATGGTGACCGTGTCTTTACTGGGGTTTAGGATGATTTTTTTCATGTTTTTATAGTTTTGTTGAGACTTTATTTTTTGTTGTATTTTGTTCGTCAAGTGTCAGAAAAAATGGTTTTCTGCAAGAAACGTGTCAATTATATTGCGTTTTTTGTCATTTTTATAAAATCTTTCACCTCGGTTCTTTCGCCTTTAGGTTAATGGCAAATATACATAAAAACTAAATAAAACTTAACAACTCTAAAGGATTTATCTAATTGGCTGATTTATAG
>CAVIJD010000006.1:0-15823 GCA_963643165.1 bacterium | reverse complement strand
GATTTATAGCATGATATAATTTTTGAATTTTTTTTTGTTTCAAATGGTTGCGGAATTAAAAAAAATGTACTTTTGCAACCGCAAAAAAAGGGGGAAAAGGATGTCCCAGTAGCTCAGCAGGTAGAGCACATCCCTTTTAAGGATGGGGTCCTGGGTTCGAATCCCAGCTGAGACACGAAGAAAAGCAGTTCTTTTTAGGACTGCTTTTCTTGTTTATAACAAGCAATAACTATAATTAGCACGCAATGAAACACCAGGAGAAAGAAACAAAACAGATACTGACCGAATTGGCGCTCGGCTGCTCTGGCAAACACGTGACCGCTTGCACACCGCTGCCCGCCTCGGGCTCAAGCCGCCGATATTATCGATTGACGCATGACGACGGTACGACTTTGATAGGAGCCTATAATGAGGATGTTGCCGAAAATGAGGCGTTTTTCTCCTATACCGATTTCTTCGTGAACCATGCTTTGCACGCCCCACGCTTGCTTTGTGTGCATCCCGACAGACAACATTACCTGCAGCAGGACTTGGGCACAACAACCCTCTATGACTACCTTTGCGCCCACCGTGATGAACAGGGCAACCCCTCCCCTGAAACGCTCGCCTATTACGAACAGGCTGTCAGACAACTCCCCCAGTGGCAGATGTCCGGACGACAAGGTCTCGATTTCTCCAAGGCCTACCCCCGCGCCGCTTTCGACAGACAGTCGATGCGATGGGACCTCAATTATTTCAAGTATTATTTTCTCAAACTGCTGCACGTACCGTTCAATGAGCAGAAACTGGAGGATGATTTCGATACGCTGATACGTTACCTGCTTTCCGCCGACAGCGATTATTTTATGTTCCGGGATTTCCAGTCCAGAAATATCATGATCGACCAAAATACGGTCTATTTTATTGACTATCAAGGCGGCAGAAAAGGCGCCCCGCAATATGACATCGCATCGCTGCTGTATGATGCCAAAGCCGACATCCCGGACTCTGTGCGCAAACATCTGCTGGAGGTTTATATGGAGTCGCTTTCACAATACGTGCGCCTCGACCGCGAGCAATTTCTCGCTTTCTTTCAGGGCTTTGCTTTAATCCGGATCCTGCAGTCTATGGGCGCGTACGGATACCGCGGCTATTTTGAACGGAAGTCGCATTTTTTGCAAAGCATCCCATACGCCGTCCGCAACCTCGCCGCACTGCTTGACGACTTTTCAGGGCCGTCGCTGCCTGAACTCTTCAAAGCGTTACGCTGCTGCTTGGCCACCGAGTTTGTGAAGCCCTATTGCCCGTCCGAAACATTGACTGTGCTGGTGCAGAGCTTCTCGTATAAAAAGGCAATGCCGACAGACCCTTCGCCCAACGGCGGCGGCTTCGTGTTCGATTGCCGCGCTTTGCCCAACCCGGGACGCGAAAAACAGTTCGCCGACTGCACAGGACGCGACGAATGTGTCGCCCAATACCTTGAAAACTGTCCCGAAGTACACGAGTTTCGCCAAAATGTCTTCGCCATTGTTGACCAATCCATTGACAACTACCTGGAGCGCCATTTCACGCACCTTTCGGTCTGCTTTGGATGCACGGGCGGCCAACACCGTTCGGTCTTCTTTGCCGAACAACTCGCCGAACATCTTCGCCTCAAATACCCCTGTGTTCACGTGAAACTCGAACATACGGTTTCATGACACCCCCAGGAGCCAACGGACGAGAACAGTTAGGCATATTTTTTGCTACAAACATATCAGTGTTTTTGCACATTACGTTAAAGATGTTTTTTTAATAATGTAAATAATTAAAAATAAGGAATATATGGAAAACGAAGAAAATGTTGACCAATCTGTAAATCCGACAGAAGAGATAAAAAATGAGCAGGGAGATACCCTGCAAACTGACAATATGGCTGAATCTGAAGCAGCCGAAGAAAAGAAAAAAGGGGGAATATTCACAAAAAAATCTTCTAAAGAGAAGGTCAGGATCCAAGAGTTGGAAGAGAAGGTGAAGCAGCTTGAAATTGAAAAACTGGAACAGAATGACCGATTCCTGAGGCTCTATTCAGAATTCGACAACTATAAAAAACGCGTCGGGAAAGAGAAACTGGAGCTTTTATCGACGGCTTCGGAGAAGGTGATTGTGAACCTGCTTCCGGTAGTTGATGACTTTGAACGCGCCATTGAGGCAAACCGCAAGGCGGAAGACGTGACTGCCATAAAGGAGGGCTTTGTGCTCATTTACAACAAATTGGTGCAGTTGCTGAAACGTTTTGACGTGGAAGAGATTGCGGCCAAAGGTGAAGAGTTCAACACGGACTTTCACGAGGCAGTGACCCATTTCCCGACAGACAAGGAGGAGGAGAAAGGCAAAGTGATAGATGTCACCGAAAAGGGTTACAAAATAAAAGAAAAGGTTATCCGTTATGCGAAAGTGGTTGTAGGCCAATAATATACAAAAGCAGGAGGAGTGAATATGGCAGAGAAAAGAGATTACTATGACGTGCTTGGGGTCGCAAAGGGGGCCTCGGCAGACGAGATAAAGAAAGCATACCGCAAGATGGCGATGAAGTACCATCCCGACAGATGGGTGCAGGGTACGGAACAAGAGAAGAAAGATGCCGAAGACAAGTTCAAGGAGGCGGCAGAAGCCTACGATGTGTTGAGCAACCCTGACAAGAAGGCACGCTACGACAAGTATGGACATGCCGGCATGGGCGGCGCGGCTTCCGACTTCTCCGGCGCGAATATCAACGACATATTCTCGCATTTTGCCGATGTGTTCGGTGGGGGGTTCGGCTTTAATGTGGGCGACTTGTTTGGCGGCGGACGCGGCGGCCAACGTGCAGTGCGCAAGGGTGGCAATATCCGCATCAAGGTGAAGCTTACGCTCGAAGAGGCTGCTACGATTACGGAGAAGAAGGTGAAGATCAATAAGTACATACCCTGCGAACATTGCCACGGCACTGGTGCCAAGGATGAGCACTCAAAACAGACTTGCCCACATTGCAACGGCAGCGGCCAGGTTGTTCACCAACAACGCAGCATGTTTGGCATTATTCAGCAAACGGCCACTTGCCCGCAGTGTAACGGCACCGGCGAAATCATTAAGGACCCGTGTACTTCCTGCCACGGCACCGGCATCGTGCAGGGCGAGGAGGTTATCCCGATTACTATTCCCGCAGGCGTGGAAGACGGTATGCAGTTGGCTATGAGAGGAAAAGGACATGCCGCCGCAAATGGCGGGGTGAACGGCGACTTGATTGTGGCAGTTGAGGTCGCTGAACACGAATTGTTTGAACGCGATGGCAATAACCTCTACCTGAATTATTATATCAGTTTCCCACAGGCCGCATTGGGCGCTTCTGTCGAGATACCTACGCTGAACGGCAAGGCCAAAGTCAAGATCTCGCCGGGCACGCAAAGCGGACAGGTGCTGCGCCTGCAAGGAAAAGGCCTCCCCGATGTCCATTCCCGCAACATGGGCGACTTGATTGTCAATGTTAATGTGTGGACTCCTAAAACCTTGAATAAAGAGGAAAAGGAAATTGTCGAGAAACTGAAAGAACATGAGAATTTTACCCCTAAACCGGGCAAAAATGAACGCAGTGTCTTCAGCAGGGTGCGCCAATTTTTCCGTAACTAACCCGTTGGGCCGTTGAGTATAGATTTCCTATTTGAAATCAGGCAATTCTGACAGAGGACAGATTTGCCCTGTCTCAAAGTTTACACTGAAAAAGTGCGACGTTTTTCCGTTTGTTACGCCGACAACGGGTGCGTGCAGCGTCCTGTTGTAGCATCCTGCCTGTTCTAAAACGGATTGCGTGAGTTCCACGTCGGGCGCTTTGCACTCGATGACAATCATGGGCTTCAGTTGCGTATCGTAAGCCACAATGTCGTAACGTTTGGTCAGCCCATTTACCGTGATGGCCTTTTCAACGGAGAGGTGCGAGAGCGGGATGTGCTTGACGTTCAGCAAGTAAAGCACAAACAATTGCCTGACTTGCTCTTCAGGTGTCATTAGCAGCCATTTCTTTCTTACAGGGTCGAAAACTTCGGTTTTGCCCTCTATGGTGCGCTGTTTGAACGAGAATGGCATGGCAGGTTAACCTAACTTGGCTTTGTAGGCAGCATAGTCGCCGGGCTGTGCCAGCAATTCAAAGTCGCCGCCTTTGTGTATGATGCCGATGGAGGGGTGCCGGACACCGTTGAAGAAAGTGGTTTTCACCATAGTGTAATGGATCATGTCGTCAAACACAATGCGGTCGCCCACCTCCAGCGGTTCCGGGAAGGCAAAGTCGCCCATGCCGATGTAGTCGCCTGCCAGACAAGAACATCCGCCGAGCCTATAGACGAAACGGCTGTTTTCGTCGGGGTCCGTTGCGCCTAAGACGGTCGGCTTGTAGGGCATTTCCAGGCAGTCGGGCAGGTGGCACGAGAACGAGATGTTGAGCATTGCGATTTTGATGCCTTTGTTTACCACAATGTCTTCCACGGTTGAGGTCAGCACGCCCGTTTGCCAGCCCACGGCCTCGCCGGGCTCCAGTATCACCTCTTGCAGGTTAGGATAACGTTTCCGGAAGTCAGAAAGCAGCTGTATCAGGTGCGGCACGTTGTACCCCGAGCGGGTGATATGATGTCCGCCGCCCAGATTGATCCATCGGCATTGTTTGATGTGCGACGAGAAACGTTGTTCAAAGGCTTCAAGGCAGTGTTGCAGGGCGTAACTGTCGTTTTCGCACAGGGTGTGAAAATGGAGTCCCTCGATGCCCTCAGGCAACTTCTCGGGCATGTCTTCGGCCAGGATGCCGAGACGGGACCCGGGCAGCGCAGGATTGTACAAGTCGGTGTCTATTTCTGAATACTCCGGATTTACCCGAAGCCCGAAGCTCACCTTCTTGGGGGTTTCGCGTATGACAGGCTGAAAGCGTTCCCATTGGCTCAATGAGTTGAAAGTCAAATGGCTGCTGTATATGAGCAACTGTTTGAATTCGCTTTCGTCGTAAACGGGGGCGTATGTGTGAGCCTCGCAGCACATCTCTTCGGCGATGAGTCGTGCTTCGTTCAACGACGAAGCCGTTGCGCCGGCGAGGTAGGCTTTAATGAGCGGAAAGGAATGCCAGAATGACATTCCTTTCAACGCGCATATTATAGAGACGCCGGCTTCTTTCTGTACTAAATCGAGCAACTGGAGGTTGGCTTCCAGAGCCTCCTCCGACAAGATGTAGCAAGGCGAAGGGCAGGTGTCGTAAGCGGTCATGGCCTATTGATGGTTGGCATGGAACAATTCGAGCCGCTCTTTCAGCAACGGGAACTGGCTTCTCGGTGTCAGCGAGACGCAGGCGCGAAGTCCGTCTGCCCGTTCACTGCCGCAGGTGGACAAAGAGATGGCGCTGACGCCGTAATAGAGAAATTCGTGGAGCAGTTCATCGCTGGTGAGTCCGGGGTAGGCGACGGTGAAATAGAAGCCGTCGGCCAGGTTTTTGTCGCCGTCCTTGTCATAGACGATGTAGAAGCCGTTGTCTGTAAAGATTTTTTTCATGATAGCGGCTTTCTCGCCGTACTCTTTCACGTCGTCAAGATAGTTGTAGGTGCCGTCGTTGCAAGCTTTCAGGATGGCGGCCATTGCATATTGGGTGGAGTGGGCCGTGCCGGAGCTGATGGCATAGACGGTGCCGTAGATGATGGCTCTGCCCAGTTTGGGTGTTCCAAAATAGGGCACGAGGTCAGGGAACTCGCTGTTGTACATTTTGTTGGAGAGCACTAACATGCCGATACGTTCGCCGGCATAGCTGAATGCTTTTGAGCCGGAAATCAGCAGGGCATAGTTGTCCGTATATTTTCCGACGGAAGGCTGGAACGGCGGAACGCCCGGGCGGGATATGTCGTGGCGGAAGTCCATGCCGAAATAGGCCAGGTCTTCAAACACGAGCACATCGTATTTGTTGGCCAATTCACCGATGATTTGGAGTTCTTCTTCCGTAAGGCAGATCCAGGAGGGATTGTTGGGGTTGGAGTACATGATGGAGTGGATGTTGCCCTTTTCGAGGTAACTCTCGAGTTTGGCTCTCAGTTTCTGTCCGCGGAAGTTATATACGTCGAAAGTTTCGTAGCGGAGTCCGAGAACGCGGTGCTGTTGTTTCTGCACGGGGAAGCCGGGGTCGATGAAAAGGGTAGTGTCGCGTTCCTTGCGAGCACGTACGAAAGTCATGAAACCGGCCATGCCGCCCATCATAGAGCCGACGGTAGGGATGCAGTTTTCGGGGTTCACGTCCAGGTCGATGAAGTTCTTCACGAAGCGGGCCATTTCAGTTTTCAGGGCGGGAAGGCCTTCGATGTCAGGATAGATGGCGGCGCAACCGTTCTGCAGGGCCTTGATTTGGGCTTCGACGCCGATCTTGCAGGCGGGCAGTCCCGGTATGCCCATTTCCATGCGGATGAATTCTTTTCCGCTGGCCTGTTCTATTTGGTTGATAAGGCGCTTGACTTCACGGATGGATGCTTTTCCGACGGATTTAATGCCGCTTTCGGCAACAATTCTGTCAACAGTTTCGACAGGGATGGGTGTGTTTTTCATTATGTTGAATTTTATTATAGTTTGAAAACGTGACGGACAGCAGCCTGTCCGAGTGCGGCAAAGATACAAAAAAAGGACAACCCTTTAGGATTGTCCTTTTTGTATTGAAAGATAATGGATTATCTTCTTTTCTTGCCAGAGTTGACAATCGTGTTGGTGGCTTCTGTTTCAGCCTTGTCGATGGCAGAGTTAGCTACGTTCTCGGCAGCGGCAGCAGCGTGTTCCTTGACGGTCTGCTTTTTGGATGTCGTTGTTGTAGTATTCTTTGCCGGAGCAGCCTGTTCCTGAGCGGGGGCTTCTGCAACTGCCGGTTCCTCAACGGGAGCAGCTACTTCCTCAACAGTGGCGGTGGTGTCGGTTGCCGGAGCTTCCTGATTGGCCTTGTTGCCGCAAGCGGCGAACATGCCAGCGCATAATAAAACTAAAAATACTTTTTTCATTGCTATAATGATTTTAATAAATTGAAATTTCAACTATAGTTATTTTGCAGGAACGTATTCGAGGGTGAATGTGTAGGTACCCTTGGCTGCCGGCTCGTCGTCGTTGATTGTGCAGTTGAATCTGAACACGTTTTCATTGAGTTCTACGATGTGGCATGTCTCTTGAACATCGTCATAGAAGAAAGGCACCTGCATGTAAATGATGGTGGAGTCTGCCTGATCCAATGACCAAACGTAGGATCTTGTCTCGGTGTAACCCTCAGGATCCATCAGTGCGCCCGGAGCGATGGTCTGACCGTAAGTTGTCGTGAAAGCGATGACATCGTCTTTCTCATAGTCGAGAAGATAACCGCCGTTCAGCAGGTCAGTGACATATTCGCCGCTGCCCATCAGATAAGCAGGAGAAGAGGTTGCGCTTTGAAGCACCCAACCATTCTTGGGAGAAGCAAGAAGTTCTGCGGTTGACTTTTCTGTCGGACCAACGCAAGAGCAGAAGCTTACTACAAATGCGGCTACTGTTGCCAGCATAAAAACTGTTTTTTTCATGTCTTTGAATTTTTTTGGGTTAATGTAATTTAGTTTAGTTTATACTTCTATTCCTATTGTCAAAAGTGCGCAAAAATAATTTTTTTTCTCATACCCCGTACCTTAAAAAAAACAAAAAATGCAAGAGGGAAAAAAATGTGGCCAGCCGGAATGTAGCGTTTTAAAAAAAATGTACTTTTACACCCTTGAAAAAACTGGGGAAATGCTGGTGGAAAGACGAAGGACGAAGAACCCCGATAGAAGGCTCAAAAACAGAAGGAAGACAACATAAATAACTGAAAATCAATAGAATAAAAATTAAATTTTAAATTATCAAAAATTAAATCGAAAAGGTATTATGAAAAAATTACTCTCATTTCTTGCCGTAGTCGGTTTCTTAACCTTCGGTATTGCAAACACGACATTTGCACAAAATGGCGAAACTAAAGACAAGGCTGCAACAGAGCAGACGGTTGATTCAACTGCTGAAGCCGCGCCGGCAGCCCAGGCTGAATTGATGGAAGATCCTGATGATGTTCCGAGCCAAGGACTGCATTATACATTAAAAGAGAAATTCATTCAGGGTGGTGCTGTGTGGATGGCCCCGATCCTCATCTGCCTTGTGCTGGGTCTTGCGCTCGTCATTGAACGTATTTTCTATCTGAACCTTTCCGCTGTGAACTCTAAGAAACTCCTCGACAAACTTGAGGACGCTATCAAAACCGGCGGCGTAGAGAAAGCAAAACAACTCTGCCGCGACACCAAAGGACCTTTGGCTGCTGTGTTCTATCAGGGCCTCGACCGCTATGATGAGGGTCTCGAGTCTGTTGAAAAATCTGTCGTCTCTTACGGCGGTGTCCAGATGGCTAAACTTGAAACCAACCTCACCTGGATCAGCCTTTTCATCGCATTGGCTCCTTCTTTGGGATTCTTGGGAACTGTGATTGGTATGGTGCAGGCATTCGATGACATCGAGCGCGCCGGTGATATCTCCCCGACGATTGTGGCTGGTGGTATGAAAGTGGCTCTGTTGACGACCGTGTTCGGTTTGATCGTGGCTATGATTCTCCAAGTCTTCTATAACTACCTCCTTACCAAAATCGACAGCATCGTGAACGATATGGAAGATGCTACCATCTCCTTCATGGATATTCTGGTAAAGAACAAATAATACAGACCCGGTCTGTAAACAATACAATATTATTATATATACTATTATAATAAGTAATGAAAGAGAAAATTTTAAAATACACGATATTTGCAGTCGCAATTGTGGATTGCCTTCTTGCACTTGTCTTCTCAATGAGATTTAACGATGAGAAGAAAGACGGCTATGCACAGGTGCAGACCGTAAAGTCGCACAACCCGCAGATGTTGAGCGACATCCAGACTGCAACCCCGGAATCTCTTCCTGGCCTGGTCTCCAAATATCAGGCCACTTTCGCCACTTACGGCGACTCTCTCAAAAAGGTGCAGATGCAGAAAGATATCCTCTATACCTATCTTCAGGAACTGAAAGGTCTTGACGAGAATACTTTCGCCGAATATAAAGCCGGATTCAACGACCATTCAGCCCTTCTTTTCGCTAAAAGCGACAATAAAGAGGCTTACATCAATGGTTTTAACGCCGTGAACAGTTTCGCCGACCTGGAGTCTTATACCAGCAAACTCGAGTCTGAATATGATGTGCTGAAACAGAACTACCTCCTGGACCGCGATTATCTGAAGGCCGCCAATTCTTTGGTTTCCAAGGCTGACCTCATCAACTCAACCGCCTCGGCCAACAAAAAATCCGCCGACTTGCAGGAACTGCAGAACGACATCAAGAGCTTCGGCACGAACGCTTCGTTCCAAACGGCTTTCATCTACATCGCATACGTGTTGCTTGCAATTACAGTGCTGCTGATGGTTGCCTTTGCCGTTGCCAAGATTGTGGTGAATTTCAGAACATCCTACAAAATCCTGGTGGTTCTCGCCTTGGCTGCTGTTATCGTCTATATCGGCTACCTGATCGGATCTCCTGAACTCAGCCCCTCCGCTATCAAGATGGGCATGTCTGTGACGGGATATAAAATGGTGAACGCCGGCTGCTTCATCGTTTATATCGGTCTGCTCTGCGCAGTGCTCGCAATTGTCGCCACTTCGATTATGAACGCTATAAAAAACAGAAGATAAAATGAGTAAACATAGCACACCAGGATTAAATACGGGTTCAATGGCAGACATCTCGTTCCTGCTGTTGACGTTCTTCCTGTTGACTTCGTCTATCAATACCGAGCAGGGTATCCCCCGTAAGCTTCCGCCCCCAAAAACGGACGACTCGGAAGAGGTGAAGGCCGATATCAACAGAAGAAATGTATTGAATGTTTTGGTGAACTACCTTGACCAGATTTCAGTGAACGGAGAGGTGATCCCCGTGTCTGAACTGAAAGACAAGGCTAAAGAGTTCTTCGCCAATCCTAACAATGATGCTTCTCTCCCGGAAAAAGTGAACAAGTCTATTGACGGACTTGGTGATTTTGCCGTGTCAAAGGGCGTTGTGTCTCTGACGAACGACCAAGGTACCAGCTACAATATGTACGTACAGGTGCAGAATGAACTTCAACGCGCTGTCAATGAATTGCGTGATGAAACCTCTCTCCAATATTTCGGAAAGAAGTACGAAGCCCTCGACTCTGCTGCCCAACGTGCTATTACGTCCGCTATCCCGATGAGCATCTCCGAGGCTCCCCCGATGGACTACAGCAAATCTAATTCCGCTAACTAAATCCTTTAATAACGCTAAGATTATGTCAAGATTCAAAAAGACAGGTGAAAAAGATGTTCCAGGCTTGAATATGTCTTCCATGTCTGATATCGTGTTCATGTTTCTGTTCTTCTTTATGGTGATTTCTCAGATGCGTGAGGCTTCCCTCAAGGTGCGCTTTACGCCTCCTCAAGCCACAGAAGTGCAAAAACTTGAAAAGAAGTCTCTCGTGGCGAACATCTATGTTGGCGCTCCTATTAACAAGAACGAAAACACATTGCCCCCGGGTGAGGTTTCTGTACAGTTGAACGACCAGACTATCAAGGCTGAAGAACTCGTGGCCGACGTGCGCGACTTCATCGGTACCGAAAAGGAGTCCCGTGACGCTGTTGACCGCGACAAACTTACGTTCTCACTCAAGGTCGATAAAGATGTGCAAATGCGTTATGTCAACACGATAAAACAGGAGTTGCGCAAAAACAACGCCCTGAAAATAAACTACGCTGCCGGCAAAAAAGGCAACTAATTCTTTTTGCGACAGTTAATGCTAAAAGACCGACTACCATAGCCGGTCTTTTTTTTGTTTGAAAAAAATCTTTCATGCCTGAATTTTTTTCTGAAAATAAGTGTTGACACTTTGGATTATTATTCGTATTATTGCAAGGTTATTTGAAATAATGTTCGGATGTATCGAATCTTATATTTATTAATAATTAAAACCCTTTTAGTATGAAGAAGTTATTACTTTCGTCCCTCTGCATTTTGGCCATCTCGGGGTCGCTGTTGGCACAACAGACAGTGAGAATGTCCAAGGCTGCAGCCAATGCCATCAGCGCAGAACAAAGAGTCGGCTACCACGATGCCCTCATCTCCATCGAACAGGCCCCCAAGAACCCCGATGTCATTATGTGTGGAAATATTGTTGGTATTACCTATTATGACCAGCAGACCAATGCGTCCATGCCCCAGAAAATTGTAGCCCACAACGACGGGACCGTCTCTGTGGTTTGGACTACCTGCGGCAATCAGGCCACCTCAAGAGGTACCGGCTACAACTACTACAACGGCACAAGCTGGACACGCGGCACAGGCACCTCCGCTCCCTACAGCAGAATTGAAAGCGTAAGAACCGGCTGGGGCGTCATTGCCGCAGTGGGCACGTCTGGCGAAATCGTGGTTTCTCACAACGGCTCGTCCGCCCTCATCGTCGGCGTCCGTCCTCAAAAAGGTACAGGCGATTGGAATTTCACAGACTTGCAAGGACCACTGGTTCACAACTCCTTAGGTGAGAGCACCGCCCTCCTTTGGCCGGCTATTGCCACCAACGGCAACACCATCCACCTCATCGCCTGCACGGAGTCTGACACGGGATGCCTCTACCAAGGTATCCAAACCTGCTTGATTTACCTCCGCGGCACCTATAACGAGTCCGCAAATACGGTGACGTGGGAGTCTCCGCGCGTGGTGGGCGACGTTACACCTGCCCAATTCCCGAGTTTCAGCGGCGACAACTATGCCATCGCAGCAAAGGGGAACAATGTGGCTGTGCTGGTCGCTGACACATGGAACAATGACGTGTTCCTCTGGAAAAGTGCCGACAACGGCGTGAACTTCACAAAGACAACCATCGTCAGAACTCCGGTCCCGGATGGCTATGACGAAACTACCCACGTCATCGATACCACCAATGGTCACGCTATTTATGTGCCCGATGGCGTTTGCGCACTTGCATTGTCAGACAACGGCACCGCCCACGTCTCCTTCGGCCTTATGAGAGTGGCTAACCCGGTGGCCGGCGACGGATACTACACCTACTGGCCTCATACCGACGGCCTCCTCTATTGGAACGAAACTATGACTCCGCTGCTGTCCGGTTCTGACAATATGCTCGACCCCGACACGCTGCAAGCCAATGGCTATAAAGTGTTCTATCGCCCTGACCTTGACGGCAACGGCGCTGCCTATATCTATACCTCCGGCGACTGGATTCCCGAGAACTACAGAATGACGATGTCCTCGAACCCTCAGTTGGCAGTGGAAAACAACAACGTTTACCTCCTCTATTCCACCTACCTCGACCTTCCTTTCTCAGACAGGGTGACAAATTACTACTACCGTGGCATCTTTGGTACGGCTTCTGCTGACAACGGCGCTAACTGGAACGGCATCAGCTGGCTCTCCTACAACAAGGATTGCTTCTACTATTCAGACTGGAGCCAATACGACACTTCTGACATAACCAGCGACAATAATATCAACCTGATAGAGAGAGAGGGCGAAAATATGTATCCTTGCCTGGCTTCTTCTATCGTGAACGGCAAACTGAATATGGTTTGGCAGTTTGACGATTTCGCCGACAATAACGGAGGCTCCGTCGCTTCTAATGATTCCAAGATCTATTTCAAACAACTCGATGCTAATCAACTCGGCATCTATAACAACACGGAAGAGATTCCTCAAGGTCTCTGGATTGACCAAACGGGCATCCATAGCCAAACGCTTTCCGGCATGAAACTCTATCCTAACCCGGCAAGCGACAGAGTTACGCTGTCACTCTCCTCTGCCGAGGAAGGCGAAGCTGCCATCTCTGTTTACAACCTTATGGGACAGTTGGTTTACAGCAGCCAAGTTGTACTCACGGAAGGCATCAACCAGATCAACGTCAGCACAAACGACCTCACTTCTGGTGTCTATACCGTGAACGTTAAGACAAACAAAGGCACGTCAACACAGAAACTCATCGTCAGATAGTCTGTATAGATGTTCCGATAACAGCGGGCAGGGCAAATGTTACCCTGCCCGCATTTTTTGTATTTTTGCCCGCTAAATTTTAAGGCTATGATCAGATCTATGACCGGATTCGGACGCACTTCCGTTGAAATGGCAGGAAAGTCCGTCACTGTGGAAATAAGAACCCTCAACAGCAAACAACTTGACCTCAACGTTCGCCTCGCCCCGTTGTTCAGGAACAAGGAGAATGAGATACGAACGATGGTCTCTCACGAGCTGGAAAGGGGAAAGATAGATGTTACGCTCACCGTTGACAATAATGCAGCATCGTTGGTTTCTGTCAACACTACACTGGCAAAAGCCTATTTTGACACGCTTACCCAGCTGTCTGAAGCGGTTGGCAATCCTGTGCAGAGCGATTTGTTCACCCAGGTGCTCCGTATGCCCGACGTGATTTCAACCCCGCAAGAGGAACTCTCCGACGAACTGTGGGCGGCTGTCAAGGAGGCGGTTGTGGAATCTT
The DNA here is from genome assembly GCA_963643165.1 of bacterium. GTDB lineage: Bacteria > Bacteroidota > Bacteroidia > Bacteroidales > WCHB1-69 > F23-D06. Next base: position 2,301 of record CAVIJD010000006.1, on the reverse strand, counting down.
GCACCAAGGTCAACGACTTCAGGATCTCGGAGGGCGCGGTGCTCGCTGAAGATTTCCGCAAGCGCATCATGATGATCAACGATATGGTTGATGAGGTTACCCCCTTTGAAGAGAACCGTATTGTGACGCTGCGCGCCAAACTCGAGAAAAACCTTGCCGAATTTCTGCCAAAGGTGCAATATGACGCCGGGCGACTCGAGCAGGAGATGTTTTTCTATATTGAGAAACTGGATATCACCGAAGAGAAAGTGCGTCTGCGCAAGCATTGCCGCTATTTTCTGGACACGATGGAGGAACCTAAGGCTAACGGCAAAAAGTTGGGATTCATAGTTCAGGAGTGCGGGCGCGAAATCAACACCTTAGGCTCTAAAAGCAACGATTTCGACATCCAGCAGATTGTAGTCAGGATGAAAGACGAACTCGAGAAACTGAAAGAACAATTGGCCAACATATTATAGCCCTCAACGACACCCAAACGGCAAGGGCATCATTTTCACATTGTAAAACCTGAAAAAACGCAGAACATGTCAAATATACTCTCATTGATCGGAAGACCGAATGTCGGCAAATCCACCTTGTTCAACCGCTTGATAAAGGCTCGTGAGGCTATCGTCGATTCGGTGGCAGGTGTCACGCGCGACAGGCACTATGGCAAGTCTGACTGGAACGGATACGAGTTTTCGGTAATCGACACGGGCGGCTATGTGGTCGGCTCTGATGATATTTTCGAGTCAGAAATCCGCAAGCAGGCACAACTCGCCATCGAAGAGTCGGATGTCATCGTCTTCATGGTAGATGGACGTGAGGGGCTTACGCCGCTCGATGAGGAGGTGGCTCAAATCCTGCGGCAGTCAAAAAAACCATATTACCTCGCCGTGAACAAGATCGACAGTCCCAGCAACTATTTCGACTATGCAGAGTTCTATGCATTGGGCATCTCTGAAGTGTTCCCGATTTCGGCCGTGTCGGGCGGCGGCACGGGTGACTTGCTCGATGCAGTAGTGAAACATTTCTCCTTGGAACGAAATGAGCCCACAGATGATCTGCCCCGGATTGCCATCGTAGGCAAACCGAACGTGGGCAAGTCGTCGATTATCAATGCTTTTTTGGGCGAAGAACGACATATTGTCACCCCTTTGGCTGGCACAACCCGCGACACCAACTTTACCCGCTACCGCAACTTCGGCTTCGATTTTTACCTCATCGATACGGCTGGACTCCGCAAAAAAAGCAAAGTGGAGGAAAACCTTGAGTTCTACTCCGTGATGCGCACGGTGCGTTCCATAGAGAATGCTGACGTGTGTATCGTGATGGCGGATGCCTCGCAAGGCTTCGACCAGCAGGACCTTAACATTTTCGGCCTCGCCGCCCGCAACCACAAAGGCGTAGTCGTCGTGATGAACAAATGGGACCTGATAGAAAAGGACAACCATACCCACAAGGAGTACGAAGACCTTGTGCGCAAGAGGATTGCACCATTCAGTGATGTGCCGGTGATCTTCACCTCCGTGACGGAAAAACAGCGTATATATAAAGTTATCGAGGAGGCAGTGCAGGTGTTCCGGAACCGCACCCGCAAAATCTCCACCTCCGAACTCAACGACGTGATGCTGCCAATCATCCAAAACACGCCGCCGCCAATGAACAAGGATAAGGTAATCAGGATAAAATATGTCACACAGTTGCCATTGGCCTATCCCGCTTTCGCTTTCTTCTGCAACTTGCCCCAATATGTAATCGATTCTTACAAGCGTTTTCTGGAGAACCAGATACGCAAGAACTGGGACTTTTCAGGAGTGCCCATGGAGATATACTTCCGCAAGAAATAGCATATCCTCCGTTTCAGCCATTCGCTGCTCCCGGCGGGGACGTCAAAACAGGAGGTTACGATAGGCGTTTTGGACAAACTTTACAACTCCGCTTTCAGCATGATTTACGCTTGGCAGTTCTGACATTACACATTGTCAAAATTTCAAGTCCCTCTGAATACAGTTTTTTCAGCGCACCAGCGTGAAACTACCTGTAAGTTGCGGATATCCAGGTTCTTTGGGATGGTCTTGTATGGTATAATAACGGATGCCCTTGCTTGTCATAAATCAGGTTGTCAATGGCGCGTTGCCGTATAGTCGATGGCGCCGGATTGGGTGGGGACGGCGATGTTGCCATCGCTGCCCAGTCCGATGAGCAAGGCGGTGTCAACCGTCACCCCACGGCTACCGCACGAATTTAGAATGTAGAATGTAGAGTGTTACGCGTGTTGTTCTTTCTCTCTTTCCACGATGTTGGCCCTCTTCGAGGACC
>CAVIJD010000005.1:0-79734 GCA_963643165.1 bacterium | reverse complement strand
ACCAGATAGTCGCAGCAAGACTCAAATGAGTAAGTGCCGACACCCTGAACCTTGATCATATTGCCTTGCGTTTCAGGATTGATAGTCATCGTGCCATCACAGGAACTGGAATAACCACCGTTGATTCCGCCGTCATCACAGATGGTAGCGTCGCATGCGGTTATGGTCATCGAGCCGCTGGTGGGCATATTGTAGCTGCCCGGGGTTGCGATGGCAGGACCGCGCCATTCGCTGCTTGAGCCGCTACCGCAGTCAGCCTGCACATAGAAGTCGTAAGCCATAGACGAAAGCCCCGTAACGGTGAACGGGTTGGTAGTGGCGACCACCGTGGTGCCCGTGCCTAACGTGAAACCTTGAGGACCATACTCGATGTTCCAAGATGTGGCAGAACCGGTCTCAGTCCAACTAAGGTCAACTGAGGTGCTGGTAACGTTGGACACTGTCAGAGGGCCAGGTCTCGGACAAGCCGGGATGGTTTCAACATATACATCTTCGAGGCTCATGTAATAACCGGAATAGAGTCCAGGGGTGAACTTGAAAGCAATGTAACTGTTGCCTGCGCCTAATGCCGGCACGCTGCTATAAACCTGTTCGACTTCGGTAAGTGTCATGATTTGCGGGCAGGTATAGAGCGAGACGAAAGTGCTGGCATCCGTGAGGCTGGTCACATAGCCGACCTCAAGCGTGCCGTTGGAGGAACTGACTCCCTCATTGCGGTACTTGAAAGTCAACTGCAGCGTGTTGATGTCAACATTCAAGGTCGGCAGAACAGCATACATCGGAGAACCCGTTCCAAGTTTGACAAAGAGGCAATTGCCCGTTGTTGCGTAACTTGAGTAGGAGGAGATGAAGGCCTGCTGATAAGTTGAACTGCTTTGGGCAAGGTTCAGGAATGTCCAGCATGAAGGCATCTCGCAATTCGGGTATTCGGCCGGTGTTGAAGAGCTGGTGGAGATTGCGCCGCTGTAGCTGTCGAAATTCTCAGAATAAGGAATGCCGAGAATACCGCATTCTGTTCTGAAAGTAGCATAGACATAGTTGCTTTCTTCGCCGCTGCCGCAGACGGAGCGCATCCTGACCTGATACGGTGTGTTGACAGTCAAGCCGGTAATCTGCACCGTGAAGCCGGTGGGGTTAGCCACGGAAGTCCAGACAGAGTCACCTTGCACGGTGTAGTCCATCTCCCAAGCAGTCTCCTGATATCCGGCAATCCAGCTGATGTCGGCAGTAGTTTCACTCACGGCAGAAACATACATGTTGGGGGCAATGCACGTCACTGTACTGTCGCAGTCGCCGCCAAAGCGAATGTTGTTGCGGTTCGTGGAGCTATTACCAGAAGAAGGAACGGAAGAGATAGAATACGGAGAACTGTCTTGATAGATATATCTCGAGCATCCGCTAGGGCCGGTATGGCATCTGAACGAGTTGGAAGAACTGTATGAACCACTCATATCCACCACAATAAGGACCAGATTGTCGGTACCGTTGTATTGGAACGGTGTAGTGAAATTAAACGTGTTCCATCCTGTCGTAAAGGTAACCGGTCCGGAATACACCAGTTGTGCCGTTGAAGCGGACAAAAAGCTAGACGGTGCATTCTCTGTGGTGTGCATCAGATAAATCTGGTAAGTACGGTTGGCCGTTCCCACCGAGACGGCATCAAAAGCCACAGAACGCAAGGTGGCAGCGCCATTCAACTCGGAAGCGAGGAACACCTGCTGTGTGTATGCGTAATTGTAGAAAGTGTATGACGGGAAGTACGTCGTGGTGTTCGTGCCGGTTCCAATCTCTACGGTGCCGCCTGCAAGGCAATGCGTAGTGAATGAAACAGTCTCGTAAGCACTTTCACTGTCCTCGCAGTTGACCTTCACACGGACCTTGTAGGGTGTGGTCGGCTCAAGGCCGCCAAGGAGATAAGACGTGCCCGTAATGCTGTTGCTGGCCACAATCCAGTTGTCGTTGTTGTCATCGACGGCATACTCCAAAGTGTAGCTGGAAACCGTGCCGAGGGAGCCTTCTTCCCAGGAAATGCGGGCAGAAGAACCCATGATATCGCTGACCTCGAGGCTGTGAACAGGCGAACATTGCGGCATCAAATTGAGAACCACATCGTCAATGTAACCGCCTCGGGAAGAGTACATATCCGTAGGCAATTCAAGTTTGAAAGCAATGTATTGTCCACCGCCAAGATAGTTGTTGAAGTTGACTTCGTAGAGCGAATACGTTGTCGTATTGGCTGTAACCGTAGTTACGGGAACGAACGTGGAAGAATCTGCGGGGTTCGACATCACACCTATCTGAATGTTGAACGGATAGCTTGAGGATTGGCTCTTAGCCATGAATTTAAGCTGCAAGGTATTGATCGGAAGTTGCAGGGTGTCAATTTCCGGCATAATAGCATACAAGTCAGAATAGGAGGAATAGGAGGAATAGTAAGTATAGAAATACAAAGCATTGGCGCCGGAATAAGCGTTTGTGGTGGCATAGACCAGCGGATATGCGTCATAGCTTGTGCTGTAGTTGATATGAGACCAGCAAGCCGGCGACACATTGCCGCTGGATGTGTTGGTGGCACCTACATAGCTGTCGAAGTTCTCGGTGTAAGGAACAGCCGTGAGGGCTGCGCAGCCGGTGCGGAAAGTGTAACGCGTCCACGTGCTCTGGTCTGAACCGGAACAAGCGGCTTGGATGTAGATTTCATACAGCGTGTTGGGGCTGAGTTGATCCACAATGGCACTGTTCTCGCTCACCGACACGGAAGCGTCCGTCTCGGTATCCACCGTGCCGGCAGGTCCTACGATGTAGTTCCAGGAGGTCTCGCTGCCGCCGGCGACCCAAGTGATGGTGGCGCCGTAAGCCGTGATTTCGGTAGCGGAGATGTCGCCAACGTGCATACAGGTGGGAATGTTGCCAACATAGATGTCATCCAAGTAGATGCTGTTGGAGAACCATGACGGAATACGGAAAGCCACGTGACGTCCGTTGCCCGTATAACTGCTGGTAAGGACTTCGCCCTCTTCCCAGATGTTTTCCACAGACGGGGTGAAATTTCCTACGGATACGAATGTGGACGGGTCAGCAGGGTCAGACATGATGCCGACCTGAATGAAATAGGATTCAGAGGTCTTTTTGGCGGCAAACATAATCTGCAGGTCGTTCATCATAACATTGTCGTTCAGACGCGGCGAGATGAAGTAAGCATACTGGTTGCTGGAAGAACAATTGAAGTAGAGAGACTTTGTGCCCGAGTAAGCGCTTGCTCCACTTACGCTCGGGGTAGCCGAAGAGGTATTGTAGAGGCGTGACCAGCATCCGGGGATGTCGGAAGTGACTGCGTCAAAGTTCTCGGTCAGCGGAAGGTCAACGGCCAGGCACGGGGTGTGAGCCGTGGCATATACCCAAAGGCTGCTGTCGCCGGCAGCACAAAGTGCCTGCAGACGGACCTCATAGTCAACATCCGTATTGAGGTTGTTGATAACGGCGGGAGACGCGGAAACCACACCAACGCTCGTCCAAGCCGTTTCGCCGGCGGCACGGTACTCGAGATTCCAAGAAGACTCGCTTCCGTTGGAGACCCAATCTACGGTGATGGCATCAGACTCTTCCCCGGAGATATAAACCATCGGGATAGGACAAGATTGCGGACTCACCTGTTGACACTTGAAGAATTTAACGTCATTGCGCGAGGTCATGTAATTGCCGGAGCCCGGATTTGCGGGGTCGAAGTTCTGACTATCGCTATTCCGGCACAATGTCTTATAGTTTGCTGTGCTATGAGTGTTGAACGTGTAGGAACTGCTGTTGTAATCGTTGGAGTTGTCATCCACAATCACCACCAGGTTGTCGGTACCGTTGTAGGAGAAGTAGTCGTCAAACTCGAACGTGTTCCAGCCTTGTGAGCAGTTGAGCGGACCTTCATAGACCAGCGTGGCCTCAGAAATGGGAGTCCAGTCAGTTGAGCCCGAAAAAGAGCTGCTGGTACGGTGGGCGAGGTAAATCTGCACATTGTTCTTGTCCGTCATTGGCGAAGAGTAGTTGTACTCAAACGCAATACCCGTCAAAACGGTAGGCGTATGGGTAGAGTCAATCTCATCGGCAGTGAAAATCTGCTGCGAATAAGTATATCTGTAGAAATTGTTAACCGGGATTTGGTAAGAAGTACTGGTGCTGGTACCTGTTATCTCGTTAGCATTGGTGTCTGGCTGCATACACTCCACAAAACTCAACGTAGTGAACTGGGCAGTCAGCGTATCGGCCGAGCCTTCAGCGCAGTTTGAATAGAGGTTCACCTGATACTGTGTGCCTTGGGTGAGGCCGGTGAGCATATACGAGTTTTCTTGAACCGGCATGGTAGTCATCTGCTGACCGGGCACGCCGTATTCGAGGCTATAGCCTTGCGCGCCGTAAAGGGCTTCCGTCCAGGAGATGGTGGCGGCAGTACCCGTCACGTTTGAAATGGTCAGACCGGAAGGTGCGAGACAGGTCGGAACATAATCCACCTTCACATTCTTCACTAAAACATAGTTGGAAACAGGTGAGGAAGGTGCGTAGAAAGCAAGATAGACCGGCTGCGTGTAGGCTTGCGTCAGCGTTATGTACTCCGTCTGGAACGCATTCGTCGCAACTATGTCAGAAGGATAGTATGACTTCAGGATGGTCAGCGTATTGATGTCTGACGGGTCTGTCATGATGCCCACATCGAGGCGGCCATAGTTAGTGGAACTTTTGGCAATCTCAAAACTGAGCGCCAGCGTGTTCTCTGCATAGTTGGAGAGGTCAAGTGCCTGCGAAGCAGCCAGAGAGTAATAATCACCGTATGAATAGAAGTACAGCTCGTTGTTGCTGTTAATATACGGATACTGTGTCGTGTTGTTGGTCATGCGGGACCAGCAGTACGGGTACGTCTCCGAACCGCCACTTCCGTAGCCTTGGAAGTTCTCAACGTAAGGAACGCCGGTATGGGTAATACAGCGGGTTCTGAATGACTTCTTCACCCAATCGCTTTGGTCGGTGCCGGAGCAAACCGTTCTGACATAGACATCATATTCGGTATCGTCCTGAAGGGTAGTGAGCGTATAAGTCGTGTCGGATACCGTTATGGGCGTGCCGCTGCTGACGGGATAGCCGGAGGGAACGGCCATCACTTCCCAGCTGTTGTCGTTTTCGGAATGTCTTCTCCATGTAAGCGTAGCGCCCGAAGAGGTGATGTTAGACACTGCCAGGTGGGTAGGCTTGTAGCAGTTAGGCTCCGGACCGAAGCAGAACTGCATGTTTGTTCTGTTTGTGGTTAAGTTTCCGGAACCCATCGAGGTGTTGATGTTGTAGGGTGAACTGTCGTTCTGTCTGTAAAGGGTGCGGTTCCCGACCGTGGTATGGGCATAGAAGCGGCTGCTGGAGCCGTCGTAGGACCCATGTCCGTTTAGGATGGCGACCACCACATTGCTGCTGCCGTCCCACTCGAAACTCTGGTCAAAGTCAACCGTCACGTTGTTGGAATCCACATTGGAGCAATAGATGGGGCCGCTATAGACCTCTGTGAGTTCGCTTGCTGGAATCCAGGAACTGCTGCTGGCAAACACAGAATCAGCAACATTGGCCATATAGATGGTAACATTGTTCCAAGTGTAGGGCTCGTTGTAGAAATACTGGAACGTGATAGAGGCGATGGTGCCGCTCTGCGCCCCGATTTCGGAAGCCGTATAGATCTGCTGGCTATACGAATATCGGTAAAAGCAAGCCAAGGGGAGATAATTCACACCTTCAGTTCCGTTGCCCACCATCGGATAACAGGTTGGCTGTGTGGGAATGTTGAGGCAGAAAGGCGAAGCATCGGTAGTTGTGGAGCCGCAAACGGACTGTACCGTATAGCAATGCTGCTGTCCGGGCACCACAGATGTGTCAAGATAAGAATGAACACATAAAGGGTCTGTGTTCAGCAATACATTGTCGCGGAAAATGTTGAATGCCGTAATAGAACAGACATTAACGTCAACGAAATGGCATTGCAGGAAAAGGCCCGGCGTAGGTTGGCTTGATATGTGCCAGGTTTGCCAGGTGGCATTTGAATCCTCACTGACGAGGTTTGTCTGCCATTCGATGCCATTGGTGTAGCCGAAGCCGAACGGATAGGCCTCGGAAGTTGGCGCGACACTGAAAGAAACGAGAAGATCTTCCGACCCCGTGACTGTCAGCACCGAGGAAAGGACAATCTGGTTGACCGCTCCCACCGTGAGGGAGGAGGCGGGGATGGTCTGTGTGTGCAACAATGTGCAGCCCGACAAACTCGTGTCGCCGCTCATCGTGCCGCCGGAGTAGATGTTGAGGGTGTAGTCCATGGACTCTCCGGGGTAGAATGACACGGAACTGAGACGTTTGCCGGCGAACTGCTGCATTGAATCGGCCGGATAGCGGACACCCATAGAATAAGGAATGACGCCTGCGCCTACCCGGCCCGTTTGAGGAACGCCATAGTCTAGCGTCATCGGATCGTTCATCAACGGGGAACGCCAAGTGACCTTGGCATTGCGCCACGTTGCACTTACATGCACGTCTGACGGTGCATCGCATTGCGCCACTGCCCCTAAAGCGGCAAATAGCAGCGCAATTGCAGATAGTAAAATCTTTTTCATAAGCACTTTTGTTTAATTAATATTATAGAGAATAGTAGTGTTGTCGGATCACAAGTAAAAGAACGAGTCCGATGAGCGTGCGGCAAGTAGTCTTCTCTATTGAGTGCTGAAAGAGCGTAGTGAGTAAGGGTAGAGTCTGTTTTAGTTTTGCTCAAAAAGAACGCAGCAAATATAATTATTTTCTCACACGATTGCAAGAAAATTTATCAACAATGTTTCACAACGCATTTTTTTATAGTTTTGCAGCCGTTTTAAGACAAATTAAGTCGCTGAAACAGAAACGTTTTTACAAAACAAAAAAAATCTTTTCAAAACGACACAACAACACAGATTATATGACAGACGACAAGAAAATCATCTTCTCTATGGTGAATGTCAGCAAGACATTTCCGCCACAAAAACAGGTTTTAAAGAACATTTACCTCTCCTTTTTCTACGGCGCCAAGATCGGCGTGCTGGGTCTCAACGGCGCGGGCAAGTCGTCGCTGCTGAAGATCATCGCCGGCCTCGACCACGACTATCAGGGCGAGGTGGTCTTCTCGCCCGGCTACTCGGTAGGCTACCTGCCGCAGGAGCCCGTGCTTGACGACGCCCTGACCGTGAAGGAGACCGTGATGCAGGGCGTGCAGAAAATCGTGGACATCCTGAAAGAGTACGAGGCCGTGAACATGAAGTTCGCCGAGCCTATGGGCGACGACGAGATGAACCGGCTCATCGAGCGGCAAGGCGAGCTCACCGAACTGATCGACCAGTACGATGCCTGGGAACTGGACTCCAAGCTTGACCGCGCCATGGACGCGCTGCGCTGTCCCGACGGCGACACGCCCGTGAAGAACCTCTCGGGGGGCGAACGCCGCCGCGTGGCCCTGTGCCGCCTGCTGCTCACCGAACCTGACATCCTGCTGCTCGACGAGCCCACCAACCACCTCGACGCGGAGTCCGTGGAATGGCTGGAGGCACACCTGCAGCAATACAAGGGCACCGTCATCGCCGTCACGCACGACCGCTACTTCCTCGACCACGTGGCGGGCTGGATCCTCGAACTCGACCGCGGCGAGGGCATCCCCTGGCAGGGCAACTACTCCTCGTGGCTCGAACAGAAGTCGAACCGCCTGGCCATGGAAGCCAAGCAGGAGAGCAAGCGCATGAAGACCCTGGAGCGCGAACTCGAGTGGGTGCGCATGGCACCTAAGGCCCGGCACGCCAAGTCGAAGGCCCGTCTCAACGCCTACGACAAGTTGCTGAACGAGACCGTGAAAGAGAAAGAAGAGACCCTGCAGATATTCATCCCCAACGGCCCGCGGCTGGGCAACCGGGTCATCGAGGCGCAGCACGTGCGCAAGGCCTTCGGCGACAAGCTGCTGTTTGACGACCTCAACTTCAACCTGCCGCCCAACGGCATCGTAGGGGTCATCGGACCAAACGGCGCGGGCAAGACCACCCTGTTCCGCCTCATCATGGGGCTGGAGCAACCCGACAGCGGCGAGTTCCATGTGGGCGAAACCGTCAAAATCGGGTACATCGACCAGCAACACAAGGTCATCGACCCAGAAAAGAGCGTTTGGGAAATCGTTTCCGGCGGACAGGAGCAGATCATGATGGGCGGGCGGCTCATCAACTCCCGCGCCTACCTGTCGCGCTTCAACTTCAGCGGCACCGAGCAGAACAAGAAAGCCGGCGTGCTCTCCGGCGGCGAACGCAACCGCCTGCACCTGGCCCTCACCCTCAAGTCGGAAGCCAACGTGCTGCTGCTCGACGAGCCCACCAACGACATAGACGTCAACACCTTGCGGGCCTTGGAAGAGGGACTCGACAACTTTGCGGGATGCGCCGTGGTCATCTCGCACGACCGCTGGTTCCTCGACCGCATCTGCACCCACATCCTCGCCTTTGAGGGCGACTCGCAGGTCTATTTCTTCGAGGGCGGCTACACCGAGTATGAAGAGAACAAGAAGATGAGGCTCGGCAACGTCACGCCGAAACGGATACGCTACAAGAAAATCACGGTCATATAGGAGGCGGACGGCAACAACCCGAACAGAAACGGGGGGATTCCGTTTGTTTTGCCACAACAAATTTCACCCTCGCGAAGAGTCAAAATATTTAAAATCAAGCCAGTTGAACAGAAACAAAAAAAGTGTATTTTTGCACGCCCTAAAAATAGGGTATAATACGTAATAAATAAAAAGTTTAACAAATCAAATTGTATGCCTACAATTCAACAATTAGTAAGAAAAGGAAGACAGAAGCTTACTTCACAGAGTAAGTCGAGGGCATTGGATGCCTGTCCGCAGAAACGCGGCGTTTGCTTGAGGGTTTACACCACAACCCCGAAAAAACCTAATTCAGCCATGCGTAAAGTGGCGAGGGTGAGAATGACCAACGGCAAGGAGGTCAACGCCTACATTCCGGGCGAAGGACACAATCTGCAGGAGCACTCCATCGTGCTGGTGCGCGGAGGCCGTGTCAAGGACCTTCCGGGTGTCAGATACCACATCGTCAGAGGCGCGCTCGACTCCGCCGGCGTTGACGGCCGTCTGCAGGGACGTTCCAAATACGGTGCCAAGAGACCTAAAAAGAAATAATCCCCAAACATCCCCAAGAAAAGTAAATTGAACGCCGGGATTGGCGATTCAAGAGTAAATAACAATATTGAAGATACAATAACATGAGAAATTCACATGCAAAGAAAAGGATCATTCTTCCAGATCCGAGATATAACGACGAGTTGGTAACGAAATTCGTCAACAACATTATGTTGAAAGGCAAGAAAAACCTTGCTTTCGAAATTTTCTACAAGGCCATCGACATCGTTTCCGAGAAGACGAACGAGAACGGCCTCGAAGTGTGGAAAAAAGCCCTGGAGAACGTCACCCCGAGCGTTGAGGTCAAGAGCAAACGCGTGGGCGGCACTACCCTCCCCGTCCCTGAGGAGATCAAGCCGGGCAGAAAGCAGTCAGTAGGCATGAAGAACCTGATTTCATACGCACGCAAACGCCACGAACAGACGATGGCCGACAAGCTTGCCCAGGAAATCATGGCCGCTTACAAGTCAGAAGGCGCAGCATTCAAGAAGAAAGAGGAAATCCACAGAATGGCCGAGGCCAACAAGGCTTTCGCTCACATGCGCATGTAAACGGCATCTTCCGGAATTCATACAATATATTATATATAACACTCCACACGGTAGAACGGTAAAAGAGAACGAAAAATGGCTGAAGATCTTCTGCATATTCGCAACATCGGCATCATGGCTCACATTGATGCGGGGAAGACTACGACCACCGAGCGTATCCTCTTCTATACCGGCAAGAACTACAAGATCGGGGAGGTTGACGAGGGCACGGCCACCATGGACTGGATGGTGCAGGAGCAGGAACGCGGCATAACGATTACCAGCGCCGCCACCACCGTGACATGGAACTGCCGCTCGCAAGCCTACAAGGTCAACATCATCGACACGCCAGGGCACGTTGACTTCACCGTTGAGGTGGAACGCTCCCTGCGCATCCTCGACGGCGCCGTGGCCATCTTCTGCGCCGTAGGCGGCGTGGAGGCACAGTCGGAAACCGTCTGGCACCAGGCCGACAAGTACGACGTCGCCCGCATCTGCTACGTCAACAAGATGGACCGCTCAGGCGCCAACTTCTACGCCGTGGTGGAGCAAATCCGCGAGAAACTCAAAGCCTCGCCAATGCCTGTCCAGATTCCCATCGGAGAGGAAGACTCTTTCAGCGGCGTCATCGACCTGCTGGAGATGAAAGCCTACCGCTGGGACGAGGAGAACCAGGGCACGACCTACCAAGAGGTTGAAATCCCTACAGAGCTGGCAGACGAGGCCGCCAAGTACCGCAACCTGATGCTCGAGACTTTGGCAGAACAGGACGAGCAGTTGATGGAACGCTACTTCGAGGATGCCGACAGCATCACCGCCGAAGAACTGATTCCCATCATCCGAAAGGCTACCATCGAACGTAAAGTCCAACCCGTGTTGTGCGGCTCCTCGTTCAAGAACAAGGGCGTGCAACGGCTGCTGGACGCCATCGTGATGTACCTGCCCTCCCCTGCCGACATGCCCGCCATCACCGGAATCAACCCCAAAACAGACGCGGAAGAGACACGCAAGGCCGACGAGAACGAACCGTTCGCGGCATTGGCCTTCAAGATCGCAACCGACCCGTTTGTGGGCAAACTCACCTTCATCAAGGTCTATTCCGGAAAACTCAACAGCGGCGAGACCGTCTATAACGCCAACAGCGGCAAACGCGAACGCGTGTCGAAAATCATGCAGATGCACTCCAACAAGCAACTGCAACTCGAGACCGTCAGCGCAGGCAACATCGTGGCATTAGTGGGCATGAAGGAAATCCATACCGGCGACAGCCTCACCGACGACAAGCATCCGATTATCCTCGAACAGATCGTCTTCCCCGAACCGGTGATCCAAATCGCCGTCGAGCCCAAGACGAAAGACGACGAGGACAAAATGATGCAGGCTTTGGCCAAGCTGTCAGACGAGGACCCCACATTCGTGGTCAACAACGACAACGACCAGGGACAGACCCTCATCAGCGGCATGGGCGAGCTTCATCTCGACATCCTGCTCGACCGCCTGAAGCGCGAGTTCAACGTCGATTGCAACCACGGCAAGCCGCGCGTCACCTACAAAGAGGCACTCCAAAGCGCTGTACGCCACCGCGCTGTATATAAGCGTCAGAACGGCGGCAAGGGCTCATTTGCGGACCTCGAGTTTGAGATGGCACCGCTGCCGTCAACCGAGAAAGGGTTGCAGTTCAAGAACGAAGTGAAAGGCGGCAACGTGCCTAAAGAGTACCTGGCCGGTGCCGAGAAGGGCTTCAAGATCGCGATGCAGAACGGCAAATACGGCTTCCCCGTGGAAGCCATGGCCGTCACCGCCATTGACGGTTCCTGTCACCCTGTGGATTCAGACGCGCTTGCGTTTGAGATCTGCGCCAAAGTAGGCTTCAGAGACGCCCTCAAGAAAATCGACACCGCCATTCTGGAACCTGTCATGAAGGTGGAAATCACCACTCCGGACGAGTACATCGGCAACGTGACGGGCGACCTGAACCGCCGCCGCTCGGTACTGGAGCAGATTGACGCCAAAGTGGGCTACCAGGTGATTACGGCGCAAGTGCCGCTGGCCGAGATGTTCGGCTATGTGACCACTCTGCGCTCTATGAGCCAAGGACGCGCCACATTCAATATGGAGTTCCTCAAGTACGCTGAAGTTCCCGCCGACGTGAAAGAGTATATTATGACTACCGGAAGGTTTATTCTTTAAAAAAAAAGAAGTACAGGAAAAAAACATATTACGTAATAATTAAAAACAAACAAAAGTGAGTCACAGAATTAGAATTAAATTAAAATCATTCGATCATACGCTGGTTGACAAGTCTGCCGAGAAAATCGTCAAGACTGTAAACGGCGTCAAGGATGACAAGGTTGTTTTGGTCGGCCCTATTCCGTTGCCGACACACACCAAGATCTTCACCGTAAACCGTTCCACCTTCGTGAACAAGAAGTCGAGAGAACAGTTCCAGCTTTCCACCTACAAGAGACTGCTGGACATTTACGGCACCACCACGAAGACCATCGACGCTTTGATGAAGCTCGAGCTTCCCAGCGGCGTTGACGTAGAGATCAAAGTGTGATGAAAAACTCTGCCGGCAGGGGTGACCTATAACATCCCTGCGGCATTTTGGGGCGTTAGCTCAGTTGGCTAGAGTGTCTGACTGGCAGTCAGGAGGTCACGGGTCCGACTCCCGTACGCTCCACTAAATCACCAATTTACTTGCCGACGAATTAGCCGGCAAGTTTTTTTGCCTATATAGGCGCAATGACAACAGAACCGGATTATGGAGAAACGCTTTTGGAACGAATATCAGAAAGACATCGCCGATGACCACTTTTTTTACGAAAGGAGCTGCATCCGCCAGACATTCTTTCCGGGGTCGGAGGCCGCATTTCTCAACATCCTGCGCAACGATCTGGGGAAAGACATTTACGACTCCTCGCATCAGCACACCTGCACGGGCATAGGCTACCACGCCGACGTGGTGCCGTTCGAGACCACGATGACCGTGGTGGCGCGCCTCTTCTCGTTGATGACCGAGCGCGGCTATGAAAACTATGTCCCGTCGTGCGTCACCTCGTTCGGGGTGATTACGGAAATAGTGGAAAAATGGTCGGAGAAGCCGGAGTTGCTGGAGCAGGCGCGGCAGTACCTAAAGGAGGCCACGGGCCGCACTTTCAAACTCCCCAAGAACGTCGCCCACCCCTCCGACATCATCTACAAGTTCCGGTTCGAGCTGAAAGAGAAGATGAAACACCGACTCGTGAACCGCTATACGGGCAAGCCGCTGCGCGTGGTGGAGCACATCGGCTGCCACTATGCCAAGATTTTCCCCAAACACGGCGTCGGCAAAGCTGAGTTTCCCTACGTGCTCGCCGGCATGATTGAAGCCTGGGGCGGCGAGGTGGTCGATTATCCCGAACGGCGGCACTGCTGCGGCTTCGGCTTCAGACAATACCTCGTGCAGGAAAACAGAGGCTACTCCGTGGCCAACTCCAAAAAGAAATTCGAGTCGATGGAGCCCTACGAGCCCGACTTCATCGTGGCCAACTGTCCGGGCTGCGCCATGTTCCTCGACAAATGGCAATACACCATCGCCGAGATGGAACACAAAACCTACGACAAGGAGGGGTACGGCATCCCCGTGCTCACCTACGAAGAGATGGCCGGACTGCTGCTCGGGTACAACCCGTGGGAACTCGGACTGCAGATGCACCAGATCCAATGCGAAAGCCTGCTCAACAAGATCGGCATCCCCTACGACCCGGACACCAAATACACGGGCATATCCGGAAAGATGCTTGCTTTCCCCGACCGTCCGTCCACCCTTAAAGTATAGACCACTTTCATTGAACAAGCAAAAGCACAAACCAGAACCCGCAACAACAACAGCATAATGGCAAACATCGCAGTAATCGGAGCCGGACCCGCCGGCATAGAAGCCGCTTCTGTCCTCGCACAGAAACACCACGTCACCATTTTCGAACGTTCCCTCACCGGTCTCGACAACCTGCGCGACAAGGCCTTGTTGTTCCCCGACTTCCGGGCAGCTTCCGAACTGGTCTCCTTGCTGAGCGACAAGACCAAGAACGGGAACATCAAAGTCCTTTACGACACCCCCGTCGTGAACCTGGCTCTTGAAAACGGCGAGTGGAAACTCACCGACGGGCAAGGCCGTCATCACACGTTCCGCCATGTGCTGCTGGCCACGGGATACCGCGTCTTCGACGCCCGTCTGAAAGAAGAGCTGGGCTACGGCATCTACAACGGTGTCATCACCTCGCTGGAACTCGAGCGCATGATCGGCGAGAACAAGGTGCTGAACAACATCGGCGAAAAGCCGAAGCAGGTCTCTTTCCTGCAATGCGTCGGCTCCCGCGACGAGAAGACGGGCAATCACTACTGCTCCAAGATATGTTGCGTGACCGCCGTGAAACAAGCCATCGAAGTGAAACGTTTGCTGCCCGACACGGACGTTTACATCTTCTACATGGACCTCAGAATGTGGGGACAAGGCTTCGAGGAAATGTACCGCACCGCCCAGGAGACCTACGGCATCAACTTCGTGCGAGGGCGCATCTCCGAGGCGGCCTCAACCTACGACAACCGCATACAGCTGAAAGCCGAAGACACCCTGATGGGACTGCCCCTCACAATGAACACCGACCTGCTGGTGCTGATGGTGGGCATGTGCGCCTCTGACGGCACCCGCACCTTAGCAGAAAGTGCCGGAATACAAGGACTTTACGGCTTCGCCGAGAGCAAGTCGCCCCACATGGAGGACAACCTCACCGCTCGCGACGGACTGTTCGTCGCCGGCTCCTGCAAACGCCCGATGAGCCTCAGCGACACCATACAGGACGCCCGTTCCGCCGCCGCCGTGATGCTTCAACACATCAGCGACTAAAAAAAAATAGTGCCACGGTGTGAAAAATATAACCATAACGTAATATTTTTTCCCGCACCACCCCGCTAATTTTCTTATCTTTGCCACGTCATTATGAATGTGACGTGAGCATTCGTATGTCTTGTTTAACCTCATGATTTGAAAACACACAGCAATGAGTTACATAGAATTCGACAAATCTGACCTTGTCAACCTGAACTACTCCACGCAGCGCGAGCTGTTGCGCTGTAGCCGTACAGGGTCATTTGCCACCACCACGCTTGCGGGGCTGAACACCCGGAAATACCACGGCCTGTTCATCGTGCCGCAAGACAACATCGACCACGAGCGGCACGTACTGGTGTCGTGCCTCAACGAAACCATCGTAATCAACAACATGGACTTTCACCTCAGCATACACCAGTACAAAGGCGGATTCATAGACCCGAAAGGGAACAAATACCTGCAGAAATTCACCGCCGACCCTGTGCCCACCTACCTGTACCGCGTCGGCAAGTTCAACTTCACCAAAGAGATCCTCTTCCTGAACAATGCCGACCGTCTGATACTGAAATACACGATTCTGGACAACTTCGAGTCGGCGTCCATACAGTTCCAGCCGCTGCTGGCGTTCCGTTCCATACACCGCCTCACTCACGCCAACAATGAGGTGAACGCGGGCTTCAGAAGTGCAGAAAACGGCGTCGGCTTCTGTCTTTACGACCGTTACACGCCCGTTTATCTGCAATGTTCCGCCCCGGCGAAGTACGAGCACCGCCCCGACTGGTACTACAACATCGAGTATGCCGAAGAGATCCGGCGCGGCTATGACGGCCACGAAGACCTTTTCGCCCCGGGCGTGTTGACCGCCGACCTGCAAGGCAACACCCTGTACGTCTCCATCGGCACGGAGCCGACAGACCCGGCCGACCTGGAGAACCTTTACAACGAAGAGCTCGGCAAACACACCGCCCGCTCCTCCTATTTCAGTTGCCTGCGCAACGCCGCCGAGCAGTTCATCGTGAAAAGGAACGGCAAAACGGAAGTCATTGCCGGCTATCCGTGGTTCGGCAGATGGGGACGCGACACCTTCATCGCCCTGCCCGGCCTCACGCTGGCGCTCGACAACCCAGCACTCTGCAAGGAGGTCATCGACAACATGGTACAGGAACTGAACTGCGGCCTGTTCCCCAACATCGGCGGCAACGGCACCACGGCGGCCTACAACTCGGTAGATGCCCCGCTGTGGTTCTTCCGCACCTTGCAACTCTATGCCGAATATACCCACACGCAGCGCAGCATCTGGAACGAGTACGGCCCGATTATGGAAAGCATTCTCAACGCATACCGGCAGGGCACACTCAACAACATCCGCATGCTCGACAACGGGCTCATCTATGCCGGCGGCGAGGGACTGGCGCTCACCTGGATGGACGCCATCGTGAACGGCCGCCCCGTGACCCCGCGCACAGGCTGCCAAGTCGAGATCAACGCACTCTGGTACAACGCCGTGAAATTCAGCATCGAGATGGCCCATCTGGCCAAAGACAACCGCTTTGTGAAAGAATGGGAACACATCATACACGACTTCCCGACAGTCTTCAAGGACACCTTCTGGTCTAAGGAAATGGGCTATCTTGCCGACTATGTCGATGGTGGCTACAAGAACTTCCAAATACGCCCCAACATGATGATTGTGGCGTCGCTGCCATACACCCCAATAAGCGAGAAGATCCGCCAGTTAGTCCTGAAGCGCACGTGCGAGGAACTGCTCACCGACAAGGGCATCCGCTCGCTCTCCCCGAAAGACCCCGACTACAAGGGTCACTATGCGGGCAGCCAGGCCGAGCGCGACGCCGCCTACCACCAGGGCACCTGCTGGATCTGGCTGCTCTACCCGTTCACAGACGGCATGCTGGCGGTTTACCGCAAATCGGCGCTCCCCGTGCTGCAACGACTGCTGTACAACTTCGACAGCTGCATGAAAACCTACGGCATATCCACCATTTCGGAAATCACCGACGGCGACCCGCCGCACAAGCCCAACGGCTGCATCTCGCAGGCCTGGAGCGTGTCCGCACTCCTCTATATGAAATGGCGGATTGAACACTTCAAATAAACGGCATATTGGAAACAACATGAAAATACACAACAGTGAAATTAGACGTTTGACATGAAAATATTGATGTTCGGGTGGGAATTTCCGCCCCATATTTCGGGAGGGCTGGGAACGGCCTGCTACGGTCTCACCAAAGGCTTGGCACAGAACGGCGTGCAAGTCACATTTGTCATGCCCAAAGCCTCAGGCATGGAAGACGAGCGGTATGTCAAGATTGTCAATGCCAGCGGCGTTGAAGTTGACCCACGCCACACCGCCTTCTTCGCCGATGACAAATGCACCTCCTTCATACAGTTCAACTCAAGGCTGATACCGTACGTCGGCATGGACGACTATTTCAATGTCGTGAACCAGATTGAGAGCGGCGTGCTCACCGAGGCCTCCGGAGAGAAGCGCAGGTACGTTTTCAACGGCGGCTATGGCAGCAACCTCGCGGAAGAGGTGAACCGCTACGCGGAAATTGCCGCCGAGATTGCGCACACTGAGGACTTTGACATCATCCATGCCCACGACTGGCTGACCTACCGCGCCGGCATAGCCGCCAAGCGCGTGAGCGGCAAACCATTGGTCGTACACATCCACGCCACCGAAATTGACCGTTCGGGCGAGAACAACCGCAACGAATATGTCTTCAACATAGAACGCGAGGGCATGATGGCCGCCGATGCGGTGTGCGCCGTCAGCGACCTTACCCGCAACATCGTCATCGAACGTTACGGCATCCCCGCCGAGAAAGTCTATACGCTCCACAATGCCGTAACCCCGGTCAAAGACCACATCCGCCGCCACAAAACCGTGCCCGAGAAGATTGTCACCTTCTTCGGCCGGGTCACCTTCCAGAAAGGTCCGGACTACTTTGTGGAGACGGCACGGCGCGTGCTCGAAAAAGACCCGAACGTGCGCTTCGTACTGGCCGGCGACGGCGACATGATGCAGCACGTCATCCTCCGCGTGGCGGAACTCGGCATCTCCGACCGTTTCCATTTCACAGGATTTCTGCGCGGCGACGACATCGACACCCTCTTCGGCATGAGCGACGTGTATGTCATGCCCTCCATCTCGGAGCCGTTCGGCATATCGCCCCTCGAGGCTATGCAGGCCGGCATCCCCGTGGTCATATCCAAACAGTCGGGCGTGGCCGAGGTGCTGCATTATGCCGTAAAGGTTGACTTCTGGGACATCGACGCCACCGCCGACGCCATCTACGGAATACTGCACTACCCCGCCCTGGCCGACTTGCTCAGCACCAAAGGCATTGAAGAGGTCCACAACCTCAAATGGGAAAACGCCGCCAAAAAACTCAAAACCATTTATGAAAAATTGATGCACTATGAATAGAATTTGCTTCCATTTCCAGATCAGCCAACCCTACCGGCTCAGAACCTACCGGTTTTTCGACATAAACCAGAACCACGACTATTTCGACAATTACCAGAACCAGTATATGGCCCGCCGCCTTGCCGACCGGTGCTATCTGCCCGCCAACAAGATGATGCTCGACCTCATACGGCAGAACCCCGGCAAATTCAAACTCAGTTTCAGCATCTCCGGCAGTTCGATCATGCTCTTCCGGAATTACTGCCCGGAAGTGATTGACAGTTTCAAGGAACTGCTGGCCACGGGCAGCGTTGAAATCACAGGCAGCACCTATACGCACAGCCTCGCCTCTCTGCACGGTAAAGAGGCTTTTGTGGAACAAGTGCACCGGCAAGAGGAACTGCTACAGGAAACGTTCGGCATCAAACCGACCTCTTTCTGCAACACCGAAATCATCTATTCGGACGAAATCGGCGAATGGCTCGGCGACATGGGCTACCGCGTCGTGCTCACCGAGGGCGCACGGCACATCCTCGGCTGGAAAAGCCCGCTCTTCCTCTACTGCAACCCCTACCAAACCGACGTCAGACTGCTGCTGCGCTCCTACCGCCTCTGCGACGACATCACGCTGCGCTTCTGCGACACCACCTGGGACCAGTACCCGCTGACCGCCGACAAGTACATCAGTTTCCTCGACGACAGCAACGCCCATTGCGACAACCCACTCATCAACCTGTTTTGGGACTATGAGACCATCGGCGAGTACTATACCGAAGAGACGGGCATCTTCGACTTCTTCCGCGACCTCGTCGGAAAACTGTCTGCCAACACCAACTATTCTTTCATCACACCCAAAGAGACTACCAGTCTTGACCTTGACCCCGCCACGATGCACGCGCCGTGGCCCATATCTTGCTCCGGCGAAGAGAAAGACACCAACGAGTGGTTAGGCAACGAACTGCAACAGGAAGCGTTCCGGCAACTGTACAAACTGGAAGACCTCTACAACAAGTCCACCGACCCAGACGCACGGCTTTGCTGGCTCCGCCTGCAGGCCGCCGACCATTTCAACTTTATGAGTTCGAGATGGATCGGACACAAGTCCGTGAAACGAAACTTCGACGTCTATCCGTCGCCCTATCAGGCATTCATCAACTATATGAATGTGCTGAATGATATAAAGATAAGATTGCAGAAATAGTGGTTGCGGTGTCAGAAGACCCCGTTTTTGGAGTTGAACGACGTGAAGATAAGACTGCAGGAATAGCCGGTTTGCCGCCAACGGACGGAGACGGACCGCTAATTCATATCCCAGCAGAGGGAAACGACACTCTTCCACGGGAGGTGCAGCCGCTCGGCGATTTCCTTGCTGCACAGGTGGCCGGCAAAGGCATATACACTCTGCATCAACGCAGGCTCTTTCTGCAACGTGAACTTCATCATGGTGCTGAACACCAGACACTCAATCCACGGAAGCAAAAATGCCGAGAAAGCAATGCCGAGGGCTTTGGGCGAAAGCGTTTCCGACAAAATCCTTTCGGTGATTGAGACACCCTTGTCGTCTTTGATTTTGCCCATCGCCATCGCCGTGATGCCCTTTTCGTTCATCATCCTGACCGTCTCGGCATCAATCTCGTCATCCATCCAATTGGAAAACAGAACCTGACCGTCTTTGAACCGGGCTATGTCGTCTGCCGTGAAAGGAGAAAACTTGACCAGCAGTTTGGCAGCCTCGGCAAGACGGAACAGGTCATCCTCAAAGCGCACGCCCACATCGGCATAATCCATGTCTGTATAGGGCGACCCCTCGGAGAAGCCGCGCTGCATGAACACAAGGACATTGTGCGCCACTAAAGTTCCTGCCGCCTCCGGGGTGATGATGGCAAAACCTGCCGACGGAGACTTGTCCTTGACAAAAGCGACCGCACATTTGCGGACCGGAAACTCAACCGTGACCTGCTGCTCTTGCGTGCCGGGCAACTTGTCCTCCAAAATCAATCCGTCAGAACTCATAGATGTCGAATTATTACATTTTTCAGAAACTGAACCTCCGTTTTGTTTCATCCACCCGTTCAATCGTAACCCGCACATACTCGTCGGGCAGCAGCGGCTGCACTTTCTCTGTCCACTCGATGAAACAATAATTGCCGCTGTAGATGTACTCCTCAAAACCAATGCGGACCGCATCCTCCGGACCGTCAATCCGGTAAAAGTCAAAATGATACACAGGCTCCGTCAGTGTCCAATACTCATTCACGATTGCGAACGTGGGTGACGAGGTCATGCCGTCAACCCCCAGGTGGGCGCACATCTCCTTGATGAGCGTAGTTTTACCCGCCCCCATCTCACCGTAAAAGCCGAAAACACGCTCTTGCGGATAGGCTTCAAGAATGGCCTTCGCCACCTGTTTCAACTCTTTTTCATCAGCGATAATACTCTGCATAATTTTTCAGGACCTAATAGTTAAAAATGATACCTCACCAGCGACTCCATCGGCGACTCTACGATCGTCTGGACGTGGCAATTCTCTTCGGCGGCAGCCGCTTGCACCACCTCCCGGAAGTTGAAAGCCACCGCCCCCGAGAGCATCCAGGGCAGTGTTTCGCTCTCTTCGTAGCAGACTTTCTGCACTGCGAAGAACCGGCGGAAGCTCTCCGTAGCCATCTGTAGCACAAACGGGTCGTCGAGATGTTGGGAGACAAACGGTGCCAAAGAGGAAAAGAAAAGGTTAGGCGACGGCTCACTGTAGATGCGCCGGATAGCCTTGTCGAATGAGAGGTTGTATTGTTTGCGCAGTTCGGCGGAAAGGCTTGCGGGGAGTTCATTCCGCATGAAAGCCGTCACAAGTTGCTTGCCCAGATAGGTTCCGCTGCCCTCATCGCCGAGCATATAGCCCAAGGAGGGGGCACGCGCCACGACCGAACGGCCGTCAAACTGGCAAGTGGCGGCGCCCGTGCCCAATATGGCCACAATAGAAGACTTGTTGTTGCTCAACGCGCGGCAAACTGCCATCAGGTCTGAACAAACGGAAACGACGGCATCGGGATAAAAGTCTTGCAGCAGGCAGCCTATCCGGCCGGCATTCTCCGCCGAGGCACATCCCGCTCCGTAATAGTGAACATGCGACACGTGCGACACCTTGTTCTGTGTCATAAAAGAGGACAGAACCTTGTTTATCGCATCATCGGAGCAATAGTTAGGATTGATGCCCGCGCCCTTGTACGTGCAGACAACTGAACGGTCTTCAACCAGTGCGAAAGCAGTCTTCGTGGCACCGGCATCAATAATCAATGTGGAAGACATCGTTGTGGAATTATTGGTTTTGTTCATCGCCAATGAGCACGGAACGTGAAATGTTGGCGGGATTGTGCCGTTTGTATTCTGAGGCAAAATAGCGTTTGATGAGCGTATGGTCGCACAAGGAGTTGTCTCCGCTGAAGAATCTTGCGAAGATGCGGTCTGCCTCAAAATAATTAGGCACGCCCAACTGGTCGCAGTCGCTTTTGCTGATGCCGAGTCCATCCACGGGAGTCGCATCGATGCACGACTGCAGGGCGCGGCGTTGTTGTTCGTTCTCCTCACCAAGCAGGAATGTGGAAAGTGCATAGACCTCCGTCTTCCAGAGGTGTTGGATTGGCGCGTAGTCGCCCACATCGCCGTGCAGCGTCCAGAAGCCCGTCAAGTATTCCGTGTAATTGTCGGTAGAGACCACCATGCCGTGGTGCAGCTGGGCCAGGTCAAACAGCACCAACATACGCATGCGGGCTTTCATGTTGCCTTGGCGCATCTTTGAAAGGTGTGTGTCATCGAGGTTCACCAGCAGTTTGCGGTTCTCGAAATAGGCATCTGTCAAGTCAAGGTGCTGAAAATCGTGGCAGAAAGCCTCGCCCACCGCGATAGAGCGGGCAATTTCATCGTCGTGATTCGTCTCGATCGTGATAGAGCGGCCTATGAGCGGAATGTGGAGATCTTCGCAGACGGGCTTCAGCAGTGCGGCACACAAAGCGCTGTCGATGCCGCCCGAGATGCCCAAAACAAGCGACTTCAGGTGACTATTCTCGACATATCGCATCATAACATCTCTGATGCGGAGGGTCAAATCATGCATAGCCTCCTCACCGGCGAGAAACGGGAAATAGTTTTTATCTGGTATTGTCATAAAGCAAGTTAAACAAAATTAATTTTTTTCAGAGAGACGGCAAAAATACAAAAAATAGCATAAATGTGTTTGTTGCAATTCAAATGGAGCGAAATTGACAGAAAAGAAAGGAGAATCAAACCCTCAAAAGACAGAAAACAGACATTTGGAGCACATTTATCTTCACCACAAACAAAATCCGGGCGACTCGGATTGTCGGGCAAAAAACAATTCGAGTTCATTTTTTTCTATTTTTGCAGCCAATTTAAATCAGTCGGATTCAAAAATGAAAACCAAGTACATCGACCTCATCTCGCAAACCTACGAATTTCCGCAGGAAGAGTTCAACGTTGAAGACAACGAATTGCTTTTCAACGACGTGCCCCTCATGGACATCATCAAGCAATACGGCACGCCGCTCAAGATCACCTATTTGCCCAAGATATCGCAGAACATACAGAAAGCGAAAAGGTGGTTCAATGTCGCCATCGCGAAGTCCGACTACAAAGGCAGTTACCATTACTGTTATTGCACCAAGAGTTCGCATTTCGAGTTTGTGCTTTCCGAAGTATTGAAAAACGACGTGCATTTAGAGACCTCATCGGCCTTCGACCTGAACCTGATCGAGACCTTGCACGACAGCGGTCAGTTTCAGAAAGACAACTACATCATCTGCAACGGATTCAAGCGTCAGCCCTACATTGACAACATCTCGTCGATGTTAGAGAAAGGATTTGTGAACACCATACCCGTTTTGGACAGCAAGAAAGAGTTCGACTTATTAGACAAGAACATCCAGACCAAATGCAACATCGGGATACGGATTGCCGCCGAGGAGGAGCCTCGGTTTGAGTTCTACACCTCGCGGCTCGGCATCCGCTACAACGACATATTGCCCTTCTATCAGGAAAAGATAAAGAACAACCCCAAGTTCGAGCTCAAGATGCTGCATTTCTTCATCAACACGGGCATCAACGACACCGCCTACTATTGGAACGAGCTCACCAAGTGCGTGAACCTGTACTGTGACCTCAAGAAAATCTCGCCCGAACTCGACTCGCTCAACATCGGCGGCGGCTTCCCCATCAAAAACAGTCTGTCGTTCGAGTACGACTATGAGTACATGGCCGAAGAGATTGTGTCGCAGATCAAGCAGATCTGCAACCGCGAGGGCGTAGAAGAGCCGGACATCTTCACCGAGTTCGGTTCCTTCACCGTCGGCGAGGCAAGCGGCGTGCTCTTCTCCGTGCTGCAGCAGAAACGGCAGAACGACCGCGAGTTGTGGAACATGATTGACAGTTCCTTCATGACCACCCTGCCCGACTCGTGGGCCATCAACCAGCAGTTCATCATACTGGCCATCAACCATTGGGACCGCGAGTACGAACGTGTCTTCTTGGGCGGCCTCACCTGCGACAGTCACGACTACTACAACTCCGAGGCGCACCTCAACGCCGTCTTCCTGCCCCGCATCGTGTCGGAGGAGTATCCGTACGAAGACACCGACGAAATCCAGTACATCGGGCTCTTCAACACCGGCGCTTACCAGGAGGCGCTCGGAGGCTACGGCGGAATACAACATTGCATGACTCCCGCTCCCAAACACATCATCATTTATCGTGACGAAGACGGTGAAATATGCACCAAACTGTTCGCTAAAGAACAGAGTTACAAGTCGATGCTTAAAATTTTGGGATACTGACGAACCGTTCGCTTTTTTTTATACTTTTGCGGCCGGGTAAGTCTTGTACGATCTGCTCCCTACTAACTCCCCCAGGGTAGGAATACAGCAAGGGCATGTAGGTTGTAGCGATGCGATACAAGTAGCTTACCCTTTTTTATTTGCCCTTTTATTGTAACTATGATACTTAAAATATATCCTGAGAATCCGAACCAGCGTTTCATCGACAAAGTAGTGCAATGTTTGCGCGACGGGGGCATCGTCATTTACCCTACCGACACCATCTACGGCATCGGGTGTGACATCTTCAAGCAGAAGAGCGTAGAGAGAATCGCGGAATTGTTAGGGGACAAGAAGAAAAAGAGCTCCATGACCTTCATCTGCTCCGACCTGAGTCATCTTTCCGACTTTGCCAAGCCCATCTCTAACACCTTGTTCAAGACGATGAAAAAGGCGTTGCCCGGACCTTACACCTTCATCTTGGAGGCCAACAACAACGTGCCCAAGTTGCTGCAGAGCAACAAAAAGACCGTAGGTGTGCGCGTGCCCGACAACAACATCATACTGGAAATAGTGCGGCAGTTGGGGCATCCCATCTTGTCAGCCTCCATCAAAGACGACGACGAGATCATCGAATACACCACCGACCCCGAGCTCATCCACGAGCGTTACGAGAAGATGGTTGACATCGTCATTGACGGCGGTTTTGGCGGCAACGTGCCCTCCACCGTCATCGACTGCACGGGCGACAGCATCGTAGTCGTGCGCGAGGGCAAAGGCGACGTCAGGGTGCTTGGGGTTTGAGGACTGGATAAAAACAACCGCAAAGCCATCATGCTTGCTTCTCAATGTCCCGAAGACGAATAAGGTTTTTTAGTTTTCGGCTTTGCCAAATGTCAGCAAAGCGGCGAACACAAGGTGCCCTCGTGCGCCGCGGACTATCTTTTCTTGCTGACCGCCAACAGGGACACGAAGACAAGAAGGCCGTTCACAATGAGCAACTCGTAGCCGAACTTATACCCGCACAGCCAGTTGACGGAGTTTTTTGACAATATATAACATAGTACCGGCACCGCCACGGAAATCACGGGGACCATGAAACGCCGTTTCTGCGGAATCTCACGCTTGGTGAAGATGCCAAATGCAAAGAGACCGAGCAACGGGCCATAGGTGTATGACGCCACCATGAAGATGATGCGAATCAAGGCATCGTTGTGATGGCTCGAGGCGATGATGATGACCCCCAAGAAGAGCGCGGAGATGACCAAATGCACCACGCGGCGCACCACCGTCTGCCGGTGCGCGTCAGGATAACGTTTCTCGATTTTCAGGATGTCGTAACATACAGTGGTGGTAAGGGCGGTGAAGGTGCCGTCGGCTGAAGAGAAGCCCGCCGAGATTAGCCCGAAGATGAAGACTAATGCTCCCGCTTTGCCCAGATAGTTGAAAGCGATCTCGGGATAGATGCGGTCGGTGGGCATGGAGGCGATGTCGATGCCCTGGCTCTGCGCAAACACGAGCAACATACCGCCTAACACTAAGAACAAGATATTGACTACCACCAAGATAGAGGTAAAGGAAAACATGTTGCGCTGCGCGTCTTTCAGGGTCTTGCACGACAGGTTCTTCTGCATCATGTCCTGGTCGAGCCCCGTCATGGCTATAGTTATGAACATGCCGCCGAAGATCTGTTTGAGGAAATAGCTGTTGTTGCGCCAGTCAGTGTTGAAGACGGTGCGGCAATCGGCGCCCCCCTTGCCGGCGGTGGCCATCTGCTGCCAGATGTCTGCGAACGATCCGCCCATGTGATTGAGCAGGAATACGATTGTTATCACCAACGCCGCGATGAGGAAGGTAGTCTGCAACAAGTCAGTCCACACTACAGTCTTGAGCCCGGCCCGGAAAGTATAGAGCAGGATGATGACAATCATGACGACAGACGTGAGCCAGATCGGGATATTCCACCCGTCAAACACAAAAACCTGCAACACAAAGATTACCAAATACATACGAAGCGCAGAACCTAACAGCCGCGATATAAAAAAGAGCACAGAGCCGGTTTTGTGCGCCTCGTTGCCTATGCGCTGTCCGAGGTACTCGTATATGGAGGTGACGTTAGTGCGGTAATAGAGCGGCAACAGCATCTGGGCGATGAGGATATAGCCCAGTATATAGCCGATGACGACCCCGAGGTAGGTGAACTGCGTGGTATATACATCACCGGGCACCGACATGAACGTGACGCCGGAGAGCGAACTCCCGATCATGCCGTAAGCCACCACAAACCACGGTGACTTGCGGTTGCCCGTGAAGTAAGTGCTGTTGTCGGCCTTGCGCGAGGTGATGCCGGTGATAATAAAAAGCAGTATGACGTAAAGGACGAAAAAAACGAAGATGAACGTGTGCATCAAGTCTGTCTGTTACAATAATAAAAATAGGTTCAGTTTTATTTCACGCCCGGTTTGCCAAGGAGCACGAACATGTTGTGCTTGTAGGCCTCCACGCCCGGCTGGTCAAAGGGGTTGACATCGAGCATATAGCCGCTGACGGCGCAGCTGAACTCGAAGAAAAAGATCAGCTCGCCCAGCGTGTGCTCGCTGATTTCCGGCACGGTGATGGAGAGGTTGGGCGTTTTGCCGTCGAGGTGTGCCTGTGCCGTGCCTTTCTGGGCAATGTGGCAGATTTCGTGTACAGAACGGTGCTGCAGGTAGTTGAGACCGTCAATGTCTTGTGGGTCATACGGTATGGGCACCTCCTGCTGTGGCTTTTCGACAGTAAGGATGGTTTCAAACAGTTGTCGTGTACCCTCTTGGATATATTGTCCCAACGAATGGAGGTCGGTGGAGAACACGGCCCCGGCGGGGAATATGCCTTTCTGTTCTTTGCCCTCGCTCTCGCCGAAGAGTTGTTTGAACCATTCGATAAAATAGTACAATTTAGGCTCAAAGGAGGTCATCAGTTCAATCTTGTAGCCGGCATCATAGAGCAGGTTACGGAGCAGGGCATACTGCATGGCGGGATTCCGGTCAATGCTGGTCTCGGCCAACAGTTGCTGTCTCATTTCAGCCGCGCCTTGCATAAGTTTACGTATTGAAAAGCCGGCTATGGCTATGGGGAGCAGTCCTACGGGCGTGAGCACAGAATAGCGGCCGCCCACATTGTCGGGGATGACGAACTGTGCATAGCCCTCTTGGTCAGCGATGGACTTGAGGGCGCCGCGGGCCCGGTCGGTGATGGCCACGATGCGGCGGCGGGCATCCTCCTTGCCGTATTTGCGCTCGCAATGCTCCTTGAGGATGCGGAAGGCGATGGCCGGTTCAGTCGTGGTGCCCGACTTGGAAATGACCACCAGCGCATAGTCGCGGTTCTCCAGCACATCCAGCAGATCGTGGAGATAGTCTTCGCTCATATTGTTGCCGGCATACAGTATAAGCGGCGTTTTCTCTTCCACCATAGGCCTGAAGCTGTGTTGCAGGGCCTCGATGACGGCACGCGCGCCCAG
The DNA here is from genome assembly GCA_963643165.1 of bacterium. Lineage (GTDB taxonomy): Bacteria > Bacteroidota > Bacteroidia > Bacteroidales > WCHB1-69 > F23-D06. The sequence continues at coordinate 52,366 of CAVIJD010000005.1, read as the reverse complement.
ATAGGAGCCGCCGATGCCGACAACCACCACCGTCTGTGCTATGGCCGAAAGAGAACGCGCACAGTTCTCGATGGTTTCCAACTCTTGGTCTGACACCGTGACGGGCAGGTCGAGCCAGCCGAGAAAATCATTGCCTCGTCCGGTTTTGCCGACGGTCGTTTGGTAAGCAGCCACCGCTTGGGGAGCGTTTTCATTCATCGTTGCCTGAGAGACGGCAAACTGTACATTCTGACAATCAAGTTTCATAGTCTATTGTTTTTAAACATATTATAATAAAACGGCGGCAAATATACAAAAAAGAGGCAAACCGCCCCGGAGCGTGACAGCCGATTTTGCCACGCTCTTTTGCCACAAGATACGCTTCACTATTTTTTTAGTACTTTTGCGGCTCTAAAATCAACGAGTAAATGAAGAAACATCTGCTTTTTATTCTGCTGTGTACTTCAGCGTTCTGCTGTCTGGCACAAAACAAGAAAATCACAATCGACGAAATCTGGAACCTTTACGCTTTCTATCCCCGCGGGGTCGCGGGCTACACCGCCATGCCCGTCAGTGACGACTACACCGTAGTGAAGCGCGGCGGCATCGACCGTTACAGTTTCAGCAGCGGCGACCGCATCGGCACGATAGTCAGCAACGAAGAGTTGAAAAGCCTCAGTGACGGTCGCGTGACGATGGGCAACCTCAGCGACTATACCTTCTCCAACGACGAGAAGAGGATGATGATAGCCGTGGATATGGAAAGCATCTGGCGGCGCTCCACCCTCGCCTACTATTACGTCTATGACCTGGAAAAGAAAACGCTGACGATGGTGTCGGACACAACCGAGAAACTGCACTTTGCCGAACTTTCGGAAGACGGCCGGCACGCGCTTTTTGCCAAGGGGTGCAACCTCTACGTGCAGGACATGGCCACAGGCGCAGTCACCCGCATCACCCGCGACGGGCAGGAGAACGCCATCCTCAACGGCTATGCCGACTGGGTGTATGAAGAAGAACTCGACATGTCGCAGGCCGCCTCGTGGTCGCCCGACGGAACCAAGTTCGCGTTCCTCCGTTTCGACGAACGCCGCGTCAAAGAGTACAACTTCGCCCTCTACGACAGTCTCTACCCCACCGACTTCAAATACAAATACCCGAAAGCCGGCGAAGACAACTCGCTGGTAGATGTCTTTGTCTATGACCTCAACAGCGGCAAGCTTACCAAAATAGACCTCGGCGACAACAGCAACTGCTACTTCCCGCGCGTCTATTGGCTCCCCAACAGCCGTGACGCCGTGATCCTCAAACTCAACCGCCACCAAAACCGCCTCGACTTCATCCGCTACAACACCCTCACGGGCACGCAAGACATCATCTATACCGACCAGAACGAAAAGTGGCTCGACGTCACCGACAACTATTATTTCCTCAAAGACAGCAAGACGATGATTGTCACCTCTGAGAGGGACGGATTCAACCACATCTACAAAGTAACCTTCGGCGGCGAAATCAAACAGTTGACCTCCGGCAACTGGGAAGTGAACGAGATCCAATACGTCAACGAAGACAAGCAGCAGATCTACTATCTCTCCAACGAGAGCCACGTGTTGAACCGGGACCTCTACCTCATCAACTTTGAGGGCAAGAAGAAAAAGATGCTCAGCAGCGGCGACGGCTGGAACAGCACCGACTTCAGTCCTAACGGCCATTTCTACCGCAACGTCTATTCCTCGCTCAACGTGCTGCCGCAATACTCCATCCGCAACGCCGCCGGCAAAGAGTTGCGTGTGCTCAACGACAACCATGGCGTGCAGAAGACCATGGACGACTACGGCTTCGCCAAGCGCGAGATCATCCGTTTCACCACGGCCGACGGCGTAGAGCTGTACGGCTGGATGCTGAAGCCCATCGACTTTGACCCGTCCAAGAAATACCCGGTCATGATGAACTGCTATGGCGGTCCCGGCAGTCAGCAAGTGATGAACGCCTACTCGGGTGCGCAGGATCTCGCTTTCTATCAGATGCTTGCCCAGCAGGGCTACATCTCCGTATGCGTCGATGGCCGCGGCACTGCCACCCGTGGCGACGCCTTCAAGAAAGTGATATACCAGCAGATGGGCAAGTACGAAGCCATCGACCAGATTGCCGCCGCCAACTGGCTCAAGACCCTCCCCTATGTGGATGGCAGCCGCATCGGCATCTGGGGCTGGAGTTTCGGCGGCTACCTCTCCGCCCTCTCCCTGTTCCGGGGCGACGGCGCCTTCAAGATGGCCATCTCCGTGGCTCCCGTCACCAACTGGCGCTACTATGACAACATCTACACCGAACGCTTCATGAGAACCCCGCAGGAGAACCCCGACGGCTACGACCTCAACTCCCCGACCACCTACGCCAGCAAACTGCAAGGCAAGTACCTGCTCATCCACGGCACCGCCGATGACAACGTACACTTCCAAAACGCCATGGAACTGGTGAAAGCCCTCAATGAGGCCGAAGTCGAGTACGACCAGTTCTTCTTCCCCAACAAGAACCATTTCATCATGGGCGGCAACACCCGCGCCTACCTCTACAAGAAACTGGCCAAATACATCTTGAATAATCTCTAAAAAAAGCAAATTCCTGGGAGCGGACCAACCGCTCCCCTTAACCCCATAATAGTCATCAACATGAAAAAAACTCTACTGATTTCCCTGTTTTGTGCCTTGTTAGGGTTCGTCCGTGCCGACGGCGGCATGTGGCTTCCGCTGTTCCTCCAATACAACGAGGCTGAAATGCAGCAATTAGGCTTCCGGCTGACCGCTGAAGACGTTTACAGCGTCAACCACCACAGCATGAAAGACGCCATCGTGCTCTTCGGGAGCGGCTGCACCGCCGAACTCATCTCCAGCCAAGGACTGCTGCTCACCAACCACCATTGCGGCTACTCTTACGTCCAGTCGCACAGCACGATGGAACACAACTACCTGCAAAACGGCTTCTGGGCCAAGAGCAAGTCCGAAGAGATCCCGATGGAGGGGCTCACCGTCACCTTCCTCGTCTATATGCAGGACGTCACCGAGGCGGTGCTCCGCAACGTGACCGATGACATGGACGACAGCAAACGGCAGCAGACCATCAAGCAGAACATAGCCGCCGAGACCAAGAAAGCCACTGACGGCAACGGCTACAGCGCCTCCATCAAGCCGTTCTACTACGGCAACCAATATTTCATGTTCGTGACCGAGACCTACCGCGACATCCGGCTCGTGGGCGTGCCGCCCGAGAGCATCGGCAAGTTCGGCGGCGACAGCGACAACTGGATGTGGCCGCGCCATACGGGCGACTTCTCCCTGTACCGCATCTACACCGCCCCCGACGGCAAGCCCGCCGACTACTCCGCCGACAACATCCCGATGAAGCCCAAAAAATACTTCCCCGTCTCCATCAAAGGCATCGAAGAGAACGACTTCACCTTAGTGTTCGGCTATCCGGGCAGCACCCGCCAGTTTCTGCTCTCCGACGGCGTCAACATCACCGCCAACATCCAGAACCCCATCGCCATTGACGCGCGCACCATACGCCTCGACGCCATGAAACGGCAGATGAACCTCGACCCCACCACCCGCCTCATGTATTCCGCCAAGGCCAACAGCATCTCCAACGGCTGGAAAAAATGGCAAGGCGAGACCAAAGGCATCCGCGAATGCCGCGTCATCGAGAAGAAACAGCAGGCCGAGACTGAATTTCAACAGTGGGCAACACAAAACGCCACCCGCCAACAACAATACGGCACCCTCATCGCCGACATGAAAGGACTGTACAAAGACATTGCCGACCAAACCGACGCCGTGACATTCGTGTCAGAGTGCTTTTTCGGCCCTGAAATCATGCTGAACCTGGTGCGCCACTATTACAACATCCTCGCCGAGCCGCTCGCCAAAGGCAGCGAAATCGCACTTGAGAGCGCGCGCACCAAGATGCTGTCAAAGCACGAGTCGTTCCACAAAGCCTACAGCACCCCCATTGACCGCGAGTGTTTCATTGAACTCTTCACCTATTATTTCACCAAAGAGAAACCCGAGCTCATTCCCGCCGAGCTGCACCCGTACATCCAGGACGAAAACACGGTACGCCAACGCATGACCCAGTTGTGGGATGCCCAAGCCACCACCGCCCCCTACTTCACCGACAGTTACAAATTTGTGCGCTTCGTGAAAGAGGCCTCACCCAAACAGATAGCCAAAACCGCCAACTCCGAACTGCTGCGCATCTACAAGGCCGTATATGACAGTTATGTCCAGAACTATATGGAACTGAGCGGCAACACCGACAAACTCAACACCCTTTACCGCAAGTATGTGAAAGCCCTGATGGAGAAAGACACCGCCAAGGTGTTCTATCCGGACGCCAACCTCACCATGCGCGTCACCTACGGCCAGGTGAAAGGCTTTGAGCCCGCCGACGGCATCGAGTACGAGTACTACACCACCCTTGACGGCATCATGGAAAAAGAGAACCCCGACGTTTACGACTACCACGTTGACCCGAGACTGAAACAGTTGTGGCAGAGCAAGGACTATGGCCGCTATGCCAACAAAGAGGGCAAACTGCCCGTGGCCTTCATTGCGGGCAACCACACCACGGGCGGCAACTCCGGCAGTCCGGTCATCAACGCCAACGGCCAGCTCGTCGGCGTCAACTTCGACCGCGTCTGGGAAGGCACCATGAGCGACATCTACTATGACGCCAGCCGCTGCCGCAACATCAGCCTCGACACGCGCTACTTCTTGTTCATCGTGGACAAATTCGCGGGCGCGCACAACCTGATTGAGGAAATGGACATCATCGAATAACGGCACCGCATCATGATTTCGTTCGAAAACATCGACAAGTTCGACAAGCAATACGACTTCTACATGAACTTCCTGTGCATCTTGCACAACCACATCTATTACCGTCATTTTTACATCCTCAACAAAGAGAACATACCGCCCAAAGGCCAGCCCACCATCGTCATCGCCAACCACCAGAACGGCCTGATGGACGCCATGGCCATCCTGCACACCATGTTCAAAGACCGCCGGCAGCCCGTCTTCATCGCGCGCGGCGACATCTTCAAGAAAGACAAAGTGGCACGGATCCTGCGCTTCCTCAAAATCCTGCCGACATTCAGGACCCGTGACGGCAGTTACAGCGACGTGCGCAGCAACTTGGCCATCTACAACCGCGCCGCCCGCGTGCTGCGCAACGGAGGCACCTTAGTCATCTTCCCCGAGGCCACGCACCAGCACGGCCACTACATGAACACTTTCAAGAAAGGCTTCTGCCGTATCGCCTTTGCCGCCGAAGAACTCAACGACTTCAAGTTGGGACTTCAGGTTCTGCCGCTCAACATACACTATTCCAACTACTTCTCATTTCACAGCGACCTGATGGTCACCGCAGGCAAGCCTTTCACCATCGAAGAGTTCTTCGACACCTACAAAGAGAACCACGACCGGGGCTACCACGCCCTCAACGAAAAGGCGCGGGCCTGCGTCAAAGAACTCACCCCCGACATTGACATTCCGGAGTACTACAACGAGATTGAGTCACTCACGCAGATGATGAGCGGCCCGTTGCTCCGCAGCAAAGGACTGCGTCCCAACTACCTGCCGCACCAGAAAGACGCCGCCATGACCATCATCGCACGGCTCAAGCAACTGCAGGCCGACGACAACAACGCCTTCACACAGCTGATGACGCAGACCCGCGAGTATCTGACGCTCCTCAAGAAAATGGGACTGCAAAACTGGGTTATAAACCGCAAACTCTCCTTCTTCAGGCTGTTGTGGCGCATCTTTCTCATGATTGTCTCGCTGCCGCTCTTCTTGTTCGGCTTCGTCAACAACTTCATCCCCGAATACATCACCCGCCGACTCACCAACCGCGTCAAAGACCCGATGTTGCACTCCTCGTTCCAATACGTCATCGGCACCATCATCGCGTTTCCCATCTTCTACCTCATCATGTTTGGGGCAGTTTGGGCTGTCAGCAAGCACTTCCTGATTGCGTTGGCGTATCTGCTTGCCATGTTCGGCACCGAATTCTTCTCCCACTACTACAAAATAGCCCTCAAGAAACTGAACGACTATTTCAAGGCACAGCGGCACAAGAAATCGGCCGAGTACCGACGACTTTGCGAACTCAAACAGGAGATTACCGAAACGATGGAAAAAACCGTGATGTGACATTGCCCGCCTTCATTCTTTCAGCGAACAGGCTCAGAACGGAAAAACGGGATACAAAAAAACGAAAAAAATGCTTTTAGAAAAACTTCACGACTATAAGATATACCTGGTTTCTCAGTCGCCCAGAAGACGGGCGCTTATGCAGGACATGGACATTGATTTTGAAATCCTGAAAGTGGATGTAGAGGAGACTTACGACCCCTCCTTGCCGCCCGAGCAGGTGGTTCAGTTCCTGTCGAGGCTCAAACTTTCGGGCATTGACATCGATGCGCAAAACGAGGATGCGATATTCATAGCCTGCGACACGATTGTAGTGGCCGACGGGAGAATCATCGGGAAGCCGAAAAACGAAGCGGATGCGCTGGCCATGTTGCAAACACTTTCAGGACGCACCCACACCGTGTATAGCGGACTCACCGTTGCCACAAGCCGGAAAACGCTGACCGACTACCGTTCCACCGAGGTCACTTTCGCCGCACTTTCGGAAGAAGAGCTTGAGTACTACGTCAACCGCTACAAGCCCCTCGACAAGGCCGGAGCCTACGGCGTGCAGGAATGGATAGGCTGCATCGGCATCCGCGCCATCAGCGGTTCGTTCTATAATGTGATGGGGCTGCCCACACGACTGCTGTGGGAGATGCTTGACGAGTGTACGAAATAGGGGAACATCCGCTATTTCTGCACCCGCACCTTGCTCTCGCGGTGCCAGTCAACTGTTTTGCCAAGAAACGACATGCCTAAATAGCCCCGCATGTGCAAGGTGTTCTTGTCGGAAGACATCTTGATATAGGTGCTGTAGGTGCCCGGCTTGCCCGGATATTTCAGTTTACCTTTCTGGTACTCTGACTCTTTGGCATTATAGGTCAATTTTGTCATAAAGACCAGTCCAAGTTGGTTTTTCTTTTTCGGGTTCTCCACCCAAACCACTTTAGCCTCGTAAGTGCCGTCGGCGGCGCGGTAAATCTGGCATTGCGACCCCTCTTTTGAAAACGGGTCCACGGAATGGTATATTCCGCAAATCTCATCAGCTTTCTGTGCAAAAAGTGTCACGGCACAAAACAGAAACAGTATTGTTGAGAGTGTCTTTTTCATTGTTGGCTGTTTATATTTTGACAGATTCAGGTTCCGGTCATGTCCGGAACCTGAATTGCCAAACCAATGATAACTTAGTCTTCCGGAGCAAACAAAGGATCCCATGCCGGCAGCATGACAGGCTCCTGATTGAAAAGTTTGAGTGTCTTGGCGGGGATGTACTTCTCTTCCACCACCAGACGGAACATATACTCGTTGAACCACTCGTCGGTCATAATCAGGAAGCCGTTGTGCCCGTATTTGCTACCCCAGCTGTTTTCGACCATCCACTTGACGGGCTTGCCGTCTTTGTCCAGGTCCACGGCGCAGAGCGTCATGGCATGTGACGAGCCGCTGGCGTAGGTCTCGATGCGCTGTTTCTTGTCCATCCCGAAGGTAGTGCCGAACAAGGAGCCGTAATCGTAATTGTTGATGTCCATATAGCCTTTTTCTCTGTCGAGGAACTTGGCCACGTCGCACGAAAAGTACATCATCGTGCTGTCTTTGATGGAAGCGATGGCCATGTCGGCGATTTCATTCATCGGCAGGTTGAGGTACTTCCAGTTCTGTCCGTCATAGACATGTCTGTCGTATTCAATTTCATAGACCTTGTAGTAAGGGCGTGTAGGGTCGTTCATTATCATATAATAGGTAGAGAAATCCTCTTTCACAAAAGCCTCGGCAAACGATTTCGGGGTATAAGTTTCGGTGCTCACCACGTTGCCTTTGGCATCGCGGCGGGTCCATGTAAACTGTGCGGGCGGTTCGCCAAGCGTATAGGCCAGCATACGGTAAACCGTTTTCAGCATTTCCATTTTCTTGTCTTGCAGCATCTTCTCGGTTGTGCTTTTATTGTTGGCCATGTCACGGAGTTGCAGGGCATCCTCCCGGAGTTTCAGCTTTATCAGTTCCGACATACGTCCCGTGTTGTTGCTGCTGTAGGTTTCGGGCATTGCGTCTTTCGGCATAATGCCGTATTTGTCAATCAGGTTAGCCACGCCCGTAAACTGGCCTCCGTCGCTCAGCGGGTTCTTGAAGAGCCATTGCACGGTTTCGTCGTTGATGGATTTTGCGCGGTTGTCGAGCACGGCCTGCAAAAACAGGTTGGCTTTCTCCAACTGGTCCCAGAAGAACGTGTAGCACTGCGAGAACTGGAAATCAGCGGGGAGGTCATAACGGGCAATGGCCTTTGAACGGAGCACATTCATCCCGGTAAACATCCAGCAGCGTCCGGACGACTCCTGGTCGGTGATGGCTTGCGAGGGCACTCGGTTGGAAAAATGGGCGTCAAACGCGGTGCTGTTTTCGTAATTGCGCGCCAACTTGTCGATACTGTTGGCCACCACAGCGTTGCGCAAAGCCTTGTCGCCCGGAGTGGCCTTGTAAGAGCCTTTCAGTTCGTTGACCTGTTCAACGGTGAGACCGCCTCCTTTGGTTGCGGGCTGCGCCATGGCAAATCCCATACAGCACACGCCCAACGTAATCAGAAATAGTTTTTTCATTGTAACTTGATGATTTTATGAATTGAATATTGTATTGATTGTCTGAAAGATGATTCAACAAAGCGATTTTCAGTCGAGCCCGAGCCTTCTTATGAAATCTTCTATCTCGTTAACCAGCAAATCTTTCTTCACCACCCGTTTGTTCTTGTCCAACAGAAACATATACGGTATTGTTCTGGTATCGTATAGCATCTGCTCATCGATTGTCTGGTCAAAGTTCCAGCCGTGCATATAGCGGGCGTTGGCTTCCGGGGAGCGGACATACTGCGCCCACACTTCCGGGTCGTCCTCAAAATAGACTGTCAGCACTTTCAGGTTTCCCTTGTCTATGGCCGAATTGAGTGCCGAGAACTGGGCCATTCTGCCACGCACCTCGCGGCACGTGGGGCAGGTGGGATGTTGCAGATAGAGAATCATATACTCGCTTTGGATGTCATACAGCGAGAGAGTGTCGCCCGTTGCGGTCACCATCCGGAAGTCGGGCACGGTGTCGCCCGCCAGGTTCTTGTTGATGTTTTTCAGTTCCCGCTCGTAGCGGCGTTGCCGGTTCTCGTCCAAGTTGGGATAGGCCAGCATGTTCTGCAGCATCTTGATGTAGGTATGCTCCACTTTGTAGGGCGAGGTGATGCTGCCGAGGATCTTCTCCAGCCGGTCGAAGAGGCGGTACAGCGACTGCTCGTTTGACTTGGCCTTGTCGAGCGTGGCAACGACAAAGGTGTCAAGGTCAGGGCGGTCGAGTTGGTAGATGATATTGCAGAAGTCCCCGATTTTGTTGTCGCTGACGGGGGTGTTGAACACGTCGGGGTCGTTCCACGGGAAGCCGTCAAAGAAATGCTGCACATAATATTGCAGGTAAAGGTCACGGTTACGGTAATATTCTTCGGGCGGCTCGGGGATGTCGATGGAGGCCTGCACGACAGAGCCCAACAGGGTGTTGGGGTTGTCGCGGACAGTTTGCTGTTGCCATGCGGTCTTTTCTGCGTTCAGTCGCCGCGCCTTGGCCGAGAGCGAGTCGGCGAACACTTTCAGCATATACTGCGGCATGGAGCGTTGCGCATCCTTGAATTCCTGGTCAAATGCGAGAAACTGCCGGTTATACTCCCCTATCCGCTTCACATATTCCAAGTTGCGGGTGTTTTCGGCACTGTTTTGGAAGACCACGCTGCCCGTATCAATTTGTATTGTGAACTTCTGGCTCTCGCGCGGCGACAGCAGAAACTCGCAGAGCACGGTGCTGTCACCCATCACCCAATAAAGTCCCGGCTCGAGGCGCGCCTTGCTTTTGAACGTCAGTTCCACAGCAAAAGGCTTGGCCTGCACGAGGCGCCCCTTCTTTTCTCCGTTATAGGCTTGTATGCTGACCGTGTCGCACCGGAGGTTCTTCAATTGCAGCTTTATTTCCGTCTGCCCGTTAGCCAGCGGCAGGGCAAGCAAAAGCAATATGGTCTGAAATAGGATTCTTTTCATCATAAATGTCCATTTGTTTTAATTACAAGTAATCATCTTCCGTTTCATCGATAAGCTGGAAAGCCTTTCCGAAATAACGGGGGAGGTCAGATGCCGTGACGCTGTGCGAGGAGTTCTCGTCTCTGCAAAGGTCGCCGGCCAAGCCGTGCAGATATACGGCCAGCAGGGCGGCGGCTTCGGGCGTATAGCCTTGTGCCCTCAGCGACAGCAGCAGACCGGCAAGCACATCGCCGGAGCCTGCCGTAGCCATGCCTTCGTTGCCCGTAGTGTTGAAAAACTGTCGTCCGTCGGGGAGCGACACCACAGTATATCGACCTTTGAGTACCAACACTATGCTGAAGCGGAGGGCAAATTCCCTTGCTTTCTCCAGCCGTTCGAAGTCATCCTGACAAGATCCCGCCAGCCGTTCAAACTCCTTGACGTGCGGCGTCAATATGCTGTAAGCGGGGAGAAAAGCGAGCCAAGTCTTGTTGGCGGCGAGCACATTCAAGGCGTCGGCATCTATGACGAGAGGGGTGCGCACCCTGTCGAGCAATTCTTTCACGGCGGCAACGGTTTGGGGATGCGTACCCAGTCCCGGTCCTATGGCAACGGCATTGATGTCATGTTGCAGTGAGTCCCAGTCAATCCGGCTCAAGTGCCGTTCGTCGGCGTCGGGATGGAGGATAGCCTCGGGCAAGCGTGCGGGCAGGTGGCACGCGGCAAGTTGCGGGGTATGCAAAGTAACCTTGCCGATGCCGCCTTTGAGCGCGGCAGTTGCGGCAAGAACAGCAGCACCGGGCATATCGGCGCTGCCGGCCACCAGCAAGCCGTGGCCGAAGTCGTGCTTGGAGGCGAAAGGATGCCGCTTTCGCAGCAATGCGGCCGCCATCTCACGGGTGAGGTAAAAACGACGCGGCGGCGAGTCTGGCGAGGGCATCATGCCCACATCCACCACCGTGACATTGCCGCAATAGGGATAGGTGTCGCGCAGGAAGAAAGCCGCTTTTGGAAATTGTACGCTCAAAGTATATCGGGCCTTGACCACCGCCGCGTTGTGGGGGGTCGCCTTGTCGGAGAAGAGTCCCGAGGGGGTGTCAACCGCCACCGTCACGGCACCGGAAGCGTTGATGGCTTGGATGGCGGCGGCATAGAGGCCGGTCACAGGTCTGGAAAGCCCGATGCCGAAAATGGCGTCCACCACAAGGGTGTCCGCGAGAATGTCAAGACTTGAGTTGCCGTCAAAGAACACGGTGGAACAACTGTCGTCACTGCAGACGATGTCATTCCACAAGTTCAGGTTTGCCAGCAGTTCGGGCGTGCCTTGGGAGTCGTTTTCGCGGCAGAGCGCTACCTGCACAGCGGGGCGTAAGTTCTGCCACGGATGCTGCGACAGCGCGCGGGCAATCACAAGTCCGTCGCCGCCGTTGTTGCCCGGACCGCAGAAAACGAGGACGTTGCGGATGCCGTGCCGCTCCACATAACCGACAATCTTGCGGGCGCATGCCATCCCGGCGCACTCCATCAACTGGAGCGAGGAGATGTGCCGCTCTTTCATCGTAAACCGTTCGCTGTCGCGCGTCTCCGCGACCGTCAAGACCAGTGGAAATTCTATATTTTCCGGAAATTCCATATTCCAAATCGTGTCAGGGCGCAAAAATACTAAAAAATGAAGCGCACCGAAAGTTGAACCGTCTGATATTTTTCGTACTTTTGCCGCCGTTTAAAAAATCAATTTTTTTCAAAAAAAAGAACAATATGAAATCAGTATCTATGAGCGGTTCTCTTCGCGAGAACGTAGGGAAAAAAGATGCCAAGGCACAACGGCTTAACGGAATGATTCCTTGTGTGCTGTACGGCGGAAAAGAGCAGAAACTTTTCGTCATGGAAGAGAGCCAATTCAGGAATCTCCTCTACACTCCGGAAGTGAAATATGCAGAGATCAGTCTCGACGGCAACACCTACCGTGCCATTGTTCAAGAGACGCAGTTCCACCCCATCACCGACAAGCTGTTGCATGTCGATTTCCTCGAAGTCACCGACAACAAGCCCATCACCATCGAGATACCTTTCAAGATCACGGGCACGTCTCCTGGCGTTCTTAAGGGCGGTTTCCTCCACAAGAGAGTGCGCAAGCTCAAAGTGCGCGGTCTTCTGGAGCACATTCCTGAAGACATCACCGCAGACATCTCCAAACTGGACATCGAGGACATGATCAAGATTGGCGACATTGCCATTGACAACCTGACCATTGTAGATAATCCCAACAAGGTCATCGTCTCCGTGAACCAGACCCGCAACGTGGTTGCCTCCAACGACACCGAAGAAGGCGAGGGCGAAACTACGGAAGCATAATTTTTCCGAAAATCCAACCCACACAGAGCCCGGAATGTTCCGGGCTTTTTTCATTTTTCCTATTTTTGCGCCGCTAAAACAAAACTTGCAGCCACTATGTCTAAAACCCATAAAATACTGGTAGCCACGGGCGGCGGCGACTGCCCCGGCCTGAACGCGGTAATCCGCGGAATCGTGAAACGTGCCGGCCTCGAGCCCGAGGAGTGGAAAGTTTACGGATGCATCGAGTCGTTCAACGGCATCCTGAAAGACAACATCGAGATCGTAGAGCTCACCGAAAAGAGCGTGTCGGGACTGCACGTCAAGGGCGGCACCATCATCAAGACCACGAACAAAGGCGGTCCTTTCCAGTTTCCCGTCAAAAACGGGAATGGGCAATGGGTCATAGAAGACCGTTCTGCACTGATGAAACGCCGCATTGAAGAGATGGGGTTCGACGCCGTCATCAACATCGGCGGCGACGGGTCGCAGCGGATATCGCTACAACTCCAGAACATGGGCATTCCCGTGGTAGGCGTCCCCAAAACCATTGACAACGACTTGAGCAGCACCGACTTCACCTTCGGGTTTCAGACGGCGGTGCAGATTGCCACCGAGGCCTTCGACAAGTTAGTCACCACGGCGGACAGCCACAACCGGGTGTTCATCATGGAGGTCATGGGGCGCGATGCCGGCTGGATAGCCCTGCACACGGCCATTGCCGGCGGCGCCGAGGTCTGCATCATCCCCGAAATCCCTTACGACCCCGCAAGCATCGCCAAGAAAATCGAAACCCGCTACAAAAACGGCATGGGCTTCTGCAACATAGTCATTGCCGAGGGCGCCAAGAAAGCGGACGGGAAAGTCACGGGCATGGCGCCGACTGCCGTAGGCGACCGCCACATCAAGTTGGGAGGCGTGGGTGAAGTGCTCCGGCAAGAGCTCCTGGAATTGGGCGTAGAGCACGACATCCGCGTAACCGTGTTGGGGCACTTGCAGCGCGGAGGAACGCCTGTGGCGTTCGACCGCATCCTGGCCACCGAGTTCGGCGTCAAGGCCTTCGAATTGGTGAAAGAGCAAAAATACGGCAACCTTGTGGTTTACAGGCACCCCGAAATCACACATGTGTCTTTGGAAGAGGCGCTGCGGACCCCGCATCTTGTCTGTCCCGACAAAGACTTTCTGGTTCACACCGCCCGAGGCATCGGGATGTCTTTCGGGGACGACCTTGCCATGCGCACTGTCATGCACGATTGAGGATGCCCATTCCGCAAAGCGGGCCCGGAACGACTTCGGGTTCAGGTCCTGGAAGAAGCGCCGCAGCGTGTCGTCCGTCGGCAGGCCATTGGAAAGGTCGATGTTCTTCTCGAAGAACTCCCGCTTGTTCTTAGCGAAGTCGACGATTTCCGACCAGCACGATGATGTTGGCCCTCTCCGAGGGCGTTGCGCAAGTCGCTACATCATCCCTCATAAGTCATAAGTCGTAAGTCGGCCCGTGGCAAAGAAGTTCTCGCAGTGTTCGGGCATCGGAGATGCCCAATCATTGGCGGCTCGTTGAGCCGCCAATGACCATAACCGACGGTGAAGCCGTCGGAGCAAGCCGCGCCCCGAGTCAAACAGGTCCTCGAAGAGGGCCAACATCGTGGAAAGAGAGAAAGAACAACACGCGTAACGCTCTACATTCTAAATTCTAAATTCGTGCAGCAGCCGTGAATTTATCGCCCAAAAAAAATGTCCCATTCAAAAAAAACGTTACATTTGCCGCGTTTTAATGTCCTCTGAAAACAGGGAAAAGTATCACCACTTATAAACACACAACCTATGGCAAATGAATTAGACGAAATGAATGCGACCGTCAACCCCGAGGGACGCGATGTCAATGTTATTGAAAAACAACTGCCCGTCACCATCGGCGTGGGCTCTACGATTTTTGAGGTCCTGCTGTGGGTCTGCGGCATCCTGCCCGGCCTTATCTTCTTGATTATGAAAGTCAAGGCCAAAAACTACTTCCAGCAACTGCAGCAGAAGATACAGGCAGACGCTTCCACCATCGACAACTACCTGGAACAGCGGGTGCAGATCCTCCAGAATGTTGTCCCGTTGCTCGAAAAGGCCATTGACCTTGACAAGGACGTGATGAAGACCGTGGCGGCCTATCGCGGAGGCATCAACCCCAACGCAGACCGCAACGAGGTGGCCCGCAACATCGACCGGGCTTACGCCCGCCTCTTCCCGCAAGTGGAAGCCTACCCCGAACTGAAAGCCCACGCCGCCATTGCAGACGCCATGCAGCAGAACTCCTACCTCCAGAAAGAGATCACCGCTGCCCGCAGCCTCTACAACGACACGGTTTATCAATGGAACCGCGACATCTTTGACTGGCCTACCAAAATGATTGTCGCCGCCCGCGCCGGATACACCACCCGCATCCCATTCACCGTCTCCGCCGAAACCAAAGAGCGCGCCAGACAGGTTTTCTTTTAAGCCGCCCTATGCTGCAATTCAGGATGTGCGCATGCCCTGTCTGCCACACATTCCCGTTTAACCTAATCACGCAGGACCCAGAGCCATGGACGACATACACGAACCTTTAGAACGTTACCGGGACGAGTTGAAGGATGCTTTCCGCAAGAATGCCGAGGAAGCATTTGCCGAAATCGAACAGAAAGCAGCCGTTGACAAAGAAGCAAACAAAGCAACCTGCAAGAAAATTGAATATGTCAACGAACTGATCGCCAATAACACCAACAAAATAAGCGGTTTCAAATGGCTGAAATGGCTCATGATTGCCGCCGCTGTCGTGCTGTTTCTGCTGCCGTTCATCTCTTACACAGTCGCCGCCAACACCTGGATGATCGTGTTGTTCATCGTACTCGGCATAGCCTTGATTGTGTTGGCTTTCACTGCCGTGCAAAAAAAAATCAGGGTACTAACGTCGGTCATCTCCGACCTTAACACGAAACGCAAAACCCTGATACAAGAAGCACAGGCCCAGATGAAGTCGCTCAACGCCCTGTTCAGTTGGGACATCCCGACGAAACTGATTGAGAAGACCGTGCCGAACATCCATTTCGACCCCTACTTCAACGCCGCAAGAGTCAAACAGTTAAGCGAAGAGTTCGGCTATACCGGCTCGCTGAACCGAGACTCCTCCGTGCTGTTTTCCCACAGCGGCGAGATAAAAGGCAACCCTTTCGTCATCGCCACGACCCGCAATTTCCAAATGGGAGTCAAAACCTACACGGGACACCTGACCATCTATTGGGAAGAAGAGGTCACCGACTCGGACGGGAAGACACACTACGTGACCAGGTCCGAAACCCTCACGGCTTCAGTCACCAAACCCTGCCCGCTATATGAAGACAGAACCTTCGTGATGTATGCCAACGAGGCCGCCCCCGACCTGTCGTTCTCGCGAGAACCCGAGGGACTCTCCGATGATGCACCATTCGTTGACCTCAAGAAGAAGATCAAACGCAAGAACCTTGAACGCTTTTCGCGGAAAATGAACGACGAAAGCGACTACACCATGATGGCCAACCAGGACTTTGAAGTGCTGTTTTCCACCAAAGACCGCGACAACGAGGTGCAATACCGCCTGCTGTTCACGCCTTTGGCCCAGAAGGCACTTGTGACGCTCATGCAGGACAAGCAATATGGCTATGGCGACGACTTCACGATAGTAAAGACCAAAATGATCAACGTCGTCTATCCCAAGCACCTGCAGAAATTCGACATCAACACCGACCCCGAAAAATGGATGGACTACAACTTCGACATCGTGAAACAACGTTTCCTGCGGGTAAACCAAGAATATTTCAGGGCCGTCTATTTCGCCTTCGCGCCGCTGCTTTCCATCCCGCTTTACCAGCAGACACGCACCCGCAAGGAGATCTACGGGCGCGACCTCCTCGGGGACTCTTCCTTCTGGGAATGGGAATCCATTGCAAACTTCAAAGGGGAGTCTGGCTTCATGCATCCCCGCAGCATAACCCCCAATATTCTGAAAACCTCCTTATTGCACAGCAACGACAACGGGACAAAAGAGATTGAAATTCAAGCGTATGGCTTCTCCGGAACCAACCGTTTGGACTATATTTCCGTTTTTGGCGGCGACGGCCACATTCATAAAGTCCCCGTGCCCTGGGTTCAGTACGACCCTGTTCACAAACGCAGCACCATGGCCATCAAGGAGTTTCCTGAAGCCGACACGGAAATCATCCGCAACGACAGCCGCTCTACCCGTCATTTCCGCCGCAGAATAGCCTTTGACGACTGATTTTGCGTTCCAAGACAAATGCTCGACCGACATTTCTGCCGTCGAGAAAAGAAGCGGTCTCGAAAGTGGCGGCAAACAGAATATTATGTAACTTTGCTGCGTTTCATTTTTCAGGTTTGCAAAATATGCAACTTGCAAGTTTTGAGAAAGTAACAGCACAACAACAAACAAAGATCATCTTATAAAAACACATTCACGATGGGCAAGAAGATAGTTGTTCTCTCCGGAGCGGGCATCAGTGCCGAGAGCGGCATCAAGACATTCCGCGACAGCGACGGGCTGTGGGAGAACTACAGGGTTGAAGACGTGGCCTCCATTGAGGGATGGCAGCGCGACCCCGACTTAGTCACCGACTTTTACAACGCGCGCCGGGCCGAGCTGGCGAAGGCGGAGCCTAACAAGGCACACCGGCTGGTAGCCGCCCTGGAATCGTACTACGACGTGGCTGTAGTCACGCAGAACATCGACAACCTGCACGAACGCGGCGGCTCCACGCACGTCATCCACCTGCATGGCGAAGCCACCAAGGCCTGCAGCGAAAACGGCAAGCAATTCGTTGAAGACATCGGCTACCGCGCCATCGGCCATGCCGAGCGCACCCCCGACGGCGCCCGCATGCGTCCTTTCATCGTCTGGTTCGGCGAGGCCGTGCCCATGATGGACCAGGCCGTGGCCGAGGTGGAGAAGGCCGACATCCTCATCATCGTAGGCACCTCACTCAACGTTTACCCCGCGGCCGGATTGCTCTACTACGCCCCGCAACAGACTGACATCTACGTCATTGACCCCAAAGATGTGCAACCCATCCGCCGTAAAGTTCATTTCATAAAAGAAAAAGCCACCACCGGCATGCAGCAACTCTATGACCTGCTGAAACCGGAAATTTAACCTCAAGAGCCCTACCCTATGAAAAACTTCAAAACCGTTTGCGCCGTGTTCTGCGCGCTTTTCGTCTTGGCGGGATGCCGTTATCCCGAAGGTCCCGGCCTCAGCTTTCACGACCCCGAATACCGCGTTGTCGGCTTCTGGCAAATCACGCACACCTACCTCAACGGCACACAGATAGACTCCACCGCAAGCACCGCCATCAGCGAGACCGGCTGCTTGGCCAACAACCCCGGCACCTACTATTACATCTATGCCGACTACATTCTTCAGGTGATGGCTTACCACAACGGCGAATACCGGAAGTCAACCTACGGAAATTGGTTTTTTGAGGATAACTACCGAAACTTGGTCATGCAGTTCACCGTCTTGGGCAAGAAATACAGTTACACCGCCTCCGTGAAGAAACTCTCGAGGCGGGAGATGATTTTCGAGTACACTGACGAACAGGGCAACGAGTGGCGTATCGTCATGAACTCCCGTTCCAGTTATTAGGCGCGACTGTCATCTCGCATATCCGCAGCAACGGATAAAAAGACTATTTTTGCACTCCGATTAAAAACAGACAAACAATATTATGTCAGAACATGTCAGATGCCTCATCATAGGCTCAGGTCCTGCCGGTTACACCGCCGGCATTTACACATCGCGTGCCGACCTCAACCCGTTGCTGGTCGAAGGCATTCAGCCCGGCGGCCAGTTAACCATCACCCCTGAGGTGGAGAATTTTCCGGGATACCCGCAAACGGCGTCCGGGGCCGTCATCATGGACGACATCCGCAGTCAGGCGCTCCGCACGGGCACGCGCATGCTTCCGGGCTTCATCACCAGCATTGACTTCTCCGCGCGCCCGTTCCGCTGCATGCTGAACGACGAGCAGGAGATCATAGCCGACACCGTCATCATAGCCACGGGAGCGCAGGCCCGCTGGCTCAACCTGCCCGGCGAACAGGAATACCGCGGCTTCGGCGTCTCCACTTGCGCCACCTGCGACGGCAACTTCTTCAAGAACAAAACCACAGTCGTCATCGGCGGCGGCGACACCGCCCTGGAAGACGCCCTCTACCTGTCCAAACTCTGCACCAAAGTCTATATCGTGCATCGCCGCGACCAGTTCCGGGGCACCATGGCACTGCAGAAACAGGTGTTTGCCGCCCCGAACATTGAGGTCTGCTGGAACTCGCTCCCCCTCGAAATCTGCGGGGAACGGAAAGGGTTCATCAAGAAAGTGACCGGACTGCGCATCAAAAACAAAGAGACGGAAGAGGAAACCACCCTCGCGGCAGATGGCGTGTTTGAAGCCATCGGCGTGACCCCCGTCACCGACCTTGTCGCGGGGAAACTCGAACTTGACAGCCAAGGATACATCGTCACCCAACCCGGCACCTGCCGCACCGCCATCGAGGGCGTTTGGGCGGCCGGCGACGTGCAAGACCCTGTTTACCGCCAAGCCATCATAGCCGCGGCCTCCGGCGCCGTGGCCGGCATGGAAGTCGCCCGTTTTTTGATGGAACAAGAATGAGCACCGTCCAGAAACACCCCTCACCCCAACAACAATGAAAGAAGAAAACGACCAGAACATTCTCAACGAGATAACCACAAACGAATACAAATACGGATTCGTTTCCAATATCGACATCGAAGATTTCCCCAAAGGCCTCAACGAGCAAGTCATCCGTATGATCTCGGCCCGCAAGGAAGAGCCCGAATGGCTGCTCGAGTTCCGGCTGAAAGCATACCGGCACTGGACCACCCTCAAAGAGCCCCAGTGGGGACACCTCGACTTCAAACGCCCTGACTACCAAGACATCACCTATCTTGCCATTCCGAAGAAGAAAAAGCAGCTGAACAGCCTCGACGAGGCCGACCCCGAGTTGGTAGATACGTTCAACAAACTGGGCATCAACCTCCAAGAACAGAAAATCCTCGCAGGCGTAGCCGTGGATGCCGTCATGGACTCCGTTTCCGTGAAAACCACCTTTTCAGAAACCCTGAAGAAGCAAGGCATCATCTTCTGCTCCTTTGGCGAGGCCATCCGGCAATACCCCGAACTGGTAAAGCAATATTTAGGTTCTGTGGTCCCTTACACCGACAACTTCTATGCCGCCCTCAACTCCGCCGTGTTCAGCGAGGGCTCATTCTGCTACATCCCCAAAGGCGTGCGATGCCCGATAGAACTCTCCACCTACTTCAGGATCAACGCAGCCGGCACGGGACAGTTTGAGCGCACGCTGCTCATTGCCGACGAGGGGGCTTACGTCAGCTACATGGAAGGCTGCACCGCACCGCAACGCGACGAGAACCAACTGCACGCCGCCGTGGTGGAGCTGGTGGCCCTTAAAGACGCTGAAATCAAATACTCCACTGTACAGAACTGGTATCCCGGCGACAAAGACGGGAACGGCGGCATCTATAACCTGGTCACGAAACGCGGCCTGTGCAAAGGCGCAAACTCCAAAATATCGTGGACACAGGTGGAAACCGGCTCGGCCATAACGTGGAAATACCCCGGGTGCGTGCTGCTGGGCGACAATTCGGTGGGCGAATTCTTTTCCGTGGCCGTAACCAACAACTACCAGCAGGCGGACACCGGCACCAAGATGATCCATCTGGGACGCAACACACGAAGCTTGATCGTATCAAAGGGCATCTCGGCGGGCAAAAGCCAAAACAGCTACCGCGGCCTCGTGAAAGTGGCCAAGAACGCCGAAAACGCGCGTAACTTCTCGCAGTGCGACTCTCTGCTGATGGGCGATGCCTGCGGAGCGCACACCTGGCCCGACATCAAATGCGCAAACCCCTCGTCTGTCGTGGAACATGAGGCCACCACCTCCAAGATTTCGGAAGACCAGCTCTTCTACTGCCAGCAGCGCGGCATCGACAAAGAGAGCGCCATCAGCCTGATTGTGAACGGATACGCCAAAGACGTGTTAGGCAAACTTCCGATGGAGTTTGCCGTTGAAGCTCAAAAGCTGCTCAGCATCAGTCTGGCCGGAAGCATCGGATAATATGGGCAGTTGGATAAGCGGCACCGTCATCCACGGCCTGCACAACGGGGAGACGTTCGGCTTCCCCACGGCAAACTTGCAGACAGTCGACAATGTGATTCTCGAAAAAGGCGTGTTCGCCGTAAAGGTGTGCATTGACGACACGCTCCACTATGGCATGCTCTATGTAGGCAGCCGCCCCACCCTACACATGACCGCCCTGACCGTCGAAATCAACATTTTCGACTTCAGACAAGACATTTACGGAAAAAACATCTCGTTCTGCATCGTCAGCAAAGTCCGTGACGAGAAAAAGTTTTCGGGTACGGATGAGCTCATCAGGCAAATGGAGCACGACCGCGAAGCCGTCAAGCAGTTCTTTGCAACAGGCCAACCAACCGTAGTCCCGCCTGCGCTTGATATGGAATGATTGAATGATTGAATGATTGACCTAATAAAGACAAAGGAATCCCCGTCATTGCCATTTGGAGCGTTGACGGGGATTCGATTTTTTCAGAATGCAATGGTGAGGGGGTGTCAACGCACCACCTTTGTAAACTCGGCCTTACTATTCTCGGCGGCGGGTTTTACCACATAAATCTTGAAAGACATCGTTTCGCCTTCCGGACTTTTGCTATCGGTAGTAAAGCAATAGTAAGAGCAATCCTTACCATCTGCTTTGGCAACGCTCACGGGGGTGCCCAGCGGCATAGGATAGTCGCCGCAGGCCTCGTCAAACAGTGCTTTCTCCTCGGCCGTCACAGGTGCGGGGGTGCCATATTGGGGCAGTGGCTCGGCGGTGCCGGGCAGGATGCCGAGGCGCATCAGAAACTGGTCAAGTTCGGCGGAGGCAGCATCCATGCGGGCCGCGCGGATGCCAAAGCCCTCGAGCACCGTGCTGTTGGGCTGAGCAGCCTTGAGGTTAGCCACGCTCGACTCCAGGCCGCCGCTTCCGAACGTACAGAACGGGACCAGCACCTTGCCGGAGAAGTCGGTATCCTTAATCAGTCTGCCCATCGGCGGTGCATACGTGCCAAACCATACGGGGAAGCCGAGATAGACCGTATCATAATCCCCAATGTTGCATTTCAGCGGATTGATGTCCGGCAGAACCTTAGCCTCAATCTCCTGTCTGCCGCGGGCAATAGTTTGGTCATAATCGCCGTCGTAGGGGTTGACGGCATCGATAGCCTCCAGGTCCGCGCCTGTCTTCTGGCTGATAAGTTCGGCCACCTTCTTCGTCGTGCCGTTCTGCGAATAGTACAGCACCAGCGACTTCGCGCCCGTTTGCGGCTCAGAGTCTTTCTTTTGCGAGCCGCAGGCAGAGAACATCGCAACGGCGCACACTAAAATCATCGTTTTCTTCATAATCGTGCATTTAAATTAAAGCAGTACAACGCAGAAAAGGGGAAAAAATTGTGCAGAGGCGAGCGAGGGGGTGAGGATTGTTTCGTGGAGATGTCCTGTCAGCGCAACTCCAGCGGGGAGAACAACGCGACAAAGGTTGGCCATGGCAATGAGTTGTGGGCGGGTGACGGGGAGGCTTTGCGCGGAACGCGGCCTGAAACACCCTGACGAACCTGGTTGACAACGTATGCCGCTACGAACAGGTTGAACGGTTTGGACTAAAATAACCCAACTTTGACTTTTTCAAGATGTTTTTTGGGGGGAGTCAGCAACTTGCGTCATTGCATTTGCGTCGCTGTGTACTACAGATTTTATTCGATCTTGATTTTCCGGAACGGCATTTTCTTGTAGTCCAAGAGTTCGTAGATTTCGTTGGCGACCTTCGTCGGCTCGCTGCACTGCCGCATGCGGACCTTTTCGCCGACGGCATTGACGGCTTTCGTCGTTATGGCCTTCTGCGTTGACATCCTCCTCACGATTTCCGTCCAACAGTGAGTCATCCCCCTCTGCTTCAGCCTGTGACGTATGGTATTCACGACCCAGTAGGCCAGCAGCCCGAAGAAGAGGTGGGCGTCCGAACGCCCGTCGGTCTGGTGATAGACGGGGCGCAGGCCGAGGTCGGTCTTCAACTGGCGGTTGGTGCATTCTATCTCCCGCGTCAGGTTGTAGTAGTCCCAGGCGGTCTTCTCGTCAAAAGTCGGCACGTTTGTGCGCAGGAAATAGACGCCGCTGTCCCTGTCCACATTCTCCGGCACGGCTATCCGCCAGCGGATGTCGGCCATGTTCTTCGGCCGCTCCTCGTTGTCGGGGACATAGTCTATCGCATAGTGCCGGGCTATCGACGGGTATCTCTGCCGGGTCCTGCCCATGCGTTCGATGACCTTCTCGGATAAGTTGAACTTATCTGCTCTATGCAACGCACGGCCCTCATCTCGGTCAGCACGATTTCGGTCGAGTCGAAGCACTTGCGGAGAAGTTCGTCACCCTCCCACACCGAACGGACATATGAGGCGAGGATGAGCCCCACGAAGCAGATGAGCATCCGGCCGTGTCTGCCGCTTTCAGGCCATGCTCTGAGACGGTTGTGCCCGAGTTGGTCTTTCTGCAGAGCGATACATTTCGCATGCTCGTCCCTCATTCCGTAGTTGTCCATGGCCTGCAGCGGGTCAAGGCTCATACCGACTGTCTTGTTCGCAAAGAAGTCGGCAGTGAGCAGCATCTCGTCCGCTTTCGCCTGGTTCACCGCAAAGGAGGCGACGGTGTCGTGTCGTCCACGGTTGCCGCACAAATGAGCCAACTGATTGTGGCTGGGGCGTTGCGCTTTGAAGACCTTGCCATGCGCGCTGTCATGCACGATTGAGGATGCCCATTCCGCAAAGCGGGCCCGGAACGACTTCGGGTTCAGGTTCTGGGAAAAGCGCCGCAGCGTGCCGTCTGTCGGCAGGCCATTGGAAAGGTCGATGTACTTCTCGAAGAACTCCCGCTTGTACTTGGCGAAGTCGGCGATCTCCGACCTGGACGTTGATGTTGGCCCTCTTCGAGGGTCGAGGGTGGCGTGGGCGCGTCGCAGCCGACGGTTCCGCTCCCTTGCGGTCGCTCCACCGCCGGTTATGGAGCAGACTGCCTGCGGCAGCCCGCTTTCGCCCTCTCCGAGGGCGTCGCGCAGATGGCCACATCCTCCATCTTAGTTGGCAAGTCAGCCCTAGCATGGTGCGTGGGGCAAAGAAGTTCTTGTAGTCCTCGGGCATCGGAGATGCCCCATCATTGGCGGCTCGTTGAGTCGCCAATGACCATAACCGACGGTGAAGCCGTCGGAGCAAGCCGCGCCCCGAATCAAACAGGTCCTCGAAGAGGGCCAACATCGTGGAAAGAGAGAACAACACGCGTAACATTCTGCATTCTTAATTCTAAATTCTACATTCGTGCGGCAGCCGTGAGATTCACCCAAATCAAGAATCGATTTCCAGTTCCTTGAAAAGAGGCAGTAGGGATTGCTGTTCCTGAGTCAGGAAAAGTGTCTTGGCACGCACGTTGTCAGTTCCCGGTATCTTGACTTGCAGAGTGATGATTGTTTTCGCAATATCAAGGAGTCTGTCAACACTGATGCCAAGTTTGATTTCCTTGACGACACGTTCAAGTTCCTTATAGACCTTGTAAGCGACGAAGCATATGCATATATGCGCTTCTATTCGTTTTTCGGTGAAGTGGAAGATAGGCCTCATCTCAAGGTTGCCTTTGGATATCCTGAAAGCCCGTTCCACGACCCACAGCCCGTGATATTGATCAATGATTGTCTGTAAGGGAAGGTCTGTATTGGTGCGAACTCTTGTCTATCACTACCACACTGGTAGTGCCTGAACGATTCCTCCGTTTGCGTACAAACATGCGGTGAAGATAGCAAAAAGGAGCAGCGATTCACCCAAAATATTTGCACAAAATCACTAATTTGCTAATATTCAAACAATTAGCACAAAGACGGATTTCGGACCGCCAAAGTCAGGAAATCTGTAGTACACAGCGACGCAAATGCTATGACGCAAACTGCTGACTACAAAAGAAAAACATCTTGGAAGAGTCAATGTTGGGTTAAGACTTGTGTTCTACAAATGACATCCGTGTCTCTTTTATTCTTTTACGATATAACTGCAGTACTTGGCAAGCAAATTTTCTTTTGACAGATCACCACGTTCGTATCGTTCCGCATCAAGACGAAGGATACGCTCACGTACCGAAGTTACACCTTTATATATAGCACACAGATAATACTCGTTGCCATTTCCTTCCACGCTTACATCAGTGAAGTCAGATGTATAGAGGTCGTCATCGCTGAACACAATGGAATAGCTTGGACGTTTAGCTCCAGGGACATCTTCGCGCAACATACCCTTCAGCACTAAATCCTGAATGTCGCGGCCGGCAGTGTCTTTGGAACATTTATTCAGGTCGGCCCACGTCTTGGTCGTAATCTTGGCCTCATAGCCATCAAGGAAAAGGTTCAGCGTGTCAGTCTGGCGTTGGTTCATTGCCGCCGACGATGCCCGGAGCCAGAAGAGCGACTTGTTGAGTACACCATTTACCAATGAATCTGCCTCAGCCAAAGCCGCCAACAATGTATCCACATACCACACCAGCCATTCCGTTATGTCGCCATCACCATGCTGCACTCGTTCGAGCACCTCATAGTAATGCTTCTTGTCACGGTTTATTTCGGAAGATATGTTGTAGAAACGCAAGCGGCTGCGGTCGCCTCGTGACAGGAACACGTCACCAAGGATGCGGGCCAAGCGGCCGTTGCCGTCCTCGAAAGGATGAATGCTGACGAACCAGAAATGGGCAATAGCAGAGCGTATAACTGGCGAAACGGGTTGTTCTCTGTTGAACCAATCGACAAACTTCTGCATCTCCGCTTCCACTCTATCCGGCGACGGCGCCACATAATGTACCCGTTCACGGCCCAAGAAGCCCGATACGATGTGTTCGTCGCAAGTGCGATACTTGCCAACCTCTATCTGACTGCCCCCACTGAAGCCTGTTGGAAAAAAAGCCGCCTGCCAACCGCAAAGACGTTCCTTGGTTAACACATGCTCATAGTTTTCGGTAGCATCGAGCATTACAGACACCACTCCGTCTATATAATGTGAGGACGGGACGCTGTTTTTGCTCTCAATACCCAGTCGCCGTGCTATTGACGAACGCACCTCGTCTGCATTGAGACGGATGCCTTCAATCTCTGACGAATGCAGCAAGTCGCGTGTCAAGTTCTCTGCCATCGCATTGAGTTGGCTGTCAAAGCCAAGTCCGTTCAATTTGCCGTAAAGCAGTCCTTGTTTTCGCGTCACCTCATCCAGCTTGAGTGCTATCTGCGCATCGTCCCAACGAAAGTCTGTCCAATTGTCATATTCGTGTATATACATGCCTTTTGTCATTTTGTGCGGTAATACAATTCAAATAATGCCGCATATTTTGCGGCAAAAATACAAAAATAATATCGCACAGCCAAATTTCCGGCCATGATTTATACGGTTGCCGTACAAATGAGCCCACTGATTGTGGCTGGGGCGTTGCGCTTTGAAGACCTTGCCATGCGCGCTGTCATGCACGATTGAGGATGCCCATTCCGCAAAGCGGGTCCGGAACGACTTCGGGGTCTGGTTCTGGAAAAAGCGCCGCAGCGTGCCGTCTGTCGGCAGGCCATTGGAAAGGTCGATGTACTTCTCGAAGAACTCCCGCTTGTACTTGGCGAAGTCGGCGATCTCCGACCTGGACGTTGATGTTGGCCCTCTTCGAGGGTCGAGGGTGGCGTGGGCGCGTCGCAGCCGACGGTTCCGCTCCCTTGCGGTCGCTCCACCGCCGGTTATGGAGCAGACTGCCTGCGGCAGCCCGCTTTCGCCCTCTCCGAGGGCGTCGCGCAGATGGCCACATCCTCCATCTTAGTTGGCAAGTCAGCCCTAGCATGGTGCGTGGGGCAAAGAAGTTCTTGTAGTCCTCGGGCATCGGAGATGCCCCATCATTGGCGGCTCGTTGAGTCGCCAATGACCATAACCGACGGTGAAGCCGTCGGAGCAAGCCGCGCCCCGAGTCAAACAGGTCCTCGAAGAGGGTCAACATCGTGGAAAGAGAGAAAGAACAACATGCGTAACGCCTCTGCATTCTACATTCTGCATTCGCCCGGGTCTTGTGCTGTTTTGTGTTTACCTGACAGTCATAACAGAAAAACACTATATTTGCCGCACCGATATCTTTGGATTTTGGCTAACGGACTTCACAATGTTCAGAGGGTCGGTGTGAAAATGTTAAAAATAGAAGTACCCAACAAAATGGAAATTCAAAACAATGACACATATCGGCGCATCCACTTCGCAGTAATGGCAATAGAAAGTGGAGCACGCAACTTGGGCATATCCGGCAAAGACATGCACGACCGCTTGCAGAAGCAGGGGTTGATACACAACCGACTCTTCAAACGGTATGAAGAACTACACACGCAAAGTCTACAGTGGGTGGCAGATGACATAAGTGAAACACTCTTAAATTGGGAGGCTGAACAATGATAACAATATTTCATGGGTCATATACGGAAGTAACCACTCCGCTCGTCAAGTTGGGCAGAAACAACGTGGACTTCGGGCAAGGCTTCTATCTCACAAAACTACAAACACAAGCCGAATCATGGGCCAAAGTGATTGCAGAGAGACGAAAACGAGCGCAAGCCGTGGTTTCTACCTTCACCCTGGACATAGAAGGGGCAAAAGCCAACAACTACCACATCAAGACCTTCGAAGCTTACGACCTTGAATGGCTCAACTATGTTATAGACTGCCGTAGAGGTGGCAACCTGCAAAAGCAATACGACATAGTGGAGGGAGGCGTGGCAAACGACAACGTCATCGACACTGTGGAAGACTATGAAAATGGAGTCATCACAGCCGAGCAAGCATTGGGACAATTGAAATACAAGGCTGTAAACCATCAGCTTTGCATACTCAACCAGGAAATAGTGGACAAGTACCTGACATTCGTTTCATCAAACATCGTAACCGAAGAGGAGGACTAAGATATGAGAGACAACGTGTTATGGCGCAAACAGAGCCGCATCATCATGCTTCTGGCAGAGACACTGCATATCAGTGCAGAACGGGCACTCGACCTGTTTTATTCCACCAATGTTTACCAGCAACTAAACGACCCCAAGACGGGACTGCATTTGATGAGCGACCAGTATATACTTGAAGACCTTGTCAACGAACTGAGGAAATAGAACGGCAAAGATTCACAGGGCTACCGCACGAACGAGCCAACTGTTCGCGGCTGGGGCGTTGCGCAAATCGCCTCCTCTTCCATCATAAGTCGTAAGTCAGCCCTGGAAAAGAAGTTCTCGCAGTGTTCGGGCATCGGAGATGCCCCATCATTGGCGGCTCGTTGAGCCGCCAATGACCATAACCGACGGTGAAGCCGTCGGAGCAAGCCGCGCCCCGAGTCAAACAGGTCCTCGAAGAGGGCCAACATCGTGGAAAGAGAGAAAGAACAACACGCATAACGCCTCTACATTCTAAATTCTAAATTCTAAATTCTACATTCGTGCGGCAGCCGTGATTAGGGCTGATGTCTCGTGAAAGGTGTCAGCCCTTTTGACTATCCATGTCTTGCAATAAAAAAAGTAGTCAATGCGCAAAAGTAGTCAATTTACCGGACAGCCGCCCGCCCAAGAGTTACAAGGGGCAGACACACGAGCCCAAAGACTGGGGAAAGGCCCTGTGCAATTCCACCTCGACATGGAAGTCCCCGTCCCGACCAACGTCACATCGTTATGTGTTGATGAGGGAATGTAGAGTGTAACATATTGTCATACAATATTTTACCAACTATGTCGAAAATTTTTGAAACGACTGTAAAATAAACAGAAAAACAATACATTTGCCGTCCCGACATCTTTGGATTTTGGCTAACGAACTTCACAAAGTTCAGAGGGTCGGTGTGAAAATGTTAAAAATAGAAGTCCCCTACAATACTATGAGCACAAGATGTCATATCATCATTAAGAAAGCCGGTACGGATTCGCAGTATGTCTATCATCACTGTGACGGGTACCCTGAAGGTGTCGGCAGGCAATTGGTCAAATTGCTTAGGGAATATGCGGACACATTGAAACACAACTGTTGGGAACCGGAAAGTATCGTATCTCATTTAACACAATACAGCGACGCGTATGAGCCCGATGGTTGTGTACACGGCGACGAGGAATTCATTTATCATATAGATTGCGACGACCGCACACTACGGTGTTTTCGCTACCTCAATGACGAAGTCGGCGATGAGGCCGAAATCCCTGGGAACATATTCGACGGCTCGCACGTGCAGCTTGCCAAGGACGGCATCGAATGTGCGACACCTTGCTTGACTTGTCACAAAGGGACGGAGAATGCCGCAGTGGGGACGGTGGGCACCGACAGATATTGGGACGCATACATCAAGATAGTGTCCGCAATGACCCCGGAATGGGGAACCGTGACGTTGCGCGACTGTGATTATGCCACGATTGCGTCAACGGCGAAGCGCATGCTTGACCAATGTGTGAAGACACTTTTCGGCGAGGAACGGAACAACTGATAAAACAAATACAATTGGCAGGAAGGCTGAGGCGCACAAACTCGGGCATCTCGGCACGAACTATCTGGTCAGGAGAAGCACGCTTGCTGAAGCCAATATCCGTCGTCCCCAGGAGTTCTTCTCCAAGGTCTATGCCTATCTGTTGGACAAGTACGCCAAATTTTTAGCGGACAGCCGCCCTCCCAAGAGTTACAAGGGGCAGACACACGAGCCAAAAGACTGGGGAAAGGCCCTGTGCAATTCCACCTCGACATGGAAGTCCCCGTCCCGACTAACGTCACATCGTTATGTGTTGATGAGGGAATGTAGGAATTATCACACCTGCAGAGTCTTTATCCCCCCACGGCTACCACACGAATGTAGAGTGTAGAGGCGTTACGCGTGTTGTTCTTTCTCTCTTTCCACGATATTGAGCCCCTCTGAGGCTCATACGACTTGGAATGCGGCTTGCCCCGACGGTTTCACCGCCAATGATTTGGCATATCCGATGCCCAAAGTCACAGAACAGAACACAGACCCATTCCGTCTCTCGCACAAGGAAAACGCAGACTAACAACTCCCCCCACACACGCCCCCAGACTGACTGCAAGTTATGATGGAATTTGTAACAACCCGCACTACGCTCTGAAGTCTTAGTCCTTATGTCGTAAGTCTCACATCGCCCGCAAGAGACTCCGGACATGCACTGCTAACGGTCGGACTTGAACAGCCACTTGGCCAAACCATAGATGTAGCGACGGAAGCCGGGACGATAGGCCAACAGACGGTCGAACCACCCGATGTGCTTGCCTACAGCGCGCACTACTACCCCCACATAGACCATCGCGAAAAGCGTGCCCACACCGACGATGTACCACTGCCATGCCCCGAAAAAGAGGTAGCAGAAGAGCACGGCCAAAACCACGAGGGCAATGTCAACGCAGATTTTGACCTTCGGGAACTCCTTTCCTGTAACGATGCTGATAGCCACGGGAAAGCCCTCGCCAGGCATGGTGACAGAACCACAACGCACCTCCAACGCAATGCCCGTGCCCAAGATGGTGCAACCCGCCACTTGTGTGATGACCTTGGCCAGCAGTCCGGACGGCTCTAACCACTGCGTGAGCAACATGTTGACATCTATGAGCGACCCGAACACAAAACCGACTGCCAATTGCAACAACTGCACCGGCTCAAACCGACGCCGCAGCACAATAATCTGCCCTAAAACCAACAATGCGTTCATTATGTAGGTGTATTGCCCAATAGTGAGCGACGGGACAGCAGGACGCTGCTTGCCGGCCATCTCAAAAACGTATGGGATCGCCGATATGACGCTGGAACCGAGACCGCTGCGCACACATACGGCTACGCCTAACGTCATCACAAAAAGAGAAATCAGCAGCAGGAAATGCTGCCAAAGGAAAGAACCAAATTTTGCTTTTTTCATAAACGGCGGCAAAGATACTGTTTTGTCTTGAATCTGAGCCAACCAAAAAAAGTCTGTTCCACGACCGTCAAAAACATACGCCGCTGCAATAAATGGCGACACGGTGCGTTACTTTCTGATTTGCAAAAAACAGTTGACAATGGAATCTATCAAAAGCATATACCGCATAGGTCATGGGCCCTCAAGCAGCCACACTATGGGGCCGCACCTCGCCGCGGAGCAGTTCCGGCAACGCACCCCATCGGCGCAACGTTATCAAGTAACCCTCTTCGGCAGCCTCGCTGCCACGGGCAAGGGACATCTCACCGACAAAACCATCGCCGAGGCACTCGCCCCGGTGCCGGTCACTTTTGTCTGGAAACCCGAGATTGTACACAAATTCCACACCAACGCTATGCTCTACGAAGCGTTTGACCCAACAGACCAACTTATAGACTCGTGGACCGTCTATAGCATCGGCGGCGGCGCGCTCTCTGACGGCACGCCCCAGCAAGAGACGAAAGCTGTTTATGAGCACCGGACTGTCGCCGAGATTCTGAAGCACATTGAGCACGAGGGGATGTCGTTTTGGGAATATGTGGAACAGCACGAGGAGTCTGACCTTTGGGACTATCTGCAAGTGCGTTGGGAGGTCATGCAGGCCACTGTGGAGCGAGGACTGCAAGACGACCGGGCCATTCCCGGCGGGCTTCATCTGCAGCGCAAAGCGCCGTCGTACTACGTGAAGGCGCGCAGCTACAAGCCGTCGCTGCAAGGGCGCTGCTTAGTGTCCGCCTACGCCCTGGCCACCGCCGAGGAGAACGCATCGGGCGGTGTCATCGTTACCGCACCCACGTGCGGCTCTGCTGGCGTGCTGCCCGCAGTGCTGTATCACCTGAAACACAGCCACGACTTTTCCGACAAGGCCATCCTCAAGGCCATGGCCACCGCCGCTCTGTTCGGCAACATCATCAAGACTAACGCCTCCATCTCTGGGGCGGAAGTTGGCTGCCAAGGCGAGATAGGCTCCGCCTGCTCCATGGCTGCCGCCGCCGCCAACCAACTCTTTGGAGGCACGCCGCGGCAAATTGAATACGCCGCAGAAATGGGACTCGAACATCACCTCGGGCTCACCTGCGACCCCGTGTGCGGACTGGTGCAGATACCCTGCATCGAACGCAACTCCTTCGCCGCACTCCGCGCCCTCGACGCCAACCTGTTCTCGATGCTTTCTGACGGCAAACACGTCATCAGTTTCGACAAAGTGGTGAAAACCATGAACCTCACCGGCAAAGACCTGCCGAGCCTCTACAAGGAGACTTCCGCCGGAGGCCTCGCACTCGTGGACCGCGAAAGCTGAGATGCCCAGTGGAAAGGCGCTTTCTATCGCCTTTCCACACTGTGTTTCACCCGCTTTTTGTCCTTGAACCACAAGCCGTAAACCTCGCTCACGTTACCGGCCGTGATGAAAGCGTGAATCTCGTTCTTGCTCACAAACTCCATCAATTTTGAAAACTCGTCTTTCGTAAGCAGGGCTTCCAATTCAATGGATTTCTCATTCGTGTAGCCGCCAATGACCTCATACAGCGTACAGCCCCGCACCAACTCGTCGATAATATAGCGGCGAATGCGGTCGTACTCTTTTGAAACCACACACACACGCTTGCGGTTGTTGAGCGCTGCCGTGAAATAATCGACCACCAAACCGTTGATCCAGGTGCCGATAAGACCAATGACTACCATTTGGAAAGGGTTGATGGCAAAAGCGGTGCAGCAGATTACGGCACCGGCCACGCTCACCGACTTGCCAATGTCGAAGTGCAGGTACTTGTTCACGATTTTGGCCAGAATGTCAAGGCCGCCGGTAGAGGCGTTGATGGAAAACAGAACCGCCTGCGCCGCACTGAGCAGCAACACGAAACAGCAGAGGTCGAACCAGATATCGCCCATCACAGAGGGGTAGGCGGCATCAGGGCTGATGAAATTCTGATACGGGAAAAAACGCTCCAGCAGACCGGTGAGCGGTCCCAATATCAAGGCCGTATAAACCGTCTTGATGCCGAACTCCTTGCCGATGAGAAAATAGGCAAGCACCAGCAAGATGGCATTCACGACAAAGATGACCACAGAAACCGGAAGGTTGACATGAAAAGCGCTGTCGGCAATGCCGCTGATCACAATCGACAGACCCGAGATTGTGCCGATGATGAGTTTGCTGGGAACGAGAAAATAATAGACAGCACAAGCCGTTATCATCATGCCCACTGTCATGATGAGGAGTTCAACCCAGAATTTTTTGGTCTTCAGAATAGATAGTATGTTCTTCATAAAATATTGTTTTATAATTAGATATAGAATATAATCACGTTTTTTAAACAAGGCGCAAAAGTACGCTTTTTTACAAGCAAAACCAGCCTGCGAGTTTGGCTATTTTTGCAGAAGCGTTCTCTTTAGCATATCAAAGTAAATGTTATTTTTGCACCCCTATATAAAAAGACATACAATATATAATATGGAACCACGAGTAAGATTTGCCCCCAGTCCCACGGGACCTCTGCACATCGGGGGCGTACGCACAGCATTGTACAATTATCTTTTTGCAAAGAAAAACGGCGGCACCTTTTTGTTGAGAATCGAAGACACGGACCAGACCCGGTTTGTTGAGGGTGCCGAAGAATATATCATTGAGGCTTTCAAATGGCTGGGCATCGAATTTGACGAGGGCATCGGCACCGGGCGCGGCGACTATGGGCCATACAAGCAGTCGGAGCGCAAGGCACTGTACAAGCCCTACGCGGAGCAGCTGGTCAACGACGGCTGGGCCTACTACGCCTTTGACACGCCCGAGCAGCTGGACGCGCGGCGCAAGGAGGCCGAAAGCCAGAAAAAGACCTTCCAATATGACGCCTCCACCCGCATGGGCATGGTAAACTCGCTTACGCTTCCGGAAGAGGAAACGCAGCGGAGGCTGACCTCGGGCGAGCACTATGTGGTACGTTTCAAATACCCTGCCGACACCGACATCCACGTGCATGACCTGATACGAGGCGAGGTGGTCGTCAACTCCAACCTCCTCGACGACAAGGTGCTGTACAAGTCTGACGGCATGCCCACCTATCATTTGGCCAACATTGTAGATGACCATCTGATGAAGATCACGCACGTCATTCGCGGCGAGGAGTGGCTGCCATCGGCCCCGTTGCACGTAATGCTCTACAAGGCTTTCGGTTGGGATGCCCCGCAGTTCGCCCACCTGCCGCTGCTGCTCAAGCCCGACGGCAACGGCAAACTCAGCAAACGCGACGGCGACCGCCTCGGCTTCCCCGTGTTCCCGCTCCAATGGCGCGACCCGAAGTCCGGCGAGGTCTCGTCAGGCTACCGAGAAGCCGGCTATCTGCCCGAGGCCGTCATCAACATGCTGGCGCTCCTCGGCTGGAACCCGGGCACCGAACAGGAACTGATGTCGCTGCCGGAACTGATACAGCTCTTCTCGCTCGACAAAATCAGCAAATCGGGCGCCAAATTCTCGCTCGACAAGGCCAAATGGTTCAACCACGAATACATCCTCAGCAAAAACGCGGACGAACTCTATCCTTATTTTGAAAAAGTCTTGAACGAGAAAGGCATCTCCAGCGACGCCGGATACGTCAAGAAAGTCATCGAACTAATCAAAGACCGGCTCAATTTCACGGGAGACTTCTGGGAACAGGCCCATTATTTCTTCGTTGCCCCGACAGAATATGACCCGCAGTCGCTGAAAAAGCGCTGGAAAGAGGGCACCGGAGCACGTCTGCTCGAAATCGACGCCATCCTTTGTCAGCACAAGCCGTTCGACAAGGTTGCCGCATCTGAAGCCGTCATGCAGTACATTCGCGACAATGAACTCAACATGGGACAGGTTCTGAACAGCCTGCGCATCGCCATCGTAGGTGCGGCAAAAGGACCTGAACTGTTCACCATCATCGACCTCATCGGCATCGACGAGATACACCGCCGAGTAGTCCGCGCCGTTGAAGTCGTAAATCTTTAATCGTCCACCCTCAAAATCCACAACCCTCATTTACACCATGCTTGACCAGTATGCAAAACGGATTGCCGAAGCGCTGACACTGCCCGAAGAGCAAGTCAAGAACACCTTGTCCTTGCTGGAGGGCGGCGCCACCATTCCGTTCATCTCGCGTTACCGCAAAGAGATGACCGGCGGACTTGACGAAGTCAAAATCGAAGAAATCAAAGAGTTGTACGGCAAACTGCAGGAGTTAGACAAGCGTCGTGCATCCGTACTCGACTCCATCCGGGAGCAGGGCAAGTTGACGGCCGAGTTGGAGGAGAAACTCAACGGGGCCGCCACGATGAGCGAGTTGGAAGACCTGTACTTGCCCTATCGGCCGAAACGCCGGACGAGGGCATCTATTGCCAAAGAGAAAGGGTTGGCGCCATTGGCGGAGTCCATCTTCAAGCAGCCGGAGATAAGTGAAAGCGCGTTCCGCGCGATGGTTGACACTTACATCAACCCCGAAAAGCAGGTCAGCACTGCCGACGAGGCACTTGCCGGCGCGCGTGACATCATAGCCGAGCACATCAGCGAAGACATCCGGCTGCGGGCACGTTTGCGCAACGAGTTTCTCCGATACAGTGTCCTGAGTGCCAAACGCGTCAAAGACAAGACCGACGACCGCGAAAAATACAAGAATTACTACAACGCCCGCGACTTTCTGGCCAAAGCCCCGTCGCACCGCATACTGGCCATGTTCCGCGGCGAGGAAGACGGGATATTAAGTCTGTCCATCGCCCCGAAAGAGGAGGAAGCCCTTAAGATCCTCAAACGTGGCCTCATCCGTCGCAACGGGCCATGCGCACAGCAGGTGTGGACCGCAGCCGTGGATGCCTACAAAAGGCTGCTGCAGCCGCAAATGGAAACTGAAATGCGTCGGCACTACAAAGAAAAAGCCGACACGGAGGCCATCAGCGTCTTTACCCGCAACCTGAGGCAGTTGCTGCTCGCCGCGCCGCTCGGACAGGTGACCACCTTGGCCATAGACCCCGGTTTCCGCACGGGCTGCAAAGTCGTCATCCTGGACCCGCAAGGCAAACTGCTGCACAACGAGACCATCTATCCGCATCCGCCCGCCGCTCAATACAAACTCTCTTCCGACAAATTGAAGAGACTGGTGTTGCAGTACAAAGTCGAAGTCATCGCCATCGGCAACGGCACCGCGGGGCGCGAGACGGAGAACTTCATACGCCACATACCCTTTGAGCGCGATGTCAAGGCCTTTATGGTCAACGAAGACGGAGCCTCCGTCTATTCGGCCTCGCCCGTGGCGCGTGCGGAGTTTCCCGACTACGACGTCACCGTGCGCGGCGCCGTCTCCATCGGCCGCCGGCTTATGGACCCGCTGGCCGAACTGGTAAAGATTGACCCAAAGTCGATCGGCGTGGGCCAGTACCAGCACGACGTGAACCAGAAACGGCTGCAAGAGAGCCTGGAGCAGACCGTAGAGAGCTGTGTCAACTATGTAGGCGTAGCGTTGAACACGGCCAGCAAGGAGTTGCTGTCGCATGTGTCGGGTGTCGGCCCCGCATTGGCGCAGAACATCGTAAACTACCGCAACGAGCATGGACCTTTCCCCTCCAGGGAGGCGTTGAAAGACGTGCCTCGCTTCGGGGCCAAGGCCTTTGAACAGGCTGCCGGCTTCCTTCGCATACAGGATGCCCAGAACCCGCTTGACGGCAGCGCCGTACACCCCGAAAGTTACGCCATCGTGGAAAAGATGGCCAAAGACCTCAACTGTTCCGTCTCAGACCTTATGCACGACGCGGCGCTCCGCGCCGGCATCACCCTCGAGAACTACATCACCGCCACGGTCGGGATGCCTACACTCCAAGACATCATGCAGGAACTGGCCAAACCCGGCCGTGACCCGCGCCGCCATTACGAGATGTTCGAGTTTGACAAGAACATCCAGAAAATCGAAGACCTAGTGCCGGGCATGGTACTGCCGGGCATCGTCACCAACATCACCGCTTTCGGCTGCTTTGTGGACCTCGGCATCCACCAGGACGGTCTTGTCCACATCAGCAACCTCTCCGAAAAGCGCGTCACCGACCCCTACGAGGTGGTGCAGCTGCATCAGAAAGTCATGGTGCGCGTCATCGGCGTAGAGCCCGAACGGAAGCGCATCAGCCTATCCATGAAACCATAATACAACCTCGCACCGATAAGACTATGGACACCATTCAACAACAAATCATACAGTTGACCGACGAAATCAACCGGCACAACTACCGCTATTACATCCTCGACAACCCCGTAATCAGCGACTATGACTTTGACCAGATGCTGCAGCGGCTCATCGACCTGGAGCATCAGTATCCGCAATATGCGCAGCCCGACAGTCCTACGCAGCGGGTAGGCGGCACGATAACCAAACAGTTTGAGACGGCGAGCCACCTCTACCCTATGCTCTCGTTAGGCAACACCTACTCGGAGAGCGAGTTGCAGGAATTTGACAGCCGCCTCCGCAGCACACTGAACGCCCCCTTTGAATACATTTGCGAACTCAAATACGACGGCGTGGCCATCAGCCTGATTTACGAGCACGGCCTCCTGTCCAGGGCGGTCACCCGCGGCGACGGCGTCAGGGGCGATGTCGTCACCGCCAATGTCAAGACCATCGGGGCCGTGCCCTTGCGGCTAACAGGCGACTATCCCGACCTGTTGGAGGCGCGGGGCGAGATCATTATGCCCTTCAGCCGGTTCCGCGCCCTCAATGCCGAGCGCGAGGAGCTTGGAGAGCCGCCGTTTGCCAACCCGCGCAACGCCGCCTCCGGAAGCCTCAAACTCCAGAGTTCCACCGAAGTGGCCAAACGCAGACTGAACTTCAAGCTCTATTACGCCTTAGGCGAGAACCTGCCCGAAGACAACCATTACGACCGGCTCCGGAAACTGCACGACTGGGGATTCCGGTTTCCCGACATCATGCAAAAGGCGGGCAGCCTCAATGAAGTGTTCGAGTTCATCAAACATTGGGACACCGAACGCAAGCAACTGCCCTACCCCATTGACGGCATCGTCATCAAAGTGAACGACTTCGCGCAGCAACAGAGTGCCGGGGCCACCGCCAAAAGTCCACGCTGGGCCATCGCCTACAAATTCAAGGCAGAACGGGTATCCACGCCGTTGTTCAGCATCGACTACCAAGTGGGGCGCACCGGCATCATCACGCCCGTAGCCAACCTTGCCCCCGTGAACCTCGCCGGCACCGTCGTCAAGCGCGCCACGCTCAACAACCGCGACTTCATACAAGAGATGGACATCTGCAACGGCGACTGGCTGTTTGTGGAAAAAGGCGGCGAAATAATCCCCAAGATCGTCGGCGTTGACCACACACACCGCAACGAAAACGCCCAGGCCGTGCAGTTCATCACCCATTGTCCCGTTTGCGGCACACCGCTGCAGCAAAATCCGGGCGAAACCGGGCTGTACTGCCCCGACGAACTGCATTGCGCGCCGCAAATAAAAGGAAAACTGGAACATTTCATATCCCGTAAAGCCATGAACATCGACTCCTTAGGCGAGGGGAAAATAGAACTGCTGTACAACAGCGGACTCGTGAACAACGTGGCCGACTTATACGACCTCACCTACGACAAGCTGTTCGGCCTGGAAAAAAGCATCGAAAAAGAAGACGGGAAAAACAGGACCGTCAGTTTCAGGGAAAAAACGGTACAGAACATCCTGAACGGTATTGAGAAATCGAAAACAACACCCTTTGACCGCGTACTTTTCGCTATCGGGATACGGATGGTCGGTGAGGTAACGGCCAAAAAACTGGCGCGTCATTTCGGCAACATCGACGCCATAGCGTCAGCCAGCAAGGAAGAGCTGGTCACCGTTGAGGACGTTGGTGAAATCATTGCCGACAACATCGTCCGTTTCTTCAACGACACCGAAAATCTGGGAATCGTCATGCGGCTTCGGCAGGCGGGGCTTCAGATGGAGTTGCAGCAAACCGATGAAGAACAAGGGTCTGACCTCCTTGCAGGCCAAAGTGTCGTAGTAAGCGGCGTTTTCACCATCTCCAGGGACGAAATAAAGAAACTCGTCGAGCAGAACGGCGGCAAGAACGTCTCCTCCATCTCCAAGCAGACCTCGTTCGTGCTGGCGGGAGAGAAAATGGGGCCTGAAAAACGGAAAAAAGCCGAAGCGCTGAACATTCTCATCCTCTCTGAGGAAGACTTTTACCGGAAAATCGGCAAACTGTAGTGTGTACTTGGCGTTAAACTGCGCCCATTGCATAGAATCCGGACGCTCCGTCGTCAAAACAAAAAAAGCACTGGAAAAACCAGTGCTTTTTTAATCCTGTGGCGGGAACGGGAATTGAACTCGTGACCTCCGGGTTATGAATCCGACGCTCTAACCGACTGAGCTACCCCGCCATTGGTTAAGCGGCTGCAAAAATACACTTTTTTCAATATCCCGACACCTGCCGGTCTTCTTTTTTTTCGCATTTTACAATTAACTGAAAGTCAACTCATTGCAAACAACACACAAGAAAAACAAGTATCCTTTAAATGTTTTTGTTATCTTTGCCGCCCACAGTCATTTTTCAAAAAATATTTGCTTATGAAGATTACCAGACTATTTGATATTCTCGAACATCTGAAAGAAAACTACCCCAAGGGTGACATCATCTGCGGAAGAGAAAATGGAGAATGGCACAAGTTCAGCGTGGACGAATACATAGAGATTTCGGAGTCCATCGCCTGTGCCTTGTTGGAGCTCGGGCTACAGAAAGGCGACAAAGTCGCCACCATCATGAACAACCGTCCGGCGTGGAATTTCATGGACATGGGCATCATGTTGGCGGGAATGGTTCACGTGCCGGTTTATCCGTCGCTCACCCCTGACGACTATCGTTACATCCTGAACCATTCCGACTCGAAATGCATCGTCATCGGCATCGAGTCCATCTACAAGCACGTGGCGCCGGCGCTGCCCGACTTGGAGTTGCACCCATACGTATTCACGATTGCAGACATCAAAGACGAGCGTTCATTCTTCGAAATGCTGAAAATAGGGCGTGACAACCGTGAAAAGTGGATGCCCACGGTAGAAAAGAACAAAGCTGAGATCAAGCCGGAAGAATTAGCGACCATCATTTACACCTCCGGCACCACGGGGCTTCCCAAAGGTGTCATGCTGTCGCACAAGAACTTCCTCACCAACGCCATCACGCTCACCAAGATGCAGACAAACGACCACACGGGCAACATCTTGAGTTTCTTGCCTTTGTGCCACGTCTATGAGAGAGTCATCAACTATCATTATCAGATTTTGGGCACCAGCATCTACTATGCGGGCGGACTCAACACCATAGCCAAAGACCTCAAAGACATCCACGCCGTAGGGTTCTGTGCCGTACCGCGCGTGCTGGAAATGATGTTCGACAAACTGCATGCTGCCGGCAAGGACATGACAGGCATCAAACGGAGAATTTACTTCTGGGCTTTCAAAGAGGCCACAAAATACGACTATTACAATCACAACTGGTTCTACCTGAAAAAGATGCAACTCGCCGACAAATTAGTCTATTCCAAGTGGCGCGAGGCTTTCGGCGGCAAGCCCATGATTGTCGTATCGGGCGGGTCTTCCATCCAGGAACGCATCATCCGTCTCTTCTCGGCCGCCAAGCTCCGCGTGTTCGAAGGCTACGGCATGACCGAGACGTCGCCTGTCATCGCCGTCAACAACCCGACGAAAGACGTGTTCGTCATCGGCACCGTGGGCGAAATCATGCCCTGCATAGAGTTCCAATTGGCCGAAGACGGCGAGATCCTCACCAAAGGCGACTGCCTGATGATGGGATACTACAAAGATCCCGAATACACCGCTCAGGTGATTGACAGTGACGGATGGTTCCACACGGGCGACATCGGCATGATGGTTGACATCAACGGCAAAACCAAAGGAGACCGCCGTTACCTCAAGATCACGGACCGCAAAAAAGAGATCTTCAAACTTTCGACCGGCAAATACATCGCCCCGCAAGTGCTCGAGAACAAACTCCGCGAGTCCCATTTCATCGACAACTGCATGGTCATTGGCGAAAACGAGAAATTCGCCTCCGCCATCATCGTGCCCGACTTCGACACGCTCCATTTCTGGTGTGCCAAATACAAGATACACTATGACAACAACGACGAGATGATCACGCTACCTGAAGTCGTCAAGCGGATGCAGCGCGAAGTTGAAAGCATCAACAAAGGGCTGGCGGAGCACGAACGCATACACCGCATCCGGATGGTGAACGACACCTGGACCCCGCAGACGGGCGAACTGTCGCAGACGCTCAAACTGCGCCGCGCCTTTATGCTCAAAAAATACGAGAACCTGTACCGCGAAATCTACAATCATGAAACCAAAAAGCACTGAAGACGGCAGCAAAGGGCTAGCCTTGGTCACCGGCGCTGACGGCGGCATGGGCTCCATACATACGAAAGCCCTGCTTGAAGCCGGCTATGATGTCATCATGGCCTGTTACGACACGGCTGTGGCCCGTCCCGTCTTCGAGCAGATGGATGCGCTCAACAGCCGTAACGTCTATTTGATGCAAGTTGACCTGGGCGACCTCCACTCCGTGAAACGCTTCGCCGACGAGGTGACGGCGCAATTCAAGTCCATCCAAATCATATTGAACAATGCCGGTGTGCTGTGCCACTACGCCAAGCAAAGCGTTGACGGCTTTGAATATACGGCGGCGGTGAACTACCTCGGCCATTACGTGCTCAACAGGCTGCTGCACCCGCTCATGGGCAAAGGCACCCGCATCGTCAGCATGGTGTCGCTCTCCTACCGCTGGTTCAGCCTGAAACCCGGCTTCATGCGACCCAAGACGGCACGCAGTTTCAACCGTTTCATCGCCTATTCCAACTCCAAGAGAGCGCTTTACTACTACA
Source organism: bacterium (assembly GCA_963643165.1). Lineage (GTDB taxonomy): Bacteria > Bacteroidota > Bacteroidia > Bacteroidales > WCHB1-69 > F23-D06. The sequence continues at coordinate 10,787 of CAVIJD010000005.1, read as the reverse complement.
CGCTCAAAGCCGCCGAACAGTGGAAAGACGAGGGCATCTGCATCAATGTGGCAGACCCCGGCATCGTCGATACGGGCATCATCTGCCAAGGCAACAAAGTGATAGACTTCCTCTGCAACAAACTATTCCGTCCCTTGATCAACACCCCGGCCCAGGGCGCCGCCACCATGCTGGAAGCGGCACTGAATCCCGCATTCGAGGGGAAAACGGGATGTTACTTCAAGAAAAAGAAAATCGCCAAGCAGGGCAAACGGTTCACTGAAAACGTCAAAGAGCAACAGCTGCTTTGCGAAGAGACGGAGAAAGCATTGAAAGAAAAAGAATTTCTTGCCCTGCATCTGCAATAAATGACAAGTAGAATCGTTATCCTTAATGTCAGCGTCGCGTAAGACCACCATCAAAATTAGACCACAACAGAAAATAAAACATCTAAACAACACACTTATGAAGAGTAAAACCGCAAAAATCGCAGCTATACTGATTCTGTGTCTGGCTGCCGTCAACTTTACAAGTTGCAACAAGAACGACTCAACCGTTCCCCAAGAGGTGAAATCCGCCTTCAACGAACAATATCCCAATGCCAAACGTGCCGTTTGGGAAACTGAGGGTGACTATTACGAAGTGACATTCAAGGAGAACAAGACCACCAAAATTGCCTGGTACGCCAACCGCAACAACGTGGAATGGGTAATGACCAAAACCTGCTTGCACATCCTTGACTTTTTGCCTGAGGCCGTCCGCAATTCGTTCCGCGCCAGCATCTATTTTTCATGGCATCTCGATGACGTGGACATCATCGAACGTCCCGGCGTAGAGATTATCTATGTGCTGGAGGTCGAAAACAACAGCGTAGAAGTTGAACTGCACTACAATGCCTCCGGCTTGCTCATCAACGTCATCACAGAAACCGACAACGACCATCAGACAGACAGCAGTTACTTTCTTGACACTCTGCCTGACGGCATCATGCAGTACATCAACGCGTTTTTCCCGAGAGCCATGATTCTTGACATCGAGATCGAGCACGACCACATTGAAGTCAAGATTCTGTACAACAACATCGTATATGAGTTGGAGTTCTCGCATGCCGGGCTTTTCATCCATTCTGAAATAGACGACTGAGTTTAAGGAAAAGCACTGCGGAGACAGACAGCCATGACCATCCCTCCCTATCTGAAACGGGGCGACAAAGTGGGCATTGCAGCCCCGGCGCGCAAGATCTCTGAAGAGGAACTGTTGCCTGCCGTCCGGTTTCTTGAGCAGGAGGGGTTTGTTCCGTTCTACGACGAGCGTCTGTTTGCCGAGTGCCATCAGTTTGCCGGTGACGACAGGCTTCGCGCCTCGTACCTGCAAGACCTTTTGGACAACCCGGACCTCGGGGCTGTGTGGTGTGCCCGCGGCGGCTACGGCACCGCCCGCATCATCGACCGGCTCGACTTCAGCGGTTTCCGCCGCAGTCCCAAGTGGATAGTCGGATACAGCGACATCACCGTGCTCCATTCGCATTTAAACCGGAACACAGACACGGCCACCTTGCATGCGGCCATGCCCATAGACATAGTCCGCGGCACCGACGATGCCCGCCGTTCGTGGACCGCCGCGCTCCGGGGCGAGCCGCTGCACTACGAACTGCCTCCGCATCCGCTCAACAGGGCCGCGGAATTCTCCGCCCCCATAGTAGGCGGCAACCTCTCCATACTCTATGCAATGCTCGCCACACCGTCAGACCTGGACACCGACGGCAAAGTTCTGTTCATCGAAGACCTTGACGAGTATCTTTACCACATCGACCGGATGATGAACAGCCTGGAACGCAGCGGCAAACTAAACCATCTGGCCGCCCTGCTGGTGGGTCATCTATCCGACATGCACGACAATACGATTCCTTTCGGGAAAAATGCCGAAGAAATCGTGGCCGAGCATTGCGCCAAGTATCATTTCCCTGTCATCTTCAACGTTCCCGCCGGTCACCGCCCCGACAACCGCGCCCTCAAGATGGGCTGCCCCGTATGCTGCCGCATCGACGGAAATGCCATAATACTGGAACAATAACATCATGGAAGGCAAGAAATTCTATCTGTTTCTGCTGCGGCTCTTCCGCTTCAAGCCTGTGGGATTCCAACCTGCACCCGTCAAGAAATGCGTCATGATTCTGGCCCCGCACACCTCCATCCTCGACTTCTTCTTAGGACACTGGATGCTGGAGTACATGCACGCCAAAGGAACCATCGTCATCAAAAAGGAATTCTTCGTGTTCCCTTTCAAACGCTACCTCTACCGACTGGGCTGTGTGCCCGTTGACCGCAAACACTCGCTCCATTTCACCGAATTTGCCGTCAACCTCATCCACGAGCGTGAAGAAATCGCTTTCATCATCTGCCCGGAAGGTACACGCAAACGGGTGGAAAAATGGAAACGGGGGTTCTACCAGATTGCCCAAAAAGCGGAAGTGCCTATTTGCCTGAGCCACATCGACTATAAGACGCGCACGCTTGGCATCGGAAAAGTTTTCTACCCCACCGGCGATTACGAGAAAGACCTGGGCGAAATAGAACAGTACTACTATGGAATGAGAGGACGGCACAAAGGACATTTCAACCTCGAGGACCGTCCGAGCCTGAAAGACAATACCAAAACAGACTTATCAAACGAACAATAAAAAAGCACAATTATGAAAAATAACATCAAAACAAGCCTGACAATATTCATCGTGGCAGCCCTCATCATGGCGACATCCGTACAATCTTGCGGGGCAAAAACATCACTCAAAGAAGTGTCTGAAGAGATTATGCCTGACGACCCGGGAACCGTGACCCGGAACTTCAACTACACCCACTTCAACGGTATTTCAGTGAGCGGCATTGTCACAGTTCAGCTTGTCAAATCGAACAATTACAAAGTCAGCATCACCTTGCCCGAGAACTTGGACAAATACCTGGAAGTGTCCGTCCAAAACGGGATCCTCAAAATCGGCTGGAGCCAAAACCTCCCGTCCAGAATGTTGAGCAACCTGAGTGGCAAACAAGTGAAAGCTGAAATCGCGATGCCGATGCTTGAAAGCCTCGAGATGTCAGGATCCACTTCTTTTTACTGCACCGACGAGTTCAACCTTGGGCATAATGAGTTGGAGATCCACACGGCCGGAAGCAGCAAAATCGGCACACTCAACGTCAAAGCCGAGAAACTGGAGGCCAAAATCACCGGAGCTTCCAAAATCAGCCTTTCGGGCAGTTTTGACGAGACCGACATTGAATTGGCGGGGTCGGCGAAAGCTGAGTTCATGATCGATGCAAAAGAGCTGGACATAGACGCGGCCGGTGCCTGCAGCGCCAATATTTCCGGCAGATACAACAAAGCCGAAATTGATGCTGCGGGGGCTGCTTCGTTGAAACTCAAGGGAAGTGTCAACTCGCTCACAGTCGAATCTTCAGGAGCCTGCAAGGTGGACGCCATGGACCTTGACACGGACCATGCTGCCATTTTTGCGTCCGGTTCCTCTCACGTCCGCGCAAATGCAGACAAGTCGCTGGTAATGGAAGCCACAGGCGCATCATCCGTCAAATACAAAGCATCGAACAATGCAAATGTGGTGCTGCGTGAAGTCACCCGTTCCGCATCCGTGTCAAGAGTGAACTGACAAAGGACAAAAGTTTTTTTCAAAACATTGCAAATATCAGAAAAAAGAGTATTTTTGCGGCACAATTTTGAAGCAACTCACAATAAGGATTATTCCGTTGTGTAAACATCTAGAACGGCTTGGCTATTATGCTCAAGTCGTTTTATTTTGTATTGACGGCATCAACCGGGCACATCCGGCCATCATGTTCCCCTATGACTACCGCACGAACGGGAAAATTCCATCTCGCCTTTGACCATAACCGACGGTGAAGCCGTCGGAGCAAGTCGCGCCCCGAGTCAAACAGAGCCTCGAAGAGGCTCAACATCGTAGAAAGAGAGAAAGAACCACACGCGTAACGCCTCTACTTTCTTGATTCGTGCGGCAGCCGTGCTTGCCTGCGCTTTGCGTCAAAACACCGTGTACAATTTTATTATCTTTGCACGCTTTAAACAAAACCGCTATGCAACAACGCACCAACAACTATACCTTCATAACGGCAAAGATGAAAATGGCAGACGTCTTGGCCTGTTACAACAACCTGATCATCCTGCTGCCGAGGATGGGAATCTCGCTTGGATTCGGCGAAAAGACCGTCAAGCAGGTCTGCGAAGACAACGGGGTGTCGCTGCCGCTCTTTCTGCTGATCTGCAACGCCTACACGCAAGACGACTACCTGCCCGAACGCGAAGAACTGCAGAACTGTAACATCGACGACTTCCTGCAGTACCTCAAAGCCTCGCACAACGACTATGTTGACAACGAGTTCTCCCACATTGAGCATCATCTGCACGATGTGATGCAAGACTGGAACGAAAAATACCGAACCACCATCCTGAAGTTTTTCGAGGAGTACAAAAAAGAGGTTGTTTGCCACTTCCAGCACGAAGAAGACGTGATATTCCCTTACATCCAAGACCTTAAGGAAAAGCGTAAGCCGCGGAGAAAGAAATTCAGCGTGGCCGACTTCGACCGGCAGCATGACAACATTGAGGACAAACTGCGTGATTTCACCAACCTGTTAATCAAATACATCCCGGCCGACGTGGCTCAACGCGAACGCATCTTTATGCTCATCGACATCTTCTCGCTGTCAGACGACATCGAGAAACATGCCATATTAGAAGAAAAAATCCTCATACCGTACATCAAGACACTGGAGAACAATGAAATATAGAATCATCATCGCCGACCCGTCCCCAATTGTGCTGGAGGGGCTCTGCGCTATGCTCCAGAACATGCCCGAGTACGAAGTCGTGCTGAAAACGGACTATGCCAAAACCATCCTGACGCGGGTACACGCCATTGCCCCGGACATACTCATCATCAATCCGGTCATGCTCGACTACAACAAACTCGGCAACGTACGCGGCATCTTTGAGGAACTGCCAGACATGAAAATCATCGCCTTGGTGTATGCCTTCTTCGAATCCCTGCATCTCAAACAATTCAACGGAATCATCGAAATCACCGACGACGTAAAGCATCTTCGCACAAAATTGAACGACGTGTTAACGGCCAGCCGTCCCGAGAATGAAGACACCGACCCCTCGCAGCTTTCTGAACGCGAGCGCGAGATCCTCATCAACCTCGTGAAAGGCCGTAAAAGCACCGAGATTGCCGAATTGCTCAACATTTCTGTACACACCGTCCTCACGCACCGCAAGAACATCATGAAGAAGACAGGCATCAAGTCCATATCCGCGCTCACGGTTTATGCCATCCTGAACAACCTCATCGAAGAGAATGACATAATATGAGGAAAGATGGTCGCCATATTTTCCTTCCGTTCCTTTTGGGGACACTGCTGTTGCTGGCGGCAGGCACTTGCGTTTTCATCGGGGCCGTACACATTCCGGCCAAGGCAGTCATAGCCGGAATCCTACAGCACGGCGACCTGCAGGGTGTCGTCGGGGGCGACCAAAGTTTCTACAACACCATACTGTGGCAATTGCGGCTGCCGCGCATCGTAGTGAGTCTGCTGGCCGGAGCCTCGCTGGCTCTTTGCGGCTGCGTATTCCAAAGCATATTCCGCAATCCCGTCTGCGACCCCTACATGCTGGGCATCTCGTCGGGGGCATCCTTAGGCGCCGCCGTCGCCTTTCTGTTAGGGCTTGACACACTCGTTTTCGGTGTCACCTTGCCGGCTTTGGCCACCGCGCTGCTCACGCTCTTTCTGATCATGGGCATCGCGGCAATGCAACGCCGCCATTCCACGCAGACCCTCCTGCTCATCGGCATCGCGCTCAACTTCCTCATCTCTGCCGTCATCACCCTCCTGATGGTCATCAACAGGCAAGAGATGCAGAAAATATTTTTCTGGACTATGGGAAGCGTGGCCTCCGCCACTTGGACGGACTCCGCCTGCATCCTCATCACCCTCACAGCCGTTGCCCTTGTGCTCTTCTACTATGCCAAAGACCTGAACATCATACAATTGGAAAACGATGCAGCACGCACGCTTGGGGTAAACACGCAGCACACCACCCGCATCGTCCTCATTGCCGCCTCGGTACTTACGGCCGTGGTTGTCTCGTTCTGCGGAGTCATCGGATTCATCGGGCTGATAGTTCCGCACATCACGCGGCTGGTTTTCGGCAGCGACAACCGCCGGCTATTCACCTACTCGCTGTTCTTCGGCGCCTTTTTCCTGCTCATTGCCGACACCCTTGCCCGCACCCTTGCCGCTCCTGCCGAATTGCCCGTCGGCAGCATCACAGCGCTTGCCGGCGCCCCCTACTTCATCTTCCTGCTGCTCAAAAAAGCCAGAATATGACCTTTTGTTCCTCATCCCTCCCAAAACTATCCTCACACCGCCACACAGATAAAAGATACTGACGCTATGCAAAACTCACTGTTCATCAAAGCAGTCATACACTCGATGCGTTTACGCACACTGCCGCTCTCTCTGTCCGGCGTGCTGCTCGGCGGTACGCTGGCCTTCGGGAACAGCAACGCCAGCATTGCAACCATCGTCTTTCTGTTGCTCACCACCGTGTCACTGCAAATCCTGAGCAACCTGTCAAACGAACTCGGCGACTTTCTGCACGGCACCGACGGCGAAGAGCGCGAGGGACCGACCTACAGCCTTGCGCAAGGTGGCATCACCGTGCCGACATTCCGCAAACTGATTGCCGTCACCGTCGCGGCCTGTTGCCTTTTCGGCACGCTGCTGGTCTGGAGTTCCTTCGGCACACTGCTAACCCCCAAAGCCATTGCCCTGCTGTTGGCCGGACTCTGCGCCATCTGGGCCGCGCTCCATTACACCTTAGGCAAGCACCCCTACGGACATCGGGGACTCGGCGACCTGTTCGTCTTCCTCTTTTTCGGGATAGTGTCGGTGTTGGGCGGCTACTTTGTACTGGCGCACCGCCTCAATTCGTGGACACTCCTGCTGCCTGCCGCAAGCATCGGCTTCTTCAGCGTTGGCGTACTCAATGTCAACAACATCAGAGACATGCGCTCCGACGCAGGCATCCGCGCCACCATTCCGCTCCGCATCGGCGAAAAAGACGCACGCATCTACCACACCATACTCATCATTGCCGGCTGGACTTGCATGATCCTCTTTACGGCACTCAACTTCCAAACGGGCTGGAATCTGCTCTATCTGCTGACCCTGCCATTATTTGCAAAACATCTTGCGGGGGTCTGGAAACAGTCGGGAAAACAACTCGACAGATACCTGCCAATGCTGGTAATATCCACATTCCTACTTGCACTGCTCGCCGGAATCCCCTACCTAATATCCTAATGCTATGCCATCCAGAAAAATGATAAAAGCACTGTTTGACGACATTGCGCCGCATTATGACTTGCTCAACCATCTGCTCTCATTCGGCACAGACCGCATTTGGAGAGCTCGTGCCGTACGCACACTGACAAAGGGGGAAACGCCGATAGAAATGCTTGACATTGCCACGGGCACGGGCGACTTTGCCATTGCCGCGGCCAAAAAAGCCCCAACTGGGAGCAGCATGACCGGCATCGACCTGTCGGAGAACATGCTCGCGGAGGCCCGCAAAAAGGCCAAGGGGAACATCCGCTTCATTCAAGGCGACTGCGAGGCGCTCGATTTTGCGGAGGGCAGCTTCGACAGTGTCAGCGTAGCCTTCGGCATCCGCAATTTCGAGCATTTAGAGACCGGTCTTGCCGAAATGCACCGCGTGTTGAAAAAGGGCGGCATTATGGTCATTTTGGAACTCTCGTACCCTGACCGTACATTTTTGGCAAAATGCTTCCGGCTTTACGCACGCTTCATGCTACCCATCATCGGAAAAATCATCTCCGGAAACGGAAAAGCCTACCGTTACCTGCCCGAATCCATCATCAAATTCCCCAAAGAAGACATCATCGTGCCCTTATTGCACCATGTCGGATTCTCCTCCGTCAACTACCGCAAATTCACATTCGGGACCTGCATAATGTATCTCGCAAAAAAATGACGGGCGCTCGAAAATTTTTGTATTTTTGCAGCCGCTATTGAAAATGGCTCTACGGAAAGTTGGCCGAGTGGCTGAAGGCAGCGGTTTCGAAAACCGCCGAAGTGTCACAACTTCCGGGGGTTCGAATCCCTCACTTTCCGCTTAATCTGTTTAGAACCAACGAGATGAACAGAAATCTCCTCATCACTCTATTGTCCTTATTGATTGCCGGCACTGCCTTTTCGCAGCAGAAATTGACTTTTGAATATGCCGTAAAAGACACCAACCATCTCATGATGGACGTATATGTGCCACAACAGCAAAATGAAGAACACAGCTGTATGGTTTTCGTTTTCGGGGGCGGCTTCGTGTCGGGGGCGCGCAACGACCATCAGATCACGGAACTGCAACAATATTACAACGACAAAGGCTGGGTTGTCATCGCCATCGACTACCGGCTCGGCTTGAAAGGATACAAAAACTACACCTTAATCTCAGGACTGGAGAAATTCAAGAATGCCATCGACATGGCAGGGGAAGACCTGATTTCCGCCACGGGCTATATCCTTGACAGTCTTCAGCATCGTTCTGACTTCCAGATCAATGCGAATCACATCGTAACACTCGGCAGCAGTGCCGGGGCCATCACGGTGTTGCAGGCCGACTATTTCCTCGGCAACAGGATTCACGGCACAGAACTACTCCCAGACACTTTCCATTATGCCGGGGTCATCTCCTTTTCGGGCAGCATTTTGTCGCGCAAAGGCAAAGTCAAGTACCGCATTCAGCCGCCTGCCCCCACCCTGTTGTGCCATGGCACGGAAGACCATCTTGTGCCCTACAAGCAGATTCGCATTTTCAACCAAGGCATGTTCGGCAGCAACGCTCTGGCCAAGCGTTTCAGCAAATACGACTATCCTTTCCATATCCGCAGATACACGGGACTCGCCCATGAGGTGGCCGGCATCTATCCCCGGGAATTCAATCTGATTGACAATTTCATCGAGGAGTTTGTCTTTGGAAAAAAACAGATACAGTCAGACGAGACCTATTACAATCCAGCCATCAAAAGGTCAAAATTCGGCAGTTATCGAATCAAAGACTTGAAAAAACTCTGATTTCCGAACGGAAATCAAGACACACCATCACAAAGGAAAAGTCACTCTTCCAATCCGCCTATCTTTCTGAACAATGGATTGAAAGGCTCGGCGACAACAGAAACATCCTGATGTGAAACCGGATGCTCAAATTGGAGTGAGCGTGCGTGGAGCATTATGGACCCGTCTTCGCAAGCGCGTCGTGCGCCATACTTGACATCACCCTTAATGGGATTTCCCACCGCGGCAAGTTGCGCCCTGATCTGATGATGGCGTCCTGTATGCAATTCAACCTCCAGAAGGCTATAACGCTCTGACGTGCCAATCAGCAAGTATTTCAGTTCGGCGCGCTGCCACCCCGGTTTTTCTGTTTCGGACACATAACTCTTATTATTCCGCTCGTTTTTCTGCATATAATGTACCAACGTTGCCTCCTCGACGGCCGGAGTGCCCTCCACAATGGCCCAATACACCTTGCTGATGCGGCGTTGTTTCACCAACTCGTTCATCCTGGACAGAGCCTTAGAAGTTCTGGCAAAAACCACTGCGCCGCTCACCGGTCTGTCAATCCGATGCACAAGGCCACAGAACACATTTCCCTTCTTTTGGCACGTTTCGCGTATATAACTGCGTGCCAGTTCCAACAGCGGCTCGTCACCGGACTTGTCGCCTTGGACAATCTCGCCTGCCCTCTTGTTCAGTATCAGCAGATGGTTGTCCTCATAAAGCACACGCCCGTCCAAAAGGCGCACCGCCTGTTCAGTACTGCTCAGACTCATTCGGGAAATTGCAGTTTTTGACATCTTCAATATAGTGCTCTATTGCCCCGACAATTTCCTCGCTCAAGTTGAGATAGCGGCGCAAGAAACGGGGGGAAAACTGCTGTGTAATACCCATCATATCATGAAACACGAGCACCTGACCGCTGGTTGCCCCGCCCGCTCCTATGCCAATCGTGGGGATTGTCAAACTCTCGGTAACCTTCTGGGCCAGTGTTGCCGGTATCTTTTCCAAAACCAAAGAGAAACAGCCGTGCTGCTCAAGCAGTTTGGCATTCTCAAGCAACTTCTCAGCCTCATCGTCGGTGGTTGCCCTGACTGCGTAAGTGCCGAACTTGTTGATAGACTGTGGCGTAAGACCGAGATGTCCCATCACGGGGATGCCTGCGCTCAAAATTCTGTCTATGGACTCCAACACCTCTGAGCCGCCTTCCAGTTTGACGGCATCCGCGCCCGACTCTTTCATAATGCGGACGGCCGAATTAAGTGCCTCCTTAGAATTGCCCTGATAGGTGCCGAAAGGCATATCCACGACCACCAAAGCCCTTTTAACGGCGCGGACCACGGATGAGGCATGGTAAATCATCTCGTTGAGCGTAATCGGCAGCGTTGTCCGGTAACCAGCCATCACATTGGCGGCGGAATCTCCCACCAAAATCACGTCAATCTTGGCCATATCCAGCAAGGTGGCAATAGAATAATCGTACGCTGTCAGCATTGCAATACGTTCGCCTTTGCTTTTCATTCGCTGCAGCGTGTTTGTCGTGATTTTGCTGACGTTTTCAGAAAGATACTGTGACATTATCTGTTAATTTTTACAGGCGGCAAAAATAACATTTTCCGCAAAAGACCGCGCCTTTTTACATCACAA
>CAVIJD010000004.1:0-84765 GCA_963643165.1 bacterium | reverse complement strand
TCAACATCGTGGAAAGAGAGAAAGAACAACACGCGTAACGCTCTACATTCTACATTCTAAATTCGTGCGGCAGCCGTGTGGGCGTTTCATGAATGTCCGGTTGCGCTTGAGAAATTTTGTATATTTGCCCGCCCTAAATGATGGGTGTAAAATTAAGTTTTTAACAATCAACACAATATAATAAAAGTTATGCCAAACATTTCAAAAAAAGGACAAACGATGCCCTCTTCTCCGATACGGAAGCTGGTGCCTTTCTCCGATGCTGCCAAAGCACGCGGAGTCCATGTCTATCACCTCAATATCGGACAGCCGGACATTGAGACCCCCATCGGCGCCCGCGAGGCCGTACGCAATGCCGATATCCCTGTTATTGCCTATACCCACTCGGCAGGTAATCTTTCTTATCGCAAAAAATTGGTCGAGTATTACCATAGCGTAGGCATCGACATCACGCCGGAAGAGATTATCATCACAACGGGCGGCAGCGAAGGTCTCCTTTTCGCGTTCAACAGCTGTATGGACCCCGGCGATGAGATTATCGTGCCAGAACCTTTCTATGCTAATTATAACGGCTTTGCCGTGACGTGCGGCGTGGTGGTGAAACCTATCGTTTCGACAATCGAAACGGGCTTCGCCCTTCCCTCAATCGAGGAATTTGAGAAGGTGATTACGCCAAAGACGAAAGCCATTATGATTTGTAACCCCAACAATCCTACGGGTTATCTCTATTCTGAAGAGGAAATCCGCCAACTTGGCGAAATTGCCAAGAAACACGACCTTTTCCTGTTCGCCGATGAGGTTTATCGCGAGTTCTGCTACGACGGCGTGAAACATTTCTCTGTCATGGAACTCAAAGGACTGGAACAGCATGTGGTGCTGCTTGACTCTGTGTCAAAACGTTACAGTGCCTGCGGCGTGCGCACGGGCGCCTTTATCACCCACAACAAGGATGTTTACAATACGGCAATGAAGTTTGCACAGGCCCGCCTTTCGCCTCCAACCTATGGTCAGATTTTGGGCGAAGCCGCTGTGGATACCCCCAAAGCCTATTTCGATGCTGTGATTACCGACTATGTGGCTCGCCGCAACACGGTGGTGAATGGCGTGAATGCTATACCGGGATGCTATGTGCCTATGCCTAAAGGCGCTTTCTATTGCGTGGCCCGTCTGCCCATCGACGATTCTGACCGTTTCTGCCGCTGGATGCTGGAAGAGTTCAACTATCAGGGCGAAACGACGATGATGGCGCCTGCCACGGGATTCTATTCTACCCCCGGAAAAGGTGTCAATGAGGTGCGTATCAGTTACTGCCTCAAAGTGGAAGACTTGAAGAAAGCGGTCAAGTGCCTCGAGGAAGCGCTTAAGGTTTACCCCGGCCGCACTAACAAATAAATCAATCTGAAGCAAAAACGGAAGTTGACTTGACTTGTCTTCTTCCGTTTTTTTTGCTTTTTATGGCTATGAAAAAAAGAATTTACCTTGTAGTCCTGTTGCTGCTCTGCTCTTTTGCGGTTGCCTCCGCCCAACGGGGAACCAGCCACGTCAGGACAAATTACAAAGACAAGAACTATGTAGATACAACTGCCACGATGGTCTGGACGGGCGTGAATATGGCCGGACATCTGCCAATGGGCGACCTTAAAAGCTGGTTCAAACCCAACTTGTCCGTCGGCACCGGCTTGACGGTGAAGACAAAAGGCAACTGGACTTTCGATATGGCGGGCAACTATATGTTTGGCGCTAACCTGCGCGACAAGTCGGCGGCTTTTCTGGGCGACATCGTCAGCGAGGCCGGCGGCGACCATATTGTCCTCGACGGCAACGGACTGCAGGCAAAGATTTACCTCGAGGGCCGATACTGGCAGTTCGGCGCCAATGTGGGAAAGGTGATTCCCGTGAACCGCTGGAAAAATTCCGGGGTGTGGGTCCGTCTCGGCGCCGGCTATTTCGGTCACAAAATCCGCATCAACGACTACGACAACCAGGTGCCCCAACTGGACGGCAATTACAAGAAAGGCTACGACCACCTCTCCGGCGGCTTTGCCTTGAACCAATTTGTCGGATACCTCTTCATCCAAAAGAATAGGGTACTCAATTTCTACGGCGGCATCGAGTTTTATGAAATTTGGAGCAAACCGACACGCAATTATATTATCAATGAGGGCTCTACTGCCGACTTGAAGTACAAGTTCAGCGGGCTGGTCGGACTGAAAATCGGCTGGAATATACCCTTGTATGAGAAGAAGAGTGTAACAACTTTTTATTACCGATAAGAATACCGTTCCATGTTGATGAATACGCTCATTTCTGTTGGAGCCGCGCTCAGTGCCGCCATCATCCGGGCAGCCTCCCCCTTTAACGAGAAGGCACGGCTGTGGGCGCGCGGACGGCAGGGTGTTTTCCGCCGACTGGAAAGCACTTTTACGCACGATGAACGTCCGCTGTGGGTGCATTGCGCCTCGCTCGGTGAGTATGAACAGGCCCGCCCTTTTATCGAAAAGGTGAAAAAGGAGTCGCCTGACACGAAAGTGCTCGTTACGTTTTTTTCACCCTCGGGATATGAAATCCGCAAAAACGACACCCTCCCCGACTATGTTTTCTATTTGCCCATAGATACCCTCCGCAATGCCCGCCGTTTTGCTGAAATCGTGAAACCGTGCATGGCCGTCTTTATAAAGTACGAGTTTTGGTTCAATTATATGCGGGCATTGCACGAAAAGAAGGTGCCGTTTTATTACATTTGTGCCATTTTTCGTCCTCAACAATACTTTTTCAGACCTATAGGCCGTTGGTTTGGCAAACAGCTCCGCCTTGCATCCGGATTCTTTGTGCAGGATGACATTTCCGCACAGTTGTTGGACCAAATCGGCATCAAAAAGGTGAAAATCTGCGGCGACACGCGCTTTGACCGGGTGTATGCCATCGCTTCGCAGAACAGACACCTTGACTTTGTGAAGACATTCAAACAAGACAAAAAACTCATTGTGGCAGGCAGCACCTGGGGACCTGACGAGCAACTGCTGTCAACGCTGTTTGCACAGTTGGATGGATATAAACTGGTGGTTGCCCCGCACGAAATCAGCCGGAAAGCGGAGGTGATGAAGACTTTTGCCAACTTCAAAACCGTAGCCTATACGGAGATGGAACATTCCAACCTTGCCGACTGCGAGGTGCTGGTTGTTGACACCATCGGGCTGCTGAACAAAATATACCGTTACAGCACGGTCTCGTATGTCGGCGGCGCTTTTAAAACGGGCCTTCATAATATTCTGGAGGCTGCCGTGTATGGCGTGCCGATCTTTTTCGGTCCTAATTACAGCCACTTCCATGAGGCGATGACGCTTGCGTTGTTAAGGGGCGCATTTCCTGTGAACTCGGCCCAAACGATGCTTGACGTTGTCCGCCGCTTTGACTGCGATCCGGAGTTTTACGAGAAGACATGCACCGTGTGCCGGCAATATGTGGCCTCCAACATCGGCGCTTGCGATTTGATATACGAAAACCTGTTCACGGCACGGAATTTGCAGTAAAACCCAGTAAATAATTCATGAATTAAAAAATACAGAAATGAAGAAGAACACGACAATCATTATCGTAGTGGCCGCTATCGTGGTGGCGCTGCTGCTTGGGTTGATAGCCCCCTACAACAAAATGGTCAAGAAAGACGAAAGTTGCTCCTCCGCATGGGCTAATGTGGAGAATGTCTATCAACGCCGCCTTGACTTGATACCGAACTTGGTGAAAACTGTTCAGGGCGCTGCCGATTTCGAGAAAGGAACGTTAGAGTCGGTGGTGAATGCCCGCTCAAAGGCCTCATCGGTGCAGGTGGATGCCAACAACTTGAACGAGAGCACGATTGCACAGTTCCAGAAAGCCCAAGATGAATTAGGGTCTGCCTTGAGCCGCCTGATGGTGGTGGTGGAAAGATACCCCGAACTGAAAGCCAACCAGAATTTTCTGGAACTCCAGGCCCAGCTTGAGGGCACAGAAAACCGCATTGCTGTTGAACGCAACAAATTCAATGAGGTGGTGAAAGGATACAACACGTACATCCGCAAATTCCCCAACAATATTGTCGCCGGGATGTTCCATTTTGAGAAGAAAGGCTATTTCCAGGCAACGGCAGGTGCAGAGAATGCCCCCTCGGTGGATTTCAACTTCGACTAAACTATCCTGAATGGAGATGAAGAGGCTATTCCTGCTTCAGTGTATGCTGTGCATCCTCTTCTGCTGTACGGCTAAGAAAGACGGCGTCATTCCCGCCGCGCCAAACCCTCCACGGCTGGTGAACGACCTTGCCGGAGTGCTGACGCGTGAGCAGTCGGCTGATATGGAACGGCGGCTGGTTGCCTTTAACGATACGACAACCAACGTAATCTGCGTGGTGACTGTTGAGGATCTTGGCGGCTACTCGTCAGCACAATTCGCCTACGAGATAGGCGAGCAGTGGGGCGTGCGCTCTAAAGACAAACGCAACGGGGTGGTGATTCTGGTGAAACCCAGCCGCAGCAAAGGCGACGGCGATGTCTATATCTCTGTGGGCTACGACCTCGAAAGTGTCATCCCCGATGCTACAGCCAAACGCATCATTGAACGGAAGATGATTCCGCAATTGCAGAAAGGCAACTATTATGCCGCCATAGACTCAGCCTTGGCCTACATTCTGCCGCTCGCCTCAGGTGAAATCAATGCCGACAGGCTGGATGACCCTTTCACGGTGGGCGACGCCATTGGCGTTGGCATCGGCACCCTGATTTTTGCAGTTGTGCTGTTTGTGTTGTCGAGAAGAACGAACAAGCCGGGACAAGACAACTCCTCGCACGGCGGCGGTTATTCCGGACCGGTCATCATAGGCGGGCCGTTTATGGGCGGCAGTCCCTATAGTGGCAACTCGGGCGGCTTCGGTGGTTTTGGCGGTTTTGGCGGCGGCGGCGGTTTTGGCGGCGGCGGCGCAGGCGGCAAGTTCTGATGCGCCCTTATGCCCGTTTCCCATTCAGGAAATACTGCTCTATCTTATTCTCCCCAAATCCGTAACTCATATAATATATGGTGTCCATCGGCTTTGTGATGAAGAAGTTGGCTCTTTTCCCGACGGTGATGCTTCCCACTTGCTCGTGCTCTCCCAAGGCGTATGCGGTGTTGACAGTGGTGGCGTTTACCGCCTCTTCGGTCAGCATTTTGTACATGACAGAGCCCATGGCCAACACGAGTTGCATATTGCCCGAAGGACAGGAGCCCGGGTTGTAGTCGGAGGCAAGCGCTACGGGCAGGCCGGCTTCCATCATCTTGCGTGCCGGAGCACAAACCATGCCTAAGAAGAAGGCGGCGCCGGGCAGTATCGTAGGCATTGTATCGCTGCCGAGCAGGGCGGCAATTTCTTCGTCACCCGTGTATTCCAGGTGATCGACAGAGAGCGCGTTGTATTTGACGCCTACTTGGATGCCGCCCGAGTAGTCTAACTCGTTGGCGTGGATTTTGGGACGGAGCCCGTACTTGATGCCCTGCATCAGCATCCTTTCGGTCTGCTCAACCGTAAAGAAGCCTTTGTCGCAAAACACATCGATAAAGTCGGCAAGTTCCTCGGCGGCAACCATCGGTATCATCTCGTTGATGATGAGATCCACGTATTCGTCGGGGTTCTGTTTGTACTGCTCAGGCACGGCGTGGGCACCCAGGAAGTTGGCCTTGATTAACAGCGGCGACTTCTCTTTGAGACGGCGAATGACGCGCAGCATCTTCAGTTCGTCTTCGGTGGAGAGCCCGTAGCCGCTCTTGATCTCTACGGCGCCGGTGCCCCACGAGGCCATCTTCTCCAAGCGCAGCCAGGCTTCGTCAAACAACTCTTCCTCCGAGGTGTTGTGCAAACGGACGGCGGAGTTGAGAATGCCGCCGCCACGCTTGGCGATTTCTTCATAACTCAGTCCTTTGATTTTGTCAATGTATTCAACTTCGCGTGTGCCGGCATATACGATGTGCGTGTGCGAGTCGCAAAAAGAAGGGAAAACCATCTTGCCCGTGGCATCGATCTCTTGCAACGGCTCTGTGAGACCGTCGAGAAGTGCGGGACTGAAATCTTCCATCTTGCCGAATGCTTTGATCCTGTCGCCCTCGGTGAGCAGATAGGCGTTGTCTATGATGGGCAGATGCTGCATCTCTTTGCCTGCCCGGAATGTTATATTCTGCGGTTCAGCCTGAACCAGTTGTTTGATGTTTTTTACGAGTATTGCCATGATGATATTTTTTTCTTTTCCAGTAAATGATGATTAAAGGCGTGGGCTATGCCCCCAAAAAAACGGTCAGTCTTTGTAGTCGTACCCGAAACGTTTCATGTGCAGTTCGCTGTTGCGCCAGTCTTTCAGCACTTTCACGGAGAGGTCGAGGAAGATGTGCTTTTGCAGGAAGTCCTCGATGGAGGCGCGGGCGTCGGTGCCGAGTTTCTTGATGGCGGCTCCTTTGCTGCCGATGATGATGGCTTTTTGCGTGTCCCGCTCCACATACAGTATCGCGCTGATGCGGATGAGGTTTTCGTCTTCTTTGTAACTGTCGATGACTACTTCTACGCTGTAGGGGATCTCTTTTTTGTATTGCAGCAGAATCTGTTCGCGTATCAGTTCGGACACAAAGAAGCGTATGGGCCGGTCGGTCAACGCGTCTTTTGGGAAATAGGGTGGGCACTCGGGCAGCAGTTCCACAATGCGCCGGCAGAGGGTGTCAACGTTGAGGTTCTTGAGCGCGGAGACGGCGATGATGTCCGCATCGGGGAAGATTTCGTGCCAATGCTGTTTTGAGGCTTCGACCTGCTCTTCTGAAAAACGGTCAATCTTGTTGATGACCAATAGGACGGGCTGGCGGAGGGCTTTTATCTTCTCTACCAGTTCAGCGTTGTATGCCGTCTCGCCGCACTCTACGAGGTAGAGGATGATGTCGGCATCTTGCAGAGAGTCAATTACAAAACGCATCATCATCTTTTGCATCATATAGGCGGGGTCGAGCACGCCGGGAAGGTCGGAATAGACAATCTGGTAGTCGTCGCCGTTGACGATGCCCTTGATGCGGTGCCGTGTGGTTTGCGCCTTGGAGGTCATGATGGACACTTTCTCCCCCACAAGCCGGTTCATAAGGGTGCTTTTTCCGACGTTGGGGTTGCCGATGAGGTTTACGAAGCCGGCACGGTGTCCGGGCGGTATGTTGCTGATTGGTTCTGTGTTGATCATTTCGGATGGGTTATGTTGTTGATTTTGTTATGAAAGGTTCGCTGTGTTGTAGAAATGGAGCTCCGGCTCGGCATCGCCGGCCTTGAACAGGATGTAGCTGTAGTTGTCAATCCAGTCGCCGGCATTGAGGAGTTTTGACTGGCTGTTGAGCGGATAGACGACAGGGATGTGCCGGTGCGCCAGAATGAAGAAGTCCACCTCGTGGTGCTGAAGCGTTTCGCGGGCAAACAAGACCTGATGTTCGGCTTCGTTGCGGAAGACGGTCACGTCGGCAGGGTGCGAGGCGCGGCTGTGGGCAGAGCAGCGCCTCGCAACGGCAAAGGCTATGCGGGGGTGCAGCAGACTGTACAGAAAACGGTCGGGACCAAAGCCGAGCACTTTCTTGATGAAAAGATAGCGCGGCTGTTTCCCGCCCAGCCCGTCGCCGTGCCCTATCAGACAACGCTTCCCGTTCAGCACAAACAGGCGCGGCTCGCGGAATACTTTGCAGCTGAAACTTTTCGTGAAATAGTCCTCAACCCACATGTCGTGGTTGCCGGTGAAGAAATAGATGTTGACGCCACGCTCGTGCATTTTGTGCAGCAGGCTGAACAGACGGAAATAGCCTTTCGGGGCCACGTCAGCATATTCGAACCAGAAGTCGAAGATGTCGCCTAAAAGAAACAGATGGTCTATTTTTTCTCTTTCCAAAAAACGGACAAGGAGGCTTTCTCTCTGCCAACTCTCCTGGTCTTGCGGTGTCCTGAAGTGGGTGTCGGAGAGGAAGCAGGCAGTGCCTTGCAGATGGTCGGGATTCAGGAAAAAGTCTTGTTTCATCTTCAGAACTTATTGACCCAGTCGGCCACTTCAACAGCGGGGATCATATTCATACACTTGAAATGCTTGTGCGGGCATTTGGCGCGCCCGAGTTTTGAACAGGGGCGGCAACGAAGCGGGCAAACCTCGAAATTGCGGTACAGATAACGTTGCCCCGGCATATAGGGATACATGCCGAACTCGGGGATGGTGTTGCCCCACAGCACTGCAATGGGTTTGCGGAACGCGGCGGCCACGTGCATCAGCCCCGTGTCGCCGGTGATGACACAGTCGGCCTGCTTCAGGATGGAACACGACTGGTAGAGGGTGTATTTCCCGCAGCCGTTATAGGCACGGTCGCCTAACTGCAGCGCAATCTCTTCGCCCACCTCTGCCACATCTTGCCCGCCTAACAACATGACCGGCTTGTGCAGGATGCTGCCGATTTCGACTATCTTGGAGGCGGGAATCCGTTTGGTGGCATGTTGCCCGGCCAGCACAATGGCCACAAAGCCGTCCTCGAAGACCATAGGAAGGTCGTCGCCGTCAAAACCGCACCCCTCGGGGATGAAGAAGTCCAGCCCCTTGTGGTCGTTGTGTACGTTGAGGTTGGCAACCGCTTGAAAGAAACGATCGACAATGTGCTTGTTGGGCAGCAGGTTGATTTTGAAAGCCACGCAGAAAGCCCGCCCGAATGTGAGTTTGTTGTAGGTGAGCGTGGGGCGTTTCAGCCGCCGCACGACTTGACGCGTGCGGTGCTTGCCGTGCAGATCTACTACATAGTCAAAATGCTCCGCTTTCAGCTCGTCAAACAGGTCGTTCTTGCGGTTGCTGTCGTAAAGGTGAATCTTGTCGATGTAAGGATTCGCTTTTATGACAGCTTCGTTTGCGGTTTTTGTAAGGAAATGCACTTCCGCTTTCGGGATTTGCGTTTTGATGGCTCTGACAACAGGCGTTGTCAGCACAATGTCGCCAATAGAACTCAATCGAATGATCAGTATCTTCAATGTCGACGGAGGTTGTATCTCATCCATTTCGTGTCGGTATTTATAAGGTGTTTTTTACAATCTTTTGTCTGCGTGTTGGTTGTAATGATTGTCTATGGGCGTGGCGTAGATGCGCAGCAGATAGTCTCTCATCTTCTCCCGTGCCACATCCTGCACTACGGACTTGCGCTCGAGGTATTGTTCAAATTTCTCTTTCTCTTCCGCCGTGTAATGGTCGCGGAAACGCTCGTCATTGTCTCTGATGTCGTGGGCGATGTAGTTGTTGGGATAGAGTTTGTATGCTGCGTATATCTGCTTGTCAATCAAGTGGCAGACGTGGAAAAGTTTGTCGTTGTTGTTGATGTCTTGCGGTATGGTGTCCAGCTCTTCTTTGAGCGGCTTGCCAATGGTGAGGGTTATGTGGCCTTTTTGTCCGAAGATGCCCTCTTTGATGCTGTCAAAGTCCTCGCCCGGACGTTTTTGGTAATGGACGCCGTTCTCGCTGAGTGCCAGCTCGCGGGCCTTGAACTGCGCGCAGGGTTCATATTCGTACGAGATGGTCATCGGGGTGATGTTCATCCGCTTGAGTGTTTCTATCAGGTCGCGGTCGTGTCCCATTGAAACCATCTTCACGAGCCCTTGCTTGGTGTAGTCGTTGCCGTCTTT
Source organism: bacterium (assembly GCA_963643165.1). GTDB lineage: Bacteria > Bacteroidota > Bacteroidia > Bacteroidales > WCHB1-69 > F23-D06. Next base: position 75,104 of record CAVIJD010000004.1, on the reverse strand, counting down.
GGTGCGGCCGTCGCGCTGGGCTATCCACACCGACTCTTTCTCCTCAAAGAGGCTGTACTGGATATAAGCGGAAAGCCGCTGGAAGTTGTGCAACTTCTCGCGGAGCGACCCTCCTCGCAACACTAAGAACATCTTGTTGAGCCGCGCAAACTCGCTCAAGACAGGCGTGGCGATCAGGTTGTCGCCGATGGCGATCTTGGAGGTGCGCCGGTGCTCGAGGAAAAAATAGTACTGGAGCATGGCCGGGTCAAACGTGATGTCGCGGTGGTTGCTGATGAACAGGTATGCCTGGCTCGGGTCAATGTTCTCGATGCCCGAAAAGGTGAGCCCTGTGGCGAACTGCTTGGTGAAAACATCCATAAACCGCTTGTCGAAACCGATTTGCACCTCGTCTATCGAGTGCCAATGCTCAAAGTCTCTGCGAAAGTCGTCGATGGTGTAGTCGGGCAGACATTTCGCGATGGCATCCTGAAACCGCTTGTCGTCCATTAGTTTATAGTAAGCTTGACGGGCTTCCGCTTCGCTGTAAGGTCGTATGTCATCAAAATTATCCATGCAGATGATAAAAAATACGGGTGCAAAAATACTATAATTTTCAATACTGATTTTTTCGCTATTTTTGCCGCCATTAAAAAAACAAGTTAAATTTTTCGCTATATGGCTGCAATAACACACACTAATTTCGATTTTCCTAAACAAAAAAGCGTCTATCACGGCAAAGTGCGCGACGTTTATAATATCAATGATGAGATTCTTGTCATGGTCGCCACCGACCGCATTTCGGCGTTCGATGTGATCCTGCCCAAAGGCATTCCCTGCAAGGGTCAGATCCTGAACCAGATTGCCGCAAAATTCCTGGACGCCACTACGGACATCTGCCCCAACTGGAAATTGTCAACCCCCGACCCGACGGTGACGGCAGGACTGCTGTGCCAGGGCTTTCCGGTGGAGATGATTGTGCGCGGCTACCTCTGCGGCAGCGCATGGCGGTTCTATAAGAACGGCGGCCGCAACCTCTGCGGCAATATCCTGCCCGACGGCATGCACGAGAACCAGAAATTCCCTGAACCGATCATCACACCGACCACCAAGGCAGAACAGGGCGAACACGACCAGGATATCTCTAAAGAGGAAATCCTCGCCAAAGGACTGGTCTCTCCCGAAGATTATGCCGTCATTGAAGACTATACACGCAAACTCTTTGAACGCGGCACCCAAATCGCCGCCCGCCAAGGCCTTATCCTCGTGGACACGAAGTACGAGTTCGGCAAGAATAACGGCAAAATCTATCTTATCGATGAAATCCATACCCCCGACTCCTCCCGCTATTTCTATGCTGACAAATACGAGGAGAATTTCGCCCAAGGCAAACCCCAAAAACAACTGTCTAAGGAGTTTGTGCGCGAATGGCTGATGGCTAACGGCTTCCAAGGACAGGAGGGACAGCAGATGCCTGAAATGACCGATGTGGTGGTTAAGAATATAACAGACAGATATATAGAACTTTATGAGCATATTCTCGGAGAGAAGTTTGTGCCCGCAGAAGACGGCAATATCGATGAACGTATCTTCAAGAATGTAACTGATTGGTTGAACAATAGATAATAACGACACAAGCATATATGGAATTAGCTGCAAAATATGACCCGCAATCCGTAGAGGACAAATGGTACCGGTACTGGATTGACAACAGGATGTTTCATTCTGAACCGGACAGCCGTCCGGCATACTCCATTGTGATTCCGCCGCCAAATGTTACAGGCGTGCTGCACATGGGGCACATGCTCAACAATACGATTCAGGATATTCTGGTCAGACGCGCCCGCATGCAGGGCTTCAATGCCGTATGGGTGCCCGGCACCGACCACGCTTCCATTGCCACCGAAGCCAAGGTGGTGCATTATCTCAAAGAAAAAGGTATTGAGAAAAAAGACCTTACCCGTGAACAGTTTCTTGAGCATGCCTGGGAATGGAAAGAGAAACACGGCGGCATTATCTTGCGGCAACTCCAGAAACTCGGCGCTTCGTGCGACTGGGACAGAACAAAGTTCACAATGGACGCAGACCTCTCGGAGGCGGTGATAGATATCTTCGTTGACCTCTACAACAAAGGCAAAATCTACCGCGGCGTGCGTATGGTGAACTGGGATCCCAAAGCCTTGACCGCCGTTTCTGACGAGGAGGTGGTGTTCAAGGAACTGCAGTCGAAACTCTATTACGTGCGCTACCAGATTGAGGGCGAGCCCGGCGAATATGTCACCATTGCCACCACCCGTCCCGAAACTATCCTGGGCGATACGGCCATCTGCATGCACCCCGACGACGAACGTTATGCCAAGTACAAGGGCAAACGCGCCATTGTGCCGGTCGTGAACCGCTCCGTGCCGCTCATCTACGATGAATATGTGGATAGAGAATTCGGCACCGGCGCACTTAAGATTACGCCCGCCCACGACATCAACGACTATAACCTCGGCATCAAACATCATCTGGAGACGATCAACATCTTCAATGACAACGGCACAATAAACGAGAATGCCGGATTCTTGGTCGGCATGGACCGTTTTGAGGCCCGAAAGGCAATCATTCCGCTCCTCGAAGAGGCCGGAAGCCTTGTGAAAATAGAGGATTATGTCAACAAGGTCGGCTTCTCCGAAAGAACTAACGAGGTGGTAGAGCCCAAACTGTCGTTGCAGTGGTTCTGCAAGATGGACGAATTGGCCAAGCCCGCACTGGAGGCAGTGATGAAAAACGAGATACGTTTCTTCCCCGACAAGTTCAAGAACACGTATGCTCATTGGATGGAGAACATCAAAGATTGGTGTATCAGCCGCCAGCTTTGGTGGGGACACCGCATCCCGGCCTATTATCTGCCCAACCACGAGATGGTGGTGGCCCACAATGTCGATGAGGCACTCTCTTTGGCGCAGCAGAAATTCCCGGAACTGAACCTTACCAAAGCGGACCTCAAACAAGACGAGGATGTGATGGACACCTGGTTCTCGTCGTGGCTCTGGCCGCTCTCCGTGTTCGACGGCATCCGCCATCCCGACAACCCTGAAATCAACTACTATTATCCCACGGCAACGTTGATTACCGCCCCCGACATCATCTTTTTCTGGGTGGCCCGCATGATTATGGCCGGTCTGGAATGGCGCGGCATGATTCCGTTCAAGGATGTTTATTTTACCGGCACCGTAAGAGACAAACTGCGCCGCAAGATGTCCAAGTCGCTCGGCAATTCGCCTGACCCGATTATGCTGATTGAGAAATACGGCGCTGACGGCGTGCGTTTTGGCATGCTGCACAGTTCGCCCGCCGGCAACGACCTGCTTTTCGATGAGTCGCTGTGTGAGCAGGGACGTAATTTCAGCAACAAGATCTGGAATGCGTTCCGTCTGGTGATGGGCTGGAGCATAGACGAAACACTTCCGCAACCGGCACATTCTCAAGTGGCGGTCAAGTGGATGAAAGAACGCATCAATGAGGTGCTCGCCGATATGGAGGAGGATTTCAAGAACTATAAATTGTCAGAGGCTCTGATTTCTATTTACAAATTGATTTGGGACGACTTCTGTTCGTGCCTCCTCGAGATTGTGAAGCCGGGCTACCAGCAGCCTGTTGACCGCAAGACATTCAACGACCTTGTGGAACTGTTTGAAACGCTGATGAAGATACTGCATCCGTTTATGCCTTTCATTACCGAAGAGTTGTGGCATTCGATGCGCGACCGTGAGGAGGGTGCTTCGATTATGACGGAAGCCATGCCGAAAGCCGAAACCCCTGACCGTGTTCTGCTCGATCGCTTTGCCCATGCCCGCAGCGTGGTAGAGTCTATCCGCCATATCCGTTCGGAGAAGAACATAGCCGTGAAGAACGCCCTCTCACTGCGCGTACACAGCAACAAAACCGGAGACGAAGAACCTATCGATGCCGTAATCTGCAAGCTTGCCAATGTCGATAAGATTGAATACAAGCCTGAAGATATGGAGGTAAACTGCGTGTCGTTTATTGTGCAGAACATGAAATACGCTGTGCCGGTTGAGGGCCTTGTCAGTGCCGAGGAGGAACTGAAAAAGTTGCAGGCCGACCTCCGCTATGCGGAAGGATTTTTGCAAGGCGTGATGAAGAAACTCTCGAACGAACGTTTTGTGCAGAGTGCCCCTGCCAATATTGTGGAAAATGAACGCAAGAAGCAGGCCGATGCCGAAGAACGTATCCGGATTCTCAAAGACCAGATCGCTAAATTGTCGTAATATGAAGGCTGCGCTCCGTTATTTTATGATTCTTGCCCTTTGCCTTATACCGTTCACTTTTATGGAAATCAAGGAACGGTTTCCGATAGTGATGGGCATCTTTCTCGCGGTCACGATAGCCTATTGGGTAGGGTATGCCCTTTTGGAGAAAAAAAGGAAACGTCAGGAACAGGAAAACTGACGTTTCTTTTTGCTGTTTTTTTAGATACTTGCCGTTTTCAAGGTTTCTTGCTGAAATATTTTCGGCCTGCCCGGTAGCCTATTTCGCACAGGTCATCTAACCGGTTGAAGTCGTACATCCGGCAGGCGCCGGGGTCTATCTCAACCGTGTCTGTGAACATCGGCAAGGTTTTCAGCGAGGTGGACAACATGCTGTACATGAAGGCACGAAGCCAAATTGTTTTCGGTTTCAGGTTGTTCATCGGTTTAACAAGACGCAGGTTTGCCGCTATCCTCTTGTCGCACTTCTCGTCTATCAGCGGTTGTACGGGCAGATTGCACGACACGCCGCCGTCAACGTAATAGTCGCCGTCGATGGTGACCGGCGCAAATATGGCCGGCACGGCGGCAGAGGCCATCACATATTGCACCAGTTGGTCGCCTTTGCCGCGGTATATCAGTTCTAAGGTGTTCATGTTGACAGTGCAGCAGTAAAAGGGAATTTTCAGAGAGTCGAAACTGTTGTGTGGCACATATTTAAGCAGCACTTGCTGTATTTTTTCCGTCCCTACGAGGCCGCCGTTGTGGTGTAGTCCGGGACGCGCCAGAACCACCAATTCATCCATACGCTCGTCTTTTACAATCTGTTTGATTTTCTCTGGCGAATAGCCGGCACAGTACATCATGCCCATGATGGCGCCCATAGAGGTTCCTGTGATGCAGTCAGGTTTGATGCCGGCCTCGTCCATGGCTTGCAAAAAGCCGATGTGGGCGTATCCTAATGCCGCCCCTCCGCTTAACGAGACGCCTGTCTTTTGGGCATGCAGAAGCATCGGAAATGTTATTAAAAGGAAGATGAACAGTCTTTTTTTCATGTTGTTATGCTTTTTTAGGCGTGGTGCGTTTTAGCGGTTGTAAGAACCTTTCAGCGTCCAATTTGAGAACTCTGTGTTGTTGTAAGAGCCCCCGCGCAGCAGTCCGCTCCGCTTTTGGACGGTGCAGTTCCGGAATGTCACGGCATTGTCTTTGCCGATGAAATCGACCTGCATTTTAGGGTCGCATGGAATGAATATACACCGCTCGTAAAGGGCGTGGTTGTCAATGTAGTAACGTGCGTCGTCGCAGCAGTTGAGGTATATCTTACAGTTCCGGTAGGTGTGTGTGGCATGTTTTGGGAAGGAACTTGGCGTGTTGCGAACCAGTCCTAAGGTACACTTGTCGAAGATGATGGGATATTCAGCATTGGCCGAGACGTTATAGTTGAGCCGTGAGCCCGAAATGCGGATGGCGTCTTTCTCAGACTTGCTTTTGAGGTTGATGTGGAGACTCGCGGGGCAACTGTTTTTCTTGGTGGCCTGGGTGATTTTGCTGTCGGGCAAAGGCAGGATGTTCAGACTGCTGACGTTGCACGAAAGTCTGCCGGCAAGTTGCACTTTCTCGCTGCAAAGGCAAAAACTGGCAGCATGTCCCTCGGTGTTTGGGTTGAATTTGACGCCGCTGACGGATATTTTGGACAAGTAGCCGACTTCCTGTTGTGCCGGCACGCTTTTTCTGGGCTTGAAGAGGATGATTTGGTGTACTTTGTCCGGCACGTTGACGGTGAGGTTCTTGATGGTGACATTGGGCCAGCATTTTTCCGAAAGTTCCGGGCGGCTGTTGGGACCGTCGGTGAACTGCCCGGCTTGGATCAGGTAGTTGCGCCCCACGGCGGCATCAAAGACACAGTTTTCAAAGAGCACCTCAAATCCGGTGTATGCGTTGTAGGAGGGCTCTATCAGAATGGGGACAAAGTTGGTGAAACGGCATTTGTGGAACGCTACTTTTCCGAAAACGGACGAGAATTGGTTGTAGAGTTCAGAAAAGGTGCAGTTGCGGAAGGTGACGTCGCGCCCGTAACAGTGAATGTCAAAGCGGTTGAGGTCGCAGTTCTGCAGTTCGACCGTGTTGAGGTTGTTGGTGCCGAAGATGCCCCAGTCGGCATAGCCCGTAAAACGAATGAACTGGCTGTTCCAGACGTTGTTCATCAGGATGCCGTATCCGTAGTAGTTGGTGCGCGAGTAAGAGCCCCGTATAGTCACGTCCGTCAGGGTGACATTGGTGCAGTTGCTGATGGAGATGGCTTCGTCGGCAACCAGGTCGCTTTCGGGGGTTAGGATGGTGATGTTGCTGATCCGCAGATTGTTCAGGTGTTCCAGTCTGAAGCAGTAGGTCTTAAAGGTACACGAGTCGTCTCGGATGAGGGTCAGGTTGCTGATGGCAGTAGGCTCTTCGCTGACGGCACTGTAGGTGCAACTTGGCCATGACTGCTCGTTGTTATAAGGCGAGACGGGATGGTTTTGCGCGACACCGTCTTTAACGAGGATGATGTCTTTGCGCACGGCCCCGTAGCGGTATCCAAGTCTCTTCTCGACCCATGGTGTCGTGTCTTGTATAATCAGTTGGTGAAGGCCGGCAGCCAGTTCTGGCACAGTCTGGAAGGCGGCGCTGTCAATTTGGGCTTTTGTCACTTGGATGGAATCTGCAATATTTGCGCGTTCAAACAGGTAGCAGTGCTTGGCACGGTTGAGGACGCGAAGCCGCAGTCCGGCAAAGTCGGTGTTTTGTGTCAGGGGGATGCTCTTTGCTGTCGTGGGAATCTCGATGGACAGGGAGTCGATACCGCTGTAGTCAACGGGCACGCCAGCCGCAATGGCCGCTATATGGGTGCGGTAGAGCGTTTCGTAGCGGGCACTGTCGGAGGTGGCCTCAGCCAGGCCGAAGGCAAATGGCGACAAAGGGGCGGTTTGCGAGAGGCTGCGGTTTGGCACTGACATTAGCGCAAGGACGACAATTATTGTAAAACAGGACAAACGTGTTTGCATAGCGTAGGTTAAGGCGGCAAAAGTAAGCAATTTATGCTTTATTTGCAGCGTTTTTATTAACCCTTAAAAAATCACAATTATGAAGAAGATTTTCATCGCTTCGATTTTCTTTTCGTTGCCGGCAAACCTCTTTTCGGGGTGCATCTGCAAACATTGCGACCCAAGAGAATAATGTTTCACTGTTTATGGATATGTCGGCAACAGAAAGACCCCACAACTTGCCGAATTTAGCACAAGACAGAAAGAAAAAAAGCAGAAACCGCCATGGTCGCGTTTCTGCTTTCCTTGGTGACCCATGCAGGATTCAAACCTGCAACCTTTTGATCCGTAGTCAAATACTCTATTCAGTTGAGCTAATGGGCCGTTGTCTTTTTTGACGGCGCAAAAGTACAATTATTTTGATATGCTCGGCATCGGAAAGAAATTTTTTTTTGAAATCAGTCTGCTCGTGCAAAAGTTCTGCTGTTTTTCGCGCTCTGGAATGTTGGAAGGATGAAAGGTAGTACTGGTATGTTTGCGACATATCATGCAGCAGAATACAGGATGACGATAACGGGAAAAGACTTGTAAAATAGACCATCAAAGTCTTGACTTTACAGTCAGGGCAGTGTGCATACAGCCGTGGCGGTGAAAGGCCTATTCCCGCCGCGAAAATATTTTTTTCCGAAAACTGCTATAGATTGAAAAAAAGTGTAGTTTTGCAGCCTCAAAAACTACCAAGGCTATTGAGCTATGGTGTAACGGTAGCACTACAGTTTTTGGTACTGTCTGTGTAGGTTCGAATCCTGCTAGCTCAACGAACGAACTCTCACCCGGTAAGGTGGGAGTTTTTTTATAAATGATTGATATTAACGAAAATAAAAACGACACAATAACATTAAACGGATAAAAATGGAAGAACATGTAAATCTTATCGACACCTTTGCGGAATTCAAGGAATCCAAGAGCATAGACCGTGAGACGCTGATGCACATACTGGAGGACGTGTTCCGTTCCGCTCTGCTCAAGAAATACGGGCCGGATGCCAAATTCGACATCATTGTGAACGTTGACCGCGGAGACCTGGAGATCCAGCACACGCTTGAGATTGTGGAGGACGGCGAAGTGGAGGACGAAGGGAATCAGATTGCACTTTCAGACGCCATTAAAGTTGAACCGGATTTCGAGATCGGTGAAGAGCTTGTCAAAAAGATCAAGCTGTCTGACTTTGCACGGCGCGAGATCCTGGCTCTGCGCCAGAACCTGAGTTCCAAGATTATGGAATATGAGAAGGATGTGATTTACAAGAAATATGAACACCGCATAGGCGAACTGATCAGCGGCGAGGTGAACCAGGTCTGGCGCAAGGAAATCCTGGTTTACGATGAAGACCATGTAGAACTCGTTCTTCCGAAGGCTGAACAGATACCCGCCGACAAATACAAGAAAGGCGACACGCTGACAGCAGTTGTGGCTCGTGTGGAGGTGCAGTCCTCTTCGCCGCGCATCATCATCTCCCGAACCTCCCCCGTTTTCCTGGAACGCTTGATGGAAAGCGAGATTCCCGAAGTTTACGACGGCCTCATCACCATCAAAAACGTGGTGCGTGCCCCGGGCGAACGTGCCAAGGTGCTGGTGGAGTCATTTGACGACCGCATCGACCCCGTGGGCGCTTGCGTCGGCATGAAAGGAAGCCGCATCCACAGCATCGTGCGCGAACTCAGAAACGAGAATATCGATATCATCAACTATACTTCTAACAACGAATTGCTCATTTCCAGGTCGCTGAGCCCCGCCAAGATCTCTTCTATCGAACTTGACGAGGAAAACAAAACCGCCAATGTGTATATGAAGTCCGACCAAGTCTCCCTGGCCATCGGAAAGGGCGGCTACAACATCAAGTTGGCTTCTAAACTCTCAGGCTACGAGATTGACGTGTTCAGGGACGATGTGGCCCAGGAAGAGGATGTGCCGTTGACTGAGTTTTCGGATGTGTTTGACCAATGGGTGATTGACGCTTTCGTCGGCATCGGCTGCGATACCGCCAAGAGCGTGTTGGCCATTGACCGCAACGAGCTGATTAAACGCACCGACCTCGAAGAGGAGACCGTAGATGCTATGATTGCAGCCGTCAAGGAAGAACTGGACATTACTGAATAACCAGACTCCCGTAAAAGGTCCATTTGTCAACGAAAACATTTGTAAGTTTTTAAAAATCAATATGTCAGAGGAAAAAAGAAAAATACCACGTTTAGGCAAGGCCGCCAGTGAGTTCAATGTCTCCGTCGAAACGATTGTTGCCCTGTTCAAGAAGAAAAACATCGAAATCAAAGAGGACAGGAATACCAAACTGACAGAGGAGATGTATGATCTGCTTCTCCGTGAGTATGGCAAGGAAAAACATATCAAGTCAGAAGCGGACAAGATTGAGATTGGAACGTTCGTGGCTAAGTCGAAATCCGAAAACAAAGCCAAGGAGAAAAACGCCCCTGCCAAGGAGAAAGAGGAGCGCGACGAGCCTGTTGAGGAGAACCTCATCATTAAGAACACTTCTATTATCAATCCTCCCCAACATATTGAAACAGAAATTCCAACCCCGAAAGTTCTTGGAAAGATAGACCTTCAAGATCTGGATTCCAAGAAAAAGGCTAGAAAGGACGACGCTCCGAAAGAGGAGTCCGAGAAAGAAGAACCGGCACCCACGCCGGACCCGGCTCCGGTTCCGGAAGAACCCGTGCCTGCCGAAACACCCGCGCCTGTGGAGGAACCCGCACCCGCCGAGAAGCCCGCTGACCCCGTGCCTGCAACGCCGGAAGTGTCGATTCCGACGGAGGAAAATAAGGAAACTGAACAGATTGAGACGGTCGTTCCCCATTTGGAACAGCCTAAGGTTATTGATACAATTGACCTTTCGGCTTTGAATAAGAAGAAAGAGCCGAAAGCTAAGGCAACGGAAGAAAAACCCGCTGAAAAACCTGTTGAGAAACCGGCCGAGAAGCCTGCTGAACCTAAGCCGGAAACGACTCCCGCACCTGCAACAAAGCCTGCTGCCAGTCCGTTTGGACGGGCAGACCGCGAAGTCGAGTTCATCGAAACACGTGTGGAGAAAATCCAAGGCCCTAAGATTATGGGCAAAATCGAACTGCCCGTGGAGAAGACGAAAGACTCCTCGAAGAAACAGGACAATGGCCACGGCAGCAATGACGACAAGAAAAAGAAGAAACGGAAACGCATCCTGAAACAGACTCCGGGTGTGAAGACGGGAAACAATGCCGGCCGCGACGACAATAAGAAAAAGAACGAACCCGAAAAGACAGAGATTTCTCCCGAAGATATCCAACGCCGTATAAAGGAAACAAAACAGCGGCTGGAACCGACGGGGAAGACCAAGTCCTCGAAGCGCAGAAAGGAGAAACGGCAGTTGATCCATGAGCGTATGGAAGAGCAGGAACTGCAAGCTATAGAGAACCAGAAAGTGCTCAAGGTGACGGAGTTCCTGACGGCAAACGAATTGGCCACGCTGATGAACAAGGAGGTGAACGAGATTATCTCTACCTGCTTGAGCATCGGGCTCTTTGTCTCTATAAACCAGCGGCTTGATGCCGAAACGATTACGCTGCTTGCCGAAGAGTTTGGCTTCCAAGTAGAGTTTATCGGCGCCGACGTGGAGGAAGAACAGACGGATACGGACAATGAAGAAGACCTCGAGCCGCGCCACCCGATTATTACCGTTATGGGACATGTGGACCACGGCAAGACGTCGCTGCTTGACTATATCCGCAAAACGAATGTGATTGCGGGCGAGGCCGGCGGCATCACGCAGCACATCGGTGCCTATTTGGTGCAACTTTCAGACGGCCGCAAGATTACGTTCCTGGACACCCCCGGCCATGAGGCTTTTACGGCCATGCGTGCCCGCGGTGCCAAGATCACAGACCTCTGTATCATCGTCATCGCCGCCGACGACGCGGTTATGCCCCAAACGGTGGAAGCCATCAACCATGCACAGGCTGCCGGCGTGCCGATGGTGTTTGCTATCACTAAAATAGACAAACCTAACGCCAATCCGGAAAAGATAAAAGAGGAACTCGCCAATATGAACATCCTGGTGGAAGACTGGGGCGGAAAATACCAATGCCAGGAGATTGACGCCAAACACGGCGACCACGTCAAGGATTTGCTTGAGAAAGTGTTGCTGGAGGCTGAAATGCTGAACTTGAGGGCTAATCCCAACCGCAACGGCACGGGTGCCGTCATCGAGTCGCTGCTCGACAAGGGCCGCGGCTACGAAGCCAAGGTGCTGGTGCAAAACGGCACACTCAGCGTCGGCGATGCTATCTTGGCAGGCAATTACTACGGCAAGGTGAAGGCTATGTTCAACGAACGGAATCAGCCTGTCAAGTCGGCAGGCCCCGCTACGCCCGTGCTCCTGTTAGGCTTGAACGGCGCACCGCAGGCCGGCGACACGTTCAAGGTGTGCGACACGGAGCAGGAGGCTCGCACGATCGCCACTAAACGGGCCCGCCTCACCCGCGAAATGGGACTCCGGACCCAGAAACATATTACTTTGGAGGAAATCGGCCGCCGAATCGCCATCGGCGACTTCAAAGAGCTCAACATCATCGTCAAGGGTGACGTCGATGGCTCTGTCGAGGCTTTGGCAGACTCGCTGCTTAAGCTTTCCACGGAACAGGTGCAGGTCAACGTCATCCACAAGTCGGTCGGTATGGTTACTGAAACGGACGTCATGCTGGCGGCCGCCTCTAACGCCCTCATTGTGGCATTCCAAGTGCGCCCGTCCGCCAATGCCCGCAAGATGGCAGAGGCCGAGCAGATTGACATCAGGACCTATTCTATCATCTATACCGCCATCAACGAAATCAAAGACGCTATCGCCGGCATGCACTCTCCCGAAATCCGCGAGAAGGTGGTCTGCAACATCGAAGTCCGCGAAGTGTTCCACATTTCCAAGGTCGGCAACATCGCCGGATGTATGGTGCTTGACGGCAAACTGCAACGCTCTGGACGAATCAGACTTATCCGCGACGGTATCGTCATCTATACCGGCAAACTCGGGTCACTGCGCCGCTTCAAAGACGACGTCAAGGAGGTGGTGGCCGGACAGGATTGCGGCTTGAACATCGACGGTTGCAACGATATTAAGGTGGGCGACATCATTGAGGGCTTCGAGGAGTACGAAGTCGCCTATAACGCTAACAAATAACAGGACTTTTTAAGCATGGCAGACAATCAGTCATATTACAAAATAGGAATTACGCACGGCGACCTCAACGGAATAGGATATGAGGTCATCATCAAGGCCTTGGCAGACTATTCCATATTGGAACTGTGTACCCCCGTGGTCTATGGTTTGGCGAAAGCCGCATCGTACCATAAAAAGTACATGGATTTGCCCGAGTTCTCGTTCCAATTCATCAAGAACCTGGGGCAATTGTCGATGAAACGCCCTAATCTGCTGAATTTGTTCGACGAGGAGGTGAAGATAGAACTCGGAACTTCCACCAAAATTGCCGGGCAGATGGCGGAGAGAGCCTTGTATGTGGCCGGGAAAGATTTGAAAAACAAGCAGATTGATGCCATAGTGACGGCACCTATCAACAAGAATAACATTCAGTCTGACAAGTTCAAGTTCCATGGCCAGACTGAATTTTTCGAGTATTATTTCGGCGGAAAGAACAAGTCGATGATGATGATGGTTTCGGAGCAGTTGCGGATTGGCTTTGTGACGAACCACCTGCCCATCGGCGAGGTGGCTTCGGTGCTGACCAAGGATTTGGTTTTGCAGAAGATTGACATCATGCGAACGTCGTTGTTGCAGGACTTTGCCGTGACGAACCCGACGATAGCGGTGCTGTCGCTCAACCCGCATGCCGGTGACGACGGGCTGCTGGGCAATGAGGAGGACGAAATCATACGTCCGGCCATTGCGGAGGCTTTCAGCAACAAGGTCAACGTGTTTGGGCCATTCCCCGCCGACGGATTCTTTGCCACCGGCAAGTACGCCAAATTTGACGGCGTGCTGGCGATGTACCACGACCAAGGGATGATACCTTTCAAGATGCTGGGCAAGGACGGCGTGAACTTCACGGCCGGACTGCCTGTGGTGCGCACTTCGCCGGCCCACGGCACGGCCTACGACATCGCCGGCAAGAACACCGCCGACGGACAGTCGATGCGCAATGCCATCTACTTGGCAATCGATATCCTCCGGAATCGCGACAGAATGAAAGAGATATAAAGTAAATTTTGCGGCGGGACGGAAGATTGGATAAAAAGTGTATTTTTGCACCTCAATTTTTAAAACATAAATTATAACAATTTACAAGTCTAAATTATGGTAAATCAGTACGAAACCGTTTTCATTATGACACCCGTTTTGTCTGAAGATCAGATGAAGGAAACGGTACAGAAATTTGAAAAGATTCTCACCGACAAAGGTGCAGAAATCGTTCACCAGGAGAACTGGGGACTCCGCAAACTGGAGTATCCCATCCAGAAAAAATCGTCAGGCTTCTATCACCTGTTCGAATTCAAGGCTGAACCCAGTGTTATTGCCGACCTTGAACTTCAATATCGCCGTGACGAACGCATCATGCGCTTTTTGACAGTCAGCATGGACAAGTACGCCATTGCTTACGCCGAGAAGAGACGTGCAAACAGAAGCCAGAAAGCCGCCGAAAAAGAGACGGTCGCTGTAGAACAGCCTGAAGCTAACAACGAGTCTAACAAAACTGAACAAGCAGAATAATTATGGCACAGCAAGCAGACATCAAATACATTGCACCTGTTGCAGTGGATATCAAGAAAAAGAAATATTGCCGTTTCAAGAAAAGCGGTATCAAATACATCGATTATAAAGACGGTGAATTTTTGAAGAAATTTGTGAATGAGCAGGGCAAGATACTGCCGAGACGCCTTACGGGTACTTCTCTGAAATATCAGAAAAAAGTGGCTCAGGCTGTCAAAAGAGCTCGCCACTTGGCATTGCTCCCATTCGTAACCGATAATTTGAAATCTAACTAACAGGAGGAATTGACATGGAAATTATATTGAAACAAGACGTAAACAATTTGGGATATGCCGATGACCTCGTAAAGGTTAAAGACGGTTATGCCCGCAATTACCTCATTCCTATGGGCTATGCTGAACTCGCAACGCCCGCTAAAAAGAAAATGTTGGCCGAGACGCTGAAACAGCGCGCATACAAGGCTGAAAAAATCAGAAAAGAGGCTGAGTTCATGGCCGGTAAGATCGAAGGTCTTGAGGTTACTGTCCCCACAAAAGCTTCTGAAAAGGGCACGATTTTCGGCTCCGTCACCGCTATCGCTGTGGCTAACGCTCTGAAAGAACAACACGATATCGATATCGACAGACGTAAGATTATCCTGCACGAAGACCGCATCAAGGAACTGGGCAAATACACCGCTACGGTTAACCTCCACAAGGACTTCAACAAGGTTGCGCTCAATATCAATGTTGTAGCCGAAGAAGAGTAAAGACGTAATATTTTTATAGGAAAAGGCTCTACCGAAACAGGGAGAGCCTTTTTTTTATATTTTTGCACTCAAATTTTTTCTATGAAGTATAGACGTATTCTTTTAAAACTGAGCGGCGAGTCTTTGATGGGGGATGACAACTATGGTATTGACTATAAAATGGTTCGTCATTTTGCATCAGAAATAAAATCGGTCGTTGAACAGGGCGTGCAAGTCGGTGTGGTCATCGGCGGCGGCAATATTTTCCGTGGCGTGCAAGGTGCCGGCAAGGGCTTTGACCGTCGGCAGGGCGACCAAATGGGAATGCTCGCCACCGTCATCAACGCAATGGCGCTGCAGGCTGTGCTCGAAGAACTGCAAGTGCAGACTACGGTGCTCTCTGCCGTCGAAATCGAAAGCGTGGCGGAGAAAACCTCGTGGCGTAAAGCCGTGCGTCTGCTCGAAACCGGACACGTTGTCATACTCGGCGGCGGCACGGGCAACCCTTTCTTTACTACCGACTCCGGCGCAGCCTTGAGAGCGGTGGAAATAAAGGCCGACTTGCTGCTGAAAGGTACCCGCGTGGATGGCGTCTATACCGCTGACCCTGAAAAGGATCCTACCGCCCAAAAGTATTCTGACCTCTCGTTCGACGAGGCTTACTCCAAACATCTGAAAATCATGGATATGACGGCATTTACGCTCTGCAAGGAGAATAATATGCCCGTCTATGTATATGACGCTAACCGCCCCGGAAACCTGCTGAAGGTGCTCAATGGCGAGCCTATCGGAACATTGCTTCGTTAAATTATTGCCCCTTTTTTATTATGGAAGAAGAAAAAGTTAAAAACCAGACCGCCGACGAAACCCCAATTCCCGCAGAGGAAGAAAAACAAATGAGAAGCGTGGCAGTAGGACGCGTGTCTTTTAAAATCCATCTTACAGTCTTTGTTGTCGTTAACCTTGTGCTGTGGTGCTTGTGGTTTACGATTTTCAACGCTATTGTGACAAACGAGACCATCGCGGACGCTATATTGAAGACGTCCGTCTGCATTACGGTGGTGTGGTTCCTGATAGTCCTCGTGCATTACCTGATTGTTTATAGGTGGAACAGCACGCTGGTGGAGAAAGAGCTCCGCAGGATGAAAAAAGCCCGCAAAAAAGCGCTTAAGGAGATAGAAGAGATAAAGAAAAACATTGCGCAGACGAAAAAAACAGAAGAAAAACAATAAACTCATAAAAGAACATTTTAGAATATGGATACACAAAGTTGCCTGAAAACAGCGAAGGAGAGCATGAATGCTACCGTGTCGTTTTTTGACAAGGATTTACAGAAAATACGGGCCGGAAAGGCTTCTCCTCAAATGCTTGAGGGACTGAAAGTTGACTATTACGGAAATCTTACGCCGGTTGAACAGGTGGCCAACATCAACACACCGGATGCACATCAGATTGTAATCCAACCGTGGGAAAGAAACATGCTGCCGGTTATTGAGAAGGCTATTTTGGCGGCCAATTTAGGACTTACACCTCAAAACAACGGCGAATTTATCCGTCTGGTGGTGCCTACTCCTACCGAAGAGCGACGCAAGGAATTGGTGAAGAAGGCAAAACAGGAGGCTGAACAAACGAAAGTCTCCATCCGCAATATCCGCCGCAATGCCAACGATGAGGCCAAGAAACTCAAAGACGATGGTGTGGAAGAAGATGCCGTCAAGAAACTTGAAGCCGACATCCAGAAGGCCACAGACGAGGCTATCGCCAAGGTGGACAAGATTATGGAGGCCAAAGAGAAAGAAATTATGACCGTGTAGAAATCACTTATTTTTTCATAAATCAATAAAACTAACAGTATGAATATTCCTGAGAATTTGAAGTATTCCAACGACCATGAATGGTTGAAAATGGACGGTGAATTTGCTTATGTCGGCATCACGGCATACGCTGCCAACGAATTGGGCGACATCGTATTCCTTGACATCACATCCGTAGGTGAGACGCTTGATCAGAATGAAGTGTTCGGCACAATTGAGGCCGTGAAAACTGTTTCTGACCTTATGTTGCCTGTGGCAGGTGAGGTTGTAGAGTTCAATGAGGCTCTGGAAGCCAACCCGGCACTGGTCAACAGCGACCCGTACGGTGAGGGCTGGATTGTGAAAGTGAAAGTCTCTGAACCGTCTCAAGTTGATGGTCTGCTTGACGCAGCCGCTTATCAGCAACTGATTGGATAGTCTGGTTTCGGATTACAAAAAAACGGCAACCGCTGTGCGGTTGCCGTTTTTTGTTGGTGATAGTTGGGGTTATGCTTTCATGCCGGCGGCCTGACAAGCGGTTATGGCAACCAGGCTGACGATGTCTTCAACGGAGCAACCGCGCGAAAGGTCGTTGATGGGAGCGGCCATGCCTTGCATGATGGGGCCAACAGCGTCGGCGCCGGCCATGCGCTGTACCAGTTTGTACGCGATGTTGCCGACCTCGAGCGACGGGAATACCAAAACGTTGGCTTTGCCGGCCACGGGGCTGCCCGGGGCTTTCTTGGCGGCCACTTCGGGAATGATGGCGGCATCGGCTTGCAAGTCGCCGTCAATCAGCAGGTCGGGGGCCATCTCTTTGGCTTTGCGGGTGGCATTGACCACTTTGTCCACTAACTCATGCTTGGCTGAGCCTTTGGTGGAGAAGCTCAACATGGCCACGCGCGGCTCGATGCCGGCAATGGTGCGGGCAGTTTGCGCCGTGACAACAGCAATCTGGGCGAGTTTGTCCTCGTCTGTGTTGGGGTCAGCCGCACAGTCGGCAAAAACCATGATGCCGTCGTCACCCCATTTCTTGTCGGGGAAACTCATGATAAAGGCTCCAGACACCACAGAGATGCCGGGCATGGTTTTGATGATCTGGAATGCGGGACGCAGCACGTCACCCGTGGCATGTTGTGCACCCGTGACCTCGCCGTCCGCATCGCCGTTCTTGATCAGCAAGGTGCCCAGGTAAAGCGGGTCCTCTACCAGCGTGCGCGCCTCTTCGATGGTCATGCCTTTTTTCTTCCTGATCTCGCAGAGCATCTCGGCATAGTGCTCCTTGCGCGGGTTGTCTTTCGGGTCGATGATCTCGGCCTTGCCGATGTTCTTCAGCCCGAATGCTGTGGCCTCTTCCGCAATCTTGGCTTTGTTTCCTAACAGGATGATGCCGGCGTAGCCTTTCTCAAGGATGATGTCTGCGGCTTTCAGCGTTCTTTCCTCTTCGCCTTCAGCCAACACTATCGTCTTGTTGGCCTTTACTGCTTTCGCTTTGATACTGTCTATTAAATTCATAGTTCCAAATTTTAGTTTATAATTGAGAATAACGATTGCAAAACAAACATCTGCAGCCCCGTTGCCTACACTTTTTTTAACGCCTCATTGAAGCAACGGCGGCACAAGGGCTCGTACGACTCTTTCTCGCCGAGCAACAACTGCTCTTCGGATGCGACAATCCTGTGCGAATGGTGGGCAAGGTCGCCGCAACGGACACAAATGGCGTGCTGCTTGCTCACATATTCCGCCACGGCCATCAACTTGGGCATGGGTCCGAAAGGATTGCCCAGATAGTCCATGTCAAGTCCGCTGACAATAACCCTGACGCCGGCGTTGGCAAGCGCGGTGCAGACGGCGACAATCCCGTCGTCGAAAAATTGAACCTCGTCGATGGCGACAACCTCAACTGTCTCCATGTTGACGTAGAGCAAAATCTCCGACGAGTTGTGGACGGGTGTGGAAATCCGCGAATTGTCATTGTGCGAAACCACCTCCTTCTCGTCATAACGGGTGTCGATGGCCGGCTTGAACAGCTCGATGTTCTGGTGCGCAAACTCGGCACGACGAATCCTGCGGAGCAATTCCTCCGTTTTGCCCGAAAACATTGACCCGCAAATGACCTCAATCCACCCTTTTTTGCTGCTCTTGCTCGATTTATTTTCTAAAAACATTTTAGCACGCCGATAAAAGAATTTTGTATTTTTGTCCTCTTTTTGGCGGCAAAGGTAAAACTATTTATCTTCTAAAAGAACCTTAAATTCTCATAAAATGAAAAATTCTTTCAAACAGTTTAATGAAATAATTGATAGTCTATATGTTATATTAAAAGAGCCCTGCGGAATGCCTCTGTTGGAAAAGGATATTCTTCTCAGCAGAGTCAGGGAACTCTATGTTGCGATGCAAACGATAGCGGTGGAAGAGAATAAGGTACAACAGGTTGAAAAACAACAGCCCCAGCAGGCCGATTACACCGTCTTTCAAGGCATAGATGATGACGTTGACCTCTTCTTCGACACTGAGCACGACTCTTATACACAGTCAATTCCTGCGCCGTCTGACGAGATGGAACCCGAGGAGGAACTGGAGGAAGATCCGGCACCAAAACCCGAGGAGATTCCGGTGGAGGAAGTGGTGAAACCAGTGGAGACGCAGAAAGTTGCCATCCCTGAAAAGGAGGAAGAAGCAAAGGGAATTGAGGTTGAATTAGCGCCGGAAGCACCGCAAATGGAGGAAGCTCAGGAGCCAGAGCCCCAAAAGGAGCAGCCTGAGCCTGCCCATCAGCCGACTGTTGAGCCGACTGTTGACCGGTCCACCGCGAAGTCCGACCCGATTCCGGAATTGGACTTTGGGGCAGACCAAGACGATGTGGCAGAGCTGTTTTCGCAGTCGTACCGCCCTGAAACACCCCAAGCGCCTGCCAAACCCGATGAGGTAATCACGCCCGAGCCGTTGATGGTCGATGACGAGGACGACTTGCTGCAGTTTGTGCCGCAACGCTTTGAGCCGAAAAAGGCAGAACAGCCGACAGCGCGCCCGGAACAAACCGCCAAGCCGCGCTCGCTCAACGACCTTTTCATGGAACGCAAAGAGGACCGCTCGCTCGGATTTCAGTACCAGCATGCCAAGGTGGGAGATTTGACAAAAGCCATATCCATAAATGAGAAATTCACCTTTATTAAGGAACTGTTCAACAATCGGGGCGAAGAGTTCAGCGCGGCTATTCAGCAACTGAACCAATGCACCAATAGGGAAGAGGCTTTTGACAAACTTGAGACGCTGAAGAAAAAATACTTTTGGGACTCCGCCTCTACCGCATATCTTTCTTTGTGCGATTTGTTGAGACGCAAGTTTATGTAAGACAGTGGAGAGATGAGCAGAGGTTTTGTCAAAGAGGGCGACCAGGAGGAGGTGCCAATGGTGCCGCCGAGAGCATATCTTCCGCCAGGTGTGGCCAATTATGTTACGCAGGAGGGATTTGATCTGCTGCTTGCAGAACGGAAAGCGTTGTTGGACGAGCGCGAAAGCATCAAGGAGAGTGGACAGGAGGCAGACGGCAGGGTTATGCGCAACTTCATCAACGCCAAGTTGGAACTGTTGGAGGGCCGAATCAAGAGTGCGCAGGTGGTGAATGTGCCTAAAAAGTCTAAAAATCCCGAGATTGCTTTCGGAACGACAGCCACTGTGCTGATGGAGGATGTGGAGATGATTGTCCAAATCACCGGGGTCGATGAGGCAAACGGCAACCGACAGAAAATCCCTTTCACTTCACCGCTTGCAAAAGCCATGATGGGGAAGAAGAAAGGCGACAACTTTGAGGTTGTGCTTCCGTCGGGCAGCAAAAAGGTGAAAATTGTTTCGGTACAATAGAAAAAAGGAGTCCTACCAATGGCGGGACTCCTTTTTTTATCAGTATGCCGTTTTATTCGGCTAAAACGGGTTCGTTCTGGCTGTTGACGAGTTTGTCGTCGATGAAGATACGGCCGCAGGCTTCGCATACGATGATCTTCTTGTGCAAGGCGATGTCCAACTGACGTTGGGGTGGAATCTTGCTGAAGCAACCGCCGCAAGCGTCACGCTCGATTTTCACGATGGCCAGACCGTTGTGCGCGCTCTTCCGAATTCTTTCAAAGGCATTCAGCAAACGCTGGTCAACTTTGGCTTTCAGCGTTTCGGCCTGCTCGAGCAGCTCCTGCTCCTCTTTCTCCGTGTCGGCTACGATGACCTCCAACTCTGACTTCTTCTGTCCGAGAATATCCTCCAACTCTTCGAGTTTGGCTTTGGTGTCAACAATGGCCTTTTCCTTGTCGGCAATCTCAGCCTCGTACTTTGCTTTGTGCTTGTCCGAAACCTGCATCTCAAGGTTCTGGTATTCAATCTCCTTGCTGAGCGTTTCGTACTCGCGGTTGTTGCGGACGTTGTTCTGCTGCTCTTCATACTTCTTGATGGAGGCGGCAGCTTCCTCTTTCTTGGTGTTCTCGGCCGCAATCTTCAACTTCAAATTCTCAATCTCATCCTCAAATTTGCGGATGCGCGTGCGTTTGCCCTCGCACTCGTCCTCATTGTCGCGAATCTCCTCGGGAAGTTCGCCGCGAATCATCCGGATGTCGTCAATCTTTGAACAGATCTGCTGAAGATTATACAAGGAGAGAAGCTTCTGCTCAATGGAAATCTCCTCGGAATGACCTTGCGCCACCTCATGCTTTTTGACCTCTATGACACCGTCTGACGTTTTCTCAATCGTAACTTCTTCTTCAAGAATGGTAGCAGTAGGGGTCGTTTCTACGTTTTCAGATGCTTCGCTCGGCACAGCTTTTTTTGTCGGCATATTATTGCAATTACTTAATTATCAATTAGTTATATATACTGTATTTCTAATGTGTCCAATTTGGAAATGGCGACGGCAAAGGTACTAAAATTTTCGTTTAATGCTTTGTGTATAATTTCTTTGATAAAAAACTCTCCTTCATAGTGTCCGATGTCGGCGATGAGCATCTTGCCATTGGCCCGGAAGAAGTCGTGGTACTTGACGTCGCCGGTGACGTAGGCGTCGGCGCCGGCAGCCGCAGCCTGTTCGATAAACGAAGCCCCGCCGCCGCCGCAGACCGCCACTTTCCGGATGGTTTGATCGGGCGCTCCGTACCAGCGAACAACTTGGAGATTCATCTTTTCTTTCACATAGTGCAGAAAATCAGTTGTTCCCATGGGTTCTGGCAAATATCCTGTGCGTCCGAGGCCATTTTTCCGGTCCGGGTTTTCCAGCTTGAGTATGTCGAAGGCGGGCTCTTCGTAGGGGTGTGTCTCGTAAATGGTAGCGATAACCTTTTTCTGAAGGTTGGCGGGGAAAATCATTTCCAGCCGGTCTTCTGCGACCTCCTCTTCACGGAGCGGTTCACCCACAAAAGGGTTTGCGTCGGGCAGGGGGCGGAAGTTGCCGGTGCCTTGCATCCGGTAACTGCAGCGGTCATAGTTCCCTTGAATGCCACAGCCGATCTCTGCCAAGGCGTCTTTCAGGCGGGCGGTATGGCTTTGCGGTACAAAAGTCACGACTTTGCGGTACAGTCCGGTCGCCGGAACGAGTACGGAGATGTTGCAGAGCCCCAGCCTTTCAGCGAAAGCATCGTTGCCGCCGCCCTCGGCACTGTCGATGTTGGTGTGCATAGAGTAGAGTGTCAGGTGGTTAGCCATAGCTTTGCAAAGGATTGCGCCCACGGTGTTGGTTGGCTCAATCTTGCAGATGCCGCGTTTGAGCATCAGCGGATGGTGAGCGATGACGAGGTTCGCGTTCATGGCCAATGCCTCGTCCAGAACCTTCGTTGAAAACTCGAAACAGACCAGCACGCCTGTCACCTCTTGTTGCACATCGCCGCATTGCACGCCGCAATTGTCGAAGTCTTCTTGCAGACAGAGCGGGAATCTACGTTCCAGAACGGAAACAACCTCTTTGATTTTCATAAATCCGAATATTAAAAACTGCCGCAAAAGTACAAAAAGAAAACCATTGTCTTCAAATGTGCAAAAGTGCGTCATGAGACAATGGCACTATTATAAAAAAGTGTATATTTGCCGCCGTTTACATTATAATAATCATTATTTCAACTAATATCAATTCATAATGAAAATCTATCAAACAAAAGAGATCAGAAATATTGCCCTTATAGGCGGTAACCGTGTAGGTAAGACGACCTTGGCTGAGGCAATGGCGTTCCATGGCGGCGTCATCAGCAGAAGAGGAACGGTGGAAGACAAGAATACGATATCTGACTATCGTGACGTGGAACTGGAAAGACAACAGTCGATACAGAGCACGGTGATGTATGCTGAATTTGAGGGCACGAAGATCAATATGATTGATTGTCCGGGTTTTGATGATTTCATTGGTGAAACGATTGGCGCTCTGCGCGTGGTTGATACGGCTTTGATGGTAATCAATGCCCAGAATGGCGTGGACGTGGGTGCCGAGATCCAATGGCGCCGCACGAAGGCTATGGAAGTCCCCGTGATGTTTGTCGTCAACCAACTCGACCACGAGAAAGCCAACTTTGACGAAACGATGCACCAACTCAAAGAGTATTTCGGCGGCAGCGTGATGCCGTTGCAGTACCCCGTCAATGCCGGTGTCGGATTCGACGCTGTGATTGACCTCCTCCAGATGAAGATGCTCAAATTCCCGGCCAACGGTGGCAAGATGATTGTGGAAGACATCCCCGCCGACCAACAAGACAAGGCAGAAGAGATGCACAATGCCTTGATTGAAGCCGCCGCAGAGAACGACGAGGCTCTTATGGACAAGTTCTTTGAGGAAGGCACCCTGTCAGAGGAAGATATGGTGAAGGGCCTGAAACTCGGTATCGCTAACCGCGGAACTTTCCCGGTGATCTGCGCAGCCGCCAAGACAGACCAAGGCATTGACCGCCTGCTCGACCTGGTGGTGAAGAACTGCCCTACACCCGACGAGGGCCGCATTATGAAAGCCACCAACGGCAATGCACACGCTTTCAACGCCGCTGAACCTTTCGTTGGATTTGTCTTCAAGACTACGATTGAACAACACCTCGGCGAAGTCGCATTTATGAAAGTCTGCGACGGCACTATCAGCAAGGCCGACGATGTGATGAACAATAACACCAACACGAAGGAGAGAATCTCTCAGCTCCTTGTCTTTGCCGGAAAGAATAGAGTGGAAGTCGAAAAGGCTGTCGCCGGCGATATCGTCGCTACCATCAAACTGAAATCCACTCCGACCAATACGACGATTGTGGCTAAGGGCGACGACATTATCGAGCCTACGGTCTATCCGGATCCTAAATTCCGCACGGCTGTGAAAGCCAAAAACAGCGCCGATGATGAAAAACTCGGTCAGGTGCTCAACGAAATCCGCAAAACGGACCCGACTTTCCTGATGGAACAGTCGAAAGAGCTGAAACAGATGATCATTTCTGGTCAGGGCGAACAACACCTCAACATCGTGAAGTGGATGATT
This sequence comes from bacterium, assembly GCA_963643165.1. Taxonomy (GTDB): domain Bacteria; phylum Bacteroidota; class Bacteroidia; order Bacteroidales; family WCHB1-69; genus F23-D06. The sequence goes on along the minus strand of CAVIJD010000004.1, from coordinate 51,083 downwards.
GAGAAACTCAACAAGATTGAGGTTGAATATTATGCTCCTAAGATTCCTTATCGTGAAACGATTACGAAGTCGGCTGAGGCTATGTACCGCCACAAAAAACAGTCGGGCGGCTCTGGCCAGTTCGGCGAGGTTCACATGCTGATCGAGTCCTATTATGACGGCATGCCTACCCAGACAAAATACCCGATCCGTGCTACGGAAACTTACGACCTTCCTTGGGGCGGCAAGCTGATCTACAACAACTGTATCGTGGGCGGCGCTATCGATGCCCGTTTTATGCCCGCAATTCTCAAGGGTATTATGGAGAAGATGGAAGAAGGCCCGCTTACCGGCTCCTACGCACGTGACATTGTGGTCAATATTTACGACGGTAAAATGCACCCCGTTGACTCCAACGAGTTGGCATTCAAACTGGCCGGCCGTAACGCTTTCAAGGAGGCTTTCAAAAACGCCGGCCCCAAGATTCTTGAGCCGATTTATGATGTTGACATTTTCGTCCCCTCTGACCGTATGGGCGATGTGATGACCGACCTTCAGGGACGCCGCGGCATCATGATGGGTATGGACAACGAAGGTGCGTTCCAGATTATCCACGCCAAGATTCCGTTGGCAGAGATGAACAAGTACTCCACCACGCTGAGTTCCATCACCTCAGGCCGTGCTTCTTACAGCATGAGATTTGCCGAATACCAGCAAGTGTCCGCTGATGTTCAGGGCGAAATCATCAAGAAGTACGAAGAAGAACACAAAGACGAAGAGTAACAACTTCAGCTGCTTGGCAGCAAGATATACCCAAAAGAAAGGGCTGGCCTCCCACTGCGGGAAGCCAGCCCTTTTTCTATGTCGTAATGGCTTATTCGGCTTAATCGTTAGATGTAATCGTTGCCGTGACGATTTTGCATGTCTCAACGGCCTCGCGAACGTCATGAACCCGCAGGATTTGCGCACCTTTCATCAAGGCGATGGTGTTGAGCACGGTAGTTCCGTTCAGCGCCTGCCCGGGTGTGCAGTCGAGTAACTTACAAATCATCGACTTGCGAGAAATGCCGACCAACAAGGGCAGACAAAAACATTTGAAAGCATCCAGATTCTGGAGTACAAAGTAGTTTTGTTCTAGGGTCTTGCCGAACCCGAAGCCAGGGTCGAGGATGATGTCGTGAACGCCGGCTTTTCGTAGTTTCTCCAGTTGGGTGCCGAAAAATTGCAGCATATCTTTCAGTATGTCATCATATTGCGTATGCTGCTGCATCTTGTCCGGTTTGGTGGGCGTGTGCATGAGACAGTAGGGCATCTGCAGTTCTCCGACTGTCGGAATCATTTGGTCGTCAAAGGTGCCTCCGGAGACATCGTTGATCATGTCGGCCCCATTTTTGTGGGCGGCCGCGGCGACAGAAGAACGCCAGGTATCTACTGAGATGACCGCATGGGGGAAGCGTTCTCTGACCATACGCACAGCGTGCGTTATGCGTTCTATTTCCGTGCTTTCTGCGATATCTTCGGCACCGGGGCGGGTTGACATGGCGCCGATGTCGATAATGTCTGCTCCCTCGTCCACAATCTGCCCGGCGCGGTGCAGCAGGGCATCGTCCGTCAAGTAGCGACCGCCGTCGAAAAACGAGTCGTCGGTGACGTTCAAGATGCCCATCACCAATGGCCGTTCCAGCGAGAGCAGTCGGCCCGAAAAGTTGATTTGTTTGGTCATAATGAAAAAAAGGGAGTTATAACCCGTAGTGTCGATGAGTTATAACCACCCTTGATATTGTTGACAGTTAATGTTATTCAGTAATGTGCAAATACATTTCTTATCCTAAGAATGGATAGCCATATTCTGTTGCAGGAGAATAGGTTTCCTTGATGCAGCGGGAGCTGATCCAGCGCACGAGGTTAAGTGTGCTGCCGGCCTTGTCGTTCGTGCCGGAGGCTCTTGCGCCGCCAAAAGGTTGGCATCCCACCACGGCGCCAGTCGGCTTGTCGTTGATGTAGAAATTGCCCGCAGCATGGCGCAGAATCCGTTCAGCAGTTTCGACAGCATAACGGTCTTGTGCGAAGATAGACCCGGTGAGGGCATACGGGGAGGTCTCGTCGCAAACGTGCAGCATCTCTTCGTATTTGTCATCGTCATAAACGAATACGGTGATTACTGGTCCGAAAATCTCCTCGCGCATCGATTCATAGTCCGGTTTCTTGGCCACGATAATGGTCGGTTCCACAAAATAGCCCACAGACTTGTCATAATGTCCGCCCACCACGACATCGGCATCGGCAGAAGCTTTGGCGCGGTCAATATAGCCGGCGATATTGTCGAACGACTTCTCGTCAATGACGGCATTGACAAAATTTGAAAATTCGCGCACGTCGCCCATCTTCACGGTGGCGGTCATCTCGTTGATGTTGCGCAGCGTGTCGGGCCACAGCGACTTGGGGATATAGGCTCTGGAGGCGGCGGAGCATTTCTGTCCTTGGTATTCAAAAGCGCCGCGCACGACAGCCACGGCCAGTTCGCGTGCGGTGGCGGTATGGTGTGCGAAGATGAAGTCTTTGCCGCCGGTTTCGCCCACAATTTTGGGATATGTGCGGTAGTTGTCGATATTTTGGCCAATCAATTTCCAGAAACTCTTGAATGTGGCGGTGCTTCCCGTGAAATGGACGCCTGCCAGATGAGGCGACTTGAAGGCCACTTCGCTGATGACAGAGCCGCTGCCCGGGAGGAAGTTGATGACACCGTCGGGGAGACCAGCCTCCTGGAGCAGTTTCATCAGGTAGTAGTTGGACAAAATGGAGGTCGTTGACGGCTTCCAGATGGTGACGTTGCCCATCAAGGCCGGAGCCACGTTGAGGTTCAGGGCTATTGAGGTGAAATTGAACGGCGTGATGGCATAGACGAAGCCTTCGAGTCCGCGGTATTCGTTGCGGTTGAGCGTTGCGTGGTCGGAGATGGGTTGCTGTCCGTACAACTTGGCGGCAAAGTAGGTGTTGAAACGCAAAAAGTCGATGGCTTCGCAAGGACAGTCAATCTCGGCCTGCATCGGGTTCTTGCCCTGTCCAAGCATGCAGGCGGCATTCAGCACGTATCTGTATTTGGTGGCGAGCAGTTCGGCGGCCTTCATCATGACCGAGGCTCTCTGTATCCAGGGGAGTTCTTCCCAGCCTTTGCGTGCTGCCAATGCGGCGTCAATGGCCATTTGCACCTCTTTCGGGCCGGCTTTGTGATAGTTGGCCAGCACGTGGCTGTGGTTGGTCGGCATCACTACCTTGCCCATGTCGCCGGTTTTCACCTCCTTGCCTCCGATGATCAAAGGAATCTCTATGGTTTGGTTGTACTGCTTTTCAAGTTCTGCCTGCAGAAGTTTCCGTTCAGGCGTGCCCGGTGCATACGAATATACCGGTTCGTTTTGGGGTTCTCTGAATTCAAAATTTGCGTTGTTCATATTATAATTATTAAAAAGGGTTGGAGTCTGTTGTGACTTTAAAAAGCAGAGCAAAGATACAAAAAGATGGCTTGCAAAGTTGCGCCCGCAGACTAAAACATTTTATGCATGTCTGCTTTCAGTATGTTCAAGGCTTTTTCAACTACCGGCTTTTGCGAGGCGGCTATCAGCAGAGATTCTGCGAAAGTTTGCCCCGTCGTGTCTGCATCCATCTGTTCAGCCACGGTGTTGATGATTTCCATGATGTCGTCTTTGGCATTGCATACTTCGTTCCAGACGCTGTTGGAAAGGTAGATCTGTTGCGACAGGTTGTGTTCGAACTCCGACCGGATGGCGGTCAGCAGGAGGTTTTGTTCTTGGGCCACAGTCAGGCCGGGGGCATGGATGCGCATAACCAACTGGTTCGGCTCTATGCGCTCCAAGAAGAGCGCCATTCTTTCGTATGCCTGAAGCCGCAAGGGAAGCACAATGTTTTCAGAACTCTTTTTGTGTTCTATGACTTGTGCTTTCAGTCGGTATTCAATAAGCATTTTGGCAACCACAACAACGGCAGAGGCTATGATGGCAGTTATAATTACAGGGACAAAGTTCATAAAAATAGTTAAGGTGCAAAGATTTTGTAAGTGGAAAAAACGGAGGCACAACATTCTTTGTGCCTCCGTGAAGATGTCAGGTTATCCGCAATAGAAATGTTCGCGGACCAGTCGGTTCATAACCTCGGGGTCTTTTTCGATTTCTTTTCGGATGTCCTTGTCGTTGAAAGCCTTCAGTCTTTTCACGATGTCGTCGATCATTTCGTTGTTGAAGACGCCGTGATTTTCGAAGATGTCGCGGTGGCGGCTCAGTTCATCGGCTGATTCCCAGCAGGAGGAGGGGAGTTGGGCCAGGCTATCGACAAGTTTTTTGTTTTCGGGACGGTGGATGTCAACGTCCACGTAAGTTTTGGCGGCAAAGTCAAGGGCGCCTTCCATCTCAAAGCCATGTCGTGCGGCGCAGACCAGTCCGGCCAGCAGCAGGTAGATGTCGGCGGAGCCGTCGGGGCAGCGGAACTCAACGGTCTGTTTTTGCGAGCGGTCTTTGTTGACGGGTTTTTCCAGCGGGTTGAGTTCGGCCACAATGTCGTTTTTGTGGGTCCAGCCCAGCGGCACGCGCACCAGCACCGAACGGTTGCGGTCGCCCCAGCAGATGGAGGTCGGCGCTTCCTGGTGCGGCACAAGCCTGAAATAAGAAGTCGGATTGGTGTTTCCGAAGGCGGTCAGCGAGCCGGCACAGGTCATGTATCCGGCGATGGCGGTTTTGGCTATGGAGTTGAGTTTGCCTTTCGTGACATACTGGTTTTTGCCGTTGGCGTTCACGATGCAGGTGTGGATGTGAAGTCCGCTGCCGGCTTTCCCGCTGGTGATTTTGGGCGCAAAGGTGACGTCCAAGCCGTGCTTGTAGGCGAGGTTGCGGATGATCCATTTGGCGAGCACTAACTGGTCGGCAGCCTGCTGCACGTCGGTGACCAGGAATTCGATTTCGTTCTGCTCATAAATCTTGCCGTCCATCGTGAAGTTGCCCACTTCAGAATGGCCGTACTTGATTTGTCCGCCGGCTTTGGCAATGTTGTACATGCACTCAGCCCTGAAACTCTCGAATTTTGTGAAAGGCGACGACTCGTGATAGCCGCGCTGGTCGGGAATCGTGTAAAACTCTTCAGCCGGTCCGATGACATAATACTCCAACTCTCCCATGGCTTGAAAATACATGCCCGTAACTTCCGTGAAGGATTTGCAAGCCTTGCGCAAGATGTATTCCGGAGAGTTTTCAAGCGGCTGCCCGTCTTTGTTGTAGTACGAGCAGAGGAATGAAAGGGTGGGGATGTCTGCGAACGGATGGATGAAAGCAGTGGAGAAACGTGGAATGACGTACAGGTCTGAAGAACCTGCATGGATGAAGTCCGGGAAGATGTTGGACCCATCCACGCGCTCTCCGTTTGAAAGGATCTGTTCCAGATAGTCGCGGTTGTTGAGAATGAAGGCCAAGGTTTTCAGTCTGCCGTCGCCGGCCACATAATGGAAGTTGACCATCTTGATGTCATTCTCTTCCACATACTTAATGATGTCAGATTTTGTGAATTCGCTCGGACTCTTTTTGAGGTAGTTTACCAGCGGATTCATGCTCATAGCTGTACTTTCTTTCATATCGATTGTGTTATTTTAATATTCCTTTTTTGAGGGTGGCAAAGATACAATAAAGAAACGAGACGCACGGAAAAAACGAAGCGGACAAATTACTCCTCCGAAGAGCGTTCATAGCGGGTTTCGCGCATGAGGCGGTGTACCTCCGGGTTTACCTCGTCGAGGTAGTATTCTTTGGAGTCTATCTCTTTCCCATTTTCGTCGTAGGAGTACTCAGCCCATCCCATGATCCTGCCGTCTCTGTTGAACAGCGTGTTTTTAAGCACTAATGTTCCCTCATATTCCAACGATATCCGGCGGTAGTTGTCGAGGTCTTCCTCTTCGGTCTCTATAAGAAGCCCCTCGTTGTTGTAGGAACGGCAAGTCTTGGAAATCAAGGTGTTGCTGTAGTCATATACCAATTCTTTGACGCGGTTGCCTTGGCTGTCGTAGGTGTATTCGTAAGTGCGGCGGTCGTGGTTCTGCTTTTCGTCGCGAACGTGCTTGACAAGTTGCCCTTCTTCGTTGTATTCGTAACGATGCTCGTACATTTTGTCGCCATATTCGTTATTCTCGATTTCGTGTGTCAAGAGTTTCCCGTTGTATTCCATCTGTTTCTCAACGTAGTCGAGTTTCCCTTGGTCGTACATTTCGGTGCGCACTACGTTTCCGGCCGGGTCGTGGATGTATTTGGTGACGTATTCGGTGCTGTCTTCTCCGAAATAGTTGCCCTGCTCGACCAACAAACCGTTGTCGTCGTATTTGTTCACGATCTTCTGCAACAACACATGGTCGCCATCGAACTGCTCGGTGGTAACGAGTCTTTCTTGTGTGTCGTATTGATTGACGGTGCGTGTGTTCAATTGTCCGTCAGGGTCAAAACGTTCCTCTTTTACAAGATTGTCGCACCCATCGTAGCAGGCAATCAGTTCAACATATTCTTTCTTTTCGATGTCGGCCTCGTCGTATCCGGTGCGGCGGTATTCGGTTTTGATGATTTTTAAGGTTCTCATAGAATCAGGATTTAGGATTAACGGCGCAAAGATATAAAAGAAAAGGGAACAGGAAGATTTCTGACGTTTCTGTTTTTCATCGAAAAAAAAGAAAAAAAACTGTTCCGTTGAATAATTACTGCCCCGACAAGGAAGTCGCCATCAAAGGGTGACGAGCAAGAAAGGCTTTTTTGTACATTTGCACCCGTTTTTTTGGAATTATGGAAAAGTGTCTCTTGATAGCTGTTGTGCTGCTGTTTTTGGCCGCCGCTTGCTCACCTAAGATTATCGGGGCGCGCCCTCACCGCAAGGACCGCAACTGCGGCTGCGAATACCGTGCCGTCAACCATCCAACAGATTCATTGACCGTTTGTTATGATTGGTAAGATTATGCGGAAATATTTTCTTTTTTTGTGGATTCTCCTCTTTTGCTGTTCTTGCAAAAATGCTCACAACAAGATTGTTATGGAGGGAGATGTTAAAGGCGGCGGCAACAGCGAGCTCGTGCTGGCGATGGTTACGAACAGCGGACTCCAGGTGCTGGATTCGGTGAAGATGAAAGAGGGGCATTTCCGTTTTGAAATTAAACCGGAAACCAAAGAGGATCTCGCCAATGTTTCAACCCCGATGATGTACCAGTTGATGCTTTCGCCCTATAATACGCTGACTACCATTGCTCAAGGCGGCGACCGTCTCACGATTACGGCCGAAGCGGAGGACCTGGTGGCCACCTATCGGGTCTCCGGCGGCGAGGAGGCCGTGCTGGTGTGCCAACTCGACAGTGCCCTGCACGCCTTTGCACAGTCGGTGGAACAATTGTACGCTTTCTATGTGAAGAACCTCGATGACGATTCAGCCCGCACGGAGGTGGAAAAGAATTATTTGCAATTGAGACAAGATCACAAACAATACTTGCAAAAGTTCATACAACAACATCCAGACAAGATGGCCTCTTATATAGCTTTCTACCAAAGTTATAACAGAGGCGTTTTTTTCAATGAGCTGAAGGACCGCGAAACGCTGGAAACGATTACACAATCTTTGAAGAGTAAATATCCAAATAATCCTTACATCCAGAATATGCAGCAGCGTATGCAGATGCTCGATTTGATGGAAAATGAAAATAGGAACAATGATACTGATTAATATTGGAGACGAACTGCTGATAGGGCAGGTCGTCAATACAAATGCTGCCTTTGTCGGGCAGGAGATGTCAGCCGCAGGCTTTGCTATGACTGAAACCATTACGGTTGGCGACAACAAAGAGGCTATCACGGAGGCTATCCGCAGTGCGATGTCCAAAACAGATGTGGTTCTGCTGACAGGAGGGCTCGGACCTACGAAAGATGACATCACCAAGACGGTGATTTGCGAGTACTTCTCGCGGCAGTTGGTTGAGGATGCGCCGACTCTTCAGTGGGTGACAGAGATTTTTGCTGCCCGAGGCATGGCGATGACGGAAACAAACCGCCAGCAGGCTTTGGTGCCCGAGGGCTGTGACGTGCTGCCGAATACGCTTGGCACAGCTCCCGGCATTTGGATGGAACAAGACGGCAAGGTGCTGGTCTCGCTGCCAGGTGTGCCTTTTGAGATGGAGAAACTGATTAAAGATGAGGTTGTTCCGCGAATGAAGGCACGCAACGTCGGAAGTGAAGTCCACAGTTACAAGGTGCTGCAGTGTACGGGCATTACCGAAAGCGGATTGTCAGATCTGCTGGAGTCTTACGAAAGCCAATTGCCGGCCAACATGTCGCTTGCCTATTTGCCGAAACCCGGCATTGTGCGACTCCGGCTTACAGGGCATGGCGATGACGAGAATGTTCTTAAGGCTGAAATGGAGGAACAGTTTGCAAAATTGAAAGAGCAGACCGCTGAATATGCTTTCACGGATGAGGATATTCCGATGGAGACGGTGGTGGGACGTCTGTTGGCAAAAGCCGGCAAGACGATGGCTACGGCAGAGAGCTGCACGGGCGGCTATGTTGCACACTTGATTACGTCAATTCCGGGCAGTTCTCGCTACTTCAAGGGCTCTATCGTGTCGTACAGCAACGAGATTAAACGCGATCTGCTGAATGTGCGTGAGGATAACCTCAAACGACGCGGCGCCGTGAGCGAGCAAGTGGTGAGCGATATGGCCCTGAACTCGATGGAACTGTTTGACGTGGATTATACTATTGCCGTTTCCGGCATCGCCGGTCCCGACGGCGGCACGGACGAGAAACCCGTCGGCACAGTGTGGATTGCCGTGGCAACACCGGTTCGTCTAGTGACGAAGGAGTTCCACTTTGGCAACCGCTCTGGCAGACAGCAGATTATAGAGCGTAGCGCTCACGCCGCCTTGAATATGCTTCGCATCGAAGTGGAGAAGGACTTGAAATAAGAGCCAGTCGGCTAATACCTATAATGGAAGACGCTGTAGTTCGCTTTAAGCAATTCCTTGTCTATGAGAAAGGTCTTTCGCCCAAGAGCGTGGAGTCGTACCTTCACGATGTAGGGCTGTTGGTTTCCTTTCTTTCCGGGAAGCCCCTCGAAAAGGTAGAATTGTCTGATTTGCAGTCTTTTCTGCATCATTTGTATGCACAAGGGGCGGCGACACGTTCGCAGGCGCGCATCATTTCCGGCATACGCGCTTTTTACCGCTTTTTGATGTATGAGGGCACGCTTGAAAGTGACCCTACGGCCCTGATAGATGCGCCAAAGATTGGCCTGCATTTGCCAGATGTGCTTTCGGTACAGGAGATAGAGGCTATGATGAACGTTATCGACTTGAGCACGCCGGAGGGGCATCGCAACCGGGCAATGCTGGAGGTGATGTACGGCTGCGGCCTGCGCGTGAGTGAGTTGGTGACCCTGAAACTGCCACACCTGTTCTTTGACGAGGGCTTCATAAAGGTGGTCGGCAAAGGCAACAAGGAGCGGTTTGTGCCAATTGGGACGATGGCACAGAAGATGACACAATTGTATTTGGATGGAGCACGCCGCAGTGTGACACCCGTCCCCGGAGAGGAGTCGTATGTGTTTCTTAACCGGCGAGGACATCACCTCTCCCGCGAGATGGTTTTTATGTTAGTGAAACAATGGGCGGCAGCGGCGGGAATCTCCAAGAAGGTCAGCCCGCATACGTTCCGACACTCGTTTGCTACACACCTTATTGAGGGAGGTGCCGATCTGCGCGCCGTACAGCAAATGCTCGGTCACGAGAATATCACTACTACGGAGATCTATACCCACCTTGACCGCGACTATATCCGGAGCAATATGGCGTTGTATCATCCCCGGTATTGACAATTTGTGTCTAAAGGCAATTATTCTGAAGCGGGTGACCCGTAAATCTCAAGCAACTTCCGTTGATAGAGGCATTGGTATTGTGCTTGTGCTTCTTCCGATTTGGACTGCATAAGGTTGTTTTTGGCCTCGTTGAATTCGGTCGGGGTGGCGCGGCCTTCTTCATATTTGGCTTTGGTGAGGTCGAATGACTCCTGGGAACTCTCTACGGCGGCTTTGCTGCTGGTGTATTTGTCTTGCGCCGCAAATGCCTCATAATAGGCTTGTTGTATTTTCTTGTACAGCGACTTCTTCTCGGTTTCAAGTTGTATCTGTTGGCTTTCAGCTTGTATTTCAGCCGTCCTGACATTGTTGCGTGTGGCCAGTTTGTCGAAAATGGGCACATTCAACGACAAGCCGACGTAGGGGCTGAGGTTGGTGCGCAGTTGCTCTGCAAAACTTTTGGTGACACCGCCGCGGATGGCATAATAGTTGGTGCCTACGCCGAAATTCATCGACAGGGTGGGGTAATAAGCGCTTTTTGACAAGGAGACATTGGTTTTGGCATAGTCTGTGCGCAGCATTTCGGCTTTTACCGAGGGGCGTTCGTTGACGGCATTGTTGTAAACTTGCACGGGGTCGGGCAAGGTTTGCAGGTCAAATTCGGTCAAGTCGGGCGGCACGACGCTGAAGTTTTCCGGGCTTTGCAGTTCCAGCAGTTGTGACAGTTCGAGCAGCGAGAGTTTCAGACTGTTGCGCGACTGTGTGAGGGTGAGCCGGCTTTTGGCCAGGGTGGAGCGTTGCGTGGCCACTTCAGCGGCACTGGCTCTGCCCGCCGCTTTGAGTGCGGAAAGCCGTTCCACTTGCATGGAGTCGATGTTGACCTGTAGTTGCGCAACGTCTGCAATCTTCATATTATAAAGTACTTGCACAAAGGCTTCCATTACCGATATGCGCACCTCTTCTTTGGTGTTGGCATAGTCGGCATTGGCGGCGGCCAGGTTCAGTTTTCCTAATGCGATGTTGTTTTTGACTCGCAGTCCCGTGAAGAGGTCGAGATTGGCGCCGAGCCCAAAGGAGGTGTTTGCGGTGTTGGAACTGACGTAAGTGTTGTCTTCAGAGAGACCGCGCCCGATGGAGAAGTTCTGTGACCCACTTGCCTGCACGGTGGGCAGTATGCTGTTGCGGGCGGTGTTCAGTTCTATGGCCCGCTGCTTTTGGGTGAGCAGGTTCTGCTGCACCGTAAGGTTGTGCTCTGAAGCATAGCGGATGCAGTCGTCTAAGGTCCACGATTTGCTGACTTGTTCCTGCTGCGCACCTGCCGTGAGGAGGCAAACGGCAAAGGCTACGGTTAATGCTCTTCTTTTCATTGCTGCTCTATAATTTTGGTTCCTCTGACAATGTCGCCCTTCTGCAGGCCTTTTTTGATCTGGATGTTCAGGCCGTCGCTGAGGCCAGTCTGTACGCTACGACGTTCATATTGCCCGTTTGCACTCTTGACATACACGAAAGTGGAGTCTCCTGAAAATTCGAGCGTGCTTTCCGGAATTGCCAGCACGTCTTTTACCTCTTCCATAATTACTTCGGCATTGGCGCCATACCCGGAACGTATTTTGTCGCTGTCTTTCAGTTTTACCGCCGCTTTCACCTCAAAACGGTTGGTTCCGTTTTCTGTGGTCGCTTTCGGGGAGATGTATTCGAGAACGGCATCAAAAGAGCAGTCTTGCAAAGCCCCTACGGTGATGTTCAGGGCCATGCCTTCGTGCAAGTTCCCGACTTCAGTCTCATCGACATTGCCTGTGAACACCAGGTCGTTCATGTTGGCGACCGTGGCGACGGTGGTGCCGTCGTTGAGCGTGTTGGCTTGTATGACAGAATTGCCCACCTTGACCGGAATGTCAAGGATGAGTCCGGCAATTGTGGAACGGATCAGGGTGGAACTGGAGTTGGCATTGGACGAGGAGACCCCGTCGCGGATGATTTCCAACGCTTCCTGGGCCGCCGACTGCTCCTCACGCGCCTGGTCAAGTTGCTGCTTTACCTCTTCAAACGCTTCGCGGCTTACCATGTCCTTGTCGTAGAGCGCTTTCTCGCGATTGTAGTTGGTCAGGGCTTGCGTGTAGTTGATTTCTGCGAGCCGCACGCGACTTTGTGCTGAACTCAGCGAGGTCATGTCAGGGATGACTTTCAACTTGGCGATAACTTCATTCTCGGCCACCTCTTGTCCGGCTTCCTTGTAGAGCTCGGCGATGATGCCGTTAATCTGCGGCTTGATGTCAACCTCGTCACGTGGGGCGATACTTCCGGTGATCAGCGTCTTGCGCTGGATGTTCGTAGTGGTGACCTCATACTCGTTGTATCTGATCTTTTCTGACTTCGACTTTTTGACTAAAAAGAGAAGTGTTCCTAAAAAAATCAAGATCACGAAGACCAAAATGATCCATTTCAATACTTTTTTCATATTCTTATTTCGTTTGTTCTTGTTTATTATTTTATCTGTTTATTGTCAAAAATGTCATTCGTCGCGCATGGCATCTACGGGTTTGATGTGCATGGCGCGGTGTGCGGGAGGTATGCCGGCGAGGGTGCCGAGTGTCAGCAACAACAGCAGTGCCAACAGAGCCGTGCCGATGCCGATTTGGAACACGGCTTGATGAGTCAACATCTCTAAGAGGTTGAGCGAAAAGACAGAGAAGACGATGCCCAAAAGTCCTGCCACAAAGGTTAAGGTTATGCTTTCTGCTATAATCTGGAACATAATATTGCCCGGCGTGGCACCGATAGCCCGTCGGATGCCAATTTCAGTGGTTCGTTCGCGCACCACTACTAACATGATATTGCTCACCCCGATGGCCCCGGAAAGCAAGGTGCCTAAACCTACCAGCCAAATCAGGAAATTGACGCCCCGGTATAGTGTATCTACAATCTTGAACATCGGTTCCATGTTGAGCATCATCAAGCCGCGGTCGTCGGTGGGGTCGATGTAATGGATGCGCGACACCTCTTGCCGCAGACGGTTTTCCAACGAAGACATTTGAATGCCGTCTTTGCCCACCACACAGATCATATCTACGTTGTCGCCCGCCCCGGTGATGTCTTTCAGCACCGAGATCGGAACGGTGATGGAGCCGTCGCTGCCGCCGCCGATGTTGATGTTTGACGAACTGACGTTCACGCCAACTACTTGATAATAAGAAGAGCCGACTTGTATAGTTTGCCCGCAAGGGTCGCCGCCGGCAGGAAACAGGGACTGATAGACGCGTTTGCCGATGACGCAGACTTTCCGCTTCTGCTGGACATCCACCTCGTTCAGAAAACGGCCGTATTTGAGTTCCGGCGTTTCTATTTGGCTGTAACAGGCCTCCACACCTTTCATTGAACAAGAGAGACTGAAACTGTTTTTCTTCGCGCTGATTCCCCATTGGGAGATGGTTGGCGTCACGATGGCCAATTCGGGGAACAACTGCGTAATTCTGTCCACGTCCTGATATTGGAGGCTCCATGTTCGGCCCTCTTTGAAGCCTTTGTAGGGCTTTGTTGTCTCCTGCGCTACCATTATGATGGAGTTGGTGGCGAAATTCTCGAAATTCTTGGTGATCATAGTCTTGAGACCTTTGCCGCCGCCTACGAGGAACAATAGCATAAAAAGTCCCCAAAAGATGCCGAATCCGGTCAGCAGGCTGCGTTTCTTGTTGCGGAGCAGCGCATCTGCAATTTCGTTGAATGTGTCAATGTCGAACCTTTTCATACGCCTTTCAATGCTTCTACGGGTCGGATGCGTGCTGCTTTAAGGGCCGGAGAGAGTCCTGCCAGTGTGCCGGCAATGACTAAGACTACAGAAACTCCGACGGCAACATCGATGCCGACACTGGGGTTGACAAAAATCTGGACGGGCTGCCCGAACATGTCAAGCGTATTGGATCCTACGGTTCTCTTCATCACCTCGCAAGCCAGCAGTCCGGCAATCATGCCCAGATAGCCGAAAAAGGCGGTGATGGCGACACTTTCCATCACGATGAGTTTCATGATGGCCCAAGGTGTCGCGCCGATGGCTTTGCGGATGCCGAACTCGTAAGTGCGCTCCCGGACGGTGATCAGCATGATGTTTGAAACGCCGACAATGCCGCCGAAGAGCGTGAACAATCCCGTGACCCAAAGTGCTTTTTGGATGAGCGAGTTTCCTTTCTCCATCTGTAGATTTTGGGTAAAACGGTTCCAAATCCAGAAAGTGCCCTCGTCTTCAGGGTCGGCTTTGTGTGCTTCGTTCAATGCCGCCCGATACTGTTTCTCAAATTTCTCGTTTTCCTCTTCCGTGTTCAGCCCGTGAAATGTAAAGGAGATGTCATCGGCATAATTGAAACTCCCGAACACAATCTGGTAGGTGGTGAATGGCATATAGACACTGTTGGAGCCCATATTGTCTCTCTTTTTGTAAACGCCGACAGCCTGATAGAGGATGTCGCCGATGGAGATTTGTTTCCCGATGATGTCGTTGCAGTTGGCGGTGTCGCCTAATAGTGTCTGCACGTAGGAGTTGGGCAGAACGATGCACTTCCGCTTCAATTGCATGTCGTTCTGGTTGATAAAACGGCCGGCCAGCAATTTCAGCCCTTCCATTTCCTGATACTCGGGGTAGCAGCCGCAGAGCGAGCCCGAAACATAATTGTCTTTGTAGTTTATTGACAGCGAGCTCTTTTCAGCACTGGCCGTTACCTTGTCGATGTGGTCGGCAAAAAGACCGCTTTGGGTGATTTTCATGTCGTTGTCGTTCAAGTCAAGATGCCGTCCCTCTTGCAGGCCGTTGTAGGGTCTGGTGGTAAAACCGCCCCAAACCATCATGACGTTGGAGGAGAAGTCGGCCCCGTTTTGCTGAAAAGCATTTATCAAGCCGTTGCCGGCGCCTAACAACACAATCAGGATGAAGATTCCCCACGAGACGGCGAAGCCCGTCAGCGCGGTCCGCAATTTGTTGCGCTTTGCCGAACTCCATATTTCATTCAAAAAATCTCGCATAATAATAGGGTGAGAAGATGTATAGTGGTGTGAGGTCTATTTCATTACAGTGTTGGTGCCGAACAGGGAGGCGTGATGGTCTTTGTTCATGGTCACCTCGCCGATGATGCCGTCTTTGATGTGGATGATCCGGTCGGTGCAGTTGGCCACGCCGCTTTCGTGCGTCACTACGACGATGGTGACGCCCTTTTCGCGGTTGAGGCGTGTGAGCAACTCCATGACTTCGAGCGACGTTTTGGAGTCGAGTGCGCCGGTAGGCTCGTCGGCAAGGAGGATGCGGGGCTGCGTTATCAGCGACCGTGCAATGGCAACACGCTGTTTTTGGCCGCCGGAAAGCTCGTTGGGATAATGGTTCGCCCACTCGGTCAGCCCGAAACGCTCCAGGTATTCCATAGCCGTCTCGCGACGCTGCTTCCGGCTTACCCCTTGATAGAACAAAGGCAATTCAACATTCTCAACGGCTGTTTTGAAGGCTATCAGGTTGAACGACTGGAATACAAAGCCGATCATCTTGTTGCGGTAATGGGCAGCCTCTTTTTCGCTGAGGTCTTTGATGAGGTTCCCGTCCAGGTGATAGGAACCCTCATCGTAGTTGTCGAGTATTCCTAAAATGTTCAGTAAGGTGGACTTCCCCGAACCTGACGCACCCATGATGGAGACAAACTCCCCCTGTTCTATGCCCATGTCAACCCCTTTCAGCACATGAACGGGCTGCCCGTTGTCGTATGTTTTATGAATGTTTTTCAGATCAATAATCATATTGCCTTGTTCTATTCGATATTAACGTTTCTTTCAGAAAAAAAGAGAAAGCTAAGGTTTAATGATGCTTGAAGATTTCTGAAAAAAATCAAAAATCTCCGTGCCGGCAACGATTTGGCTATGATTGTTTGTCGCCTTGGCACGGAAGATTTGTGAAATATTCAGTTTCAGTATGGCGTGATTTTTTGAACCAGACGGTTTAAAATCTCCATAAAATTAGGGTTGTCGTTGTGCTGTAGGGTGACGGTGGAGGGCAGATACACCTCCGTGACAATGTCGTATTGCTTTTTCAAGTAGAGGCCGTTGTTAACCTTGACCTCAAGGACAGGGGTGCCTTTTTGCTGCTTGCTGCCGACTGAGATCTGGCGCAGGCGTTCAGCGGCCTGCTCTTCCGTTTTCCCATAGGCTGTAACTTTGACGACACAGCGAATTTTGTCGGTTTTGCTTTCCTTGAGGATGACGTTTCCTACGGCATTCAGCAAAAACTGGTTGCTGGTGTTCTGGAAAGTCTTCTCGTAGGTCTGTTTCGCCTGATGATACGAGACCTTGTCCCGTTGGGCACTTGCACCGCAAAACAGCAACACAATCAGTGTCAGCAGAAAGTAGGCTTTCCCGGCTTCCAGAAGGCTGTGTCCTCCTGTGTTTCTTGACCAATTTGGATTGATTGTCATCATGCTAAAATCGTTTCTGTGGATTGAAGAAATGGATTGTGTTAAGCATTGTAGGGTCAGAACAACTGGATGCCGACTTGGAACTCGGGCAGGTCGTTGCCGTTTTTCAAGACTGGGGAGAGCCTGTATTGGCCAAACAACGCAAAGTTGCCGTATCCTATCCTGACTCTTACACCGTAGTTCAGTCTGTTGAAATCATGGAGGAAGTCTTTCTGCACGTTCTTGATTTTGTTTTGCAGCACGGAACAACTGTTTTCACCGTCAATGACGTTGGCATATTTTGACACCAGTTTATAGCGGTTGCCAGTAATCCACTCTCCATAAATGCCGGTGTCGATGAACCAAGATTTGTCGTTTGTGCCGCGGCTCAGTTTGAAACGCTGATAAAATTCCAGGTCAAACTGCGTGGTTTTGATGTTGCTTTTCTTGATGTTGGTGTTGCAGAGGGGCGTTTCGAGATTGAGGCTGGCGATTTGCTGGGCGGCAAAGAGGCTGTCGGTGGCATACCAGGATGAGCCGAACCCGATGCGGAAGCCGAGCCTGTAAACTCTGCCCAGTTTCCAACGGTTGTCAAACACTACAGACAGCGAACGCGACATCCGTTGGGCTTGGTTTATGTTGCTGTTCTTGCCCCACATTGTGGGAATGTAAAGACCTGTAACGAGGCTGATGTCTGTTTCGTGGCGGTCTTTTGTGCTTTTCTTTTTGTAGAAGTTGTTGGAGCTCCGGTCAAGTTCAGTGGTGCTGGCTTTGCTAATCTCTTTTGAGAAAGAGGGGAACGGGAGGGAGTCTTTGCCTACGACATACTGCTTATATTGATTGTTGAGCCATAATTTCAAGGTTTGGCCGTTTTGCAGCGTGCTTTTGTCGATGGTGTATGCGAACGTGGCTGCGGTGGTAGAATCCTCTGTTACAGAGCGTATTCTATAGTTGTTGTAGGTGTCGATGGAGCCGTCGCCGTTGGTTACGTTATAGAACAGCGTCTGGGCGCGTTGGCGGTTGACGGGCACTACATAGATGGTTGAGTCGTCTTCGTACAGGCGCATTGAGGCGGTTGGCTTTTGGGGTTCAGCGTCTGTGAAATAGCCGGCCTGCGGCACGCCGTATCCCATCGAATAGTCAAAATAGGGATAGTGGTGGCCTGATTTCTGAATTTCCTCCATCAGTTGCAGAACGGTCCATTCGGGGTGCATCTGTTTCACGCAGGCGGCAAAGCCGGCCACCATCGGAGTGGCGAAAGAGGTGCCCTGGCTGTAACTGTAGTTGCCGTTTCTGTCTGCTACCATGTCGTGACCGCAAGCCACCACGTTGGGTTTCATGCGCCCGTCGGCGGTGGGACCGTAGGAACTGTAACAGGAACGCTCTTCCAGCGATTCGACTGCCCCGACGGAGAGTACGCTGTCGGCATCGGCGGGTGTCACGAGCACTTTCCATGAAACATCACCCTCGTTGCCCATAGCCGTACAAACCAGAATGCCTTTCCGGGCAGCAGTGTTGGCGGCGCGTGCCACTAAAGAACGTTCCCCGTCCATGTCGCGGTTGCAGTAACGGTCGCTGCCGTAGCCGAGCGAACTGTTCACAATGTCGGCACCGTTTTTGTCGGCCCACTCAAGCGCCTGCACCCACCAGACCTCTTCACGCTTTATTTCAGACTCTACCTCAGTGCGGGCGAGCAGGTATTCGGCATCCGGCGCAAGCCCTATCAGCGTGCTGTCGTTCATCAAACCGCCAATGCAACTCAACACCATACGCCCATGCGACACGCCGTTATAG
Organism: bacterium; assembly: GCA_963643165.1. Classification (GTDB taxonomy): domain Bacteria; phylum Bacteroidota; class Bacteroidia; order Bacteroidales; family WCHB1-69; genus F23-D06. Next base: position 33,021 of record CAVIJD010000004.1, on the reverse strand, counting down.
ACATCCTCTTTTTTCTGAACAAAGTTCCAGGTGCCTACGATCTGTTTGCCGTCGCGCATCTTCTTGAACGCCGGGTGCTGGTCCACGTCTTTGAAACCGCCATCAAAAACGGCGACGCGGACACCCTTGCCGCTGACGCCCGCTTTCTGGAACTTGGCGCCTTGCATCATGGCTATTTGATGCAGCGAGCCGTCATATACTACACGCTCAGGAACGGGAGCCACCGCTTTGTGTTCCGCGACCACAGCTTCCGACTGAATTTCAAGCACGCTTTTCACGAAGGGAAGTTCCTCGATGATCTTGATTTCTTCCGGGGTGGCCTCTACCGCCACGGCATTGAACCAACGCGACTGCCCGATGTAGTCGTCAGCCAAGGTCAATACGCCCGTGATGTAGTCCGTGTTGACTGGATAGTTGGAATAGTCGTCTGCCTGAAGTCCTAAATTCTCGTAACGCTGGAGTGCTTTGGGGTCAAAATACTCGTAAGGATTGAATTTTGTGTTGCTTTTGTCGGTGAAGAATACCCAGTAGTTGTGTTGAGCAAACATCTGGAAACATCCAAACAGGCATAAAGTCATTAATATAAATCTCTTCATTGTCTTGATATTTTAAAGGTTAATAGATTCAGTTGTTTATAGTTCAGATTTGTTGTCTTGTTGATTGTAAAGGTTGACGATTTCGTTGAGGTCAATGTTCAGGAGTTTCATTTTTTTAAGAAATGCGGGTACGTCTTCTTCCAGAAAGTGTTTTTTCTGTAACGATGTGATGATGTCAACGGCATTTTCAGTCACAAAGTAGCCAATTCCTCTTTTGTTGGCGATGATGCCGTTGCTTTGAAGGAAATCGTAGGAACGCATCACGGTGTTGGGGTTTACTTCAAAGAGCACGGCGAGTTCCCGTACCGACTTTGTCCTGTCGCCAGGCTTCCAGACGCCGGTCAGGATCTGTTCTGAGACCCAGTCCACAATCTGCATGTAAATGGTTTGCGATGAGTTGAAGTCCATGTTATGCCTCCGTTTCTTTCATTCTCAGAAAACTCAGTGCGTAAAAGAACACTATTGCTATAGTTTTGACGGTGATGGAAAAATTGTGGTTCTCCATCAAACCTGGCTTCCCTCCGATCTCAACGTACAAGGCGATCTGTCCGTCAACGACATGCCACAGGTTCAGCCAGGTCACCAAAAACACCAAGACGGCGAAAATGAACATGACGATGACGCAGCAGGCCAAGGTTTTGAGGGTGGTTCTTTTCTTGAAATAGATGCTTCCGAAAAACAGGGCGGACATGAGCAGGCAGACGTTCAAGAGCGGGTCGATGTCCATGAATAATCTGTCGAAGAACAACAGGTACGATCCCTCTGTCAGCGGATACAGCGCGGTGAATCTTATGGCAAGGTAGCCTAACGAATATCCGACAAAAAGCGACAAGGCCAGTCCTATTGTTGCGTAAACATTGACCAGCAGAAAGTTAGCGGTTACTTTTTCTTTGTAGTTTGCCGGAATCATCAGATAATGGATTCGGCTTGATGAATTGTTCAGATGGCCGAAAACTCTCTGAGGAAAGAAAGCCAGTAAGATGCCGGCCATCATTGTGATTGGATTTGTCCATTCGTCGAAACCGCAAAACACAGTGAATAAGAAAGATGCAATGGCGACGAGACCGAAGGTCCAAAGAATGTCGCGACGCCAGTTTTCGATAAAATAGGCTTTCAATAAGTTTTTGATGTTCTGGATGTTCATGACTGTGGCGGTTTTTATTCGTTGTTGATGATGACGGTATCAAATTCTGTCGTGTCGGGTTCTTCCTCCAGCTTTTCTTCTTCCATTTTTATTTCGATGGTTGAAGAGTATTTGCTGTCTTTTTGGAAGTCGGAGGGGGTGGTGTGGAAGTGGATCTGCAGATATAGCGTAATCCTTATTATGATGAATACAGCAACGGCAATGGCTGTCGCAACTAATATTCTATTCGTGTATTTTTTCATGACGATGTTATTTGAAAAGGTTAGAAATGGCTTGGCTGTTGTTGATAGCCGCATTGAAGAGCAATTCCAGGTCGAGGCTGGAGTCGAGGTGTTCCACATTTTCCTTTACCTGATAGATGCCCCGCGGCGTTTCTTCGCTATAGAAAACTGTTCCGTCATGACTCTTGATGTTGTCCACGTCAAACAGCAGTTTCTCGGTAATGTCGTAGGTGGATGCGTTGAGCAGCATTCTGCCGTGGTCGAGGATGGAAACCATATCGATGAGGCTGTGGAGGTCGCGCACCTGATGCGTGGAGATGATGACGGTGCGTACTTCATCGGCAGCGGCGGCCATCAGTTTCCGGAAGATGCTTTTGGAGGGAATGTCAAGTCCGTTTGTCGGCTCGTCCATGATGAGGATGCGGGTGTTTGTGGCCAAAGCAAAGGCAATCAACACTTTTTTCTTTTGCCCATGAGAGAGTTTGTCCAGGTAACCAGTCTCCCCCGACAATTCCATCTCCTCGAGGCAATGCAAAAATTCATCATGGCAGAAGTTGGGATAGAAGGGGGAATAGACTTTCTCGAATTGTGAAATCTTAAGGTGTGGTACGAACATCTCTTCTTGCAGGAAGTAGAGGTCGCGGAGCACATCCGTCTTGCGCAAAGCTGCATTTTCGCCAAAAATAGATGCCGTGCCGCTGTCCGGGAATCTGAGCCCCGCCATGATTTTCAGAAGGGTCGTCTTGCCGGCGCCATTGCGCCCTAACAGGCCATAGATGTGCCCCGGCTCCAAGACCAGGCTGACATCTTCAAAAATACGTCTGCCCTTGTCATAGCCGAATTGGATGTTTTGTAAACTTATCATAATCGCAGGTTCTTTGGTTGTTTTTAAAAGGGTGTGTTACATTGATAGTGTATTAGTGTACTAATACACCGCAAAGGTAAAGCGCTTTTTTTCACATTTCAGTGTCAAGGGTAAAATTTTTTCTTATTGATATTCAATGAATTATAAAACGTGATTGATTTTTATGCGAGAAAGAGCCCTGATTTTTGGGAGAAAAAAGGTGTTTTTGTGCAAAAACCTTTGATTTTGTATCTTTGCAGACTTTTTATAAAAGAAGATGGGAGTCATTATCAGGCAAAGCATCAAAGGCACGTTAGTCAACTACATTGGCATAGCCATAGGGTTTGTCACTACGTTTTTTGTGCTCACGCATTACCTGACCACCGAGGAGGTAGGGTTGACGCGGGTGTTGGTGGATGCCGCCGTGCTCTTTTCGAGTTTTGCGCAGTTAGGGACGAGTTCCTCCATCATAAGGTTCTTTCCCTACTTTAAGGACGAAGAGTCAAAGAATCATGGTTTCTTTTTCTGGACAATCCTTATCCCGTTCATAGGTTTCTTCATTTTCTTGGGGGTGTTGTTTCTTTTCAAGCGGCCGATAATGGGTGCTTTTACAGAAAATTCGCCGCTTTTTGTGCGTTATTTCCGGTTTGTCATACCGTTGTCGCTGTTTATGCTGTACCAGTCGGTGTTTGAGGCAAATGCCAACGTGCTGATGCGGATTGTAGTGCCCAAGGCGGTGCGAGAGGTGGGCATAAGGTTGGCGTTGCTGGGAATATATCTGCTGTACGGCTTCCATTTCATCAGCCTCAACGGGTTGGTGATAGGTTTTTGTGTGACCTACTTCTTGGCAATGTCTGTTGACATCTTCTACTTGCTAACGCTCCAGAAGATTTCTTTCAAGCCCGACTTGAAATACATCAGTAAGCCTCTTTTGCGCAATTTTCTGTTTTACACGCTGTTTCTGATAACGGCGGCCATTGCGGGGAACATCACGCCCTTGCTCAACTCTTTTTTTGTGAGTGCCAAGATGGGGTTGGGCTTTACGGGCATTTTCGCCATCGCCAACTACATTGCCACCGTCATTGAGATCCCCAACCGCTCGCTCAATGCCATAGCACAGCCCAATTTGTCGTGCGCAGTGAAAGAGCAAGACTGGACGAGAGCCGAATCCCTGTGCAAGTCGGTGTCGCTGCACCTGCTGCTGACGAGTGCGTTCATCTTTTTCCTCATCTGGATCAATATCGATTTTCTGTTTCAGATTTTGCCCAAAGGTGAAACCTATCAGGCGGGCAAAGGTGTGGTTTTCATTATGGGGATGGCGCGCCTCTCCAATTCGGTTTTCAGTATCAGCTGCAACGCATTGAATTTCTCGCGTTATTATTATATGTCGCTGGTTTGCACTTTTATATTGACGTTTTCTGCCATCTTGTTGAATGTGATGTTGATACCGGTATTGGGCATGGAGGGAGCGGCCTGCTCCACGCTGTTTTCCTATTTGCTGTACTATATTATTATTTTGTGCATCGTGAAAAGGAAACTGCACATCTCCGTTTTTTCTAAAGCACAGTTGAAAGTTGTGGTGTTGATATTGGGATTGTTTGCCTGCAACTATCTGTGGGGCATTTCTTTGACATCGCTTTTTATGAAATTGCCCCTTAAAGAGTTTTACCTTGTCTTGATAGATTCAGTTGTGCGCACAGGCGTACTATTGACGGTCGGCATAGCCATAACCTGCCGCTGGAATATCTCGCCGGAGGTCAACAAGGTGGTTTTTACAATATTAGACAAAGTGAAAATCCGTAAAGTGTGACCACAGGGCGAATGGCGCGAAAGAGGCCTTCGTGTCGCAGTCCACGCATTCTCGTGCAACCGCAAAGGAGAACAATGCGCCAGTCAGAGCACTGCCGATACCTCCAAATATAGGGGACTTCTATTTTTAACATTTTCACACCGACCCTCTGAACCTTGTGAAGTCCTTTAGCCAAAATCCAAAGAAATCGGTGCGGCAAATATAGTGTTTTTCTGTTGGTTTTCTCATATATGTATAAACTTTCACACGGCTACCGCACAAAAGTGAAGCGTGTTGTTCTTTCTCTCTTTCCACAATGCTGGTCGGAAATCGCCGACTTCGCCAAGTACAGGTGGGAGTTGTAAAAAAATCACTATTGGAGATGGATGGAATGTTTTTGTTATATTTGCGGCTGCTTTTTTCCTAAAGCGTTCTTGATGAAAAACATAAACCCTTAAATCTAATAAATATGAAAAGAATTACCCTTTTGACTTTTTTTGTTTGTCTCTTTCTGCCTTTCTCCCGGCTTTCTGCACAGAACATGGTTTCAGTGCAGGGTGTCATCGTGGACAGCGCCAGTGGTGCCAAACTGCAATATGTAAGGGTAGGCCTATATACAACGGATTCTGTGCCAGTGCTGAAAGCCAATACTTTTACCGATGAGGCGGGCAAGTTTTCTTTTAAAGAGATACCCTCTGGCCAATATGAACTCAACGCTTTTCTCTTGGGCTATGATGTCAAGCAGCAACCGATATCCATTGATGGCGTGCGCAAAAATGTTAACCTTGGCTCTGTTGCGATGAAAAAGCAGAACACAACGCTGGAAGAGGTGAGCATAGTGACCCAAAAGCCTGTTTATATGATGGAGGGAGAGAAAACACTGTATAATGTGTCGGAAGACCCTACGATACAAGACGGCACGGCTTCAGACGCCCTGCAGAATGCTCCGGGCGTGGAGGTCGATGTGGACGGGAATATCACACTGCGAGGTGTTTCAAGTGTCGAAATCTGGATCAACAACAGACCCTCCAAGATGAACCCCGACGGTCTGAAGGACTTTATACGGCAGATGCCGGCTAATGTCATTGAGCGCATAGAGGTTATCACGAACCCCTCGGCGCGTTACAGTGCCCAGGGCACGGGCGGCATTATCAATGTGGTCACGACAGGGAGAATTATCCAAAACAGTTTCGTCAGTTTCGGACTCAGAGGCTCTACCCGTCCCAATGTGTCTCCTTGGCTTTCTTACGTTTATTCAAAAGATAAACTGTCGGTGAATTTCTATTTGGACGGCGGGTTCTCTGTCCGCAACAGCACGCAAGATTATATCAACAGCAAATTGAATGAGGGGTCGGATACTACCTCGGTGACGGAGGGGAACAGTAAATCACGGAACCGCAGATTCTCGGGCGGCTTTTACAGCAACGGCACTTATGATATCGATTCATTGAACCATATCGGATGGTGGGTCGGATTTCGGCCAACGCACAGTCGAGATACAGGCAATACATGGGAGAAACGCATGGAATGGGAACTCTTGCCTCCCGAAACGTTTGAATATAACGAGGGATTTTCACAAAAGATTCTTTCGTTCAACAGTTACGGCGGCTTGTGGTATCAGCACGTTTTCCGCAACGACGACCGCCACGCAATAGATTTCGACCTGTCTTTTTCGGAATGGAACAACAACAGCAAACTGCAGTACAACCGCGATTATGTGCTGCAGGATTACCTGGACAAAAAACGCAATCAGATTTCAAACATAGGAAGTTACAGCTTAGGACTGAGTGCCGACTATACAATCCCGTATCATGCCGACGGCACTATTATGATCGGCATTTCCGGCGGCTACGGCAGAACGACAGATTTTCAGCAAACGGACACCTTGAGCCGGCTTTCGGAACTTTACCAACTCGATTCCCTGCGCCTTTATGACGCCGCCAGCACGCAATGGGATTGTGACCTCTATACGACAATCGAACATAGTTTTGGCAACTTTACCGCCAAAGGCGGATTGCGGCTCGAGTATTCAAACCGCAATTACGATATTTTCAATGCATCGGGCTATGATTTGCAACATGGTGATTTGTCATTCTATCCATCGTTGCACTTGACTTACCGGACAGAAAGCATGCACAATTTCAAGTTGAGTTACACTCGGCGCGTTTCGTTGCCGGGAATCTCACAGTTGTCACCATTTGTCCGGTATGGCGAAGACAGCTATTCAGTAGGCAATCCCGACCTCAAGTCCACGTTTACGCACTCTGTTGAGGCCGGATGGACCAAGTTTTTCCCGAAGTTCGGTTTCCTTGGCATCAACGGCTATTGGAAATATAATGTCAACGAGCGCAATACGCTTACTGATGTGGCTTATAATGAGTATTTTGGACGCTATGTTACATTTAGCCAACCTGTCAATCTTGGCCGTTCTTATCGTGTCGGAGCAGATATCAATGTTACCTATCGGCTCAAATCATACCTGAACATCCGCTTCTATACCAACGTTTTCTATTATCATTCGATGTTCACTTTCCGGAATTCGGAAGATATGCAGACGGTTTCCAACCTCGGATACAGTTTCCGTCTGAACTGCCGGGCTAAATGTTGGAAAGTGCTCGAGGTGAACGTTTCAGCAAACTATAAGTCAAAGCGCGTCACGATGTTTACGGTGAACCGTCCGGGTTTCTCCATCGATGCCGGATTGCGTGCCGATTTTTGGAAACGCCGCATATCGGTGCATCTTAACGCCAATGATATTTTCAATTGGGACAAGAGCATTACGGCCAGCACAAATCCTTATTATTCCAGCAGCAGCACGGTGAAATACAACACACGCAACATCAGTGCCGGTGTTACATTCAGGTTTGGCAAATTGGAGTTGGAGTCTAAGGCCTCACAAGGGATGGGCGGCGGCAATGACTGAACCTGACGTTGAACGGTAACTTATCTGGTTGGGGCATAGTTTTTGCCCGGCAAGCACGATATTACCCCTTTGAGTTCAAGTCCTAACAGCAGCCCCGCCAGCGCAGAGGGCTTGTGTTGCGGCAAACGCTCCGACAGGCAGTCTATAGAGATGGCACCGGCATTGCGGATGAGGTCGAAGACTTGCTGTTCTTGTTCGTCCAATTCTATAAACAGCGAGGTTTGGATGTTCTTTTCAGCGTTTTGCCAATTCATCATCTCCAGCAGCTGGCTGCCGGTGGTGAGTATGGCGGCAATGTTCTTGAATATCAAATCGTGGCATCCCTCGCTTTTCAGGCTTGTGATGGGGCCGGGCACGGCGAACACGTCGCGGTTGTAGGAGTGGGCAATATGGGCGGTGATGATGCTTCCGCCGCTTTTGCCGCTTTCTACGACCACTGTGGCGTCAGCCGTGCCCGCAATGATGCGGTTGCGTTTCGGGAAGTTCAGTTTGTCGGGCGGCGTGCGGTAGTCGAACTCGCTGACAAGGGTGCCGCCGTTGTCCAGAATGCGGTGCGCCAAGGGTCTGTTGGGACTAGGGTATATAGTGCCCAAACCGGAACCCATCACGGCAATGGTTCGGAGCCCGTATTCCAACGAACGCTCGTGCGTCTCCGTGTCAATGCCGTAGGCTAAGCCGCTAATTGTGACTATGCCGCTGTCTTGCAACTCGTTAAGTAACTTGCGAACACATTGCCGCCCGTACGCTGAAGCATCGCGCGTGCCTACGAATGCAATGCTGCGCGGCATGTTGAAATCGCCGTTCCCTTTGTAAAAGAATGAGACTGGTGCGTCAGGACAGTTTTTCAGCCTGAAAGGATAGTTGGAGTCTGTGCAGAAACACAACTGCACATTATTCTTCTCCATCAGTTTCAATTCCTGCTCGACTTGTGTCCGGACGGCCTCGTCTATGCCCGGAAGTGGAATCTTCTTCCGTCGCTTCTCTGTATGGGCAAGCCACAGTTCGGGCTGTGTGAACAGATTGGTGGCCGACCCCGACAAGGCCAACATCTTTTTTATAGAAACTTGCCCGAAACCTTTCACATAACGCAGGGCAAGACGGTAGAATTGTTCAGAATACATGCATCACTTTTGTTTTGAATGGTGATGCAAAAGTACACTATTTCCGCTTACAATCGCTATTGTTTTTTTCAGGTTGATATTCTGGAATGTAACCGTCAAGATTCAACGTTGTCCGTTTTCTGTCCCGTCCTGTTCCATTTTTTTCTTGAGCCGTCCGATGAGGAGGTAGGCAACGGGTGTCGCCGCCACCGTTTCAATAAGCAGTTTAACAACAATTTGGATGCCGATCATCGAAAGGATGTCTTTAGTGGGGACGGTGCCGATGAAGGCGATGCATACGAAGATTGTGGTGTCGATGATGTAGCCGAACAGAGAAGAGCCGACAGTCCGCACCCAGAGGTGTTTGCCTTTGGTCCACTCCTTAATTTTCACCATAGTCCAGGCGTTGGTGAGTTCGCCGCAGAGAAAAGCCAGCAGTGATGCGGCGGTGATGCGCGGCACAAAGGAGAACACTTGACGGTAAGCCTCGGCTTGCGTTGCCGTTTCGGGCGGGTAGGGTAGCCACACGCCGACCCATACGAACAGGGTAAAGATGATTTCGCAGAAGAAGGTGAGCCAAATGACACGTTTAGCCGTCTGGAATCCCCAGATTTCAGTCAAAACATCGCCCAAAAAATAGGTGAGTGGAAAGATGATGGTGCCTGCGTCGAAGATGGTGATGCCGAAGATGTTGATCAGTTTTACGGCCATCACATTAGCCGTGAGGTAGCCCATGATGAGCAGCCCGGTAATGATGGTCAGCGGCGGCAGTGCTCGGTTTTTTGAAGGGTTTTCCGATACCTTTTGCATATCAGTTGTTTTTTAGTTTATGATTAACGGACGTTTTCCGCACCTGTCCGCGCTGGGCAGATGAACTTGCGGAAAAAAGCGCGTGACGGCATAGCAAAGTGCCGTCACGCTATGGTGTTATTCGCCGAATGAAGACCCGTCGAAGCAGTGCGTGCAGATGTGCTCCTTGGGCAGTCCGATGGCTTTGGCGATGGTGCCGATGGTGTTGAACTTCAGGGTGTCAACGCCGAGGTGCTTGCGGATGGCTTCTACAAGGTTGGCATATTGCTTGGTGGTTTCATCCATATAGAGATGCAGGTTCTTGGTGCTGTCGCCCTCCAACTCTTTGATGACCCTGCGGGTTATCAGTTCCATTTCCGTCTTGGAGGCTGAGAAGTTGAGGTAGTGGCATCCGTACAAAAGCGGCGGGCAGCTGATGCGGATGTGGACCTCTTTGGCACCATAACTATACAATTTCTTTACGTTGTCGCGGAGTTGGGTGCCGCGCACGATGGAGTCGTCGCAGAAGACGACTCGCTGGCCGGTCATCACTTTCGTGTTGGGCAGCAATTTCATGCGGGCCACATGTTCGCGGGTTTCTTGGTTTACGGGCATAAAGCTTCTTGACCAAGTGGGCGTGTATTTGATGATGGCACGGCGGTAAGGTATGTTCTTGCCCATAGCATAACCTAAGGCCATGCCAATGCCCGAGTCGGGGATGGCGGAGACGAAGTCGGCCTCGATGTCGTCGTCCTTGCCCATCTCGTAACCATAGAGATAGCGGGAGTTTTCAACGTTTATGCCCTCATATTCGGCTGACGGATAGCCGTAGTAAATCCACAGAAAAGAGCAGATCTGCATCTTCTCGTTCGGGGCAAGCCACTGTTCGCAGCCTGTCGGGGTGACTTTCACAATCTCTCCCGGCCCGACAAAACGTTCGATGGCATAGTCAAGGTTGGCAAAGCTGTGGCTGTCGAAAGCCAAAGCCATGGCGCCCTCTTTGCGCCCGATTACGATGGGGGTGCGCCCGTAGTAGTCGCGGGCGGCAATGATGCCGTCGTTGGTGAGTATCAGCATCGAGCAGGAACCTTTCACTTTGTGGAAAACGTTCTGGATGCCCTCCACAAAATCCCTGCCTTGGGTGATCATCAGAGCGATGAGCTCTGTAGGGTTGGTGTAGCCGGAACTCAACTCCGTGAACTGTTGGTTCTTGCTCAGACAGTCCTGTTCCAATTCCGCCAAATTGTTGATCTTGGCCACCGTGACGATGGCAAAGCGGCCGAGGTGCGAATTGACCACGATGGGCTGCGCGTCCGTGTCGCTGATGACCCCAATGCCGGTGTTTCCCTTGAATTTGCCAAGGTCTTCGCCGAACTTGGTCCTGAAGTAGGAGTTCTCGATGTTGTGAATGGAACGGTGAAATACGTTGTGTTCAATGGTTACCATACCGCCTCGCTTCGTGCCGAGGTGTGAATGATAGTCTATGCCGTAAAACAGATCCTGAACACAGGGACCTTGTGAAGCTACGCCGAAAAAGCCACCCATATTGTTGTGTTGTATTTTTGTGTTTCTCTTTTTTGATGTTTTGTGAATAAAGGAATAAAAAAAGAAGACATATCAGTGATATGTCTTCTTTTTAATGCTGATTAGTAGCATTCAATGCCGTTTTTCTTGTCACCTATCAGCACGACGGTGTTCATGTCGCTACATTTCTTGTAGGAGTCTTTGTCCAGTTCAACGTTTTCCGTTGTAGTGGCGACAACACCAAGAACATAAGTTTTGCAGGTGCAAACCTTGTTGCAAGAGGTCGAGAGTCCGGCAACCATCAGACAAGCGGCTGCGATGCATGCGATTTTTTTCATCTTTTTACTTTTTTAGTTTATAATAATGTTTGCTAATCAAAATTGGCGGCAAAAGTAGCAAAAATAACGTTTGCCTTTTCTTATTATTCGTTAATAGTGCATACGAGGTTGCGGTCGCCGAAAGCATCGTCGATTTTGCCAACCGTAGGCCAATACTTTTCGGTATGGGCGAGCGGGAAAGCGGCCTGCTGACGTGTGTAAGGACGTGTCCATTCGTCGGCGCACACCACATTCATCGTGTGGGGAGCGTTCTTGATGACGTTGTTGGTTCTGTCGGCGCGTCCCTCTTCAATGTCTCTGATCTCCTGACGGATGGCAATCATGGCGTCGCAGAAGCGGTCGAGTTCGCTCAGCGGCTCGCTTTCGGTAGGTTCTACCATCAGAGTGCCGTGTACCGGGAATGCGACGGTGGGGGCGTGGAAGCCATAGTCCATCAGACGTTTGGCGATGTCGCCGACCTGAACGCCGGCACTGCGGTCAAATTCGTTGCAGTCGAGAATCATCTCGTGTGCGCACATGCCCTGGCTGCCCGTGTAGAGTATCTTGTAATGTCCTTGAAGTCTAGCCCTGAGGTAGTTGGCATTCAGTATTGCGCACTTGGTGACATTGGCGAGCTCTTTGCCGCCGAGCATCTTGAGATAGCCGTAGGTGATAGGCAACAGATAGGCGCTACCGTAAGGGGCAGTGGCCACTTGGCTTCCCTTGCTGCCGCCCGTCTCTATCAGGTTGTGGTTTGGCAGGAAGTCAACCAGCTTTTCGCAAACACAGATCGGTCCTACGCCGGGACCGCCGCCGCCGTGAGGCATGGCAAAGGTTTTGTGCAAGTTGAGGTGGCAAACGTCGGCTCCCATGCTTCCCGGGGAGGTGAGCCCCACCTGGGCGTTCATGTTGGCTCCGTCCATATAAACTAAGCCGCCGTTCTCGTGAATGATGGAGATGATTTCGAGGATGCGCTCCTCAAAGGCGCCGTGCGTTGAGGGGTAGGTGATCATAAGGCACGACAGATTGTCGCGGTATTGTTCTGCTTTGGCGCGCAGGTCATCTACATCCACTTCGCCGTTCTCGTTGGACTTCACCACTACGATCTTGTTGCCGGCTTTGGCAGAGGAGGCGGGGTTAGTGCCGTGGGCGGAGGCCGGGATCAGGCAGATGTTGCGGTGTCCCTCGCCGCGGCTGACGTGGTAGTTGCGGATGACGGTCATGCCGGCATATTCGCCCGCTGCGCCGGAGTTGGGCTGCAGCGAAACGGCCTTGAATCCCGTGATCTTGCAGAGCCATTCGCTCACCTCGCGGATCATTTCCATATAGCCTTCAGCTTGGTCGGCGGGTGCGTAAGGATGAACGTTGCAGGACTCTGACCAGCTCAGCGGCAGCATCTCGGCGGCGGCGTTCAGTTTCATGGTACATGATCCCAGCGGTATCATGGCGCGGTTCAGCGAGAGGTCTTTGACCTCCAGCATCTTCATATAGCGCATCATCTCTGTTTCGGAGTGGTATTTTTTGAAGATGCTCTGCTGCATGAACGGTGTGGTGCGTTTCAGCGCTTCCGGAATGCGCAGCTCCGGTGTACAGCAGCACTTGCAGACGTGCGGCGTAAACTCCTTGCCGGCAGCCGTGGCCAGAATTTCGAGGATGACGTTGACGTCATCGTGTGTGACAGTCTCGTCCAGGGCGATGGTCAGACACTCGTCGCACCAATAGCGGAAGTTGACATGCTTAGACAGGGCAACTTTCTCTACCTCTTTCGTGGTGATGCCGTCGGGCACGCAGAGGCAGACGGTGTCAAAGAAGTTCGTGCCGGGTTTGTAGCCGTAACGTTTGGACTCGTCGGCGAGGACGCCGGCCAACACGTTCATCTTGACGGCCTTGTTGCGGATGCCTTCGGCACCGTGCCACATGCCGTAAAAGCCTGCCATGATAGCGGTCAAGGCACTGGCGGTGCAGATGTTAGAGGTTGCCCTTTCGCGTTTGATGTGCTGCTCGCGGGTCTGCAGCGCCATACGGACGGCGCGGTTGCCCTGGGCATCAACGGTGACGCCGATGATACGGCCTGGCATCTGGCGGAGGAATTCCTCACGGCAGGCATAGAAGCCGGCGGCCGGACTGCCGAAGCCCATCGGGATGCCGAAACGCTGGGTGGAGCCGATGACACAGTCGGCGCCCCATTCGCCCGGCGGCGTCAGCAGGGTCAATGCAAACAGGTCGGTGGCTACACCTACAAAGATGTTGTTGGCATGGGCGTTCTCTACAAAGGCACGGAAGTCGTGAATCTCGCCGTGCTGGTTGGGGTATTGTACCATGGCCCCGAAAAAGGTGTTGTCAAGCTTCACCTCGTCAGCTTTGCCAATGACAAGCTCTATGCCCTGCGGCGCTGCGTTGGTCTTCATGACGGCTATGCAGTGCCCGAATACGTCTTGGGAGACAAAATATTTGCAAACGTTGTTCTTGACTTGCTCGCGGCTGCGGCTGCGGAAGAACATCAGCATCATCTCGCCGGCTGCCGTGGCGTCGTCCAGCATGGAAGCGTTGGCTAAAGGCATGGCCGTAAGACTGCTGATCATGGTCTGATAGTTGAGGAGAGCCTCGATGCGCCCCTGCGAGATCTCAGCCTGATACGGCGTGTAGGAGGTGTACCACCCCGGATTCTCAAAGATGTTTCTTAAGATGACCGCCGGCGTGTAGGTGTTGTAATGCCCCATGCCAATGTAAGATCTGTATATCTTGTTCTTAGACATTACCGTGTGAATGGCGTTGAGGTACTCACCCTCTGTCATGCCGTCAGGAAGGTCAAGCGGCTCTTTCAGACGTATGGCACTCGGAACGGTCTTCTCAATCAGTTCGTCCATAGATTTCACCCCGATGGTCTCCAGCATTTTCTGCTGCTCTTCCTCGCTCGGGCCGTTATGTCTGTTGACAAAGTTATCTTTTATTATCATATTGATTATAAATTAGTTATTGATTATTTAATTTCAAAATACACAAGCGCAAAAATAGAAAAAATATGATTGCCCTACGATAAAGTTTTTGCAAGCAAAGACAGACAACAAGGCTCAAACGTTTTTTTGTGTACGTTTGCACCTCGAATTTTTAACTGCTGTCATGACGATGCTTTTGGAACTGCTGCGAAAACTGGACGGTGCGCTGCTTTTGTGCATCAATGGGGCGCATACGCCGTTTCTCGACAACTTGATGTGGATGTTGACCCGCACCCAAACGTGGATTGTCTTCTATGTGATGGCGGCGGTTACGCTCTTTTGCTGCTATGGGCGTAAGGCCTGGAAAGCGCTGCTCACAATAGTTCTGGTCATTGCCTTGGCAGACACGGTCTCGTCAGGGGTCATCAAGCCGGCGGTGCAGCGCCTACGCCCCACCCACGACCCAGAACTCTGCGACCGACTGCACTGTCACGAGTTCCCCGACGGCTCCCTCTATCGGGGCGGCCAGTACGGCTTTGTCTCTTCACACGCTGCGAACAGTGCCGCCACCGCTATGATGCTCTATTTTTTCCTGAAACCTTTCTTCTTCAAAAGACGCAAGACCCTGATGGCAGGATTGACCATCTATGTGCTGCTGTTCAGTTATACCCGTGTCTATCTTGGTGTGCATTGGCCTACCGATATTCTTGGCGGCTGGGCCGTGGCCGCCGTGATATGCGCGGCAACCATGTGCGCGCTGAAGTCAGAATTTTGTACTTTTGCCGTCCTTTCTGAAAGACAAGGAATGTGTTTTTTTTGAATTTTAATTTTTCTAAAAAATGAGAAGATACTTTACTGCTGTTCGGGCACTGCTTATGATGATGTGCCTTTCTGCTGTCTTGACAACGTATGCCCAGACGGATACCATAGACCTAAATGGCGTGTTTGCCGGGAAATACCGGTTTGACAGAATCAAGAACCTCGGCTGGCAGCCCGACACCCGCAATTACGCCTATCTTGATGACAATAATGACATCAAATTGGTGAACGCCCAGACGGGCAAGGAGAGCGTTTTCATTACATCCGCAAAACTTAAAGAGCAAGGCGTCACTACCCCAAACGGTTTCCGCTGGATTGACCGCACTACGCTCTATTTTCCTGCAACAGAGTCTATTATATCATACGATGGCAAGACGGTGTCATCGTATAGTTTCGACAAAGTGGACATGGATGACGTGATTGACTATTCCATCAAGCACAAACTGTTTGTCATCAAAAACGATAAGGGCGTGTTTGTGGAAAGCGAACGCAACGGGTACCAGCCGGTGCTGCTGTGCCCCGACACGGGCAAAGACATCGTCTTCGGCGAGGCAGTACACCGCAGCGAGTGGGGCATCGAAGAGGGTCAATATATCTCTCCCAAAGGTAATTACATCGCCTTTTACCGAATGGACCAAAGTATGGTGGAAGATTATCCGTTAGTGAACACGACTACGCCCATTGCCACCGTGGAGATGATGAAATACCCGATGGCAGGCCGCACTTCTCATCAGGTGAAAGTCGGCATCTTTGACGTGGTGCAGTCGATGCAGCAGAACCGCCCGGTCTATCATTACGTCAAGACAGATGTGAACGACGGCGAGTTCCTCACAAATGTCACTTTCTCACCCGATGAACATTATTTATATATTACGCACCTCAACAGGGCCCAGAACCAGTCGAGGCTGATACGCTATGACGTGAAGAGCGGCGAAAAGGTGAAGATGCTGATTGAGGAACAGGACGCCCGCTATGTGGAACCCTCAAGGCGTATTATCTTCCTGAAAAACGACAATTTCCTCTATTTCAGCGACCGCGACGGGTGGAAACATCTTTATATGTACGACAAGGACGGCAAACTTCTGAAGAAAGTGACGGATGGCCATTTTGACATTGCTGAGGTCTATGGACTGGACGCTAAAGAAACCTGCCTCTATTTTGGGGCATCTATGGAAAAGCCTGTTAACCAGTATGTGTGCAAGGTGAGTTTGAAAGACGGAAAGATCACGAAGATTGCCGACGCTGACGGTACGCATTATCCAGTGTTTAACGATGACAAAAGCTATTTTATCGACTATTTCACCAACGTGAGCACGCCGCGTGTCATCAGTTTGATGACCAACCAGGGCAAAATTCAGAAGACGTTGCTCTCCTGCAAGAGCCCTTACGCCAACTGCGCACTCGGTGAAAACAGGATTTTCCCGATTCTCAATAAGGAGGGCGACTCGCTGTGGTGCCGCCTCATCACGCCTCCGAACATGGATGCCCACAAAAAGTACCCTTGCCTGATTTACGTCTATGGCGGTCCCCATTCGCAATTGGTGACCAACAGCTACATGTCGGGCGGTGTCTTTCTGGAGTATATGGCGCAGCAAGGTTTTGTGATATTCACGCTCGACAACCGGGGCACGCAGAACCGCGGTGCCGAGTTTGAGAAATGTATCCACCGCAACCTTGGTGTCAAGGAGGTGGAGGACCAGATGTGCGGCGTGGCTTACCTCAAGACGTTGCCTTTTGTGGATACGCTCCGCATCGGTCTTGACGGCTGGAGTTATGGCGGCTTTATGACGCTGTCGCTGATAACGGCACATCCCGAGGCTTTCCGGGCAGCCAGCTGCGGCGGTCCTGTGGTCAACTGGGCATGGTACGAGGTAATGTATGGCGAACGTTATATGGATACGCCCCAAGAGAACCCCGAGGGCTATGCCAACGCCAACATTATCCCTAAGATCAAGAATGTGAAATGCCCGCTGCTGGTAATGCATGGTTGCCAAGACCATACCGTGGTGTGGCAGCACACCCTCGAACTGATGCGTCAGGCCGTCAAGGACGGCATCGAGATAGAGTATTTCCCCTATACGGCTCACGACCACAATGTTATGGGCATCGAGCGTGTTCACCTTTGGAACAAATTGCTCCATTTCCACAACCATTATCTGAAAGGTGACTGTGAATAGTAAAAAACGAAAGTGAATGGAAGGATGAAAAGACTTTTCATCGCCACAGGAATCATCACGTTGAGCCCGGAACTCCAGCAATGGAAGTCCGGGCTTCGTTATGCTTTGCGTCACGATGATCTGGTGTGGGTGCAAGAAAGTGTTTGCCATCTGACGTTGCGGTTTCTCGGAGCAACGCCCGACAGCAGGTTGCCGGCCATTCGGCAGGCCATGGCGCAGGTGGCCGCAAACCATTCGTCGATGACCCTAAGCCTCGACAAGGCCGGCGTTTTTGGTAGTCGGTACGCGCCCAAAGTGTTATGGCTTGGGTTTGAGGACTTTGCGGAGCTGAAGAGCCTATTCGCCGAACTGGAACAGAAGCTGACCGCCGAGGGTTTTGAGCCGGCGTATGGTAATTTTGTGCCGCACGTCACCATGGCGCGCATCAAGCAAGTGGTGGACAAACGCAAATTCTGGCAGACGATTGAGTCTAACCGTCTGCTGGTCAAGCAGCAGGTGCAGATCAACGAATTGACGCTTTACCAGAGTTTTTTGCACAAAGAAGGTCCTGAATACAAGCCGCTGTTCAAGTGCCGTCTGTCGTAATGTGAGGCTGACGCGCTGCAGTTGTGGTTTTTGTCGCCGGCCCTCATCGCTGTTTTGCCGTTGCTTCTGGCCGAATACAAGAAAATGCCGGGGCCTACACTTTTGCTTTATTGTGTGTGCTCCGGCATCCTTTATCTGTTTGCGCTTTGTCTGTTCAGCAAGCCTCTTGTGCGTAAAAGGCGCTGCCTAAAAGCTGAAATAGAAGAAATCAAAGCCTCTATTTGCTGAAACGTATGATGCTCTTGGCCTTGTCAATGGTAAAGTCACCCCATGCGTTGCGGATGAAGCCATCGCCGATGACAAATGCGGCAGGCAGCCCTTTCTTGACAACGACTTTGACATTCTCTTCATAGTCGTCGCCCACACGGAGTTCTTCAAGGTAGAGCACAGCGCCCTCGATGATGCTGCCGTCCTCTTGCTTGATGGCGCCCTCTTTGTCTTCAAAGTCGTTGACCTTGATGATGCTCTCTTTCAGGAAGCGGGTGGCGTCAGCATAGTTCATCTGTATCTCTTCGCTGCCGGTTTCGAGTTTGAAGTTCATAGACTTGCTGTTGGCGAAGCATGTGCCTGTCACATCGTCGCCGCTGACGGTGACGGGAAGGGTGCGCTCTTGTACGACAGCAATGGCGGAAGAACCTTTCTTGACGCTGTCAATCTTGTCGTTGCTGGGTACATAGTCGTCACGCAGGATGAGGAACTCGGTACGGCGGTTGAGGGCGTGGGCGGCCTCACGCTCGTTCTTCGTGGGGAACGATTCGCAGAACTCCTCTGTCAGGTAGGTGCCTTTGGGGAAGAAATACTTTTTGCCGTTGTAGGTGGAGTACATGTCTTTCTCCAGTCTCCGGGGCACGCGTTCGCCATAACCCTTGGCAACAATACGGTCGGCAGCGATGCCTTTCTCCTCAACCAGGAAATCGACACACGACTGCGCACGGTTTTGTGAAAGCACGTCATTCTTTTCTTCTGTGTCACGCGAGTCGGTATGCGAACGGAGCTCGATGACGATGGTCGGGTTTTTGACCATAATGTCGTACAGATACATCAACGAGTCTTTGTATTGCGGTTTCAGGTCCCACTTGGCCAGGTCGTAAAGGATTTCAGGCAGCAGGATGGGCTCCTTGGGGATAGGCTCAAGCGTGAAATCCTGGTTGAAGTCCGTGTTTTCCATAATGCCGATGGTGGTCAGTTTTGCCGTGTTGCCATTCTCCCAATAGCCTTTCTTGGCCACCTTGATGTCGTAGGTCGTTGAACCGAGGATCTTGGTCTTGTCGAAGTGGTAATATCCTTTCACATCCGTAGTCGTCTTGTAGGAGGTGCCGTCAGAGCCCACGATTTCCACATCAACGCCGTCCATATATTGGCCGTTGTTCTTGTCTCTGATTTTACCCGAAAGGGTATAGACGATAGGACGAAGCAGGAAATAGTAGATGTCGTCGCCGCCACGGCCGCCGGGACGGTTAGAGGAGAAGTAGCCTTTTGCCAGGTACGGTGACTTTGACTGGGGGTCAATGGATTCCGTTTCATCGAAGATAATGCCGATTTCGTCGCCGGAGGAGTTGATGGGTGACATCAGGTTCTCGGCCGGACCGAAGTTGCCGTTGGCATCCACACGAGAGAGGAAGATATCGAGTCCGCCCATGCCGGGATGTCCGTCAGAGGAGAAATAGAACTCCTCGTCATTGCGGAAAGCCGGAAACACCTCTTGCCCAGCCGTGTTGATGTTGGGTCCCAGGTTTGTGATGTTGGAGAACTTGGCCGACTTCTTGGGGCGGGTGGCCTTGTAGATGTCGTAGCCGCCGTAGCCGCCGGGCATATTTGAAGAGAAATAGATAGTCAGTTCATCGCCGCTGATGAACGGGTGAACGTAGTTATAGGCAGAGTCCCCTAAGGTCACAATTTCGGGTTCGCCCCAGGTGTTGCCTTTCTTGAGGGATTTGTGGATATAGCAGCCCTGCACTTTCTTCTTGTCTTGCGGACACTTTGTGAAATAGATGACAGAACCTTTGCGGTTGGCGCTTGCCTCGCCCTCGTTCACAGCACTGTTCACGATGCCGCCTTCGTCGAGCATTTTCACGGGTGACCACTCGCCGGGCCAGTCGGTATTCTTGCTTTTGGGCTTGTTGGAGATGTAGAGGTCTGAGAATGCGCCGCCTGTCCACTGGTCGCCGCCTTTGCCGGCAGAGCCCTCCCGGTTGGAGGAGAAGATGATGGAGTTGCGTTTCTCGTTATTGCCCCAACGCGGTGCCCACTCATCGTCGCGGGTGTTGAACTTCTTGAGGTTTTCAACCTCGTAGCGGGTGCTGTTCTCCTTCCACATCTTGGCATTGCGGCAGCCTGCTATTGCGGTGTCTGCACGGGCATCGTCGGATGCTCTTTTCTTGTACTTGTCATAATAGGCCAAAGCTTGGTCATAGTCGCCGCGAATGTTATAGATTGACCCTAAATGATACAGGATCATCGGATTGTCTTTCTGGTAATTTTTCTTTTCCAGACGCAGATATTGCTGTTCTGCCTTTTTAAGGTCGCCCATGATGCGGTAGCATTCCGCAATCCGGAAGGTGGCACGCTGTATTTCCACCCGGTTGGACGATAGCTTCTTTATGCCTTTTTTATAGGCCTCGAGCGCTTTTTCGTACTGGCAATCGCGGAAAAGGTTGTCAGCGTCGCGCAAAACCTGTGCGTTAGCAAGCGAACATGCTAAGATAAAAACAGTTAATAGAAGTGCTGCGTGTTTATAGAATCTCATATACAATATATATTTTACCTTATAACCAAAAAGAGCGCTAAAATAAAAAAAATCGGGATAAGTTCGCCCTATCCCGATTTTTTTGTTGTTATTGTTGAATAAGCCTATTTCAGTTCTGTTTTGGCTCTTTTCACCTTGCCGCCGCGGGCGCGGAAGAGGTCGTATGCCAGCGGGCTCGAAACGAGAATGCCGGAGTAAGTGCCCAGCAGGATACCGACGAACATTGCGAACACGAATCCGCGGATGACTTCGCCGCCGAACAGGAAGATCACCAACAGCGTAATCAACGTTGTGCCGGCGGTGTTCACGTTACGGCCCAAAGTCTGGTTGATGGCGTTGTTGAAGTTCTCGTAGTTCTCGCGTTTCGGATAGAGTGCCAAGTTCTCACGTACACGGTCGAAGATGACCACGTTGTTGTTGATGGAGTAACCGATCACCGTCAGAATTGCGGCGATGAAGTTCTGGTCAATTTCCATTGAGAATGGCATCACTTTATAGAGGAGCGAGAAGATACCGACAGTCAGGAACGTATCGTGGAAGAGGGCGAAGACGCCGGCCACGCCGAACTGCCAGTTGCGGAATCTTACGGCGATGTAGATGAATATCAGCACGAGGGAAGCCAACACTGCCCATACAGCATTCAGCAGCAATTCTTTAGCCACGGTGGGCTGAATCTTCTGCGACGACTGGATGCCGCGCACGTCGTTTGTCAGGTGGGTGAAGTCGTATTCAGACAGGTCGGTTTTTTCATAAAAACCTTTCAATGCGTTGTACAGTTTGGTTTCGCAGAGTTTGTCATCTGCGGGGTCGTTGCTGTCAACTTTATAGTTCGTGATGATTCTGATCTGGTCGTTGCCGCCGAAGGTTTTCACTTCGGGGTTGCCGCCGAACTCTTTGGCAACAGCCTCGCGCACATCCTTGGTGGTGACATCCTTGTCAAAACGGACCACATAGCAACGGCCGCCTGTGAAGTCGATGCCCGGTTGCAGTTTGAGTGTGCAGAACGAGATGATGGAGATCACGAAGAGAGAGCCTGAAAGGATATAGAAATACTTTCTCTTGCCGAGGAAGTTGAGGTTGGCGTGCATGAAAGCGTTGATGGTGACCTTGTTGCCCACTTCCAGGTTTTTGCCTTTCTTGAGTCTTGCCTCGATGATCATACGGGAGAGCAGGATGGCGGTGAACATGGAAGAGAGGATACCGATAATCAACGTGGTAGCAAAACCTTGGATAGGACCGGAACCGAAGATGTAAAGCACGATAGCGGTAATCAAGGTGGTGATGTTACCGTCGATGATGGCGGAGTAGGAGTGTTTGAAGCCTTCGTCAACGGCGACGCGGATGCCCTTGCCGGCGCGGACTTCCTCACGGACGCGCTCATAGATGATGACGTTCGCATCCACGGCCATACCGAGGGTGAGCACAATACCGGCGATGCCAGGCAACGTAAGCACGGCACCCATGGAGGCAAGCACGCCGACTATGAAGAACACGTTGGAGAACAGCGCGATGTCGGCCACCAGACCGGCGCGGCTGTAGTACAAGAACATGTAGAGGATGACCATGATGAAAGCGCCCAGGAATGAGAGGAGACCCGAACGGATGGATTCTTTACCCAGCGTAGGGCCAACCACTTCTGATTGGACGATGTTCACGCGTGCCTCCAGGTTCCCGGAGTTGAGGACAGTGGCAAGGTCCTTGGCCTCTTCAATGGTGAAATTACCGGAGATTTCGGAGTTGCCGTTCGGGATTTCAGAACGCACTGTCGGGGCGGAATAGACGAACTCGTCGAGCACGATGGCGATGCAGGTCAGCTTGTTTGCGCTGTTGTCAGCGGCTTCTTTGGTGATTCTGCGCCACTCGTCAGCGGCTTGGTCTTCCATCGACATGTTGACCACTACTCTGTTGTTTTGGTCCACATCCTGGCGTGCCGAGCGAACCACGCGTGCGCCACCGATGGTTTCAGAACTCAACAGCGGTCCTATACGGTCGTTTTTCTTCTTCAACGGGTAGAGCGGGTAAGCGTTGCCGTATTCGCGCTCGGGAGAACCCCAATAGAAGACAACGTTCTTGTCGCCTAAAATCTTCTGCAGTTGCGGAAGCATGGCGTTGATTTTGGGCATGTCCGACTCTTTGAAATAGCCGATGACAAAGCTGCCCGGAACGGCAACGGCTTTGCTGAGGATTGCGCCAACGCCGGTTTCTTCTGCGGTTTCTTCAGCGACTTCCTCTTCAGGGAGTGCGGCGGTCAGGCTGTCAACCGGAGCGGCGGCGGAGTCGGCTGCCAGGGAGTCGTTGGTCTGCTGGGCCAACGCTGCGGTGTCAACGGCGGGCTGCTCTTTCTTGTTTTTCAGCATCTGAGCCAGTTTCACGTCGGCTGCGGCAAAACGCTGTTGGATGCTCATGCCGCCCACGGCTTCGTTATAAACTTCCCAAAACTCGAGTTTTGCCGTGCTCTTCAGCAGGTCGGTGACCCTTTCGGGCTCTTTGATGCCCGGAAGCTCAACCAGGATACGGCCGCCTTGCAGCAACTGAAGGTTGGGCTGGGCCACGCCGAAACGGTCGATACGGGTGCGCAAAATTTTGAAAGTCCTATCGACAATCTCGCTGGATTCTTTCTCGATGAAACTGACAATCTGGGCATCCGAGGCATTCTTGATGCCGGCACGTTCGCCAAAATAGGTGCGCAGGTTGGCATTGTTCATCTTCATCTCCACCTTTGTGCTGTTGAAATTCTTGACGAAAATATCAACGAAATCACCGTTTGTGGTGGCTTCATACTCCTTGACGGCCTTGTCGAAAGCGGCTTTGAACAAGGGGTCTTCCCTGTTGGTGGCCAAACTTTGCACCACGTCCGGCATGGAAATCTCAAGCGTCACGTTCATGCCGCCTTTCAAGTCCAGACCGAGGTTGAGCTCTTTGTACTTGCATTTCTTGTAGGTGTTGCCCAGAAACACGGTGGAGTCGTTCATGTTTGTCAGATATTGGCGCGTCCTTGCTTCAATCAAGGAGTCCACCAAATGTTTCTCCAACATCACATCTCCGTGAGCTTCTTTCTTCACCTCTTCAATAGCGGCCGGATCGTTTGCGTATGCGTCTGCTTTCTTTTCAACCCGCCATGTTACAAACGAGAAGGAAAGGCAGTACAAGCATACTAAAGCCAAAAGAACTGTGAAGAATAAAATAAGTCCTTTGTTTTTCATTTTCCTATTTGTTTAATTTACAGATTATTATATATTCTTTCGCCTGTTAAATTGAAAGTTGCAAATGTACAATTTTTTTTTATCCGTCAAATGTGCAAACCTTATTTCTGAACGTATTTCGCAACAATGCAGGCAAACGGCAAGCGTCTGTGGCGTTTTCCGACAGGTTTCACTCCCCGTTTCGGGCTTTGCGCTTAGGATTTCCACGGGGTCCCTACAGGTTGTCCCTGAAGTCGTGGTGGAACGGCAATTTGAGCACATCTTTGAGCACGGCCGCCTTGACGTTGATGGTGAAGTTCCACCCTTTGCGGTAACCGAACGGCACCCAGCCGAAACTCATCTCCCAGCAGTGCATGTCACGGTAGATGTCGATGGAGGTATATGACATGGACTTCTGCACGAAGTCATAGCCGGTGTTGAAGCCCACTTTCCATTTCGGCGTGACGTAGATTGTGCCGGACACGTTGAGGGTGTGTACCATGTTGTGGGTGTATTTTACGGTGTCGAGCAGCCTGTAGTAGGCAAGGTTGTCGTTGATGCCGTAAGAGAAGGTGTAGTTGAAGGTGAGCGACCAGTTCTGCCGGTTTTGCTTGTCGTCGGTTTTGGTTTCCGTGCCGCTCTTTTTCTTGAAGGTGTTCCGGTCAATGGTCCAGTTCAAGGCAAGGCTCACGTCGGTGGAAGAGAGTCGGAAGAGCCGTTTGTTGGCTTTCCATTCGGTGAGGCTGGTGCGCGAGCCGTTCTCGTTGATGCTGTAAGGGTCAAAGGAGAAGTTGAAGGTGATGTACAGTTGTTTGAAGAGCGTGCTTCGTCCGTTCAACGCCAGCCGCGACCAATTCAGGGAGTCGGCGGCGAAGTTGTAGTCCATCGAGAGGTTGAGGTTGTCGAAGAGCGCGATTTTTTTGTATCCCGTGATGGTGTCGCGGCGCGAACGGACCTTGATTTCGATGTTGTTGCCGCAGGTGAAGCGCGCCACGGCTTGCGTGTTGTTGGTGACGGTGCCGAAGATGGAATTGTCGTAGTAGGTGTATTCTACCTCTTGGCCCGTGAAGGGATTTACGTAGGTGTCTTTTATCCGTCCGGCCAAATTGGGCTGGTAGGTGAAACTCAGTGTCGGTGTGATGACGTGGCGTATGGCATTCAACGCTCCTTTTTTGAAAGCGTACATGACGTAGATTTTCGTGGTCAGCGAGGAGGAAAGACTCAAGTCGTGCAATGCACCGAAGCCCCTTTTGAAATGCGAATTGACGCTGGCCGTTTCGGTGCCGCCCGTCGTGTCGATGGTCATGTCTTTGGTGTAACGCTGCAGGTACCATTTCTCTACCAAGGTGGCGGTGGTGTTCCAATTGATCAGTTTGGCTATTTTTACCGGAATCGTCAACGGTATGGTGTGCATCATGCCGAAGTCCATCTCTTCCCAGGTCTTGGGCTTGAACAGGAGGGTGTCGGCGGTGTTGATTTGCCCGATGGTCTGCGATGTCCATTTCATGGCAATGTTGTCGTACCATTTAAGCCCGCCGGTCTTGTCTTTTTTCCGGAAAGGATAGAACTGCACGACGGACATGTTGAGGTCCGGCAGTTTGAGGTTTACTTCTTGGGTGCCAGTGTTCTGCGAGTACGAGGCGGTGGCGTCAACATAGAAGAAGTCTTTGACGGAAGTGGAGACGTTGACGGAGGAGGTGTATTGGTTGGAGAGATAGTCGCTGGTGGAGGTGTAGTTGTATTTGGAATAGTTGCTGCTCACGATGTCGATGTGGGCGTTGAAGCGGGTGGTGGGGTGCGACTTCACGTCTTGCTTGTGGTCCCAGTAAATCTTGTAGTCGTTGGAGCAGCGGTACGATGAGTCGAGCCGGTCGCCCACCCTGGTTTGGGAGAACTGCAGGTTCACTGCGCCGTTGCATTTGTAGCGGAACACGTAGTTCGACTTGGCCTTGACAGCCCAGGAACCGCGGGTGTAAAGGTCGGTGGAGAGCAGTAAGTCGAGGTTGTCGTTGATGGCAAAGTAGAAGCCGAGGTCCTGAAAGTAGAAGCCGAGGTTTGACGACTCGCCGAAGGTGGGCATCACAAGACCCGATTTGCGTTCAGTTTCCATCGGGAAGAACGCGAAAGGGATGGCCAGTGGCGTAGGGATGCCTTGGAAGCTGAGGTATGCCGGTCCCATTACGATTTTGTCGTGCTGGATGAATTTGGCTTTCGTGAAATCTATTTCGTAATGAGGATGGTCGAGTTCGCA
This sequence comes from bacterium, assembly GCA_963643165.1. GTDB lineage: Bacteria > Bacteroidota > Bacteroidia > Bacteroidales > WCHB1-69 > F23-D06. Next base: position 7,078 of record CAVIJD010000004.1, on the reverse strand, counting down.
GGTGGTATATTTCCCGTTTTTGATGTACGCCACATTGTCGCCCATCTTCTTGATGTGTTCGCCATGCACGAAGCCGTCGTCCTGCGTGGTGATGACATGGGTGATCTTTCCTTTATGCGTGTTGAAATTATACTTTATCTCACGGGCACGGTATTGGTCTGAACCTTGCACGAAAACGGGGCTTCCGCTGATGTTTCCGCTGGAGTCGGCGATGCCGGAGGCGTAGAGCTCGCTGTTCCGGAAGTCTATGGCTATGAAGTCGGCATAGAGTTCCATGTCTTCGTATTTCACGACGGCATCTCCAAAAAGGTAGGTAAAGCGTCGTTCAAGGTCGTTGACAACTGAGTCGCGGGCGCGGTAGGTGACCGTTGAGGTAATGGCGTCGGGCGAGATCTTCTTGCCGTGCAAGGGCACGGTGTCTTGCCGCACAACGGCGGTGTCGCCCGTGAGGGTGTCGGCGGGCACTGGCTGCGGGGTGCGCATCGTCCGTTTCCGGGCCGTTTCCTGCGCCTGGGCACAGAAAAAGAAGAGGCTGACGGCTATAAAGACGCAGCTTCGCAGAAATAACAAACGGCCTGTGTATATTTTTTTCTTCAAGACTGACCCGATACAAAAATAATATATTACATTTGTGCGCTAAAAAAACGGCAAAAGTAATCAAAAAGTTTCAATGAAATGAACTCAAAAAAGCGGTTCTTATTGTGTTTGCTCTCTTTTTTCATGTTTGTGCCCGTTTTCGGACAGCAGACATCGAAAACATTTAAGGTTGTGATAGATGCGGGACACGGCGGACACGACCCGGGATGCCTGGGAAGTGCCTTGCAGGAGAAACAGGTTGTCTTGAACGCGGCTTTGTCGTTGGGAAAACTGATCAGCGAGAATTGCCCCGACGTGCAGGTTATCTATACCCGGAAGACGGACGTGTTTGTGGAACTGTACCGCCGGGCTCAGATCGCCAACAACGCCCATGCCGACCTGTTTATCTCTATCCATTGCAACGCCTCAGAGAACCACGCCGGCAATGGGGTTGAGACTTTCGTGATGGGTCTTGCCAAAAGCGAAGCCAACCAGGCCGTGGCCCGTAAGGAGAATGCGGCTATGCTGATGGAAAAGAATTATCAGAACAATTACGACGGCTTTGACCCCTCCTCTCCTGAGTCGAATGTGATTTTCTCGCTCTATTCGTCTGCCTATCTTAATAAGTCTATTATGCTGGCCGACAAGGTTCAGCGTCAACTTGTGGCCGTGTCTGACATGACCGACCGCGGCGTCAAGCAGGCCGGCTACTGGGTGCTGTATAAGGTGGCGATGCCCAGCATCTTGATAGAACTTGGGTTCCTCTCAAATCCTGCCGACCAAAGTTACCTGGCAAAGCCCACCAATGTGCAAAATGAGGCCATAGCCATCTATAACGCTTTTGTGGATTATGTCAACGCCGTCGGCGGCTACAACTATAAGCATCTGAAAACTCTGCCCATAGTCCGAAACAACGAAGAAAAGCCCGTGGCAGCCGACAAAGAGCCGACAAAAGACACCGTGACGACTGCGGCGAAAGAGAAAGAAACGCCAGCCGACACGCTGACGACAAGGGGCGACGAGGTCCGTTTCAGGATCCAGTTCTTGGCCTCCCCCGTAAAGCTCAAAAGCAACGATTCCCGCCTTCAGGGACTTCCGGATGTCCGCCACTACAGCGAAAACGGCCTTTGGAAATACACAGCGGGCAACGAGGAAACCATCGCGGCGGCATCTGAAATCCTGCCCCAAGTCAAGAAGAAGTACAAGGATGCTTTTATGATTGCCTTTCAGGGCGATAAAAAAATAACTATGGCTGAAGCACGGCAGTTGCTGAAAAAATAATACTTTTGCACACTTTTCAACAGGCCGAAACCAATGAGTAAAAACGACGAGACGCGGCAAAATTCCACCCCGAAGAATACTAGCATGAAAGTGGCAGTCTTCTGCATTACCGCCATACTTGTTTTCTATTTCGGCATTAGTTTTCTCAAAGGGTTGAACTTTTTCAACAAGAAAACTTACTATTATGCAGTTCTCGAAAATATCGGGAACTTGCACGAAAGTTCCACTATCGCTATCAACGGATACCCTATCGGCAAGGTGAGCGAGATAAAGATTCTCAGCACCGACCCGGTGGAGATCTGTGCCGAGATGATGATCACCGAGAAGATTGCACTCCCCGAAGACACCCGCTTTGAGGTTGCGCAGAGCGACATTTTAGGCGGTGTCATTGTCAATGTTATCGTCGGGCACTCTACCGTGATGGCCCACAACAAGGATACGCTCTCTTGCACGCTGGCTTCCGGCATCTTTGACAACATCGGCGACCTGACACAGCAACTCTCGAGCATTCTCGCCTCTATCGACACGGTGGGGCTCTCTTTTAAGGAGGCGTTCCGCCCCGATGACCCCAACAACGGCATCTCCAATATCCGCAATACGCTCTCCAATATGGAGACGCTGATAGCCAACTTCAACAAAATGATTGTGAGCAATGAAGACACGCTTCATCAGATGGTGCTCAAACTCAACGATTTCTCTACCACGCTTCATAATGCCGCTCCGCAATTGAACGCCATCGTCAACAATCTTGACAACATTACAGACACGCTGGCACGCAACAACCTGAATGTCTTGCTCAACGACACCAAGGAAACGATGTCGAGCATGAAGCGCGTCATGTACAGTTTTGAGCACGGCGATGGAACGCTCGGCCAACTGATGCAGAACGATTCTATATACAATAATATTAATAAGGCTTCAGAGAGTCTTGACTTGCTGCTGAAGGACCTTAAAGCGAACCCTGAACGCTATCTGAACATCCGCGTCTTCGGGAAAGGAAAAAGCAAAAAATAAAAATACACGATATGTCATTGGAAATTACAGGAAGATTGATACAGAAACTGCCTATGCAGTCAGGGACAAGTGCTCGAGGAAATTGGCAGAAACAAGAGTTCATCATCGAAACAGAAGAACAGTTCCCACGCAAGATATGTGCTAATCTTTGGGGTGACAAGGCTGATATGCTGTCCCGCTTCAAGGAGGGTGACCGGCTCAGGATGTTTTTCGAGGTGGAATCGCGCGAGTACAACGGTCGCTGGTACACGGATGTCAAGGCTTGGAAACTTGAGGTGCCGATGGATGCGTCTGCGGGAATGCCGCAGCCTGCCACATACGGCCAGTCCGGTTATAATCCTGCCGGCACGCCGCCGCACACCGCCTACGTTCCGCAGCCGGCTCCTGCCGCCCCCTACGCTTCGCCTACAACTTCTGCTGCCGCCGACAGTCTGCCCGACCTCTCTACCCCTACCGACACATTCACGGACAACGGCATCACCGACGACCTGCCGTTCTAATACTTTAAGTTTTCCCCATAAAAATAGCCGATGGAACACGGAATCTGCACGTTGGCAAGTGCCGCACTGCGTAAAGAGGGCTCACACTGTTCGGAAATGGTGTCGCAACTTCTCTTTGGCGACACTTACACCGTGCTGGACACCCGCGAAGAGTGGGTCAGGATATGCACCGACGACTGTCAGTATGAGGGGTGGCTTCAGAAGAAACAGCACAGTCCGATAACAGAAGAGGCCTGTCAGGAATTGCTGAACAGTACGAGATGTTGTGTCAACAGCCTTCAACTTTACGTCCAGAGTCAGAGTACGGGTGTCAAGTTTCCAGTCTTCTGCGGAACGCGAATCCCATGTCCCGAGCGTGGGCAATTCCGGCTGGGAAGTCAATGCTTCAGCATAGACGCAACCGAGCATTTGTCGGGTCTTAACGACAACACCCTGGTGGAGGACCGTGTCTTACGGATGCTTCAGTTTGCCAAACTGTATCTGAATGCGCCCTATCTGTGGGGCGGTCGCACCCCGGCAGGCATCGACTGTTCCGGTTTTGTGCAAGTGGTCTTCAGCAGTGTCGGCATCCAGTTGCCTCGAGACGCTTCGCAACAGGTGGCAAAAGGCGAATGTGTGGACTTTTTCGACGAGGCCCGTCCGGGCGATGTCGCATTCTTTGAGAACAAGTATGAAAGCATTGTCCACACCGGCATCATCTGCGAAAAGGGCAAAATCATACACGCTTCGGGTTGTGTCCGCATTGACACCTTAGACAACATGGGCATATATTGCCAAGACACAGGGCTTTACACGCACCGGCTTCGCATCATCAAACGGATCGTTTGACCTAGTTAGAGATGGTAAATCGGCGGGCTCAAGTGTGGTTAAAGGCCACGGATGTCTGCTCAAGAAACGTTAATTTTTGTCAAAGGGCAATAGATTTTTTTAGTACTTTTGCCGCCTCAATGCGAGGTGCACAACTCCCCGTACTTACAGACTGACAACACTTTAAACACTACTAAAAATGATAACATTTGCAATCAGTGTAGTAGTACTCATCTTGGGCTACTTCATCTACGGGCGCTTTGTGGAGCGCGTTTTCGGTCCTGACGACCGTCCAACGCCAGCCGTGTCAAAAGCCGACGGGTTGGACTATGTAGTAATGCCGAACTGGAAAATCTTTATGATACAGTTTCTGAACATTGCCGGCACCGGTCCGATTTTCGGGGCCATCATGGGGGCAAAGTTCGGACCTGTGGCTTACCTTTGGATTGTGTTAGGCTGCATCTTTGCCGGCGCCACGCACGACTATTTGAGCGGCATGCTCTCCATGCGAAACGAGGGGCGCGACTTGCCCACCCTCATACGCAAATATTTAGGCAACACCACGTCCAAAATCATGCTTGTGTTCACGATTCTGTTACTCGTGATGGTTGGCGCCGTGTTTGTCTATAGTCCGGCAGAAATCCTGCATCGCATCGGCGGCCCCACCATCATGTGGATGGTCATCATCTTCGCTTATTACCTCATCGCCACCGTGTTGCCTATCGACAAGATTATCGGAAAAATCTATCCTTTGTTCGCTTTCGCGCTCCTTTTCATGGCTGTGGCGCTGTTTGTTATGCTTGTCGTCAAGCATCCTGACATCCCGGAAGTGTGGGAGGGTTTCAGAAACTTAGGCAAAGAGTCGAGTACGTCGTTTACGGACAGCATTTTCCCGTGTTTGTTCATCACCATAGCTTGCGGGGCCATAAGCGGTTTCCATGCCACCCAGAGTCCGTTGATGGCCCGTTGCCTGAAATCGGAGCGTACGGGTCGTCCCATCTTTTACGGTGCCATGATAACCGAAGGTTTGGTTGCCCTTGTGTGGGCCACTGTGGCCATGTGGTTCTTCTATGGTTCGCCCGCACCTGGATATGAGCTGATTGCCGGAGCACAGACCTCAGGGTACGACACTTCAGCTCCCAGCGTTGTGGACCTGGTCTGCAAAAGCTGGCTCGGTACCGTGGGCAGCATCTTGGCGTTGCTCGGGGTCGTGGCTGCCCCCATCACAAGTGGTGACACGGCACTCCGTTCCGCCCGCCTCATAGTGGCACAGATGGTCAAACTCGACCAGCGTCCCATCCGTAACCGCTTCATTATCTGTATTCCCATCTTTGCGGCATCATTCCTCTTGCTGTTGTGGCAGATTAACAATCCTAACGGTTTCAACTTCATTTGGCAATATTTTGGTTGGGCAAACCAGACCCTCAGCGTATTCACCTTGTGGATGATTACGGTTTACCTTGCCACCGAACATAAGCCATACGTCATCACGCTCATCCCGGCGTTGTTTATGACTACGGTGTGTGCCACGTTCATCTTCGTGTCACCCCAGGCGATGAACCTGCCGGCTATGGTCGGTTATCCGCTTGGCATTGTCTGTTGCCTGGTTGCCGCCGTCTGGTTTGGCATTTGGTTGAAAAACAAACGCAACAAAGTGCTGCAATAAGCACAATTCTGAACGCTAAGAGGGGGCGCAATGACAACATTGCGCCCCCTCTTTTGTCACGGCGGCTACTCAACCGGCTCAAAGTCCTCTTTGCCGACGCCGCATAACGGGCAAGTCCAATCGTCGGGCAAGTCATCGAAAGCGGTTCCGGGCGCAATGCCGCTGTCAGGGTCTCCGGCTGCGGGGTCGTAAATATACCCGCAGACAACACATTTGTACTTTTTCATCTTGTTTTGATTTAGAATGTTATGTATAAATATTGATGAATTTTCGGGAGTCCCTTCCGCACTGTGCGGCGCATTTTCAGGAACAATCCCTTTTTTGATGTCACGATAATAACGATAGGTTAGCGGCTCTTCGTCAGAAAGCACCGCCGCATCCGTCACCTCACCCACATACAGGAGATGACTGCCTACGTCCAACTGGTTCACTAACCGGCACTCAAACCACGCAATGGCGTCGTCTGTGACGATGGGTGCGCCAGTAAACGACCCGAAGACAGGCTTGCTTTGGACAAACTTGTCATAGTCTTTGCCGCTTCTGAACCCGAAATTGCCCATTGTGGCAGCCTTGTATCGCCTTTTCATCACAGAAACAGAAAAGTTTCGATGTTTTTCAATGAGTGCGCCGCTGTAGTTCATCTTGTTGCAGGCGACCGCTATGCGGCAGGGCGCGTCTGTGACCTGAAAAACGGCCGTGGCTACAAAAGCATTGATGTCATGCCCCTTTCCGGCACTTACAATATACACCCCATAGGTTATCTTGTCGAAAGCTTTGATGTCCATAATGTTTTAATGTTCGATGGCGCAAAGATATAATAAAAGACGGAATCATCCCACTTTTAGATTTTCTCGGAAGGAAAAAATCTGTTTGCCGCCCAGTTATGTATGGCGCAGTCAACACATTGCTTTAATGCGCTGTCATGCACGATGGAGGAAGCCCATTCCGCAAAGCGGCTCCGGAACGACTTCGGGTTCAGATTCTGGAAGAAGCGCCGCAGCGTGTCGTCTGTCGGCAGGCCATTGGAAAGGTTGATGTACTTCTCGAAGAACTCCCGCTTGTACTTGGCGAAGTCGGCGATCTCCGACCAGCACGATGATGTTGGCCCTCTTCGAGGGCCGAGGGTGGCGTGGGCGCGTCGCAACCGACGGTTCCGCTCCCTTACGGTCGCTCCACCGACGGTTATGGAGCAGACTGCCTGCGGCAGCCCGCTTTCGCCCTCTCCGAGGGCGTT
>CAVIJD010000003.1:0-92744 GCA_963643165.1 bacterium | reverse complement strand
TGAAAAAGCACAATCTGTGATTCAGTTCCCTTTCGTTGAATGTTGTTTTTGTTTTCCATAGTTTTATTGTTTGTTAACCCGTTCTCTTCAATTCCAGCATACCTCATTCCTATATTGCACTATTGGAAATCTATTCTTAAAAAGAACTATTGCCAAAGGCTATACCAGTTGTGATATAGGAACGCACTCGTCTATAACCTAAAAGCAACCTACTCTTCCCACCCTACTACCTTGAAGTCGCTGCTGTACCGCTGTATCCGCCGCGGCTGTCCCTTGTAGGTGACGATGCTCCCTTCATTGGTGCGGATGCGCAGGTCGTCAACTTGACCGAGGGAGACTCTCGAGACCTCCTCGGCACGAATGTCCGCCTTGCCGACTGTCAGTCCCGTCAGGTCTGCCTCGGCTGCCTCTTCCGCTTTGACGTTCAACTGTGACACCTCGCCCGACATGACTACGGTTGCTGCTTCGTCGATTTCCATGTCCAAACGGCTCAGTTTAACCGGTGTCTCGCTTCTGAACGAGCACGCCTCCGACAGTTTCAGTTGGTCGAGAGCGGGCGCACACACCACCACCTGTACGTCTCGCCGCCGCTCATTACCGCGGTTTTCATTCCGTATGTAGAGGACGCCGCCGCGGATTTCGGTACGCACCCCGCTCGCCACCTCCGGCGAGGCCACCACCTGAACGGAGCAGGTGTCACTTTGCCGGAACGTAATGCCCACCGCATCTTCCGCATCAATGCCGTGAAAGTCGCCGTTGTTGCGCCACTCGCTTACCGCCGCAACACTTTTCCCCTTAAAAGGAGTTTCGTCGAACAGTTCCTGAACAAAGTCTGTATTCCTGACAAAGTTGTGGCATTGCTGGAAAGTCTTCACGCCGCTGACAATCATCGCGATAATGGAGACTATCCAAACCGCAAGCAGCACCCAGTACGGCCATCTCGACCGCCTCTTTTCGGACGGCTTGCCCAAACGCCAACACACCATTGCCAACACGATGCCCGGGCAGAGCTGAAACACGGCAAAACTGACCATCAACGCCACTCCGGCAGGGGTTGTGTCTAACCACCACGGCGCGGCCCCAAACGCTTTCAGCAGCAACAACACAACAATGCCCAACACGGAACATAACAGGGTCAGCCCGGCGAGTCCGGCAAACACGATGCCGATGATTCTGAGAGCCTTGCTCAAAGAGTCAGGCTCGTCGTTCCTCTCTGGTTCTGTGGGTGTCTTAGGGCTTTCTTGCCTTGCAAACGTTTCGTCTTGAACCGCAGAATTTTCTTGCTCCACCTCCGTTTCATCTTGTTGCGCATCGCTCGTCGCACCCATCTCCGGAGCCCCCATAAAACCGCTTGCCTCTGAAGAGTAGGTGGATGTGAACGGAACGGAGGACGCGGCGGCCTCTCCGTTGTCTTGCTGCCCAAGCGCGGCAACAGCCTCTTCCACGTCAGACAACCCGACAACTTGGCGACTATGGAGTTTCTGGTCGAAAAAGTCAGCGAGTTTGGCTTCCGTCGCTTGCATTACTTGTTCTTTTTCTTCAGAAGTAGCACGACTTTCGGTGTCATCAAGATACTGTTTCAAACGTTCGTAGGCATCTTCGTCTATGTTATACACCTTGCCGTTAAGGTTCACTGTAACTGTCTTTTTCATAATCTTATAGTTTAAATCTGTTTATCAATAAAGAAACGTTTTTATAACTGATTTGGCTTTGCAATTATTGTGCAAAATTGAAATCTCCGACAAAGAAAATGCGTCTTCACACGACGCACCAGCCTCGAGCGGACTTGCGACTTTTTGGTGTGAATTGCGCATAACGCTCTAAATTCCACACTCATTTTGTTTGCAACGCTCCAAAGTCTTAAATCTAAGCCCGTTATGGTTTACGGAGTTGCTACACAAACTTGCCCTTTCCGGCATCATAGTGTACCACATTTTCAAAACCGCAACGCTTGAGCTCCAGCAACGCCTCGTCGCCTAACAGCGCAATCTCATCGGCCTTGTGCGCATCGGTGCTCACTACGACAGGGATGTCATATTTTCGTGCCAACTTCAGCAGTTCCGTTGAGGGATAGAACGAATTGCAACGTTTCTTGTAGATGCCGCGGGTGTTTATCTCCATCACCACATCGTGTTGGTGAACTAGCCGCACAGCTTTCTCCGCCAAGTCGCGGTACCATTTCTCGTCTTCGGTGAAATAGCGGTTCTGGTTGTGCATCTTGATTTTGTCCAAATGGGCGATGATGTCAAGATGTTCTGTCTCAAGCATCTCAAAGGTCTGCTCCCAAAATGCGGTCACGGCAGCCTTCACATTTCCGCCGAAGAGCTCTTTCAGTCCGTCGTCATAGATTTTCACCTCCCGGCCGTCAATGAACCAGAGCCGGTCGCCGTGAGGAGGACGCACCAGATGCACCCCGCCGATGACATAATTCAGGCCATAGTCGTGCCGCAGTTTGTCAAAGGGCGTTGAAATGCCGGGGATAAAGTCGCACTCCAGCCCCTTGAGCAACAACACGTCCGTTTTTTCTTGCAGTTGGTCTATCTCTTCACAATAACGCGGAAGGTCCTCGAAAGAGATGCCGAAGTCTGTGTTCGGAACGTATGCGTGCGAGGAGAAGCCGAGTTGCGTGAAATGAAGAGCCTCGGCGGCTTTCACGTATGCGGGCAGCGGGTCTTTCCCGTCGCAGTAAAGACTGTGGGTATGGTAGTTCGTATTCATTAAGGATAGGTTATCTGTTCTGTTTTAAGCTGTCAACAAGGTCCAACACCTCGTTGCACTTGCCGATGTGCGCTCTGTTATAGTAATTGCTCAAAAACACTACCGTAAGTCCGTCGGAGGGACGATAGAGCCAAACATTATGAAAGCCGTCCCAAAGTCCGCCGTGATAGATGGTCATGCCGTGCTGGTCTTTTTCTTCCATCCTCACCCCATAGCCGTACCATTCTGCCGGAAGTGTTCCGTTTGTGAGGCGGTTCTGACATTTTATGGCTTCTTCGACCCACTCGGCAGGTATGATTTCTTTTTTTATGTAAAATGCATTGGTCCATTTCACGAGGTCTTCCGCGCTGGCATAGATGCCTTTGTCGCCCACTATGCCGTTGAGCCGGTCATACTGCGCCAATGCGCCGCTGCGCCAATGGCCGCGTGCGACGGGCAATTCGTCATACTCCTCTTTCGGTAAGACGGCAACATACTCTTTATTGCCGGCAATGGATATATGTTGCCTTTTGAGCTCGGCTTCCGAATCTACCAGCTCGGTGAAGAACAGGGCGTCTTTCATGCCCGCGGGCTTCCATAACTGCTCGCGCACGTAACTTTCAAAGGTTTCCCCGGACACCAGCGACACCAAGTCGGCCAGAATGGCATAATTCGTGTTCACATATTTGAACTTTGTTCCACGGGCGAACATCACCGGATAGCGCTGGCGCACCAACGCCTTCAGCAGTTGCCGGTTGGTGACGAACACCGTAGTGTCATAAACATTGAACGGGAAGTTGAAATATTCGGGGATGCCGGAGGTGTGTGTCAGCAACTGTTTGACCGTGACTTTGTGATAAGGGAAGCCGGGATAGTACTTGCCCAGCGAGTCAGTCAGGCGGAGTTTCCCGTCGGCGCACAACTTCAACACGGCGGCCGCCGTAAACTGCTTCGACACCGACGCCAGGTCAAACAGCGTTGCCATGTTCATCCTATTCGACGGTTCGTTTTTGAGTTCTGCCAAACGGTTCCACGACAAGTTGCCGTATCCCGTCGATTCCTTGTACAATTGCCGGAAGCCGTATGCGCGCTCCACCAAGATAGTGTCGTGCATAGCGACAATCATCGTGCCATTCAAAGACTGGCCCATATTGTCGGCGAACTGTTCCAAGGTGCGGGCAAGTGCTGAGGTCGTATCACGGCACACCTTCACCTCTGCAAAGCCATAGTCGGCATTAGCCCCCGAGCAGGTCGTCGAGAGGAAAGCTGTCAGCAGCAGGATGGGCAGATAGAGAACACAATAAAGATTACTCGGGATAAGATGAGGGCGTGTGTTCTGGTTTGCCATTTTATCCGTTCATCGAGTTCAGGAAATCCTCGTTGTTTTTCGTCTTCTCCATATTTTCCTTGATGAAAGTCATGGCCTCGATAGTCGTCATGTCGGCGAGGTGGTTGCGCAGGATCCAGACTTTCTGCAATGTTTCGGCGGGCTGCAGCAGGTCGTCGCGGCGGGTGCTGGACGCCACCAGGTCCACGGCAGGATAGATGCGTTTGTTAGACAGACGCCGGTCGAGTTGCAGTTCCATATTGCCCGTGCCCTTGAATTCCTCAAAGATCACCTCGTCCATTCGCGAGCCCGTATCGATCAACGCGGTAGAGATGATCGTGAGCGAGCCTCCGTTTTCCACATTGCGGGCCGCGCCGAAGAAACGTTTGGGTTTTTGAAGTGCGTTGGCCTCCACGCCGCCGGAGAGCACTTTTCCGGATGCCGGTGCCATCGTGTTGAAAGCGCGGGCAAGGCGCGTGATCGAGTCGAGCAGGATACACACGTCGTGGCCACATTCCACCATACGTTTCGCTTTCTCGAGCACCATGTTGGCGATCTTGACATGGCGTTCTGCCGGCTCATCGAATGTGGAGGAGATAACCTCGGCGTTGACGCTGCGTTGCATGTCGGTCACCTCTTCGGGACGCTCGTCTATAAGGAGGATAATCAGGTAAATCTCAGGATGGTTGTAGGCAATGGCATTGGCTATGTCTTTAAGCAACACCGTTTTACCCGTCTTGGGCTGGGCCACAATCAGGCCGCGTTGTCCTTTGCCTATCGGGGCGAACAGGTCAATGACCCGCGTGGAGATGTCACGCGAGGAGTGCCCCGTGATTTTGATTTTCTCGTTCGGGAACATCGGGGTCAGATAGTCGAACGGGATACGGTCGCGGATGTCTTCGGGATCGCAACCGTTGATTTTTTCAACCTTGGTGAGCGGGAAATACTTTTCGCCAGCCTTGGGCGGGCGGATGGCGCCATAGACAGTATCGCCGTTCTTGAGCCCGAAGAGCTTGATTTGCGACATCGACACATAGATGTCATCGGGCGAGGTGAGGTAGTTATAGTCGGACGACCGCAAGAAGCCGCAGTTGTCGCTCGTGATTTCGAGCACGCCTTCGGCCATCACGGAGCCGTCATATTGTGAGTCTGCCAAGTACGCCAACTGCTCATTCAGGATTCTTTCCCCGTCATTGGGGTCAAGTTCGGGCTGTTTCGGATCCTCGGCTTTGTTGTCTGTTGTCTGTTGTTGGATATTCTGTTCGGCTTCGGGTTCTGTATTTTGTTCTGGCTTTGGTTTTTCTGCAAGTTCGGGAGCGGCTTTAGCCTGTTTCCGTGCAACGTGTGTTTTTTTTGCAGGCTCTTCCGGGCTGGCAGCCGTTTGTTCCGGCTTTGCTGCGGGCGCTGCTGTGGCAGCCGTTTCCGTTGCTTCCGCCTGCAGTGCCGCTGCGGTCACGTCCACTTTTCTGGGGCGTCCACGTTTCCGTTTTACAGGCTGCGCTTCAGCGGACGTCGGGGCAACAGCGTCCGAAGAGACAGTCGGGACCGCTTCCGGGGTTGCCGTCGTCTTTGGCTGCTCCTCAACAGCCGTCGTTGTACGTGTCCTGTATTTGCGTTTGGGCTTCTCTTCTGGCGGAAGGGGATTGGCAAAGATTACAGGCTCATCATTCACGACAACATTCTTGCCTGCATCAGCGGAATCTGTCTGGTCCTTGAATAGCGGCAATTGCTTCTTGTCAGGAAGGTTAACCTTTACGGTTTTCTTATTGTGGTTGGATGTGGCTATAGGAAGTTCATTCCCAGCATTAATTCTTCTTCTTTTCGGTCTTGGTTCTGTTGACTCTAACATCTTTGTCAAATTGGTTTTTGATTTCCTTTCTCCAGTTTAAGCAACATTGCGATGGCAGGATAGAACAGCAATGCTGCGCTGCAAAAGGAGTGTGCAAAAATACATTTTTTCCTTACTTCTGCAAGAAAAAAATATGGATGATGAAAGATTGGTTTGCAGGGTGGGTTTAGCATAAAAAAAGAAAGCATATCGGTTAGGACATGCTTTCTTTGGAGGCGACAATACAAGGAATGAACCTTGTTTGGCTTACTCTGCGGCCGTTTCAGGAGCGGTCTCTTCTACTTGAGCCGGTTCTTCAACCTTGGCAGACTTTTTGCTGCTGCGGCGGGTACGTGTCGACTTCTTAGTGGAAGAAGCAGAAGTATAGGTTTCGTTATAGTCAACAAATTCGATGATGCACATCTCGGCGTTGTCGCCCTTGCGGAAGCCCGTCTTGAGAATGCGGGTGTAGCCGCCGGGACGGTCAGCAACCTTTTGAGATATGTCGCGGAAAAGCTCGGTCACGGCATACTTGTTCTGAAGTTTAGCAAATACCATACGTCTGGAGTGTGTGGTATCTTGTTTGCTAAGCGTCACGAGCGGTTCGACATACTTTCTCAGTTCCTTAGCTTTGGCCAAAGTTGTGGAAATTCTTTTGTGCATTATCAGAGATGCCGACATATTAGACATCAGCGCTTTTCTGTGGGCATCTGTTCTACCTAAATGGTTAATTTTTTTAGCGTGTCTCATTGTTATTAATCCTTATCTAATTTATACTTTGATACATTCATACCGAATTCCAGTCCTTTGGACTTGACCAGGTCTTCAAGTTCGGCGAGAGACTTCTTGCCGAAGTTGCGGAATTTGAGAAGGTCAGCCTTGTGGATGGCGACCAGGTCACCGAGGGTTTCAAGTTCTGCTGACTTGAGGCAGTTCAACGCTCTCACAGAGAGGTCCATATCCACGAGTTTGGATTTCAGGATCTGTCTGATAAGCATAGAATCCTCGTCAAAATCTTCGGTTTCAGTAGGTTGTTCCTGAACGTCAAGGGAAATCTTGTCGTCGGAGAAGAGCGCGAAATGTTGGATCAGAATTTTTGCGGCCTCTTTCAAAGCGTCTTTGGGATGGATAGAGCCATCGGTGTCAATTTCCATAATCAGCTTCTCGAAGTCGGTTTTCTGTTCAACGCGGTAGGGTTCAATCAAGTACTTCACGTTCTTGATTGGGGTATGAATTGAGTCAATTGCAATCACATCGATGCCGTCGTGAATAAAGCGGTTATCCTCAACCGGCACATAGCCGCGGCCCTTGTCAATGGTGATCTCCATCACTAAGCGGACGGAGGGGTCCATGCGGCAGATGAGCAGTTCAGGATTCAGCACCTGGAAGAAATTGAGGAAGCGGTTCATGTCGCCGGCCTTGAAAGTTTCCTGACCGCTGATGACGACCGTGACCTTTTCGGAATTATTGTTCTCAATCTTGTTTTTCAGGCGAACCTGTTTGAGGTTGAGTACCATATCCGTGACATCCTCCATGACGCCGGGGATCGAAGAGAACTCTTGGGCTACGCCTTCGATCTTGATGGAAGTAATAGCAAAGCCTTCCAAGGAGGAGAGCAGGACGCGGCGGAGTGCGTTTCCGATCGTCACGCCGTAGCCTTGCTGCAAGGGACGAAATTCAAAAACGCCATGAAAATCGTCGGCCTCGTTCATGATAACCTTGTCAGGTTTCTGAAATGTTAAAATTGCCATTTTTTTTGTTGTTTGATGTTTGAAATTAAACGGTTAAAGGGTGTTGTGTTTACGCGTTCAAGCGGCTTGCAGATTCACGAATAACCGTTTAACCGGCTTTTTATCTATTACTTGGAATACAACTCGACGATGGACTGCTCGTTGATGGTTTCAGGAATCTCCTCTCTCTGAGGATAATTCATGAATTTGCCAACCATAAGGTTGCCGTCCCATTCGAGCCATGCAGAGTTCATAGCCCTGCCGCTGAGGGAGTTGGTAATGACTTCGAGGGCTTTGGAACGTTCGCGGACCTCGACGGTGTCACCGGGAACAAGAAGTCTGGACGGGATGTTGCAAACCTCGCCGTTGACGGAAATGTGGCGGTGGTTGACGAGCTGGCGGGCAGCTGCGCGTGAGGGGGCGATGCCAAGACGGAACACGACGTTGTCGAGGCGGGACTCGATAAGTTGCATCAAGTTTTGGCCAGTTGCACCTTTCTTGCGGGCGGCTAATGCAAACAATTTGCGGAACTGACGCTCAAGCAGACCATAAGTGTATTTGGCTTTCTGCTTTTCCTGAAGCTGCATACCGTATTCAGAAAGTTTGGAACGTCTTCTGGATTGACCATGCTGACCCGGAGCATAGTTCTTTCTCTCGAAATTCTTGTCGGGTCCGAAAATGGGCTCTTTGAATTTTCTTGCGATTCTGGTTTTGGGTCCTGTATATCTTGCCATAATTCTATTTTATCTATTATTTTAACGATACGTATTGAAAATTATACTCTTCTGTGTTTCGGAGGACGGCAGCCGTTGTGAGGAAGCGGAGTCACATCGGTGATCTCCTCAACAATAATGCCAGTCGTGTTGATAGACCTGATAGCAGACTCACGTCCTTGTCCGGGACCCTTTACATAAACCTTGACTTTGCGCAAACCGAGGTCGTAAGCAACCTTCGCGCAGTCCTGGGCGACCATCTGGGCGGCGTACGGGGTGTTCTTCTTTGAACCTCTGTAGCCCATCTTACCTGCGGATGACCAGGAAATGACTTGTCCGTCATTATTTGTAAGGGAAACGATGACATTGTTGAAAGAGGCATAAATGAAAGCCTTTCCGGAAGCATCGATCCTGACAACTTTCTTCTTGGATGTTTTTGTGTTTTTTGCCATAGCTATATGTTTTCTCTATCCATGTACTGATTTAGTTACTACTTGGTTGCTTTCTTCTTGTTAGCAACAGTTTTCTTGCGTCCCTTACGTGTACGGGCATTGTTCTTCGTGCTCTGGCCGCGTACGGGAAGACCGAGACGGTGACGGATGCCTCTGTAGCATCCGATGTCCATCAGACGCTTGATGTTCATCTGCTCCTCGCTTCTCAGAGGACCTTCTACTTTAATCTCATTTACCAATCCACGGATTACTGCCAATTCATCATCGTTCCATTCATTTACCTTCTTGTCCCAGCTGATACCGGCTTTCGTCAAAATCTTCTGGGCGGTGCTTCTACCGATCCCATAAATGTAAGTCAGACCGATCTCACCATGTTTGTTCTTAGGTAAATCAATACCTGCAATTCTTGCCATATTACTTTATCTTTTTATGTTTATAATATTTTTTATCCCTGACGTTGTTTGAATTTCGGGTTTTTCTTGTTGATCACATAGACGACCCCGTGACGTTTGACCACAATGCAGTCTTCGGATCTCTTCTTGACGGATGTTCTTACTTTCATTTTTGCTTGTTTATTGTTTAATTTTCTGTTTTAATCTTTGTTGATGTTATGCTTTATATCTGAATGTGATTCTGCCTTTCGTCAGATCGTAGGGAGACATGGCTATCTGAACCTTGTCGCCGGGGAGTATCTTGATGTAATGGAGACGCATTTTGCCGGAGAGATGCGCTATAATCTCGTGGCCGCTTTCTATCCGTACACGGTACATTCCATTTCCCAGTGCCTCGGTGACTACGCCGTCCAGATCGAATGATGATTGTTTTGCCATATTCCTTTTTTTGATTTTTAATAGAGTTCTTCTGTTCCGATTGCTTCGCCTATCAGCTTGTAGGAAGATATCACCTCCGTACCTTTGGACGTGATGGCCAACTGATGCTCATAATGGGCGGCAGGCTTGTGGTCTTGCGTGCGGATAGTCCATCCGTCTTGCTCGATATAGATTTTCCTGGAACCCAAAGTGATCATCGGCTCGATGCAGATGCACATCCCCTCTTGGAGAAGGTCGCCGTGCCCGGGACGTCCGTAGTTCGGGATATCCGGGCGCTCATGCATCTCTTTTCCTATGCCGTGGCCGCAGAGCTCTCTTACAACACCGTAGTTGAACTCGCCAACGTAGCTTTCAACGGCATGGCCGATGTCGCCGACGGTGTTGCCGGCAACGGCTACTTTGATGGCGCGGTTCAACGACTCCTTAGTCCTTTCCATCAGCAGGCGTACCTCCTCAGAGACTTCGCCGACAGCAAACGTGTAGGCAAAGTCACCTTGGAATCCGTCGAGGATGGCGCCGCAGTCAACGGAAATGATGTCGCCGTTCTCAAGAAACATCCCCTCTTTGGGAATGCCGTGTACGACAACGTCGTTGACGGAGAGGCACAAGGATGCGGGGAAGCCTTCGAACCCCTTGAAAGAGGGGATAGCGTGATGGTCGCGGATGTACTCCTCGCCAATCTTGTCAAGGTACAGGAGGGGGACGCCGGGCTTGATATGTTTAGCCACCTCAGCCAGCGTGCCTGCCACGACCTGAGCGCTTTTTCTCAGCTTCTCGAAGTCCGAATCGGTCTTGTATTTCACTCTTCTGAACATCATGACGAGATTAGCCTCCGTAAACACCGCCCATGCGGCCTTTAATTCTGCCAGATTTGGTTAAACCGTCGTAATGTCTCATCAGCAAGTGGCTTTCAATCTGCTGCAGCGTGTCGAGGACAACGCCCACCATAATCAGAAGCGATGTGCCGCCGAAGAACTGGGCAAACTGCTGGTTGACGCCGAAAAGACGCACGATGGCAGGGAGCACAGCCACGATGCCGAGGAAGATAGAACCGGGCAGCGTAATGTGCGACATGATTCTGTCAATCAGTTCAGCCGTTTGCTTGCCGGGCTTCGTTCCGGGGATGAAGCCGCCGTTTTTCTTGAGGTCTTCGGCAATCTGCTGCGGGTTAATCGTGATAGCCGTGTAGAAATAGGTAAAAAGGATAATCAGCACGAAGAAGACGGCATTGTATCCGAAGCGGTTATAGTCGATAAAACTGCTCCAGAAACCGGAAGTCGTTTCCGTGGTGATATTGACAAATGTCAACGGAATGAACATGATAGCCTGAGCGAAAATGATAGGCATCACGCCGGCTGCGTTGACCTTAAGGGGCAGGTAGTTGCGGACGCCGCCGTACTGTTTGTTGCCCACAATGCGTTTAGCGTATTGTACGGGGATGCGGCGAGTGCCTTGCACCAGCAAGATACAGAGACCTATAATCACCATCATCATAATGATTTCGATGATGAAAACGATCGGGCCGCCGTTCATTTCGGAGATACGTGCCACGAACTCAGCTTTGATGGCGTACGGGAAGCGGGCGATGATACCGATCATAATGATCATGGAGATACCGTTGCCGATGCCGTTGTCCGTAATTCTTTCGCCCAGCCACATGATAAACAGCGTAGCTGCGATCAGCAGGATGAAAGCGCAGAAAGAGAAAGCGGTGAAGCCGAGTATATGGTGTTCCAGCATAGAGGGGGCGATGGCGCCCGGGAACTGGTTCACGAGGTTGGCGATATAAGCGGGGGCTTGGATAGCCAGCACCACCACCGTAAGATAGCGGGTAATCTGGTTAATCTTCTTTCTTCCGCTCTCGCCCTCCTTGGAAAGACGCTGGAAATAGGGAACGGCCAGCGTCATCAATTGGATGATAATGGAGGCCGAGATGTAAGGCATAATACCGAGCGCGAAAATGGAGGCGTTAGAGAATGCGCCGCCTGAAAACAGGTCGAGCATTCCGAGGAGCCCCTTCTGCGCCGCGCTGGAGAATGCGGAAAGTCCGCCGGGGTTAATGCCCGGGAGCACCACATGCGCGCCGAAGCGGTAAATCAGGATGATGAAGAGCGTATAGAGGATGCGTTTCCTCAGGTCTTCAATCCTGAATATGTTTTTGATGGTTTCTACAAATTTTTTCATCTGAGAATTCGGTTAAGTTAAAAACTACTCGGCCTGTGCGGGTTCTCTGGTAAGCACTGCGCTTCCGCCGGCTTTTTCAATCATTTCCTTTGCCTTCGCGGAAAATTTGTCAGCCTTAACATTGACCTTAGCCGTCAGTTCGCCCTTGGCGAGGATTGCCACGAGGTCGTTTTTCCGGACCAGACCGTTTGCAACCAGAACGTCTTTGTCGATGTCCGTGACGTTCTTTTCAGCCAGCTTCTGCAATGCGCTAACGTTGACGGCATTGTATTCCACACGGTTGATGTTCTTGAATCCCCTTTTGGGCAGAATTCTGTATATAGGCATCTGGCCACCTTCAAAACCGATCTTGCGGCTGTAACCGGAACGTGCCTGGGCACCCTTGTTGCCGCGCGTAGAAGTACCACCCTTGCCTGAACCTTGTCCTCTACCGATTCTTCTTTCGCTTTTCGTTGAATTTGCTGCTGGTTTTAAGTTGTGTAATTCCATCTTGTCGTAAATTTCAAAATCTGTTATTGTTTTTCTTTATAATTCTTCAACGGATACCAGATGCTTGACCGCATCGACAATACCCAAAATTTGAGGAGTGGCCTCATGCTCTACCGTTTGATGCATTTTGCGCAATCCCAATGACTGCAATGACCTTTTCTGACGGGCAGGTCTGTCAACTGCACTTCTTACCTGCGTAATTTTAATCTTTTTCATCCCTACAATTTAATTTAATTGTTGTTATTAATTCATTTTATCTTTTCCTAATAAAAAAATAGCGCACTTCTGAAGCAAAAGTGCAACTACCGAACCATTCAAACTATAATTTCACCCTCTCCCAATCTGCCCGTCTCTTGTATTACAGTCCGTGAAAATCAAATAGTTGCAAGCATCATCCCCTCTCTTCTCGCCCTCTTGCGGCTTTTCACTTCAAAAAGTGTGCAAAGATACGCTTTTTTTCAATACACCCGTCACGTCCGTGCAGTTTATTTTTTTTGCTGGCCGTGTCCTTCCCCTTCATCAGGGTTGAAAAAAAAGGTCGCGGCCCTGTAACAACTGCGCCATCCTTCACGACTTAAAAATATGGATGCGCAGGAGTGTCCGACAAACGATATTTTACTATCTTTGCACGCTTATAAAAAAATAATAGTATTATGAAGAGAATTTTCTTGACCGTATTGATGACCGCTTTCGTGTTCGCCAGTTTTGCACAGCGAAGCAAGCCGAAAAGCGACTTCGTGCTGAACCAACGGATGTACGAACAGTTTTCACCTCAAGACATCGAGGATATGTACAACAACGACTTCGCCCGCCTTTTCAGGCTCAATTACCGGCTCACCAATATGGTACGTGTTGCCACCAAATACGACGGGGATGTCAACATGCTCCAAAGTCTGGACACTTACGCCAAGCAGGGCGTGACCCCCGACGAGGCGGAGATTATCAGTTCGGGCTTCATCAATTACAACTTGTACGACTTCCCGCAGGATGAGACCAGGACGAATGTGGTCCCGCTCAGCACGCCGGGATTCTACATTCTGATTCTCCCCAAGAATGCGTACGAAGCCGCCGAGGAGGCAAACCTCAAAGAATATGTCTTTTAACACGGCAAGATTTTGACGCTACCGCGTTGAACATCTGCCAGAGGAGTCAAAAACAGCAAAAGAAAATAACACAGATATGAAAAAGATAACTCTATTTTTTCTGTTCGTATGCGGATTGGCTTTCGCCAATGCCCAAACGCTCATCTTAGGGTCCGCCACCAGCCCGCAGTCGGGATGCGCCCTGACTGTCTTCGACAGCGGCGGCGAAAACGGCAACTACACCCCGAACCGCGACGACCGGCTGACCATCCATTCCAACTCGTCAGACCCGGCACAGACGGCCGTGCAAGTCACCATCAACCTGAACCATTTCAACGTCCACCCCTCCGACACACTGTTCATCTATGACGGCCCCAATGTGGTGGACTCGATGCTGCTGGCCGCGCTCAACGACAGCCTGATAACGGAATACGGCACTTCTACCATCTCCTTTGCCGCCACTATGCGCAACCTCTCGGGCGACATCACCTTGCGTTTCAAGACCGACGGCGCCAATGAGGGCGGCGGCTTCGAGATCAACACCTCCTGCACCAAACTCTGCCAGCGCATCAACATCGCCTTCGACCGTGTACACTCCAACAAGATCCCCGTCCTGCAGTCAGACGGCTACTATTACCTCGATGTCTGCCCCGGCGAGGCGGTCCACCTCGTGGCACGCGGCATGTATCCCGACAACAACGTGAACTACACGCAGAGCGACGCGACCTGCACCTTTGTGTGGGACCTCGGCGTGGAAACGTTCGACAGTCTGGGCATGACTACGCTCGACTACACCTTCCCCGAGGGACGCGGATATGACGTTTCGCTGCTGATCAAAGACCAACTCGAGTGCGAATCGACCAACCGCCGCACCTTCCGCGTGCGCACCTCCTCCAACCCCGTCCGCGAGCTGGTGGGCTTCCCGGATGTCTGCACGGGCGACACGATCGACCTCACCTACGGCTACGACGAGTCTTCCCACATCCAAGTTGATACTATCAAACACGAACAACTGACCACACTGGCCGTGGCCGACACCATCTTCCTTCCTGACGGTATCCCCTGCAACGGTTCGTGCTCCTACCTCTCCCCCGTCACCTTCACCGCTTTCTCCCCGAATGCGAAAATCACGTCCGTGAACGACATATTCTATGTTCAACTCTCGATTGAACATTCCTATATAGGCGACATCTGGATTAGGCTCATCTGCCCCAACGGACAATACTCCTCCATCATGAAATGGTCTGGGTCTGGTTCGGCACAATGCTCGAGCCAGATTCCACAAAGCGCCCGCGGCTGGAACGCCTCCGGCTCTTCGTATGCCTACTTTGGCCAATACTACGAACCCGACGGCTCCGACAAGTGCGACCCCAACCAGAACACGATGGGCACCTGCTGGAACTACTGCTGGTCAAACAACACCACGCAAGGTTACAGTTACGCCTGCGGCAACAGCTACGTTTATGAGAACTGCAACCACATCAACGGCAACTACGTCGATTCCACGAACACCCGCATGATGACCAATGTTTATCACCCGGACGACAACTTCTACTCCAGCCTTCAGAACTGCCCCCTGAACGGCACCTGGTCCATCGAGGTTATGGACGGCTGGTCTTCAGACAACGGCTATGTGTGCGGCTGGGAACTTGCCTTGAACCCTGCCTTGGTGCCGCAAAACTGGTCATACGACGTGACGGTTGACACCGCCTTGCTCATCGGACTGGGCAGCGAGGGCAACATCGCAGTCCCCACCCAATCCGGCGCCATCAACTATACGGCACGCGTGATTGACAACCTGAATTGCAACTACGACACCACTATGACTATCGTGGTGGTGCAGTCGCCGAAACCCGAACTGGGCGAGGATGTCAACTTCTGCTACGGCGATGAGATGATCCTCAAGTCCAACTATTCAGAGCCCAACACCACTTATCTGTGGAACACAGGCGACCGCACCGAGGACATTGAAGTGATCAGTGCCGGACAATACAGCGTGCAGGTGGCCACCAGCAACGAAGACGGCAGCCTCACCTGCCGCGGGTCAGACACCATCAATGTCATCATCAACGAGATTCCGCAGTTCGACTACACGTCAAGTTCTTTGGAGGGCTGCGCACCGCTCACGGTGAAGTTCACGAACAACTCCACCCCGCTCGACGCCCAATATGAGTGGTGGATACTGGACGAGAATGCCCTCACTATCCTCAGTTCCACACAACGTGAACCCACGTTCAAGATTGATGAGCCCGGCACCTATTCTGTCTGCCTCAACGCCACGACAAAAGACGGCTGTACCGACACGCTGATACGCTGGAAATACCTCACCGTCCACGCCCAGCCGATTGCTGAGTTTACCCCAGACCCCGAGATTTCCCTGATGGGCGAGAACAACGGACAGGTCTATTTCCACAACTATGCCGACTCTACGCTCTTGACCGACGGATCAACCAGTTTCCACTGGGACTTCAATGACGGCGAAGTTGACTCCACCACCGTTTCACCCACCCATACCTTTGCTCAATGGGGCGACTATGACGTGAAACTCACCATCGAAACGGGCGCCGGCTGCTCCGACGAGATTGTCCACACCGTCGTCATTGAACAAGACCTCGTTTTCCCCAACGTCATAACACCGAACGGCGACGGCTATAACGATGTGTTCGCAATCGAAAACCTCAACACGGACATCAACCCCGAAGACCCTGACAAGTACAGAAACAACCAACTTGTCATCTTCGACCGCTGGGGCAAAAGAGTCTATGAGGCCAAAAACTACGACACGTTCTCCCGCAACGGAACCATCGAAGTCGGCAGCAAGATTTTTGACGGCACCGGCTTGTCTGATGGGGTCTATTATTACTCGTTCTATTATAAGGGCAAAGCCAAAACTGTCAAGTACAACGGCTCCATCTCTATCATCCGATAAAAAGGGATACAATATATTATTATATAAGGGCTGGATTTGTTCCAGCCTTTTTTTGTTGACTTTTGTTTGACAACCAAGAATCAGAAAAGTGGATCACAATGCGATAGTTTGATGGTTTCATTCGGCATACGTAAATGATGAGAATATACACATTGGGGGCATTACATTCCATCTGCTCCGAAATTCAGGCAGTCAATGACGAAAAAAGAGGACGAAATGTGGCAGACAAAGCATCAGTTGTTCCTAGCATATCAGCCATAAAACACTGTCATTAAATGCATTGAAAAAAAATTAAAAAAAATGCGCCAAAAGCCTTGCGTCATATCGAAAAAAGACTATCTTTGCAACCTCAAACAACGACAGTTCTTTGACAGTCTAAATGCCGATATAGCTCAGTTGGTAGAGCAGCTGATTTGTAATCAGCCGGTCGTGGGTTCAAGTCCCTCTATCGGCTCTACGGCACAAGATGAAAAGACAACGGGAGAGTTCCAGAGCGGTCAAATGGGACAGACTGTAAATCTGCTGGCTAAGCCTTCGGAGGTTCGAATCCTTCCTCTCCCACTCTTTTTTCATATTGCGGAAGTAGCTCATTTGGTAGAGCGACAGCCTTCCAAGCTGTAGGTGGCGGGTTCGAGCCCCGTTTTCCGCTCACTCTTTTTTTATAATTTTAATTGTTTTAGTTTTTAATAGCCATATTTGATTGATTGTCAGATGTGGCTTTTTATTTTTGTGCTTTTTTTTGATTGCAACGTTTATGCTGCGTGGCCGCAACGGTGATTATTCGTTCAATTCCAGCCACTCCATCTCTTTGTCGCCCAACTGCCGCTTCGTGTCCTCATATTGGCGGTACAATTCGCCCGAGGCGATTTCGGCAGCGTACAGGTCGGGCTGCGACAATTTCTGTTCTATGGCATCCGCCAGTTGTTGCAACTGCTCCATCTCGCCCTCAATTTTCTTGAGCCTGTTTTTCTTTTTGCGGTCGGCGGCCTCCTGCTCCTTGCGTTGCTCGTAGGACACTTTCCCCGACGGGACGCTTTTCTCCGTTTTCCCAGATATCGCTTGCGCATTGCGCTGAAGTTCGTTCAGCGATTCTATTTTGCGTTGCGACAAGAAATCATACACGTCGCCCGTATATCCATGGATTTTGCGGTCTTTAAACTCGTAAGTCTTGGACGAGAGTCCTTGCAGAAAGTCGCGGTCGTGCGACACTAAGATCAGACTCCCCTCATATTGCAGCAACGCGTTTTTGAGCACGTCCTTGGAGGGCATGTCGAGATGGTTGGTAGGCTCGTCGAGGATGAGCAGGTTGAAAGGCGAAAGCAACAGTTTGGCCAGGGCAAGGCGTGCCTTTTCGCCGCCGGAGAGCACCTTTACCTTTTTCTCGGTGGCCTCGGTGTCGAAGAGGAAACTGCCGAGGATAGTTCTGATTTTGGGCCGGATGTCGCCGACGGCCACATCATCGATAGTCTCGAACACGGTCTTTTCCGGATTCAGCAGTTTGGCCTGATTTTGGGCATAATAGCCTATAACCACCTGATGACCGGTTTCCAATGTTCCCCCCACGGGGGCAAGCTCGCCCACAATGGCTTTTACCATTGTAGATTTGCCCTCGCCGTTGCGTCCGACAAAGGCCACACGCTCGCCTCGCTCGATGTGGAAGTCCACCTCCTCAAGCACATTAGGACCTCCGTAGTTCAAAGTGAGCCCTTTTGCGGTCACCACAGAACGCCCGGAATGTGGCGCCGGGGGAAACTTGAAAGCGATGGCAGACGTGTCATAGTCGTCAATTTCGATGCGATCCATCTTTTCCAGCATCTTGACACGGCTTTGCACCTGCCGCGCCTTGGTGGCCTTGTAACGGAACCGTTCAATGAACCGCTCGATCTGGGCAATCTCTTTCTGCTGGTTCTCGAAAGCACCGCGCTGATGCTCAATGCGCTCCATGCGCTGCTCCACATATTGGGTATAACTGCATTTGTAGTCCTGTATGTTGCCGCAAGTGATCTCGATGGTGCGGTTGGTGACGCGGTCGAGGAATGCCCTGTCGTGCGAGACGAGGATGACGCAGCCGTCATAGTTGGCCAGATACTCTTCCAGCCATTGTATGGACTCGATGTCCAGATGGTTGGTGGGCTCGTCCAACAACACTATCTCGGGCTTCTGCAATAATATTTTGGCCAGGCAAACCCTCATTTGCCAGCCGTTGCTGAACTCCGACATCGGCCGGGTGAAGTCGGTTCGCCGGAAACCCATGCCGAGGAGCACCTTCTCGGTCTCCCCCTCGATGGTATTGCCGCCCAAATGCAGATAGCGGTCGTTGGTGTCGGAAATCTGCTGGGCAATGGCAGCATACGCCGGCGATTCGTAGTCGCTCCTTTCTGAGAGCTCCGCGGTGAGCCGCTGCATCTTCTCCTCAAGCCTTTTGACCTCGGTAAAAGCAGAAACGCTCTCGTCCCACACCGTCTTGCTGGACGTTTCCGCCAACTCTTGCGGCAGATATCCGGTACGGAAGCCGGTGGTGATAACCATCGTGCCGGATGCCGGCTCCAATTGTCTGTTGATGATTTTCAGCAAGGTTGACTTTCCGGCACCGTTGTGCCCGACTAATCCGATGCGGTCTCTGTCTCCAGCCACAAAAGAGATGTCGTGGAAAAGAAAGTCGCCCGTGAAGTTTACCGATAGTTTGTTAATCTGGATCATTTTTCTCTTTAAAGTGTGTTGAAAACAGTAGGCAAACGCCCATATTTAAATGATGCGAGGCGAGAACCCCAGTTTTCGGGATAATTTTCTGCTTTTGGCAGAAATGGCTGCAAAAGTACAAAATTACGATGGACAGATATGCAGTTTCGCGAACTTTTGATATTTTTGCCCCTGCATTTTTAATCTATAAAGAATAATGAATATGGAACCTACGAATTACATTGAAGAGAACAAGGAACGATTCCTTGAAGAGTTGTTCACGCTGCTCAGAATACCGTCCATCAGTTCTGAGAACGAACATAAGGGTGACATGTTGCGTTGTGCCGAGCGCTGGCGCGAGTTGATCCTGGCCGCCGGCGCCGACAAGTGCGAGGTGATGCCGGCAGACGGCAACCCGATCGTTTATGGCGAGAAGATCATCAACCCCAATGCCAAAACAGTGCTCGTGTATGGTCACTACGATGTGATGCCGGTTGACCCCGTGGAATTGTGGCACACCAACCCGTTTGAGCCCGTAATCAAGGACGGCAAGATCTGGTGCCGCGGCGCAGACGACGACAAGGGCCAGTCTTTCATGCACGCCAAGGCCTTTGAAACTATGTTGAAAACGAACACGCTTCCTTGCAACGTCAAGTTTATGCTGGAAGGCGAAGAGGAAATCGGGTCTCCTGCTTTGTCTAAATGGATTGTCGAAAACAAAGACCTGGTCAAGGCCGACATCATCTTAGTTTCTGACACCAGCATGATTGCCACGGACGTACCTTCGATCACTACAGGACTGCGCGGCCTCTCTTATTGGGAAATTGAGGTGACCGGTCCTAACGCCGACCTCCACTCCGGCATTTTCGGCGGCTCTGTGGCCAACCCGCTGAATGTGCTGTGCGAGATGATTGCCAAGTGCATGGACGAGAACAACCATATCACGATACCGCACTTCTATGATGACGTGGTAGAATGTTCAGCCTACGAAAGAGAACTGCTCAACAAGGCGCCTTATTGCGAAGCAGACTATAAGAAAAGTCTCGACGTGCGTGAGTTGCGCGGCGAGAAGGGCTACACGAAGATTGAGCAGGTGGGCATACGGCCGACGTTTGACCTCTGCGGCATGTGGGGAGGATACACGGGCGAAGGCTCCAAGACGGTGCTTCCATCCAAGGCTTACGCCAAACTTTCGTGCCGACTCGTGCCCAACCAGGACCACGAGAAAATTGCCGTTCTGGTGAAAGATTATTTTGAGCAGAACGCCCCTGCATGCGTCAAGGTGAAAGTGACGCCCCTGCATGGCGGACAAGCCTACGGTTGCCCGATTGACCTCCCGGCATACAAAGCAGCGGAGGCAGCCTTTATGGACACCTACGGCAAGCAGCCCGTTCCGATGCGCAGCGGCGGCAGCATCCCCATCATCTCTGCCTTTGAGCAGGTGCTGGGCATCAAGTCTGTGCTGATGGGCTTCGGTCTTGGCGAGGATGCCATCCACTCCCCCAACGAGAATTACCGTCTCGACCATTTCTACAAGGGCATCGAGACCATCATCGCATTTTACCGCCACTTTGCCGAATAAGGCAAGGCTGTAGTGACGAGTACAAAAAGAGCGCGGTGTGTGACACACACCGCGCTCTTTTTTGGTGGAGCCGGAGGGAGTCGAACCCTCGTCCAAACATGCCGCAAGACTGCTTTCTACAAGTTTAGTTCTCGTTTGGATTGTCGGCGGCCGCATGGCACGGAACAGGCCTGGCAGCCGCGTATCTTCTTAGTTTTCGCCCGTATATCGAAGCCTATACAGACTATCAGTCCCTTTATGACACTTCTGGGCCGGACGTTGGACCGAGGAACTTCCGGGGAAGCGCCCGCGGCTGCAGACCTTGTCTGTGCGGCGGGATTCGCAACGCTTACGCTGCGAATGAATATGAAGTTTCGCCATTTATTGGCATCGAGAGTTGACTTTTAACGGATTCGGCTCACAAACTCCGACTTGCTTACAATCCCCCGAACTTGCTGTCAAAACCAAACGGCCCCGGAGGAGGGAGCAGCGCTACTTCACCTCTCCCTTGAGTTGCAGAATGATTCTGTCTGTGTTGGCATTCGACAAAACCGTAAGCCGTTTGCTGATAAGTCCTGTGTGTTTTGCCGTGTAGGTGGCTTTGATCACCCCCTCCTTGCCCGGCATCACAGGCATCTTTGACCAGTCGGCCGTGGTGCAGTCGCACGAAGAGATGACATCGTCCAAAATGAGCGGTTTCTTGCCGATATTCTTGAACTTGACCGTCACCACTTTCACATCGCCGACTTTCAGCGTGCCGAAATCGACCGTCACATTCTCGAATTTGATTTCAGCGCCAGTGCCTTTGTAAGTACTGGAAGACGCCTTTTTGGCACTTTGCGCCTGCACAGCGAACAGGCAGCATATCATACAGCCAAGAATCATTAATCTTTTCATCGTTATTAAAATTTAGCGGTTGTTTTGCTTTAACGGCGTTGTCTCGTTGCTCGGAGCTGCCTCAACCGGCTTGGTGGAGACGTTGCCCTTGATGCTCAAGATCACGCGGTTGTTCACGGCATTGGACTCAACCGTGACGGACTTGTTGATGACACCGATGCGCTGCGTGTTGTATTTCACCTTGATGACAGCCTTCTTGCCCGGTGCGATCGGGTCTTTCGGCCATTCGGGGACAGTGCAGCCGCAACTTGAACGGCAATTGGTCAGCAGCAAATCTGCTTTTCCCGTGTTCTTGAAGACAAATTCGCAGGTGCCGTTGTCGCCTTGCAGAATATTGCCATAGTCGTGTACCAGCTTCTCGAATGTAATCTCAGGCACTTTTTCTTTCTTTGTCTTGCCGTTGACATTCTCCTGGGCATTTCCTGCGAACAGGAACGACAGGATGACTAATAAACTGAATGCTTTTTTCATAATAGTATAATTTAAGTTTTTAGAATTTAGCAGACTATTGTTTCATTGATAGGTTTAGTGGCCGACTGATTTTTCAGCAAGGCTTCGACAGCGAGTCGGTAACTGTCGAGGCCGAAGCCGGCGATGAGGCCGACGCAGCAGCCGGAGAGTACAGACTCGCGACGGTACCGCTCGCGCCCGAAAAGGTTCGAGATGTGTACCTCAACCACGGGGCAACTGGTTGTCCGGACGGCATCTGCCAGCAACACCGACGTGTGCGTGTAAGCTCCGGCATTGAGGACCACGCCCTCATAATCCTTGGCGGCGGCTATTCTGCCGGTCAACTCCACTTCCGAATCCGTCTGGAAATAATCGAAAACGACATCGGGATACAAAGACCTCAGACACTCCAGATACTCCTCGAAAGAGAGGTGTCCATAGATGTTCACCTCCCGGGTGCCGAGCTGTCCAAGATTTGCGCCGTTCAAAATAAGCACTTTCATATCGCCGAACCTTTCATTCCCTATTCGTGTATCAGTATGAAGACATCCTCATTCTTTCTGTGCATATTGAGATTCTCCCGTGCATATTTTTCAAGCAAGACAGAATCTGCATTAAGTTGATCGAAAGTGTAAACGTTTCCCACCTGATTTTTCGTATAAACGATTTTCTCTTCCAGATTCTGGATTTTCTTGTTCAGTTCGTGGTGCGTTTTGACGTTATGGTCCGAAATGAAGAACGTATAACAAAGGAACAAAGCGAAAGTGACCCCATACAAGAGGATGAACAATCGTCTTTTTCTTTTGGTTTTCGGTTCATTCGTATCCATAACGGTGTGTTTTATCTAGCGTAGTTGACGGAGCGGGTTTCGCGGATTACGGTAATCTTGATTTGTCCCGGGTAGGTCATTTCATTCTGAATCTTCTTTGACAAGTCGAGTGAAATCTGGTTCACTTCAGCGTCTGACACCTTCTCGGCCCCGACGATCACGCGGAGTTCGCGTCCGGCCTGGATAGCGTAAGTCTTCACCACGCCAGGGTACGTGAGCGCGAGGTTCTCAAGGTCGTTGAGACGTTTCATATAGGCTTCCACCACCTCTCTGCGGGCACCGGGGCGGGCACCGGATATGGCATCGCACACTTGCACAATCGGCGCAATCAGCGTGGTCATCTCCATCTCGTCATGGTGGGCTCCGATGGCGTTCACGATTTCGGGGCGTTCCTTGTATTGTTCAGCGAGACGTGCGCCAAAGAGAGCGTGCGGCAATTCGGGTTCGGTGTCGGGCACTTTGCCAATGTCGTGCAGCAGACCGGCACGGCGGGCCATCTTGGCATTCAGTCCCAATTCGGCCGCCATGGTAGCGCTGAGGTTTGCCACCTCCTTGGCGTGCTGGAGCAAGTTCTGGCCGTAGGAAGAACGGTAACGCATCTTGCCGACCATTCGCATCAGTTCGTGCGGCATATTGTTGATGCCCAAGTCGATACAGGTTCTCTTTCCGATTTCGGCAATTTCCTGTTCAATCTGTTTCTTCGTCTTGGCCACCACCTCTTCGATTCGTGCCGGATGTATTCGACCGTCTGAGACCAGTTTCTGGAGGGAGAGGCGAGCGATCTCGCGACGTACGGGGTCGAAACTCGACAGGAGGATAGCGTCAGGAGAGTCGTCGATGATGACGTCCACGCCGGTGAGGTTCTCCAATGTGCGGATGTTGCGGCCCTCGCGTCCGATGATGCGGCCTTTGATCTCGTCGTTCTCGATATTGAAGACCGAAACCGTATTTTCCAAAGCCACCTCAACGCCTGTGCGTTGCAAAGCATTGACAACCATCTTCTTGGCTTCCATATTGGCCGTGTTCTTGGCTTCGTCCACAATATCCTTGATCATCACGACGGCATCGGCTTTCGCCTCGTCGCGCATCAGTTCGATGAGTTGAGCCTTGGCCTGTTCTGACGTCAGCTCGGCTATCGACTCAAGTTTGGCTTTCTGTATGGCAGTCTGCTCTTCGAGTTCCTTCCGTTTCTGGTTGGCGGCCTGGAGTTGCTTGTTAAGAGACTCTTTCAGCGAAGCATTCTCGGCATTCTTGCGGTTCAGGTCCTCCTGCTTTTGGCTCAGGGAGTTCTCCTTCTGCTTAATCCTGTTCTCCGCGGAGGCAATCTGCTGCTGCTTCTCATTGACAGTCTTCTCATATTCGCTCTTAAGGTGCAGGAACTTCTCTTTTGCCTGCAGGATCTTCTCCTTCTTGAGCAGTTCGCCGTCTTCTTCGGCCTTCTTCAGGACCTCGCGTCCTGACTTCGTGAACTGGTTTTTCAGCAATGTGTAAGCTAAAACAAGACCGATACCGATACCGGCCAGCGCGCTTATAATCACCCAAAGTATGTTAGTCATTGTCTGTTGATGTATTTTTGATAGTTTGTAATTAATTAAATTGGTTCTGTCTGTCTTTTAGTGCTTTGGGGCGGGTGAGAAAGAAAAAAACCGCATAAGTCCTGTAGGGTTTCGAAAAACTCCTGACTGATATGATTGAAGGTGCCACTCAATCGCGAACGTCCACGGGTTATGCACCATCCGTTAAGATTCAGGCCTGCTCTTAATCGAGTAAGCGTCCCCTTCGTTTGAAAAATGTGTTGAGTTTAACAAACGTATCTGGACTTATGCGGGATGTCTTGTCAAAGAACGTTTTAATCAATTTCAAATTTATCTGTAAGATCCTTTAGGGATTCCATCATCGGAACAATCTCCTCATCGTAACTTCTCAGTCTTTCTTCGTCTGCCAGCCATTTCACGACAAAATCAACTAATATTTTGGATAATAAATCCTGATGATCTGTATATTTCCATCTCTTTGCAAACTCCAGAAAACTGTCATTGATTATCTTCTCGGCCTCTCTGAAATAGTGTTCCCACTCCTTTTCGATTGCAATCGTCATCGGTCGTTGCGCCACCTGTATTGTGATCGAAATCCTATCTCCTTCCATTTTCTGTTCTATTTAGAGAGCATTGCCACACATCGGTCTATCTCCCGTACCCAATCGTTTATCTGTTTCTTCGTCTTTTGTTTATCTTCTTTGCTTAATATTGTATTCGTTATCGTTAATATTTTCATTTTGCTCTCCATGTCCGACAGCCGTTTCTCCAACTCTTCGCACTCCGCCCGCAGATTCTCATTCTGGCGACGCAAGTCCGCGTTTTGACGTCTCAACTCGGCATCCTTTGCAAGCGCCTCTTTCACATTGTATTCTATCTTGTTGTATAAGCTCTCAAACGATGCCATACTTGCCGTACATAAAGACGTGCAAAAATACATATTTTACCCCGACATTCAAATCTAAAGTGCCAAATTTATTTGCACGATGTTTTGTTATTATTTAAAACACCCTGAAAATCAAATCACTACAATGTATATTATTTGTTTTTCGACATTTTTTTGTTATAAATTTGCGGAATCATTAAAAATGTTGTATTTTTGCGCCTGTTATTCTTAAACATCAACAACACAATAAAGCATAAGGAGACCGGCTATCGATTAAAATCTACTTTCTTAAGAAATATAGTATAAACCTACAAAAGAAAGGAGTACCATTATGAATGGTGTCATGAAGTTGACTGACAATGAATTGATAGCACGTTATCAGGCTGGTGACGAGTCGGCATTGAAAATGCTGGTGATGCGTTACGAGAAGCGCCTCTTCTCCTACATTCTGATTTCCGTCAAGAACAAAGAGTTGGCCGAGGACATTTTCCAAGACACGTTCATCAAGGTCATCAACACCATCCGTTCCGGCAACTACCATGAAGAGGGAAAGTTTTTCCAATGGGTCATGCGCATCGCCAACAACCTTAAAATCGACTATTACAGACGGTTGCAGCGGATGCCCGTGTTCGAGAACGGCAGCGAGTTCGACATCTTTGACGTTCTGAGCACCCAAGAAGACTCCGTTGAGCAGAAAATCATAAAGGAACAGGTTTATAGCGACTTGCGCCGCATCATCGACTATCTGCCCGCCGAACAGAAAGAGGTGCTGGTCATGCGCATCTATCAAGAATACAGTTTCAAGGAGATTTCCGAAATCACCGGCGTCAGCATCAATACTGCCTTGGGACGCATGCGCTACGCCCTCATCAACCTGCGAAAAATCATCTCCAAAAACAAAATTGTAATAGACTGATTTCAAGTTACTTACTAACAAACATCCAGCAACTTGCCATCGGAGGGTGCATTCTGACAGAAAAAAAATGTACTTTTGCCGCCGGTTTTTTTATTCATAAAATTTTAGATAATTATGGCAACGACAGCTGATTTTAAAAACGGATTATGCATTGAATATAACAATGATCTGTGGACAATCGTTGAATTCCAGCATGTGAAACCGGGCAAAGGTCCCGCTTTCGTGCGCACGAAACTGAAAAATCTCCGCAACGGCAGAGTTCTTGAATACACGTTCACCGCAGGCGTGAAGATTGACCTTGCGCGCGTGGAACGCCGTCCTTACATCTTTTCTTATAAAGAAGGCCCTACCACCTACAATTTCATGCACGCTGAAACTTACGAGCCGTTGACCATCGAGAAAGACCTGATCAACAACCCCGACCTGCTCAAAGAGGGCCAGACCGTCGAGGTGATGTACCATACCGACACCGACACGCCGCTGACCTGCGAACTTCCGCCGTTCGTTGACCTGGAAGTGGTCGAGTCCGACCCCGGCATCAAGGGCAACACCGCCACCAACTCGCTGAAACGCGCCGTGGTGGAAACCGGAGCCGAAGTCTATGTGCCGCTTTTCATAAACACCGGCGACAAAATCAAGGTTGACACAAGAAACAACAAATACTCCGAACGGGTTAAAGAATAATCGATGAGATTCCCGAAACCGCTTTCGTTAGACGAAATAGTCCGGATTATCGGTTGCCCCGTCGAAGTTATCGGTTCCTATAGCGGTAACGTGACAGGCATCAACGAGCTCCACTCGGTGGAGGAGGGGGACATCACGTTCGTCGATAACGAAAAATACTATAACCGTG
The DNA here is from genome assembly GCA_963643165.1 of bacterium. Taxonomy (GTDB): domain Bacteria; phylum Bacteroidota; class Bacteroidia; order Bacteroidales; family WCHB1-69; genus F23-D06. Next base: position 65,877 of record CAVIJD010000003.1, on the reverse strand, counting down.
TGCTGCAAAGCAAGGCCTCTGTCGTCTTGACGGACAAAAAAGATATGGATTGCCCCGATGGAAAGACACTGTTGGTAAGCGACGACCCATTGCGTGATTATCTTTCCGTGGTGAAGCATTTTACGGCTTTTCACCCTCAAAACACCAACATTCACCCCACCGCGGTGATAGGCGAAGGCACGGTCATCCAACCACTGGTGTTCATCGGTGAGAATGTGCGCATAGGGAGGAATTGCGTCATACACTCCAACGTCAGCATTTATGCCGACACGGTCATCGGCGACAGGGTTATCATCCACTCTAACAGCACTATCGGAGGCGATGCCTGCTATTTTCAGAAAAGACACGATTGGACAAAACTGGAGTCTTGCGGCAGCACCTACATCGGCGACGATGTTGAAGTGGGCTGCAACTGCTGCATCGACAGAGGCGTCTCCGGAGTCACGCACATCGGCAAGGGTACAAAATTCGACAATCTGGTGCAGATCGGTCACGACACGCACATCGGCGAGCGCGTCCTGCTGGGCGCACAAAGCGGCATTGCGGGCTGCACCTTTATCGACGACGACTGCAAGATTTGGGCCAAGTCAAGCGTGAACAAGGACCTTTATGTGGCCAAGAACACGACGCTCCTTGCGCTCTCCGCCATCGACAAGAATGTGACTGAAGAGGGCACGACATTGTTCGGCATCCCAGCCGTAGATGCGCAGAAGAAATGGAAAGAGATGATCTATGTCAAGAATCTGGCCACCCTTTACGAAGACGTACACAAACTCAAAGGCGAACTGAAAAGCCTTTCCGAAAAAGAGACGGCAGAACAGCCATGAACGGCTGCTTGACACAAAAAGAGAAGAGCGCGACCCATGGGTCGCGCTCTTCTCTTTTTGCCTTAGCTCAACCGTTTTACTTTACGGCAACTTGCTCTCAATCTCTTTCAATTCAGACTGCAGTTTTGAAATCTGATTTTCGTAATCTGCTTTTTTCTTGGCCATCTCCCCAAGGCTCTGGTTCAATTTTTCAATCTGTTTGGTAGCCTTTTCCTCTTCTTTCTCGACAGAACTCTTGGAAGCCTCGAGTTTGGCAATCTGCTCTTTTAACTGCTCGGCTTTCAACTGTTGCCCATATGCTTGCACTTTCGGGGCAAATTCGGCCAAAAATGTCTTGATGGCCTGGTCAGTCTCCGGCTTGCTGGCCGGCGTTACGGCATTCATGTTGCCTGTGCAAACTATCAACACAAGCTGCGTGGTTTTGCTTTTCTTCTTGCCAAACTCTGTCACCGTGTAATAAATGTCGAAGTTCTCTGTTCCAAACGGCTGGAAATTCTGGTTCAGATAGGCTCTGAAGCCGCTCTCTTTGGAGGCCTTCAGTCCGTAGCGGTTTTCCATCATGTTGCGGAATGCGCCGTCAGCCAGTTCGATGGTGGCATCCGGGATGTTGACCAGATAGCCCGAGACCTGGGTTTTGTTAAAGTCAATCATCGATGTGTTCACTTCTTGAGCCGACACGGTCAATGCGGCCACAAAAATCGAGAGTAAAATGATACATTTTTTCATAATATGAGAATTTATTAAACGTGTCGCAATTTTTGAAGCGGGGTGCAAAAGTAAAAAAAATATCTTTGCGCTTTTTTTTGATATGCACATAAAGGAACTTCTTGAAAAATACCCGTTTCCCGTCTATCTCGCACCCATGGAGGGTGTGACAGACCAGTCTTTCCGTTTGATCTGCAAGGAAATGGGCGCGGACGTGCTCATTTCCGAGTTCATCTCATCCGACGCGCTCTCCCGGGAGGTGGACAAAAGTCTGAAGAAAATGCAGTTTTCGGAAACAGAACGACCGATCGGAATACAGATTTTCGGGCACAATGAAGAATCGCTTATCGCCGCCGCTCAGATTGCCGCCGCCGACAAGCCCGACTTCATAGACATCAACTGGGGGTGCCCCGTTCGCAAAGTGGTCAGCAAAGGCGCGGGCTCCGCCATCCTGAAAGACGTCCCGAAAATGGTGTCGTTGACGGCAGCAGTTGTCAAAGCCGTGGACATCCCCGTGACGGTAAAGACCCGGCTGGGCTGGGACAGTTCCGACAAGCCCATTGTTGAAGTTGCCGAAAGACTGCAAGATGTGGGCATTGAAGCGATAGCCATCCACGGACGCACCCGGGCGCAGATGTACGGCGGCGAAGCTGACTGGTCGCTGATTGAGGCCGTGAAACGCAACCCCAGAATGAGCATTCCCGTCATCGGGAACGGTGACATCGACACGGCCGACAAGGCACTCCTCTGTCGCGACAGATATGGCGTAGATGCCGTGATGGTTGGTCGCGCGGCAATAGGCAATCCCTGGATATTCAAGGCGATAAAAGAAAAACTGGCGAACAGGGCAACGACACTCCCGACCTATCAGGAACGTATGGAAACGGCCCTGCGCCATCTGGAAATGATGGCCATAGAAAAGGGCGAGCGATGCGCCGTGCTGGAAATGCGCGCCTTTTACGCCGGCTATTTCAAAGGACTCCGCGACTTCAAGAGCACACGCATGAGGCTGATGCAGGCCACAACAATGGAAGAAATACGCGAATTGCTCCAGACTTACCAGGAACGGGAGTGACATTTTTTCCTTTTGCGCAGCGAACCACCAGTCGTGCAAAATTGCTATCTTTGCACCCGACTAACGAAACTTCTATGGGGGCAAATTTTGATGCTATCAAACGCCGCTTTGGCATTATCGGTTTCGACCCGGCTTTGGAAAGAGCGATAGACATTGCCGTGCAAGTGGCCGCAACAGACCTTTCTGTCCTGATTACGGGCGAAAGTGGTGTCGGGAAAGAGAACTTCCCCAAAATCATACACGAGAACAGTGCGCGCCGGCAGGGCAAATACATCGCCGTGAACTGCGGTGCGATACCGGAGGGAACCATCGACTCAGAACTTTTCGGGCACGAAAAGGGCGCTTTTACCGGGGCTGTTGAGGCGCGTAAAGGCTATTTTGAGGTGGCCGACGGCGGCACCATCTTCCTGGACGAGGTGGCCGACCTGCCTTTGTCCACCCAAGTGCGGCTGCTGCGGGTGCTCGAGAACGGCGAATACATACGCGTGGGCTCCTCAAAGGTCATGAAAACGGATGTCAGGGTAGTGGCCGCCACCAATGTGAACGTGGCGGAACGCATTGCCAAAGGCAAGTTCCGGGAGGACCTTTACTACCGGCTCAACTCCGTCGCGATACACCTGCCGCCCCTGCGCGAACGCCAGGACGACATCTACCCGCTTTTCGTAAAGTTCTCAAGCGACTTTTCCGCCAAGTACCACTTCCCCGCCATCACGCTGACCGACGACGCCATCGAAGCCCTGAAAAAATACCGGTGGCCCGGCAACATACGGCAACTCAAGCATGTGACCGAACAGATTTCGCTCATTGAGAAAAACAGGACCATTGATGCCGACACCCTCAAGCCCTATTTGGTGTCGCCTACGGGCTCAAACCTGCCTGCCGTGCTCCGGCCTGAAAGCGAAAGCAACGAGCAGTTTCAACGGGAAATACTTTTCAAGTTCATCGGCGAACTGCAAAGAGAGATCTCTGAACTCAAGGCAACGGTAAACCAGATCCTCAACGGCACCGCCGGACACGCAAATCCGGCGCAACTGAAAGAGTATCCGCTTGAAGACAATGAACTGGACTATGAAATAACCCACGCTCCTGTTGCGCCGAAAAAGAGCGGCGACGAGCCCCATTACGACAACACCATCGTCATCGAAGAGGGCGACCTTTCAATGGAGAACACCGAGAAAAACGCTATATCCAAGGCACTTGAACGAAACCATCATAACCGGAAACTGGCCGCCGAAGAGTTGCGCATATCGGAAAGGACACTTTACCGGAAAATCAAAGAATATGGGCTGTAGGAAATTATCTCGAACGGCACTGCTATGCACTTTTCTTCTGACGTGCATAACTGGATGCAGGATGTCTATTTCATTGACAGGCGGCACGATAGACCCGCGTGCCAAGACCGTGGAGATTACAACGTTCCGCAACAACGCCTCGCTCGTGAACCCCTCCTTGAGCCAGTCGTTCACCACCGCACTCAAAGACAAGATACAGGGGCAAACCCCCTTGACGATTGTGAGCGCGCAAGGCGACTATGCCATCGAGGGCGAAATCACCGGCTATTCCGTCTCACCTGTCGCCATTCAAGGCAACGACACACCGGCCATGAACAGGCTCACAGTGACCGTCAAAGTGCGCTTCACCAACAAGTTCGACGAGACGCAGAATTTTGAGCAGACATTCTCGCGCTATGCCGACTATTCGAGTTCCAGGAACTTGAGCAGCGTGGAAAACTCGCTAGTCGAAGAGATCAACGAAGCGTTGACAGACGACATATTCAACAAAGCCTTCGTCAATTGGTAAACAGCGCAGTGCCGTGAACGAATTTTTGTATCTTTGCCGCCTGCTTGGTTTACAGCAATGAATAGGATATTTTTCAACGATTTTGTCAGCGTCAAAGACAAAGAAGAGGCAAAACAGACGCTACTCGACCTGCAGAAGAAGTACCCGGCTTCGTCGATGGTCAGTTTCTTTTGTCTCAAACTATTGTCGGCCAGGATATTGTCGCGCAACCGCAACAGAATGTTGCTCACGTTGTCAGACAGGCACCGTTTCTATCAGTTTTCGGCAGAGTTCGAGCCTGTAGTGCAGACAGAAAGGCCACGGATGAACGTGTTGCAGACGGCGGCGCCCAAAGAGTCAAGGCAACCCGGCTCCCAGCCTGTTTTTGTGCGCCATCCCTCAGAGAACCACAACCAACGGCAGGAACTGATTGACCAGCTGATTGAAAAATTTTCTAAAGATGCTCCTAAAATCATCTACTCACCTGAAACGCACGACGCGGAAGCCAATTACGGAGCCGACAGTCTTGAAGAGGATCCGAATATCGTAAGTGAAACATTGGCAAAGATTTATGCAGAGCAGGGATGCTACGGCAAGGCGGTGCAGATGTACGAAATTTTAAAGTTGCATTTTCCAGAAAAAAATCGTTACTTTGCAGCCCAAATTGAAAAACTGCAAAAAGAGCAGGAAATTCAAGACGAAATAAATTAAAACGTAATATTAAACAGTAAATTAAAAGCAATGTTTACACTTTGTATCATATTGATCATTTTGGCCTGCGTGGTGCTGGCTTTTGTGATTTTAATCCAGAACTCCAAAGGCGGCGGCCTCGCATCCAATTTCGCCTCGTCAAACCAGATTATGGGCGTGCGCAAAACGGCCGATGTCCTCGAGAAGGCAACCTGGGGAATTGCTACGTTCATCATGGTTCTCTGTTTTGTATGTGCTTTTATGTCAAAAAGCGAAGTTAAATCTCTGAACGCCAACAATTACCCTACAGAGCAGACCCAAAATGACAGCGATACGGAAACCCAAGAGTAACGCAACACTTTAACGGAAATTTAGGGACATGCAACACCCGGCGGTGCTGTATGTCTTTTATTATGAATAATTATATAGTTTCAGTATGAATATTAAGCATGAGAATGTTCCTGGCCAGGTGCAGGAAGTGACGTTTGAAATCAACAAGGAAGACTATGCAGCCAGTCTCGAGGCTGCCCTGAGAAAACAAAGACGGAACGTGCAGATTCCGGGCTTCCGCCCCGGCAACGCCCCGATGGGCATGGTGAAGAAAATGTACGAGAAGTCCCTTCTTGTTCAGGAAATCGACAGACTTGTCAACGAAAATATGGACAAGTTCATGAAGGACAACAACGTCAAGTACATCTTCGAGCCTATCCCGGTTGAAGGCAAGACAAATGCCGACTTCGACGCCGCCGACAACTTTGAGTTCGTTTATGAATATGCACTTGCCCCGGAAGTGAACATCGATTATGCAAAACTGCCCGAGATCATCAATTTCAAGATAGTCCCGTCAGACGAAGACTGCACGAAATACATCGACAATCTCCGCAAACGCCACGGCAACTATATGGAGCCTGAAACGATCGAGGCCGGCGACAATGTGTCTGTCAAATATGGCGAAGGCAAGGAAAGCTATATCGCACTCGAACAACTCACTCCCGATGCCTGCAAAGAGTTTGTAGGGAAGAAGATTGGCGACAAGGTGGCGATTTCTTTAAGACAAGCATTCAACAACAACTATGCTCTTGCCCATTTCCTCCATATCGACGCCAAAGATCTTGAAGAGGGCAACGACTACACTTATGAATTGACAATAAGCCACATCGGACGGATTGAACTCGCCGAAATCAACGAAGAGTTCTACAAAAAAGCCTACCCGGACGGCTCTGTGACGAACGAAGAGCAGCTGAAAGACAACGTGATTGCTGTTTTCCAACAACAATATGCCCAAGAGATAGACCGCAAGTTCATGAACGATGCTGTCGAAATGCTCGTGAACAACGTCGAAGTTGAATTGCCCGATGAGTTCATTAAACGCTATATCCGCCTCGTACAGAAAGACATGACGGAAGAGAAACTCAATACGCAATTTGACGAATTCAAAAAGTCAATCAAGTGGCAGATCATCGAGGAAAAAATGGTTGAGGGTGAAGACGTGCGCGTCAGTGCCGATGAGGTGAAGGATTATTTCCGCCAGTATTTCATCAACAACTATTTCGCAAACTTCAATGCTGAAGATGTTGCGCCCAGAATTGAGGAACTGGTGAAGCAGGCAATGGAGAACAAAGAGAACCTCAAGAATGTGTATGACCTGCTCTATGACGGAAAATTGGTCAAACTTTTCCGCTCTAAACTGAATTTGAAAGCACAAGAGGGCAACATTGAAGCATTTGTTGACCTGCTTGTAGGACGCGACAAGAAGGCCGAGACCAAAGAGGAAGAAGAAGCTCCGAAGAAAAGCGCTGCCAAGAAATCTGAGGCCAAGGCTGAAGAAAAGACAGAAGAGAGCGCTGAAGAGACTGCCGCAAAGCCAAAAAAGACTGCCGCAAAGCGAACAAAGAAAACCACAGAACAATAATACATGATGATTAACGATGAATTCAGAAAGTATGCGCTGAAGCAACATGGCATCAGCAGCATGAAAATGGACAGTTATGTCTCGATGACACGCAACTACATCACGCCCTACATCATTGAAGAGCGTCCGATGAACATCACCCAACTGGATGTGTTCTCGCGTCTGATGAAAGAACGCATCATTTTCTTAGGCGTGCCCATTGACGATGATGTCGCAAATATCATTCAAGCGCAGCTGCTCTTTCTTGAATCTCAGGACCCTGACAGAGACATCCAGATTTACCTGAACAGTCCCGGAGGACAAGTTTATTCCGGTCTCGGCATCTATGACACGATTCAGTACATCAAACCGGACGTTTCGACTATCTGCACAGGCATGGCCGCATCTATGGCAGCCGTGATTCTCTGCGCCGGCGCCAAAGGCAAACGTTTTGCCCTGCCCCACTCCCGCGTGATGATTCACCAACCTATGGGCGGCGCCCAAGGACAGGCTTCTGACATCGAGATTGAGGCTCAAGAGATTATGAAGATCAAAAGGGAACTGTACGAAATCATTGCAGAACATACCGGCAAAGATTTTGAACAGGTCTGGAAAGACTGCGACCGCGACCATTGGATGATCGCTGCCGAAGCCAAAGAGTACGGACTGATTGACCAGATACTCTCTAAAGACCGCCAATAGTTTATGGCCAAGAATAAACTGAACGACAGGGTCTGCAGTTTCTGCGGGCGTTACGTCTCTAACGATGAGGTACTGATAACCGGATTGTCGGCAGCGATTTGCCCAGACTGCGCCGATGTCATCCATGAAGTCGTGCTCAAACGGGAGTTGCGGATGAAGGAAAAGTCGCTTGCCTCTCTGAAAGTCAACTTGCTCAAACCACACGAGATCAAGGCTAAACTTGACGAGTATGTCATAGGTCAGGACGAGGCCAAGAAGGTTATCGCCGTGGCCGTTTATAACCACTACAAACGCCTGCTTCAGGACACCTCCAAAGATGACAAGGAGGTGGAAATTGAGAAGTCGAACATCTTGATGATTGGCGACACGGGCACAGGGAAGACATTGCTGGCCCGGACGATAGCCAAATTGCTGGACGTGCCGTTCTGCATAGCCGACGCAACGGTCTTTACCGAAGCCGGCTATGTGGGCGAAGATGTGGAAAGCATCCTTACCCGTCTGCTGCAGGCCGCCAACTATGACGTTGCCAGCGCGGAACGCGGCATCGTCTTCATCGACGAGATTGACAAGATTGCACGCAAAGGCGCTGACAACCCGTCCATCACCCGCGATGTCTCCGGCGAGGGCGTTCAACAGTCGCTGCTCAAACTGCTGGAGGGCTCAATGGTGAATGTGCCGCCACAAGGAGGCCGAAAACATCCTGAACAGGAGTTCATTCAAATCAACACCCAGCATATCCTGTTCATCGCCAGCGGTGCGTTCAACAATCTGCCACAGATTATCAGCGAACGCATGAACACCAACGCCATCGGCTACAACAAGAAAAACCGCACTATTGACAAGTCGAATATGCTGAAGTATGTTTCGGCTCAAGATATCAAGCAATTCGGGCTGATTCCGGAATTGTGCGGACGCTTCCCCGTCATCACGTCCCTGAATCCGCTCGACGCCCCCGCCTTGAAACAAATCCTCACCAAACCCAAGAACGCTTTGGTGAAACAGTATGTGAAACTTTTCAAGATGGACGGCATAAACCTTGTCTTCGAAGACGAAGCGTTGGACTATATGGTTCAGAAAGCCATCGATTTGAAACTCGGCGCACGCGGCCTGAGAGCAATCGTGGAGAAGATTATGACCGATGCCATGTACGATTTCCCCAGCTCTAATCGCCGCAAGATGTCAGTGACCCTGGACTATGCCCGCGAGCATTTTGAGAAGTCCATTTTCTCATTCTCCGACAAATAAGCATAGACGATAAAGTCTTCATCTTCATACACTACAGACAAGTCAATCGAGGGTATTGACGGTTTGTGCTTGTCGAGCACGACAAAATAACGGACTCTCAATTCATGGTTGTTCAGGGACACTACTCGGAGTTTTTCAGCAATCTCGCTGCCACGGCACGACCAGCCTTTCCGATGGGCGAAATAAAGCATCTGCCCGTTTCCGTCACCATTTACGATGAGAATATCTTGCCTACTGCTGTATTTGTCCATTATTTTTTCGAGCTTGAGGAGATGGCAGGTCTCTTCTTTTAGGATGAAGTCGTGATGCTGGTTGGCAATGCCTTCGGTGACAACGGCTGCCGCCAATATAGGAACCACCCATTTTAGCCGGACTGAAGTCAGCGCGTAGGCCGCCAACGTTGCCATTACTGGCACAAAAGGTATCATATAGTAGTTCTGGTCATAGAAACTGCTCCCCGCCTTGATGATGTAAAGCACGAAAACAGCAAACGGACAAAGTGACAAAGTCATCATCTTGCGGTCACCACGTAGGAACATAAGAACCATTCCGGCCAAGGACAAGAAGAACCCGACGTAGCCGCAAAAGGCGTCAAAACAGAAGCGGTGCAGGATTTGCGGAAGATGACGGGCACAATCTTTCAATCCGTACAGAAACGGCACACCCGTATTGTACCAGTTGTGATAATCGTGAACCAACTTTTGATTCCAGCCAAAATACCAGAAAAGCGACAAGGCGACGGGCACGGCTGAAGCCATGAAAACATTGAGCAGTCTTTTGCGTTCAATTGAGCGTGAGAACAGGAGTGGAATGAGGTATATGAAATAAATCGCCGCCGGAATCTTGGAAAGGGAAGCCAACGAGGCAAAGAGGACAAACAGAAGCACATCGTAACGCCTGCCCTGCTGCAGATAGCGGCCTGCAAAATACACGCCTATGAACATCAGCGAGATACAGTAGGTGTCGGGCATCATTTTGCGTGAGAATGAAAACCAGATTGAAGAGAGCAGAAAGAGTGCCGACAGCAACACCATCTTTCGGGAGAAGCCAACCAATTGCAACAATTTGGCGAAAAACAGAACGCCTAACGAAGAAACAGCGAGGTTGATAAGCCTTCCGTACCAGTCGCTGTAACCGAACAGACTCGACACAAGGTAGTGCAGATAATTGAGCGAGGGAAACTCCATAGCCACAATGCCCTCACGGTCGCCACAGTCGTCAACGCGGGGATAGAAGATATTGGCATCCGTTTCATAGAAGTTGCGTGCCACCATCAGTCCCGTGATCTGCCGCCAGTTATGACCGGTTTCGAGCGGCGGATTGGTTATCCCGTAGAGGCGCAAAAGCGCAAATAGCAACACATAGAAGGGGACGCTCGTGAGAACAGACTTCAGCGTTTTGGAAAGAGCGGAAAATCTTTGGGCATTCATAACACGGGCGACTGTCAGTCGTTGGATTCGTGCATCTTTTGCAGCGCCTTCTCGGCTGCGGCCTGTTCTGCTTTTTTTACCGAGATGCCCATGCCCTCGGTATAGGGTTGGCCATTTATGGTAAGACAAGAACGGTATTGACGTTCTTTTTTAATCAACTCTGAGGTAAAGTGGACGGTATGCTTATTTTTCTGGGCCCAAATCAAGATACGGCTCTTATAATCATCATCCACCTCATGGATGGCATCAATATCCAGATGAACAAGGAAGATGTTGTTGATAAGGATATTGTACGTCTTCTTGAAGCCTTGGTCAACATAGATGGCACCTACCACAGCCTCAAAGGCATTGCCGTCGGCATAAACTGCCGCGGCGTTGGCATGGATACGGATCATATCGTGGAGGCCAATCTTGCAGGCGAGGGCATTAAGCCGGTTGCGGTTCACCAGTTTTGAACGCATACGGGTAAGCGAGCCTTCATCCTCGAGAGGGTATTTATGGAAAAGAAAATCGGCCACGACGGCACCCAAAACCGCATCGCCGAGGTATTCGAGTCTTTCGTTATTCAGACGGCCGCAAAACGCATCAACGTTGGCCGCCGACCGGTGTGTGAGGGCCGTTCTGTACAAATCCGGATGTTTAATCCTGAAACCGAAAACATTGCGGAAATAGGTCCGAATCTCCTTTACCGAATGTTCCATAGACTTCAGGGTTTAAATTTTTTAAAAAGCACGGAGACATTGTGACCGCCGAAGCCGAAAGAGTTGGTAATGCCCACATTAACCTCACGTCTAACGGTAGTGTTAGCAGCATAATTCCAGTCTTGCGGCAATTTAGGGTCAAGGCGCTCAAGATTGATGGTGGGGTGCATAATGCCGTCACGTATGGAAAGGATGACGGCAATACTTTCGATGGCGCCGCTGGCACCGAGCAAGTGTCCGGTCATCGATTTGGTGGAATTGAAAGTCATCTTGCGAGCGTGTTCGCCGAAGACCTTCTGTATGGCCACACATTCGGAGATATCGCCGAGTGGGGTTGAGGTGGCGTGCATATTGATATAGTCAACCTCTTCGGGTTTGACATCAGCGGCGCGGAGTGCTTGTTCCATCGAGAGGATGGCGCCGCCGCCGTTCGGGTCGGGGGCGGTAGCGTGGTAGGCGTCGGCAGACATGCCCACACTGCCGAGTTCGGCATAGATGGTAGCACCGCGGGCGATGGCGTGTTCCATTTCCTCCAGGATGAGGGTTGCGGAGCCCTCGCCCATCACAAAGCCGTCGCGTTGCACGTCAAAGGGGCGCGAGGCTTTTTGGGGTTCGTCGTTGCGGACAGAGAGTGCGTGCATAGCGTCAAAGCCTCCGATGGCTGTTTCGACGATGCTGGCCTCCGTGCCGCCGGTAAACATCACGTCGGCGTTGCCGCATTGGATCAGGCGCAAAGCGTCGCCAATGGCATTGCCGGACGAGGCGCAGGCGGAGCTGGTCACGTAAGCCGGGCCTTTCAGACCGAACTTCAACGAAATGTAGCCGGCAACCATATCCGACAGCACCCTGATAATCAAGTAAGGGCTAAAACGGGGTGTATTGCCGTTCTCAAAGAAAGTGTTAGCCCCAGCCATAATAGAAGAGAAGCCGCCTACGCCTGTTCCGTAGATGGCTCCTATTCTTGTTTTGTCCATATTATCCAGATTGAGACCCGAGTCGCGCAGCGCTTGTATGGCGGTAACCATAGCATATTGGGCGCAAGGGTCCATCCTTTGGACCTCCTTTGGATTAAGGTAATCCAAGGCGTTGAAGCTCTTTATTTCGCACCCGAATTGAGTTTTGAATTTCTCGGGGTTGAAGTGTGTAATAGTGGCAGCTCCTGAAACGCCGTTCAGGAGCGCCTGCCAATATTCAGATACATCATTGCCGACGGGTGTAATAGCCCCCAAGCCGGTAACGACTACTCGTTTGAGCTTCATTAAAGAGAGAGTGTAGAAAAGGTAACGCTAAACCTATTTAGAAGAAAGTTTATTTTCGATATAGGAGACTGCGTCGCCCACTGTGGTAATCTTCTCGGTTTCTTCATCAGGAATCTTAATGCCAAAAACATTTTCAAATTCCATAATCAGTTCGACCGTATCAAGGGAGTCAGCGCCGAGGTCATTCGTGAAACTCTTCTCTGGCGTTACATCAGCAGCGTCAACACTTAATTTTTCTGCAATGATGGATTGTACTTTTTCTAAAATTTCTGACATAGTTTATTGTTTTAAAAATAGGCTGCAAAAATACATATTTTTTTCATACTGCCAAAAAAATCAAATAACTGAGCGCATGGCAGTTATCCACGTAATCAGAAGTCGTAAAACGGATTGCGGGAAGGTTTTTGGAAGATTGGTGCAACAGAAAACAGACAAAGAGAGAACCTCAAAACGGTTCTCTCTTTATAATAAATTCCAAAAAAATGTAATTTGTCGAAAGATTGAAGAAAATAATCTTCAGGAATTATCTGGAGCCCTTGTCCTTGCTTCCTGCGTGTCCTCTGAAGATACGTGTCGGGGCGAACTCGCCGAGTTTATGACCGACCATATTTTCAGTAACATAGACAGGAATGAACTTATTGCCGTTATGCACAGCGATAGTCAGACCGACGAAGTCGGGAGAGATCATCGAGGCGCGAGACCAGGTCTTGATAGTGCTTTTCTTGCCGGATTCCTGAGCGGCAATCACACGTTGTTCCAGTTTGTAATGAATATAAGGACCTTTTTTTAATGAACGACTCATAGTTTAGGGATTTTAGATTATTTCTTTCTTCTTTCGATAATATACTGCGTAGAATTCTTCTTCGGGTGTCTTGTCTTGTAGCCCTTGGAAGGAATGCCTTTGCGGGTACGGGGATGTCCACCGGAAGCACGGCCTTCGCCACCGCCCATCGGGTGGTCAACCGGGTTCATGACGACGCCGCGGTTGCGCGGGCGTCTGCCGAGCCAGCGGCTTCTGCCGGCCTTGCCGGACACCTCGAGGCTGTGGTCGCCGTTAGAGACGATACCGATGGTAGCCTTGCAGGCGCAGAGGATCATACGGGTTTCGCCTGAGGGCAGTTTGATGATGGCATATTTACCGTCGCGTGACATCAGCTGGGCGTAGGAGCCGGCGCTGCGGGCGATCTTGGCGCCTTGGCCCGGGCACATCTCGATATTGTGGATGATAGAGCCGAAAGGAACTTCACCTACAGGGAGGCAGTTGCCAAGGTCAGGGGACACGCCTGAACCGCTGACGATAACTTGACCGACCTTAAGACCGTGGGGAGCCACGATGTAGCGTTTCTCGCCGTCTGCATAAAAAACCAAAGCGATGCGAGCGGAGCGGTTAGGGTCGTACTCGATAGTCTTCACTGTTGCGGGGATACCGTCCTTGTTGCGTTTGAAGTCAATGATACGGTACATCTGTTTGTGGCCGCCGCCGCGGTAGCGGACCGTCATTTTACCACTGTTGTTTCTTCCGCCTGTCCTGTGTTTCGGACACAGCAAGCTCTTTTCGGGCGTGCTGGTGGTAATGTCATCAAATGCGCTGATTACTTTAAAGCGCTGACCCGGCGTTACTGGTTTGTACTTCTTTAATGCCATCTTTTTTTAAATATTACTATAAAAATCAATTTTTTGATCCTTATCCACGAACACGTAGGCCTTCTTGAAATTGTTCTTCTGACCTGTTATGACGCCGGCTTTTGTGTTGCGGTTCGTGACTTTCCCGCGCTGGATCAAAGTATTAACGCGGACTACTTTTACACCATAGACTGCCTCAATCTCGCGTTTGATTTCGGGCTTGGTTGCCTCACGGGTCACCATGAAACCATAACGGTTGTATTTCTCGGCCGTCTGCGTCATTTTCTCGCTGATGATGGGTTTTATAATGATGCTCATTTTCTTCTCTTTTAAAGGTTTTGAAATTATTCGCCTAACATTTTGTCAAGCTCAGGCAGGCTGCCTTCGCAGATGATGAGATGTTTGGCGTTCATCACGTGGTAGGTGTTGGCTTCGCCGGCGCGCATGACCTTCGTTTTCGGAAGATTGCGGGCGGAAAGGAACACGTTTTGGTTGGCTTCAGGAAGAAGCAGGAGCGTCTTCTGGCCTTCGAGGTTCAGGTTCTTGAGCACTGCCTTGTAAGCTTTCGTCTTAGGAGCGTCAAAACTGAAATCTTCCACAACGGTGATGTTGCCTTCTCTCTGTTTGTAGGTAAATGCGGAGAAACGGGCCAGTCTTTTCAGCTTTTTGTTGAGCTTGAAAGAGTAGTCTCTCGGATGAGGGCCGAACACGGTGGCGCCGCCTCTGATGGTCGGGCTCTTGATGCTGCCGGCACGCGCACCGCCAGTACCCTTCTGTCTTTTCAGCTTGCGTGTGCTGCCCGAAACGGCAGAACGCTCAAGGGTATTGTGGGTGCCTTGTCTCTGGTTTGCCAAATATTGCTTCACGTCAAGCCAAATAGCATGATCGTTAGGTTCTACATTGAAGATGCGGTCGTTCAATGTGACCGTTCTTGCAGCCTCGCTGCCGTCTGTTTTATATACTTTTAGCTCCATCTTTCAATAATTATATAAGATCCATTTGCTCCGGGTACGGAACCTTTTACTACTAATAAATTCTTCTCCTTGACGATTTTCAAAATCTGGAGGTTGATGACCTTAACCTTGGCATTGCCCATCTGACCTGCCATGCGCATTCCCTTGAACACGCGGGAAGGATACGAAGACGCACCCATTGAACCGGGAGCTCTCAAACGGTTGTGCTGGCCGTGCGTGGCGTCGCCTACACCACCGAAACCATGACGTTTCACAACGCCCTGGAAACCTTTACCCTTGGAAATGCCGCTCACGTCAACGAACTCGCCTTCTGAAAACACGGTCACGTCCAGAACCTCACCGAATTTCTTCTTTGAACCCTCCTCAAAACGGGTGAACTCGCGGAGAATCTTCTTCGGCGTGGTGCCGGCCTTTGCAAAATGACCCTTCAAAGGCTTCGTGGTGTTCTTTTCTTTCTTCTCGTCATAACCCAATTGGATTGCACTGTAGCCGTCCTTCTCGACGGTCTTGACTTGCGTAACGACGCAAGGACCAGCCTCTAGTACTGTGCACGGCACTATCTTGCCGGAGGCATCATAGATGCTAGTCATCCCAATTTTTTTTCCTATTAATCCTGACATTTTTTGTTGATTTATGAATTTTAAAGTGTCTTTCGCTACATTTACAATAAACCCCGTTTTTCGCTAACTGTTTGCCAATAAGACAGTTATGAACACAATTTGGTTTATTGCAACAAGTGCGCAAATATACACTTTTTTTAATCCAACACGCTGTGCGCAAATATTTTTCTTTCCACCTACCGGGTGAAGACGTACTGCAAGATGTTCGCCCCCATCTTCAACGCCTTGGTGCGCGTGGCTTCAGTGTCTTTATGCACGGTATAGTCTTCCCAGCCGTCGCCAAGGTCACACTCGTATGTGAACAGGAATACCATCCTCCCCTCCCAAAACAACGCGAACGCCTGCGGCGACTTGTTGTCGTGCTCGTGGATCTTAGGCAACCCGTTGGGGAAGTCGTATTTTTGGTGAAATATGGGATGGCTGAAAGGCACTTCCACCAGTTCGAGCTCAGGGAACACTTTCTTCATCTCTTTCCGGATGAATGGTGACAGGCCATAGTTGTCGTCAGCATGGAAGAAGCCGCCGGCTATGAGATACCGGCGCAGGTTCTCCGCCTCGGCATCGCTGAACACGATGTTGCCATGCCCCGTGGCATGCACATACGGGTACTGGAAGATGTCGGCGCTGCCCACATCCACCGTGGCAGGCTTGGCATCCAAAGACATGCCCAAATTCTGGTTGCAGAACTTTATGAGATTGGGGAGCGATGTGGGATTGGCATACCAGTCGCCGCCGCCACTGTATTTCAGCAACGCCAACTGCTGCGCCGAAAGCAGCATTGTGGCCATCAACAGCAAGGATAAAAGCCCGGTTCTTTTCATATTCATCCTGTTTTTCGATTCTTTCATTCTCGACATCAATAACCGCCGTTCCATTTCCGCAAAAACCATTCTATGCCCAAAAGCAACACTATGGCAGCCAGATACCACGGCGAATTGAGCAGCACACTGTACTTTTTCCGGTACGACGCGATAGGCTTGATGTTGTCATTTGCCTTGATTTCTTGCGCAACGTTCTGCATCTCCGCCTGTGTGAAGAATCGTCCGCCTGTGGCCGAGGCCATATTTTTCAGCAATTCGTGGTCGGCCACCAAATTGGCCGTTTCCACCACCACGGGCTGCACGGCAAAATGCCCTTTTTTCTCTAATCGCCTGTTTCCTATCTCCGTAGTTGCGGTCCACGAGTAGTTCCCGGACGGCAGTTCTCCCATGTCGAGGTAATATCCGTTGTTCTGTTTGGAGAATTGCGCCTCATAAAGCGTGTCGCCGCCACCTTTCACCGACAATTTCACGTCGGGCTCATTGATCAGCTCATAACTGTCGTTGAAGAGCTCTGCCGTGAACTCCACGGGCATGTTTTCGGCAATTACATCTTGGTGATGGACTCTAAACTGGCTTTTGTCGCCCTTTACCGCCAAGTATTGGGCTATTTTCTGCACCGTTTCATTGAATGCGTCATGGTTGCCGGCATACATATAGTCATACAGTTTCCACATCCAAATGCCGGAACCGGCAATGACACCACTTTTCATGCCGTCCCTGCCGTTGAACAGCACCAGCGGGTATTTCGTTTCGACGCCGCTGATTTTCTGATACAAGAACACTTCAGCGGAAACCGCGGTCTTGTAGGTTCCGAACACGGTTTTTACAGGCGGCAGTTGTTTATAGACCTGCCTCATCTCTTCAGAACAAGTGAACAGCGTGAAGTTGTCGTTCAGGAGCGGCATGGCGTTGTTGAGCAGCGTGCCGTTTTGCGCCACCGTCAGTCCGGCATTCAGCGCGTTGAATGCGTTCAGGTCGGTCTGCTGCCCGATGACATACAATGCCGGCACGTTGCTTTTGCGCATCTGCGAGAGCAGGTTAGAGGACGGATTTGCGCGTGACGGCAGTTGGTGCAGGATAATCAGACTGTAGTCGGCGGCGTTCCCTTTGAAGTCAGCCGCTGATGCCACCTCAACGTCATAGTTTTCAGTCAAGGCCAAGGCTTCGCCGATGGCGGCTATGTCGGGGTGGGGAGAATTATAGACTATGGCTATTTTGTCTTTAGCCTCAATGACTTCTATGAAAAACTGAATGTGGTTGTTCTTGTGGGTGATTTCGCCCTCCAACTCTGTAAGTTCAGCGCGGTAGCGGTGTATGCCGGCACTCTTGGCCTCGAGGCTGAACCGAACGGTCTCAAAGAAACGGTTGCCCGAGATGGCGATGTTCTTGCTGTACAGCCGTTCGTCTCCCTCAAAAACGGTCAATTCCGCCGACTTTCCCGACAGTTTTCCGGCGGACACTTTCAGTTCAACAGGAAACATATTGCCCTTGAGTGCCTGCCGGTTGGTTTTCACGTCAGCGAAGCTGAGGTCAACAGGAAATTCGGTATTGCCGAGCCCGACCGTATAGACGGGGCACCCAGCCTTTGAAGCTCTATAATAAGGATTTGCGCCCGTATTGTAGATGCCGTCCGAAATCATGACCACGGCGCCGATGTTCGTCCCGGAATAGAGCATTTCAGTCTGCTCAAACATGGTGGCAAGGTCGGTGGTCTTGTCTGACAAATCGACCTCAAGGTTTTGGCCCTCCTCCACGGGCATGGGGCGGTCGCCCACAAGATAAGGGCGCACCTCATAGCCGTCGCCGAGTGCATCGATCAGTTTCTGGACATCCTTCTGATAGCCGCCGTTGCGGTAATAGGCGGAGTCGGCCGTCGCGCCGAGCGATTCGCTGTTGTCAACCGCCACTACCACCACCGGTTTTTCGGTCTGCTTGACCGTCATCATGAGCATCGGCGCGAGGAGCAGGAAAGCGATCAGTGACATAGAGATTCCGCGGAGGACTGCCATCACGATTTTGGGCTTTCGCTCAAACACCACGTTGTCATTCCTGAAATAGAGGAACATGGCATAACCCGCCCCGACGAGCAGGACGAGCGGAAGAAGCCACAGGGTATGTCCGGTCAATAGAGCCATGGCAGCTGTCAGAGCGGTTTAAAGCCGATTATCTCCCTCACCTCTTTCACCGTCTTGGCGGCGCTTTCTCGGGCCCTTTCGGCGCCTTGGCGAGCCACTTTCGAGATGTAGTCGTTCTTGGAACGCAGTTCAAGAATGCGCTCATAGATGGGCTGCACAAAGGCAATCATGTCTTCGGCAAGTTGCTTTTTCATGTCGCCGTATCGGATCTGGCACGACTGGTAGCACTCCTCAAAATGCTGTACCGTTTCGGGTGCGGACACGGCGCGCATGAGGGCAAACAGGTTTTCAACCGCCTGCGACTTAGGCTGTCCGGGTTCTGTAGGCCCACTGTCTGACACGGCGCGCATAATCTTTTTGCGGATAACTTCCGGCTTGTCAGACAGGAAGATGCAAGCCCCCTCGTTGTCCGACTTCGACATCTTGGTAGAGCCGTCGAGTCCGGGAATTTTCACCAGTTCTTGCCCAAAGTTATAGGCCACGGGCAGGGTGAAATAGTCGTGGCCATAGATGCGGTTGAAGCGTTGGGCATAGTCGCGCGTCATCTCCAGGTGCTGTTCCTGGTCTTTGCCAACGGGCACCTTGTCGGCGTGGTGCAGCAGAATGTCGGCGGCCATCAGCACGGGATAGCAGAGCAGTCCGGCATTGACATTATTAGGGTTGCGGCGTACTTTCTCCTTGAAAGAGGCCACGCGTTGCAGTTCACCCACATAGACGTTCATAGAGAGCAGGAGGCTGAGTTCGCACACTTGCGGCACATCGCTCTGCACATAAATCGTGGCTTTCTCAGGGTCGAGACCGGCGGCGATGTAGTCTATAAGGATATTGCGGACATTGTCCTGCAGGTCGGAGGGGGTGGGATGCGTGGTAAGCGAATGGTAATCCGCTATGAAGAAGTAACATTCGTTCTCTTCCTGCATTCGGATGAAATTACGCAACGCCCCGAAATAATTGCCTAAATGCAGGAAACCCGTGGGCCTGATTCCGCTGACTACTATGTCTTTTTTCATAACAATCGGTTATTATTCTTTTAATGCACTAAAAGGGCGCAAAGATACAAAAATTGTGCAGAGGCGAAAAAAATGAGCAAGCGCTTTAATGGGGCATGCTTGCCACCACCATCCGTTTTCGGCCGTTGAGGTCGTTCAAGGAGACGAAGTCACTGTACCCCAGCCTGCCAAACAGGTCGCGCAGCCCGTCGTGGAAGGTTTCGTAGGTCTCGGCACACACGCATCCGCCGGGTCGCAGGCACTTGCTCCCAATGACGCCGACCATCTCGTAGAAAGCCAATGGTTGACTGTCGGGCACAAACAAGGCCTCGTGCGGCTCATAGTCGCGCACGTTGGCATGCAGACTGTCCGCCGCACTTTGGGGTATGTAGGGCGGGTTGCTGACCAGCAGGTCGAAAGTCACGCCGGCAAAAGGCAGGCCGGCAACATCCTCCATGTCGTGCTGCGCAAAGGTCACGTCGGCACCGTTCATGCGGGCGTTGTCGCGTGCCACAAGCAGTGCAGCCTCCGAGATGTCGGTAGCATAGACGCGCGCTTGGGGCAACCTTTTGGCCACGGCCACCGCTATGCAGCCGCTGCCCGTGCCAAGGTCCCACACCGTCGGACTCGCTTTGCCTTGCAGCCGTTCAACGGCCAGTGCCACTAACTCTTCGGTTTCAGGGCGCGGGATGAGCACCGCCGGCGACACTTTGAAACTGAGCCCGTCAAACTCGGCTTCGCCTAACACATACTGCACAGGACACCCCGCACGCAGTTGCGCCAGGTCTGCCTCAAACTGGCCGTACAGCCCCGCTTCGACCGGCTCGTTGCCAAGCAGTGCCAACTGGTACGCCGGCTTCTGCAATCTGTGTCCAAGATACAGATTTGCAATTGCAGCCGCTTCACGAGCATCGTAAAGCGGCTGCAAGGTTTGGATGATGTGTTGTTTGTATTCCCTTATCGTCATCATTCTGCACTTTCGGGAATGTCGCGCCATGCCCATTTGTCGGCCACTACACCCTGCCGGAGCAGCATAAGGCCTGGATTTGAGCGCACGGCATCGCGCACCATGAAAGGTCCTTTCACGGGGTCTATCGGATTGTAATAGAGCGGGAACTCTATGCCGTTGGTCTCCACAAACGCTTCAATTTCCTCAACGGAGGAGTTTGTCACCGCCACAAAGTCGATGCCCTTGGCGGAGCAGTCGGCGGCCAGTTGCTTGGCTTTGGCTATGCCCTTGGGGTTGGCCTCTTTGAGGTTGTGGACAAAGAGCACGTAAAGGTCGGCGGTATTGTCGTGGCTGACCAGCTCGTAGGAGTGGTCGGCGCCGTTGGCATCGAGCATATTGAAGCCGTCAATCTTGGCGCGCACCAGTTCCTTGATGATACTGTCTTTGCGGTCAACGCAGTCGTATTGTTCATAGAAATCGTCAGGCTGTGCCATCAGTTCGTCCTGCGAGAGGGTGACTTGGCTGTTGTCGGCTTTGTTTTGATAGACGAACATCACCTCTTTTTGGGCGGGCTGTTCAATGAAGCAGACCACATCTTTGCCTTTTTTCCAATCGGTAAAGTCGATCAGCGGCAGATGGCGGATGCAGTGTAGTTGGAACACGACGGTGACAGCGGCGAAAACAACAATGAGCAGCCACTGGGCCGCAACGCTGAATTTTACTTCCGGGATCTTCTTGCGTTTCGCGAAGACGATGATGGTGGGGATGATGATGACGACATTCTTGAGGAAAGTCTGCCAATTCGACATCTTGACGGCCTGTCCGAAGCAGCCGCAGTCTTTCACCACACCGAAATCATGGATATGATGCACTTCAAGATACTCGGCCACGGCGAGCCAGAGTGTCAGGAAGAAGAAGAACGTCATGAAGAGCAGATAGCCCCAGGCGGCGAGGTTGACCTTGATGCGCAGGAGCAGCATACAGCCCAGCACAAACTCGCAGGCGATGGCGCACACGGCAGCCAGCTGAGCCAACGGATGCAGGAAGCCCATCCCGAACGAGACAAAATAGTCGTTCATGGTAATGCCGAAATTGACAGGGTCCACGGCTTTGGTGAAACTCGAGAACAGGAATAGACATCCTAACAGTATTCGGATGATTTTCAGCCAGATTGGTTCTTTTTTCGTTGACATAATGCAATTGTTTTAAAGGTGAGCACGTCTATGTCCAGACTCGTCAGGGTTGCTCTTTCTCAAGCACAAGCCGAATGAGTGCGAACATGGCGTAATTTACAATATCATAATAATTGGCGTCCAGCCCCTCGGAGACGAGCGTGGCGCCGTTGTGGTCTTCAATAGACTTGATGCGGAGCAGTTTCATCAGGATGATGTCGGTCAGGGAGCTGATGCGCATCTGCCGCCAAGCTTCGTCATAGTCGTGGTTTTTGTTCATCATCAGACTTTTTGCAGCCTGTATATATTTGGCATACAGCGCAGTAGCCTCTTCGGCCTTCATTATTGCCTGTTCAGAACCGTTGGCCACGCCTACTTCAAGTTGAATCAAGGCCATGACGGCATAGTTCACCATTCCGACAAATTCGGGGATGATGCCCTCGGCGATGCGGGCCTCGCCCTTCTCTTGAATGCTGCGCACGCGGTTCGCCTTGATGAATATCTGGTCGGTGAGCGAAGGGGTGCGGAGGATGCGCCACGCCGTGCCATAGTCGGAGGCCTTCTTATTGAAGACCTCCTGGCAGTAGCGTATCATCTCGTCATATTGATCTGACGTGTTGGCCATTGCTTATTGCTTGATGAATTTAAGGGTGCTTTCTTTGCCGGCACTCTTTATAGTGATAAAATAGATGCCGTCTGCAAGGTCAGTCACGGGAACCATACACTTTGTCTCGCCATTTGCAGCAGCGGTGCAAACCAGTCGACCGCTCATATCCACCACTGCAATCTCCTGAATTGGCTCGTTGCTCTCAACGGCAACGCTTGTGGTGGCAGGGTTGGGATAAAGGCGCACATCCGTTTCTGTGGTGATGTACTCATCCACGCCCACGCCGTCAGTCGTGTCGGCCTCTACCATCGTGCCGAATCCCGGAATGACAATGTCGTCAACCCAGATACAGTCGCTGTATGACGACTGGCTGCCGTCTTTGGTATAATCAAAACGATAGGTATGCGTTCCGGCCGTCACAGGCACTGTAATCTGTGTCCAGCCCACCGAACCGGAGGCTTCGTCTTTCTGCACGTTATCCACATAGAATTTGAACTTGTCGTAATTGGCTTCCGTTGAAACTTTCCGGAAATAGGAGAATTCGCCGTCCATGATGGAAGTGGCTGTCAGTTCGAGAGTGGATGTTTTGTTGTGGGCAAGGTCCTCTTTTGAGCGCATGCTATAGTTTCCGCTATGTTTCTGGGCTGAAGTGACTGTCCACGGATAGGCCGAAGTGTTGTCCCATTCAAAGCGCGTCGAGAAGTCGCCGGTTTCAAAGTCTTCGGTACATGTGCCTACCAGCATAAATAAGGTATCGATTGTATGCGACGAGCCTATCACCCTATGGTAGTAAAGCGGTATGATAGCGTTGTCGGGCACATTGTCGGCGACTTTCACCGTGAAGGTGTTGGTCGTTGTCTGGTCGGGCTGCAGTGCGTACATATAGTAGGAGGGTGAGATCACCCTTGCGCCGGTATAGTTGGAGGTGAGGTCCACGATGGCAAACGGCAGTGCGGCATGGCCTTCGTTTTTATTGTCAATCTCAACCGTCACCATGCTGCCGGGGGTTATTGTCTGGGGAGAGATGCGGTTTGCGGCCACCACGAGTTTGGGTGCGGCGGCACGTTCTGAGATGGCTTTGTCAGAGTGACCGGATCCCCAATACACGGTGACATTGAATGTTACAGGGGTCTCGTCTTCCAAGGATCCTGAAATGGCGGCGCTGAAGGCGTTCTGGAGGGCTTTCGTCTCATCAACGGCCACATTGCCGATATAGACAGAGTCCTGCACCAGCGTGACGCCCTGTGCGGAAGTGGTCATCTTGGCATACACGGTAGAGGCGGCAGAGACGCCCAAGTTCTTGACGGAAAGATTCCAGGTGACGGTTGTGCCCACCTCAGCGATGCCGTTCAACTGCACATTTGAAGCGGTAATATAGGGACCGTCGGGGACAATGACCGAGATAGTCTTGAAATACTGGACATAGTTTTGTGCGCCGACGGCCAACTCATACTGTCCGGGCTCGCTGAGCGCGTCAAAGGAGAGCGTAGCCTCGCCGTTAGCATCTGCGAAAGCGGCGGCCACAAAGTCGTTGTTGTGCGTCAATGCCACGTATGCGTAGGCGGGTGCGGCCGTCACCACCAAAGAGTTCTGTCCCACGGTCAGCACGTCAGAACAGGAAACGTTCATCGTGTTCGGGATGCCCAGATAAGGACGGATGGAGGGGTCGCCAAATGTGTGATAGACCTCCCAGTAATATTTTTTCCGAGACGAGGTTGAAGACTGCACCGCGAGGTTTCCGCCTTCCATATAGCCACCGATGGTGGTGCTCCATTTGTCGTGCGTTTCATTGTGGGTATGGAAGATACGGTCGTAAGCGCCAAGATTCGACGAGGAGTAGGTCATGTTGGCGTTTATGTTGTTGCGCACGCCGACGGCCCAATAGACATCCTCGTCCCAGTAGGTGACGTTAGAGCCGCCGATATAAGCCAACGCGCCTTTGTTGCTGGCACGCATCAAAGCCTCACCGAAGCAGTTGGCTTCGTCAAACTTGCCCGTAAGACAGCAGTTGCCAATCATCAGGCCATACTTGCCGGCATTGGCCAGGGAGGAAATTTGCGACACAGTGAACGAGGGACTGTACCACTCCTCCTCGGCGCCATGGGCGGTGTAGTTGACCCAGCCGGCACCGGCACTGATCTCGCTGCGGATGGTGGCGGCCTGGCTGCTGCAGTCGTAGTCGTGCTTCAAAACTGTCGTGTAATTATGGGTTGAAGACGATGTGTTGACATAATTATTGTAGATGTAGTTGACCTGTCCCTGTGCGTGGGTGGGCGACCAATAGCTGTCTGTGCCGGCAATCAGGATGGCGGTGCCCAGATAGGAGGGGTCGGGCATCGTGTATTGTTCATACATCAGCGACTTTTCGATTTGGGGGGTCAGTTCGGAAATGTTACGGGCAGAAAAACGGCCATAATAGCAGTCGGGGAGGTTGTCGCCGGTGGTCCACGTAGCATAATAGAGGTCTGTCACATGGTCGCTACCGGAAACCTGGCTGTCGAATGCCGGCACCTGGGCCACATCGCCGATGAGCAGCAGAAATGTAGGGGCGGGATTTTCGGGTGTGGCATTGTTGTAATGGCTCAGGATATAGTTTTTGATAGACGTTGTGGTTGTGCCCACGTTGGCATCGCTGGTATAGGCCACCTCCACAAGGTATCCCAAGCGTTTTTTCCATTGTACGAAATTGTTGAGGTTCTCGTTGCCCGAAAACATCGAGTTGGCGATAATCAGGTATTTGATGGGAGCGGCCGTGAACTCCGTACGGATGTCGGTTATCGGATTGATGACCGCTTCGGAAGCCAGTTTGAACAGCGGACTGCCCAACTTGCTCTTGAGTTCGTAGGTGGCGGGGAGGTCTGCATTTACGGGCGACACGGCCACGTCAATTTCACGATAGACACGGATGCGGTTCGTCACGGGATTGTAGGCCACGGGCGACACCATGATGCAGGCCATCGTTACGTCGCGCATTGTTCCCGACTTCTCCACGCGCACTATCGGCTCTGAATAAAAACTGTTGAGGCTATAGATCTCGTTGTTTTTCGTGAAAGAGCGTTCTCCTTTGTACGACTTCGAGTAAGCGTGCTGAACGGGATAGATGGGGGCGGTAATGCCAAGTTCTGCCGCATCGTACTCATCGTATGCGCTGTGGGTGATCTGGGCCACTACAGAGTCGCAAACCGGAATCTCAATCAGTTTGCTCATCATCGGGAGTTGCGGATAGCCCTCACGCGTGCTCAGGCTATAGTCTTCCATCGTGATTTTCGTATAAACGCCACCGGCCTCTTTCACCGTCTGGGGCGTAATCTTGCCCGGCGTGAATGAGATTTCCACTCTGCTGTAACCGTTCTGCTTTACGGCATAATGTTGGGCAGATGCACTGAATACAAAAAGCAGCAGTGCCCAAAACAAAATGAATGATTTTTTCATCTAACTATCTTATTTATTTAACGTTACTATTAATATTGTCGTTTTTGGAAAAACGTGCAAAAATAGAAAAAAATAGACACGGGAGGCTATGCTGACGGCACGCCCCACAAAAAACACTGCGGATTAAGGTCTGAAATTGGGCGGTTTTATGCTTCCTCAAAGGCTTCATTATCCTTTCGGAGTCAAGCTGAAAATAAAAATTTTGCAGGCAATCGGGTGATATTGTTTTTTTTGTATTTTTGCCGCCCGAATCACAAATACGATTATAACAATAAAAAAGGAATAGAAATGTCACGAGTTTGTCAAATTACAGGTAAGAAAGCAGTGGTCGGAAATAACGTATCCCACTCTAATATCAAAACAAAAAGAACATTCAAGCCCAATCTGCATACAAAGAAATTCTACGTTCCCGAGTTGGACGAATGGATTTATCTCAAGGTTTCTGCACATGGCATGCGCAACATCAACAAGAAAGGCATCTTCCAATGTCTGGTAGAAGCCGCAGAGAAAGGTAACCTCTAAAAAGATTCGTTCTTTTCAGAAAAGCCACAACTGCTGTAATGGAGTTCCTGTTGCAGCAGTTTTTTTTTGCACCCCGTCATGCAATAATTGCGGAATTTGGCCGTATATATTTTTCAGCAAAAAAACAGACACCTGACATTGAGACATAGAATATTGTTTCTGCTCTTCGCAACGATGCTGTTTGCCGGTACAACTTACGGGCAGAAGGCCATCGTAAAGGGGTCTGTTGTTGACGAATATGGCCAACCTATTGAAAACGTCGTCATCCGCGTGTTGGACCACAGTCTCCAGACCATCACCAACGACTACGGGCAGTTCTCGTTAAGTGTGCCTGCCGAAACCGACTTACGTCTCTATTTTCAGCAGATCAGCCACAAAGACACCCTGCTCAACATGCGTCTCAAGTCCAAGGAGACCGCCGTGCTTATGGTTGTGCTTGCCACTGTGGGCAACCGTTTGGAGCAAGTGAACATACAGAGCCGCAGTGAGAACGGCTATGTGCGGGTAAATCCCCGGTTGTCGTTTCAGATGCCGTCTGCCACGGGCGGCATGGAGTCGCTCATCAAGATGCTGCCCGGCACCTCCTCGTCCAACGAATTGAGTTCGCAGTACAATGTGCGCGGCGGCAACTATGACGAAAACCTTGTCTTCGTCAACGACATCCAGATATACCGGCCTTTTCTGGTGCGCAACGCCCAGCAAGAGGGCATGAGTTTTGTAAATCCCGACCTTACGGGCAACGTTGTCTTCTCTGCCGGCGGCTTCGAGGCCAAGTACGGCGACAAGATGTCGTCGGTGCTTGACGTGCAGTACAAAGAGCCCACGCAGTACGGCGGCTCCGTCTCCGCCAGTCTGCTCGGCGCGTCCGTCCACGCCGAGGGGCGTGTTGACAGCTGCTTCTCGTTCCTCGTCGGCGCTCGCTTCAAGTCGAACGCCTACCTCCTGAAATCCATGCGCGTAAGCGGCGACACGGGCGACTACAAACCGCGCTTCTTCGACACGCAGATGCTCCTCAAGTGGGACATCACCGACAAGTTCAGCATCAGCCTGCTGGGCATCTTCACCCGCAACAGCTACATCTACCAGCCGTCCAACAAGCAGACGCGCTTCGGCTCCATCTCCGACTTCAAGCAGTTCACCGTCTATTTTGAGGGGCAGGAGGTGGACCGTTACGAAAACTACCTCGGCGGGCTCACGTTCGCCTACACGCCGAACCGTCGGAACCGCCTGAAACTGACCTTCTCGTCCTACTATGCCCAAGAGAGCGAAACCTACGACATCTTAGGGCAATACCGTTTCAGCGACATTGAGCTTGACATTGCCGAGGGCACCGTCAATGAAACCTACACCCGGGGTATCGGCAGCTATCTGGAGCATGCCCGCAACTACATCACCTCCATAGTATCCGCCGCCGACCTGCGCGGCGAGCACACCTTGCCGGCATCCAACACGATCAGCTGGGGAGTAAAGGCGCAGCACGAGTACATCGACGACCGCATCCGCGAGTGGACTATGAACGACTCCGCCGGCTATACCCTGCCTTTCATACAGGAGACCATAGGCATAGACGTGCCGTTGGACGACCCGTCGCGCCGGCTCATCTTTGGAGACAACAGCTTCCTGCAGTCCGCCAACCGCTTGAGCACATTCCGCTTCTCCGGCTTCATACAAGACCAGTGGAACATCGACGGCGACAGCATGCCGCACTACATGCTGAACGGCGGCGTGCGCTTTCACTATTGGACCTACAACAAAAAAGAGTTCACCGTCTCGCCCCGTCTCTCCTTCATCTACAACCCGCAATGGCGGCACGACTGGCTGTTTTCGCTGCGCACCGGCCTCTATTACCAGCCGGCATTCTATCGCGAAATGCGTCACCGTGACGGAACACTCAACCCGGACATCCGCTCGCAGCGCTCTTTCCAAGTTGTGCTGGGCAGCGAATATAACTTCAGCCTGTGGCGGCGGCCATTCAAATTCACCGCCGAAGCCTATTACAAATACCTTGACCGGCTCATCTCCTACAACGTTGACAACGTGCGCATCACCTACAGTGGCGAAAACGACGCCGTGGGGTACGCCACCGGACTGGACCTCAAAGTCAGCGGCGAGTTCATACGCGGCCTCGAGTCGTGGCTCTCCGTCTCACTGCTGAAGACGGAAGAGAACATCACCTACACCGACGTTGACGGGGAAACCGCGCAGACGGGCTACATTCCGCGCCCCACCGACCAACGATTTGCCTTCAACCTCTTCTTTCAAGACCACATCCCCGGATACCCGCAGTTCAGGGCGCACCTTAATTTCGTTTTTGCCACCGGCTTGCCTTACGGTCCCGACGACGGCGTCACCTACCAGCGGCTGCGCGACCACACCTGGTACCGCCGCATAGACCTCGGCTTTTCGTTCATGATTCTGGAACAGAGCCGCGACCGTATGCGCAACAAGTCGAAATTCGTCCGCAGCATCAAAAACGCCGGTGTCTATATCGAGGTTTTCAACCTCCTCGGCATCAACAACATCTCCTCCTATTCGTGGTTCTCTGACATCGACAACAACAGATATCCCGTGCCCAACTACCTGACCGGACGGCTTGTCAATGTTAAATTTTCTGTAGAGTTCTGAACCGGACACTTTTTTTTCTATTTTTGTCGCCGTTTTCAGGTGAAGAGTTCGCATAAGCGAATTTCTGAAAGGGAAACAGGTGCAAATCCTGTACAGTACCCGCTGCTGTAAGTTTCATACGTTTCCGCAGTACCTTTGTCACTGTCGCATGATGGGAAGACATTGCGGAAGAAACAAGTCAGAAAACCTGCCTGCAGACAGTTGTTGACCGCTTCGGGAGGTAGGCTGGTCGTGGCGAGAAAAACTTCAGGACATTCCGTCCAGAGCAGTTTCCACTTTCCCCGAAGCATATTTGTGGATAAAAAATGCGAAGGAAATGAAACTGACATTAAAGCGAACCGTATTTCTCCTTTTGGGCATCTGGCTTGCGGCATCCTGCAACCCGCCCGAGCCTCAAACCCCTAACACCCCGCCAGTCGATTACCAGGCGGAGGGGGTCTATGTGCTCAATGAGGGGCTCTACCAGCATAACAACAGCACGCTGACCTACTATGACTTCACCGCCAACAACTTGACGAATGACATCTTTCTTGAGAGCAACGGACGCGGCCTTGGCGACACCGGCAACGACCTGCAACTATACGGCGGCAAGTTGTACTGCGTCATCAACAACTCAAACCGTGTGGATGTGATGAACCCGTCGGATGCCAAGTCCATCAAGGCCATCCAACTGAACGGCAAGCAGCCGCGGCGGCTGACCTTTTACCGCGACAAAGCATACGTCAGCTGCTTTGACGGCGACATCGTGCGCATCGACACCGCCACCCTGACCGTAGATGCCACGGCGCACTCGGGCAGCAACCCCGAGGGCGTCTGCGTCTGCAACGGCAAACTGTACGTTGCCAACTCCGGCGGCCTCAATGCTCCCAACTACGGCAAAACGGTCTCCGTATTCGACCTGTCCACCTTTACCCTGCTGCGCACCATAGAAGTCGCCACAAACCCTTACATCATACAAAGTTACGACGACAAATACGTCTATGTGGCCTCCCGCGGGAATTACGGCTCCGAGTCATACAACTTTCAGAAAATCGATGCTGCAACCGACGAGGTCATCAGAACATACAACTGGGAGGTGCTCAACTTTGCCATCGCCGGCAAATACGCCTATCTTTACTACAGCGACTACAACAACTACAACAACTGGATCAAGGTGATGGACTTGGAGAGCGACGGCATCGTCACTGAGAATTTCGTCACCGACGGCACAACGCTCAAACGCCCCTACGGCATCGCCGTCAATCAACTCAACGGGGACGTTTACATCTCCGATGCCTACGACTTCACCGTCAACGGGGACGTTTACTGCTTTGACAAGAACGGGAAAAAGAAATTTTCGTTTGCCGTCGGGCTGAATCCGGGAACAATATTGGTGAAATACTAATCAGACATCTAACATTCATTATAACAAACAAAAATCAAAAAACGCTATGAAAAAGAACATCTTATTTCTTGCAATCCTGTTTCTTGCAAGTATCCTTTCTGCCCAGACGCCGTACCCGTACCAGAACGGCGGGGCCAAATTCAGGCCTGGTGTCAAAGCCGTCACGACCGTAGTTGACACTGCACAAATCCAATATTGGGTCGGGCAAGGCAGCAACCGCATTGCCGCAGGTTTCTACTTTTGCAACAATGACAATCCCGTCGGGGTAGTTTACGGCTATGCCTGGAACGGCTCGAAGACCGTACAGGAGTTTTTCAACGAACTGAATGCTGCCGACAGCCGTATCAACGTAAGCGTCACCAGTTGGGTAGAAAGCGTAACCTATCAAGACTCCGCCTACAACCTCGCCATCACTGGCGGAATGTTGACCTACTCAAGCGGAGACCATTGGTACAGCGGACTTGGCGACCAATTGCAGACCGGTGCAGACTTCAGTCTGCAGGAATGGGGCGACTGCACCTTTGACAATGCCACCCTCTACTATGTAAGCGACCCAAATCAGGTCCCGGACACCGTCACGCCCCCTACGCCCCCTACACCGCCAACGCCCATCTCTCCTGACACGCTGTTTGACGGCATTGTAGGCACGCCGGGGTGTCAGGCCATCCATTGCGAAGACCCCACCATCTTAGGCTGGGCCACGGGATGCCAAATCACGCGCGGCTATCAAGACATCGCCATCCCTTCCGTTTTAGCCACCTACGGCACTGAAGAAGACGGCATTGGGGCAGCCTCGAGCGTCACCACCAGCGGTGTGGTTAGCCTTGGCGACGGCGGCACGGCCGTGCTCACCTTCAGCCTGCCCATTCAGGACGGCGACGGCTACGACTTTGCCGTATTCGAGAACGCACTGAACGATACCTTCTTGGAGTTGGCCTTCGTGGAAGTAAGTTCTGACGGTGAGCGTTATGTTCGCTTTCCCGCCACCTCAAACACACAAGACAGCACACAAATCGGCAATGGCGGCAGCGTTGACGCCACCAAAATCAACAACCTCGCCGGCAAGTACCGCATCGGCTGGGGAACGCCCTTTGACTTGGCGCAGCTTGCCGACAGCACTGGCATCGACATCAACAACATCACACACGTGCGACTTGTGGATGTCGTAGGCTCCATTGACCCGCAATACGGCACCCGCGACCAGTACGGGCAAATCATCAACGACCCTTACCCCACCCCATTCGCCAGCAGCGGCTTTGACTTGTCGGGTGTGGCCGTGCTCAACGGCTGGATGCCTGCCGCCGTCAGAGAGAACCCTGCCGAAAAAGCCCACATCGCCGTCTATCCCAACCCCGTGTCCGACCGCTGTACCATCGTCTGCGGCGAAACAGTGACTGTGGCGTACCTCTATGACATCTCGGGCAAGCTGGTTCGCACCGAGCAGATGAACGGCAACACCACCATCGACCTGAGCAGCCTCGAAAATGGCTTCTATCTGCTCAGCGTCAACGGACAAAACATTAAAATCATGAAACAATAATTGTTTTTCACCACCACTTTTCTTCAAAAGAGGGAGACATCCTCCAAAAGATGTCCCCTCTTTTCTTTATTGAAAAAAATAATCGGCTGGCAATCAAGGCATTGTCAAAAAAAGACAACTCATCTGCTTTCAACTTCACCCACACATACAATGCGTTGGGCATCAGACAAACGAGTTCTTACGTTTTGACGGTTTTCACCCCTATCTTTTATCCTGCCACTTCACCTGCTTCCCTGTCATAAACTTATAGCCCACATGCAGACCTACTGTTGTCATGTTAAAGTTAATCAGTCCAAACGAGTAGTATTTTTGGGGGAAATTGGGCAGCGTCGTATAGTTATATGAAATACGCGTGGTGTAATCCACATTGAAATTGAGCCCGAAGACAAAATTGTGGCAAGGATTCTTTCCGTGAACCATAAAACTGATGCCGCCGCATATATTCGGGAGATAACAGACGACATCTGGACTGTATTGTACGTGTTCGCGGGCAAAAGGAATCATCTCATCGGCAGTAAGTTCATACGGATTCCCGATGTATGAGAAGCCTTCATCACTCAGGACAACCATACCGTTTTCGTCATACGACGTCGATCCGAATTCATGGTTGTAGAGCAACTGTTGTACAGAAAAGCCGAGGTCGCACTGCATAAAGACATTGCGGTGTATCTGACGGGCATAACTTGCCTGCAAAGACAATCCGCAGTAAGGAGAAGAAAGGCTCAGGCCATTTTCCGAATCATTGCCTCCGACAGTTCCATTTGTCCAGACCGTGTCTGACGGCACAACGCCTTGCAGGGAAATTGTTCCCTGACGTCTGAACAATCCTAAGGGAACCGACACAGACAAGCCAAAACCTTTGCGTATCATACAACTGTATTTCAAAGACAAAGAAGGAGAATATGTTGTGTGCACCACAGGAGTGATTGGACCTTCCCAACGTGCGTTTCCACCTACTGCCAGTCCGTTGTTCATCTCTAAAGAGACCGCATGAACGGCACTGTTGAAATCGAAAGTGCGGTATTCAGATTCTTGGCGATGTTTTTTGCGGTCAAAAGTCTTGTCGAATCCGACAAATGAGTAGCCGAAGTTGACACCAACGTAAGATGACCCGTACTTGATGTCGCAATCATGCCGGTCAACAGATTCTGATAGGGCAAAATAGCCTGAATAACGGGGCAAAAAACCGGCATTGAAATTACAGCCTACAATAAAATTGTTCCGGGGATTCCTTTTGGTATGAAACAGAAAATTCACCCCCAACAAAAGATCCGGGGCCCAGTTGCGAACACAATCGTCATTGTTCAAGAACAGACTCTCGTCGGTGTTTCCGTCAAGGTTGTTGTACGGAGCGCTTATATATGTGACAAACATCGGGGTATAAAACGGGAAATTCAAGCCAACTGCAGCATTCAACATAACCCTGTCCGTCAAGACTCTTGAATATGTTGCTTTCGCTTTCACTGCCCAATAGTCAACTTCCAGCAAATTCACATAGTCCAAAGCATAATTTGAAGCGTATCTGATTGACCATTGGCCTTGGGTTTTGGCGTTCAGCCCGACCAACCCTTTTGTGACATCTAAACCAAATCCAAAACCGGACTTGGAAATCAGTTCATAACCAATCGAGTATTCGTTTCCGTATGACAGGCTGGGACTCCACCCGAGAGAGGAATTACAATGGTAATCAAAGCGTGCCGGGAACTGGAGGCAGTTGTTGTATTGGACAGAAAAAGAATGAAGTACCTTATCAAAGGACGATTTTCCCACACGTCCGGAATCTTGTGCATAACAAGAGATGCCCGCAAGCATCAAACAGCACATAAGCATCTTTAAAGTTTTCATAATGGCTACAATTTAATTGTTTTTGGAATTTATATTTATTTGAAGAAGAACACTGACTGTGTTTCATTCTTTTTATACATAGGTGCTTTGCGAATGGGTTATGACTCAAAATTGGTGGTGCAATCCAATGCCACACAGACACAACAATAATAAATAAAACATTTCAGCAAAACAATTATGCCACACAAACCTCCCTACTGTTGCACACACTTACAGCAAGGAGGTTTGCAGTATGAACTTGTTCAGCCCCAACCAGAACAAACAAAACCGTAATAAAAGAAACTGGGGAATGGCTTTTGCTTTCATAATTTTCTCTTTTTGAATAATCGGTGCAAATGTAACATAATTCTTTTCTTCATCGTATTGAAATCTGGGGGATTTTTTTTGACGTTTCATAATATCAATAACTTTCGCACACTATTCCACACCACAGCCTTGACTCTTGATTTTTTGGGCAGAGATTTTTTTTCGCACAAACCACAAAAAAGCATACCTTTGCACCGCTTTATTAGTAAACTAACAAAAACAAGAACTATATGTATTGGATCATTTTCATCGTCTTTATGGTGCTGAGTTTCATCGTCAGCAAAGTATTGAACTCCCGGATTGCCAAGTATTCCAAAATGCGGCTCAGCAGCGGACTTTCAGGGCAACAGGTTGCTGAAAAGATGTTGCGCGACAACGGCATCTACGATGTCCGCGTAACATGCGTTCAAGGGCATCTCACGGACCACTACAACCCGCAGAACAAAACCGTCAACTTGAGTCCTGACGTTTATTCCGGCTGCAGCATCGCCTCTGCGGCGGTTGCCGCCCACGAGTGCGGCCATGCCGTGCAGCACGCCACCGCCTACCACTGGCTCTCGATGCGTTCACGACTTGTACCCATAGTGCAATTCGGCGCCAACTGGTCACAATGGATTCTCCTTGCCGGAATGCTGTTGCTGGGCTTCTCTGCCACGCTCGGCGAGGTGGTGCTCATCATCGGCATCGTACTCTTCGCCTTGACCACCTTGTTCTCTGTCATCACCCTTCCTGTCGAGTACAACGCCTCGTCGCGTGCCGTGGCCTGGCTTGAAAACACAGGCATCACCAACGGCCGGGAGACGGACTCCGCCCGCGACGCTCTCAAATGGGCCGCTCGCACCTACCTCATCGCCGCCCTCTCCTCACTGGCCACCCTGCTTTATTATATCGCCTTGTTAGCAGGCAACCGCGACTAAAATCAACTTACCATCAACCAAAACTCTATGAAACGACAGATTATCCTCACCGTAATATCGTGCCTGCTGCTGGTTTCCGCCAACGCCCAGAAAAACGTGCTTCCCCTGCCACTCGACAGCGGCATTGCCGTCAAAGGCAACACTTTCAGGTACGCCTTGCCCACCACCGCCTTCAAAATCACCGTCAAGACCATAAAAGTGCGCGAACTTAAAGGCTACTATGCCGAACATGCACAGTCGCTGCTCGGGCTCACGAACATCATCTCCGAAAACCGCACCCGCTACCGGCTGCACCAAGTGCAAGTCCAGGCCATTGAAGTCCCCGACTTCAGCCACGCCTATCTGGTGGAGTTGTCTTCAAAACAAGACAAAAGCAAACTCCTGTGCTCCCTTTTCAATGACGGGTTGCTGACACTCCCCTCAAACAGCACCGTGAACTACACAGCATCCACCGACTCCGTGCCGGACTTCTTCAGCAACTACGCCGACCCCTCCTTCACCCAAACGGAAGCCGCCTTTGTTGAGACCAAAATCATTGACGGTGTCGTGACCCAAATACCTGCCAACAAAACCAAGACGGTTCACAAGACGGACCGCCAAAAAGCGCAGGAGGCCGCCGACGTCATCAACAAAAGTCGCCAAGACCAATACCAACTGGCTTCCGGCGAGCAAGAAACAGCCTATTCCGCCGAAGCTGTAAAGACCATGATTGCAGCGCTGAAGCAAACCGAAGAGAACTACCTCAGCCTCTTCAAAGGCCTGACCCTCGAAAATGAACAGGAATACACTTTCTATATTCTTCCGGGCGCAGAAACCACCGTTCCGTTGTTCTCTTTCTCGGAAGACACGGGCATTTCTTTCTCCAACAACGGGAAAACATACCAACTCTCTCTTTCTCCCGTTTTTGACCTTGCAACCTTCCGCACCGACGACAACGGCAAGAAAGCCAAGACTGCCGGATACCGGCACCGCACCCCGATGCCGGCACACATAACCCTCACCTGCGGCAATGACCCAGTCCACGACTACGGCATTATGAACATCTACCAATTCGGTGACATTCAGACGCTCCCGTCAGGCTTGGACGACATTTCCATTCCTAAAATAGGCTATGTTTTCTAATCTTTTCTTACGATGAAGAAAAACCTCATCCTCTTGTCGCTCCTTGCGGTTGCCATACTGACACTGCCTGCCTGCCAAAACCGGGAGGCAAAAAAATTGCAGCGACAGATGAAATCGCTCGCCAAAACCTATCTCAAAGAGGAGCAGATCACCGGTTACGACTCGCTCACCGTCGTCAGCATAGACACCCTGACAGAATTGCGCTATGCACGGCTCAACTCCCAACTGCTGCAAGAGATGATTCTGGCCTATCAGCAGCAGTATGAAGAGACGGCGCTAAACGGCGACCAGCAGAAACTCGAATACCTGGATCTCTACATCAACGAGGCGCTGCGCACCCAGCAGGACTTTGACGACCTGATTGACGCGGGCGACCTCCAAGACGAGGCTCCCTTGTTGTTTATGGTGTCCTGCACCTATCACAAAGACGGCAAAAAGATGCCGTTCATCTTCCTGTCCACCCCGGACAAGAAAAAGACCTACACGCTGGACCCGTTCGGCGACAACCTGCTATACAAAGACTGATGGGCGCGGCAACCGTCTATCCCTGGGGTGACACCCGGCGTTTCAACTCCTACATCCGGTTCTCGCGCAGCCATTTCGGGAAGCGTATGCAGCGCATCGCCATCAACGGCGGCTTCACCTGTCCAAACCGCGACGGGCATTGCAGCACAGGCGGCTGTACTTTCTGCAGCAACGAAGCTTTTATGCCGGCCTACTGCAGTCCGCAAAAAAACGTCACCCGACAGATCGACGACGGCATCGCATTCTTCCGCAAGCCCCACAACGAACAGACCGGCTATCTGGCCTATTTCCAAGCTTACACCGGCACCTACGCCCCATTGCCGGTTTTGCGGACACGCTATGAAGAGGCCTTGCAACATCCGGCCATCAGCGGCATTGTCATCTCCACGCGCCCCGACTGCATCAGCGAACCGTTGCTGTGCTATCTGGAAGACTTGCAACAACACACTTACGTGCAGTTGGAATTGGGCATAGAGAGTCTTCAGGAACGAACGCTCGCCCGAATCAACCGGGGGCACAACGTAGCATGCACCCTTGAAGCCTTGCAACACATTGAATCTCACAACATTCCCATTGGCGGTCATCTCATCTTCGGACTCCCTGGCGAAACACCGGAACAATGGCTCAAGGAGGTGAACATCGTGAACAGGCTGCCCCTGCACGACCTCAAGTTCCACCAGTTGCAAATCATCCGCGGCACCCGTATGGAAGAAGATTTCAGACTGCATCCGCACGACTTCCATCTTTTCACATGCGATGACTACATTCGATTTATCGCACAATATCTCTCCCGGCTCCGTGCCGACATTGTCGTTGCAAGACTGGCCAGCGAAGTTTCCTCGGCGTGCCTTGCCGTAACGCCATGGCAAGGGGCGAAATACGACACCCTTGTGCAGGGAGTGGAGAAAGAGCTCGAACGGCTTGACCTGTGGCAAGGAAAACAATGCTAAAGCAGAGAGATTTAGAAAGGCTGCGGGCTTCCACATAAATATTGTATCTTTGCGCACTTCGAAAAATCGAAAGCAATCCTATTCATCAAATTGAAATCCGAAATGCAACGCACAAAAACCTCCTTCAAGAAAATCGTTCCTGACATCATCATCCTCTGCCTCTTCATGCTGGCGAACGTCATCTACTTCTACCCCGCATTCGAGGGCAAGGTCATCAATGCCGGCGACAGCATCACCGCCTCGGCCGCACCGCATGAGTCTGTCGAATTTCACAATCAGACGGGAGACTACTCTTATTGGAACGGCGCCATGTTTTCAGGAATGCCCAACTATCAAATCGGCGGTCATGGCAGCTATGCTGTCGATAAATGCCTGAAGCCATTCCGCACCGTATTGCTTTGGGCCAGTCACAATGTCTGCTTCATATTCCTGTACTACCTCATTGCCTTTTTCCTGTTGCTGCGCACCTTCAAGATAGACAAATGGATTTCTCTGGCCGGTGCCTTTGCCATCGCCATGTCGAGTTACTTCTTCATCATCATTTCAGCCAGCCATATCACCAAAACCATGTCCATCACCTGGATGACATTAGTGATAGTGGGGTTCATTCTCATCTTCCGGAAGCAATATGGGTGGGGTGCCATTCTCGTGATGTTTTTCACCCTTTTCGGGTTGTACTTGCACCCGCAGATGGGCTATTATATGTGTATGCTCATCGGCGTGTTGTGGTTCGCCGAACTGGCCATTGCGTGGCGTGACAAAGCGTGGAAGCACTTCGGCATCGGCACCGCCGTATTTGCCGGCTCCTTGGCCATCGGCATCGGCATGGGTTGTGCCAACATGTTCGCAAACCAGGAGTACGCTTCCGAAACTATGCGCGGCGGGCACTCCGACCTTGTGAAGACAACCGACGAGACCAACAAGACCAAAGGTCTCGACCTCGACTATGCCACCGCCTGGAGTTACGGCATCGATGAGACCATGACTTTTCTCATCCCCAACTATATGGGCGGTGCCAGCGGCTACAATCTCGGCGATGGCTCACAACTTGAAAAAGAGCTCAAAAAGATGGGCGTGCCGTCGCGGCAGGCCCGGCAGTTCTGCCAAAGTGCGCCCACCTACCGGGGCGAGAAAGCCTTCACCAGCGGCCCCGTCTATATGGGAGCCATTGTCTGCTTCCTGTTCCTGTTAGGATTGCTCATCGTTGACGGCCCCTACAAATGGGCACTCCTTGCCGCCACGCTCTTCTCCGTACTTCTCGCCTGGGGACATCATTTCATGCCTTTCACGGAGCTGTTCTTCAACTATTTTCCCATGTACAGCAAATTCCGCGCCGTTGAGAGCATCCTCATTGTGGCCGAAATCACCATGCCGCTGATCGGCTTCCTTGCCATCAAGCGCATCACCGACGGCACCCTCTCGTGGCAGCGTATCCGCAACAGCATCTTCATTGCCGGCGGCGTAACCGCTGCCGTATGCCTCTTCACGGCACTGTTCAGCGGCAGCATCAACGTGGCCTCCACTTACGATGCACAATGGAAAGACCAGGTTGGACCACAAATCTATGACGCCATCCTCGGACAACGCACGGCCATGATCAAGGCTGACGCTTGGCGCTCGTTCGCTTTCGTAGTGATTGGCGCGCTCTTGGTTTTCGGATTTGCCTACCGCTCCTATTTCAAGCCTAGCAAGAACCTCAACCTCTGCTTCGGGCTGTTGCTGACCGTCTTCATCGTGGCCGACATGTGGCCCGTTGACAAAAGGTTCTTGAACGACAGCAACTTCATCGCCAAAAAGGACAGAAACAAGACATTCAAGAAAATGCCTTACGAAGAGGAGTTGCTCAAAGACCCGACCTATTTCCGGGTGCTCAACCTCTCGACCAGCACCTTCAACGAGGCGCGCACCAGTTACTACCTCAAGTCCATCGGCGGCTATTCGGCGGCCAAACTGCGCCGTTACCAAGACCTCATTGATGTACACATCTCCCAAGAGATGAACCCGCTGATGCAGGCCATCGCACTCACGGGCGGTTTCCAGACCCCCTGCAACGGCGACAGCATCTTCCCGGTGCTCAACATGCTGAACATGAAGTATGCCATTGTGCCGCTGCAAAACGGACAGCAGGTGCCGGTGCAGAACCCCTACGCTATGGGCAATTGCTGGTTTGTGAACGACCTGTATGTCACCGACAACGCCAACGACGAGATTGCAGCCCTTGACAGCGTCAACCTGCACACCACGGCCGTGGCGGACAAGACCTTTGCAGAACAACTCAAAGGCGGCTTGGCAGCCACGGAGCCTGCGGCCGGCGACACCATATCGGTAAATCATTACGCTCCTAACCGCATCGACTATACCGCCCGCAACAGCCGCGACCGCATCGCCATATTCTCCGAGATTTTCTATCCTTTCGGTTGGAAGCTCTACCTCACCGACGAGAACGGCAAGCTCGGCGAGCAGTTGCCCATTGCCCGCGCCAACTATATGCTCCGTGCGGCCGTCATCCCCGCCGGCACGCACACGCTCGCTATGGTCTTCGACCCTGACAGCATCCACCGCGGCAACACCATCGCCCTCTCCTGCTTAGGCGTTTTCTGCCTCACCCTCATCGGGGTGACAGCCTACCATCTGCGCAAACGCAAGCGGCAGGCATAGTCTGCTGGCTTACAAGAGATAAACTAAACATTATGAACTCTTTTAATACTGATACGCCCAACCCATTGCTTTCTAATATAAAATGGGACTTCATCCTGTTGTGCCGCCGCATCAGACGTTTCGGCCTGCACCCTGCGCTTGGTTTTTTGCTGGTGCTTTCTGCCGTTCTGCTGCCTGCCTTTTTTGGGGGGAAACCTGAGATACTTTGCGCCATCCTATTTTTGCGGAGGACTCTTGTTTCTCCTTCCTCTGTGCAACAGAAACCGTTGCGATTTTATGCAGAATCTCTTTTCCAAGCCGAATTACTTTTTGATCCGATGGGTGGAAAACCTGCTCGTCATAACTCTTTTTGCCGTATTGCTGCAAGATATTGATTGCTACATCTTAGATGAGCCTTTCAACGGCATTGATTTTCAAAGCAGTATGATTTTGTTCGACTTGATAGAATTACTGAAAGGCAAGCATAAAACGGTTTTGATATCCTCTCATATTTTCTCCACTTTGAAGCAGGGTTGTGATGAAATTGTGTTGTTGGAGGACAAACATTTCAAATGCCATGTCAGCAAGGAGCAATTTGATTGGCTGGAGGATAAGATTCACGCCGAGTCAATGGATGTGAACCTGAACATTTGGGAATAGCCTACTCTTTCGGTCGTATTTTTGCTGATTGCGTCGTAAAAAAAACAATTTTCCAATCACTTGGAAACCTCATTGGGATTGCTCCTTTTGATTAGTCGCCAGACGATTGGCCAGAATTCTCTCTTTGGTCCAGTTCTGCCTGTATTTGGGCAGCCAGTTCATAGTCTTCGAGTTCGACAGCATCATCTAGCAAATCTTCGAGTTCCTGAATGCTCAAATCTTGTAATCTCACAGGCTCAAGAGTATCGTCGAGGTCGGGGTCAGCGTCTTCGCCGCACATTTGGTCGCACATACAATTATCATTGAAGATGTCCTCATTCATGAAAAAGGGAACATTTGCCTTCAATGCCAAGGCTATGGCGTCAGACGGACGGGCATCCAAGTGAAAGAGCGAGCCGTCATCCCGTCTTATGACCAGGTCTGCAAAATAGACCCCCTCTTCATAATAGATGATGTTGACTTCAAGCAGGGAGCAACGGAAATTGTCGGCCAACGTCATAAACAGTTCATGCGTCAGCGGGCGGTGCGTCTTGGTCTGATTCAATTCGATGAGAATGGCGCGAGCTTCACTTATGCCTATGATGACTGGAACATAGCGCTCGCTGTGCCGGTCTTTCAGGATAAGCGAAAAAGCCTCCGAACGAGGCACAGAACGTATGTCCGCCACGACAAGTTGAACTCTTTTCATAGCCTATCCTCTCTTGAAATACTCCACCGCGTTGCGGAAGATATCTTGGGTCTTGTTGCCGTCGATGTTCTTGTACAAGTCTGAGCCTTTTCTTTCGCTGTGACCCATCTTTCCGAGCACCAGACCATCGGGTGAGACAATACCCTCAATGGCATAGAATGAGCCATTGGGATTGTCAGATGGAGCCATGCTGGGCTTGCCGTTCTCGTCGCAATATTGGAAAGCAACCTGTCCGTTCTCAAAAAGTTGGCGGGCCATAGCCTCGGTCACCACGAACTTGCCCTCGCCGTGACTGACGGCGATACGGTGCATGTCGCCCACAGCAAAAGAGGTGAGCCACGGCGACGAAACGGAGGATATGCGTGTGCGCACCAGTCGCGAGATGTGCCGGTTGATGTTGTTGCGGTAGAGCGTAGGTGACGCCGTTGTGACATCGCCCAACTTGCCGAACGGGAGCAGTCCAGACTTGACCAATGCCTGAAAACCGTTGCAAATACCGATTATCAAGCCTTTGCGGGCAAGAAGGTCTTGGATGGCCGACTTGACGAGGGCGTTGTTCAGCACGGTAGCGATGAATTTGCCGCTGCCGTCGGGCTCGTCGCCCAAACTGAAGCCGCCGCTGAGTGCCAAAATCTGCGAATTGCGGATTGCCTCTGCCAGTTCGTGCAGAGAATCGTTGATTTCTTTTTCGTTGAGGTTGCGGAACACGAGAATTTGCGTTTCCGCACCGGCGTCTTCAAAAGCCTTGGCGGTATCGTAGTCGCAATTGGTGCCCGGAAACACAGGCAACACAACTTTTGGCACCTCGACCTTGACGGGGGCGTGTTCGCTGAAACGTTTCTGACCTCCATTGGCAAATTCCTCACCCGTAGAAATCGTCTCATTCGAGACCTCGTCGGGATACAGCCCATTGTAAACGCCGCGCCAAACATCAAGACACTTCTCCTTGTCGATAATCTCGCCATTGATGCTGAAACGGTCTGACACCCTGCCGAGCGATATGGCAAAGTCGGCATCCAGTTCTGACGCAGTTTCCACGACAAAACTGCCATAACCATAGTCGAACAGGTTCCGGTCTGTGTTAATCTCGAAACCTAAGTCGTTGCCGAAACTCATCTTGGCCAATGCTTCGGCGATGCCGCCATGTTGCAATGTAAATGCCGACACAATACGGCCGTTCAGAATGTTCTGGCGCATAAATTCGAAAATTTCGGCAGTGCGCCGCGCATCGGGAAGACAATTTTCTATTTTATTGTGAATAAGATAGATGTGATTACCTTTTTGTTTGAACTCCGGAGAGATGATTGTACCCGACTTTTCGGTAGTGATGGCAAACGACACAAAGGTAGGAGGCACATTCAGGTCTTTGAAAGTGCCGCTCATCGAATCCTTTCCGCCGAGGGAGGCCAGGTCGAATTGCTTGAGCATCCACACCGACCCTAACATTGCGGCGCAGGGTTTGCCCCAGCGACTGGGTTCGTGTCCCATTTTCTCAAAATATTCTTGGAAAGTGAAGCGTATTTTGCGAAAGTCGCCGCCTACAGCCACAATTTTGGACATAGATTCGAGAATGGCAAACACGGCAGCGTGGAATGGCGACCGCATTGCGATATAAGGATTATAACCGAAGGCCATAATGCTCGTGGTGTCGGTATGGCCGTGGAGGACAGGCAGTTTTTGGGCTGAAACCTGAGTTTCCGTCAGTTGGCGTTTTCCGCCGAAAGGCATCAGCACGGTAGAAGCGCCGATGGTGGCGTCAAACATCTCAATGAGTCCTTTTTGGGAGGCAACGTTAGGATTGCTGAGGCAACTGTACATTTTCTCGCTCAGCGTGTCACCTTGTACGGGACTGGCTTCCAGCACATTGTCGGGGACGGCGGCCACGGCAGCCTCTGTCTTCTGGCGTACGCCGTTCGTGTTGATGAAATCGCGGCTAAGACTCACTATCGTGTTGCCCTTCCAGGTCATCGTAAGGCGGTTGTCGTCTGTGACGCGGGCGATGATGTTGGCTTCGATATTCTCTTGGCGACAATATTCGAAGAACGTCTCCACATCGTTCTTATCGACCACAACGCTCATACGTTCCTGCGACTCGCTGATGGCGATTTCGGTACCGTTAAGTCCTTTGTATTTTGTTCTCACGGAGTCGAGGTCGATAAACAAGCCGTCTGCCAGTTCGCCGATAGCCACGCTCACGCCGCCGGCGCCAAAGTCGTTAGACTTCTTGACGAGGCGGGTAACTTCAGGCCGTCTGAACAGGTGTTGTATCTTGCGTTCCTCGGGGGCGTTACCTTTCTGCACCTCTGCAGCGCAAGTGTCGAGCGACTTCTCGTTATGTTCTTTGGAAGAGCCCGTAGCGCCTCCGATGCCGTCGCGTCCGGTGCGTCCGCCGAACATGATGACCACATCGCCGGGCACGGGACGTTCGCGGCGCACGTGGCTCACAGGGGCTGCACCGACCACGGCTCCAATTTCGAGCCGCTTGGCCTTGTAGTTGTCATGATAGACTTCGCGGACATGGGTAGTGGCAAGGCCGATCTGGTTGCCGTAGGAGGAGTAACCGGCGGCGGCGGTTTTAGAAATCACCGACTGGGGAAGTTTGCCCTCAAGTGTCTCACTGACAGGGGCATTGATATTGCCGGCACCCGTCACGCGCAAGGCCTGATAGACGTAACTGCGCCCACTGAGCGGGTCACGGATGGCGCCGCCCACGCAAGTGGCAGCCCCGCCAAAGGGCTCAATCTCCGTCGGGTGGTTGTGCGTCTCGTTCTTGAACATCAGTAGCCAAGGCTCCGGCGTGCCATCCACATCCACCTGTATCTGTATGCTGCAGGCATTGTTCTCTTCCGAAATCTCCATGTCGTTGAGATTGCCGGCTTTGCGTTCGTATTTGCCATTGATGCTGGCCATATCCATCAAGGTCTGCGGTCTATCGGTGTGTTCGCCATAAACCGCTTTCCGCAAGGCAAGGTAAGTCTCGTAAGCCTCCTGCAGTTGGTATTGCAGGTGCGAGGGCGTAAAGACAATCTTTGCAAGTTCCGTCTCAAAAGTGGTGTGGCGGCAGTGGTCGCTCCAATAGGTGTCAAGCAGTTTGATTTCCGTCTCAAATGGCTCGCGGCGCTCCTCGTTTTTGAAATATTGCTGTATGAACATCAAGTCTTCCAACGACATGGCAAGCCCTAAACGCACACGGAATGACTCCAGCTGCTCTGAAGTCCAACTGTTGAATCCTACGATGACGGGGATGTCATTGGCTGTCGGGTTTTCCGTGACAGCCAGCACCGAGAGGTCTTTTTCA
Organism: bacterium; assembly: GCA_963643165.1. GTDB lineage: Bacteria > Bacteroidota > Bacteroidia > Bacteroidales > WCHB1-69 > F23-D06. The sequence continues at coordinate 21,232 of CAVIJD010000003.1, read as the reverse complement.
CGGGCTTCAACCTCATTGATGCAGTATTTCTTGATTTGGGCCAATTGCGCATCCGTCAAGTCGGCATCGAAAACGTATGCGCGGGCGCTTTTGACGAGCACGTCCGTCGTGGGGTCAAGCAGCGAAAAGCACTGCATGGCGCTGTCGGCGCGCTGGTCAAACTGTCCGGGCAGGTATTCAACCGCAAAGCAGGTCTGGCCATCCAGTGACAACGACTCAGTCACGTTGTCGGTAACGGGCTCGGAAAGGACTCCGACCTTGGCACGTTCCAGCAACTCGTCGCTGACATTGAAGATGTCGTAAATGTTCAGCAGCCGGAGGTTGCGGATGTTCAAGTTGAAATTGCGGTTGAGGGTTTCCTTCAGACTGACGGCTTCCACATTGAAGCCCTCTTTTTTCTCTACAAAGATACGGGCGTTGCGCATGGCTTTAATATTTATATGGCGGCAAAAGTAGTGAAAATATTCAGACTGTTACTCATTTTCGGGAAGGGCTTTGAAACCGAGTCCCATAATCTCTGAACTTTCGATGACGTTGACGAAAGCGGCGGGGTCTAAACGGCGGAGGTTGGCTTTGAGTTTTACAAGGTCAGTACGGCCAAGCGTCACATAAACCATCTTGCGGTCAGAGCCTTGGTACATGCCAGTGCCTGCGAAGACAGTGCCGCCACGTTTCAAGTCGTTGATGATGAAGTCACGGACCTCGTCCGTTTTGTCGGTCACGATGAACACGGTCTTATACGATTTGATGCCATCGACGATAAGGTCGATAACCTTGCCTTCGATAGCGATAAGGATGACAGAATAGATGGGCAGTCTGATCTGCTTGAAAGCCACGAGGGTTGTGAGTGTGATGCAAGAGTCCACAATGAGCACCAGGGTGCCGAGTGAAATCTTTGTGTATTTGTGCAGAATCATGGAGATGATATCGCTGCCTCCCGAAGTGGCGCCCGACTTGAATATCAAACCGATGGCCACACCATAGATGACGCCTCCCACCACTGTGTTCAGGAAATAGTCGGGCATGAAAAACAATTCGCTGTGCGGAATCTGCACGCAATTGCTGGTGACGGCAGTTTCGAAAATGCCCTCATGGATAACCGGATTATATCCCCACACGGTTTCCACGAGCCAGGTGAAACAGAATATAAGAATAGTGGAAATGATAGTCTTGATGCCGAACCGGGGACCTAAGATCCAGGTTCCGATGAGCAGCAGCGGAATGTCCATACAGATAGCGTAATAGGAAATCTTCCAGGGCCATAGTGTGTTAAAAACATTCGACAAACCGTAAGTGCCGCCCGGGGCGAGCAAATAGGGGTTCACAAACATCACATCGCCGACGGCGAAGAGAAAACTACCCAATGTAAGCAGAAAATAGGGCCACACTAAATCTTTTAATTTGTTCTTTTTCAGCATTTTAATCGATTTAAAATTAAAAGTGCAAAAATATAAAATATATCCTCACGAGGCTATCAAAAAGCGCAGGGCTCACAAACGAAAAGCGGAGGAAACTCCAAATGGATTTTCCTCCGCCTTGATATTGTTACGCGTTGTTTTGGGGCTTAGTTTTTGGTTTGCGTCCCCACGCGGGCCATAGCGCATCTGAAGCCGATATAGTCGGCGGCCTCATCCTCGTCGAGGTAGCGTCTTGAGCCGGGGGAAGACCAATAAGGGATGTCTCTCCAGGAGCCGCCCTTATAGACGCGGGCATGGTCGCTGACCAACGAGAAAGCGTAGTTGTCAGAGAGTTTGCGGTACATCTGGTCGGTAGCTTCTGTGTTCGTGGTAGCCGACTTCCAGCTGTCCATATCGTGCAATGACTGCCAATCGCCGTCGAGGTAGTTCTTGTTGTCAGCGGCGCGGTAGTTGCGTCTGCGGTCGTTCTTGAAGTCAGACACGGGAACCATCGGAATTTTACCGACGCTGTCGCGTTCAGCCACCGTACCGTCTTCGAGGAGTTTTTTAGTCTCGAAATAGTTGCCACGGAACGGGTTGACCTCAGCCACATCATCGTGTGAGCCTTGTCTATAGACGTCCATCACCCATTCGGACACATTGCCGGCCATTTGGTAAAGGCCATAATCGTTAGGCCAGTCCGACCTGACATCTTTGGTTTTGAAGCCGGCGTCGTTCAAAGCGGAGGCCACACCCATAAGGTCACCTCTGCCGCGGCGGATATTAGTCATCATATCGCCATAGTATTTCTTGTCTTCGGTACGAAGTTGTTGGCCGTTCCAAGGATAGACCTTGCGTTCGAGCACGCGTTCGTTCATCGTATTGCCGATAAGTCCGAGGGCGGCGTACTCCCATTCAGCTTCGGTTGGCAGTCTGTACTTCGGCAGCAAGATACCGTCTTCCATCTTCACGTTGCGGTATTCACCGGAAGAGATATAGCGGAGGCGTTTTTCGCCCTCAGCCTCGTAGGTCTCGTAGGTGAGGTAGGCATCCGTATTGAAATAGCCCTCGGCGGTCGGGGTTTCTGCATATTCCACATAGCCGCGGTCGGCGAGAATCTTCTCGTTCACACGGTCGGTACGCCAAGCGGCATAGTTGGTGGCCTGCAGCCAATTGACACCCACCACAGGATAGGTATTGAATGCGGGGTGACGGAAATAGTACTCCACGTCAGGCTCATTGTATCCGAGACGGTCACGCCAGACATTCTCATCGGGCACGGCGTTGTCGTAAACCACTTTCAAGTCTTGCGGGATGAACACACGCTCCAGCCAGTAAAGATACTCGCGGTAGTCGAGGTTCGAGATCTCACACTCGTCCATATAGAAAGAGGCCACGGACACACGGCGCGGGTTATTGTTCCAGTCTTTCATAACATCCTCTTCCATGGCACCCATGACAAAAGTACCGCCTTCGATGAATACGAGTCCGGGGCCGGTAGCCTGCTCCTCATACGGGGCCACTTCAAAGCCGCCGTTCTTAGCGTCGTTATAGTTCCAACCGGTGGTAGGAGAAGCCTCCTTCTTGCAAGATGACAGCATTGCCAGCAGAACCAGTGCGGTGAACAGACTTGTTGTTTTTGTGATCTTATTCATGTTCTTGTTATATTAGTTCTATTCTCGATTGATATGATGAACGTAAATGTTACAATTATATTATATAGTCTTTGTTTAGAATGAGGGGCACTTGAGGTCCTTGATAGCCTTGTGCTTCTCGGGGCACGGCAAGAGGAACTGCAGCGAAGCCTCGATGGCGCCGCCCGTGTCGTTCTTCAATTGTCCCAACGTGATATCGTAGGAGATGCCGAATTTCACCAGTTTATACTCGAGGCCTGCCATAAACACCAGTGCATCGGAATTGTTGATCTTGCCGACAACGGCATTGGTGCTGTCCTTGACTTGGTATGCCGGAACGAAACGGTACCACACGCCCACCGTGAAAGGATAGAAGTTGGCATAAAGTCCGAGGTTGAAATAGTTGAGGTATCTCTGGTGTTGATATACGAAATTGGGGCTTAACGAGATATCGCCGAACGATGTTTCCCGTTTGCTTTTGCGTCTAACATCGAAGTTGGCACCGACATGTGCCGTCCATTTCACGGGCATCATATCGTACATGTCAGCATAACTTTCCGTCAGGTAACTGGTGTTTTGTCCGTCGAGGGCGAAAGTCGTGATGTGATGAACTGCCATACCAAAATAGACGTGGGGCGTATAACCCAGCAATCCGGCGGAGAGTCCGGCCGTCCAGCGGTGCAGGCTGCCCGGGCGGGTCTCCTGCGTCTGATAGACATATCCGTAGCGGGAGTCTATCTGGTCGCCGAACACGAGGTTGTCCCAATTCAGGTACTTGTCCTGAATGTCGAGTTGCAGGGCGAGTCTCAAGGCGAACTTCTTGCTGATCTGGGCCTTGAAAGAGTACATCGGGCTGATTGTAGAAGTGTTGATGTATCCTCCGTTGGCTCCGGCGTGGTCGTGCATGAGAATGATGCCTACGCCGCCGGCAATCTTGTCGAAATGCTCGTCAAACGACCCCGTATAAGTGATATAGTTACCTTTCAGCTTCGGCCATTGGTCGCGGAAATTCAACGCCACCCTGGGACAGACATTCGTCCCCGCCATTGCAGGATTCAAATAGAGCGGATTGGCATAGAATTGGGAGAACATTGCATCCTGTGCGTCAATTCGCACAACGGCAAATGCCGTAATCGCTGCCAGTAAGATTATGATTCTTTTATACATAGTAACTATATTTGGTATATTAGCGGGCAAAAATACAAAATTATTTCATTGTTCCACACTTCTTTTTCCATCTCTTTCTTTCCTTGCATATCTGCAATATTTACAGCACTTTTCCGTTATCGCAAGTGTTATGCATCTATCTGTAAAACGACAAATGAAAAGCAAATCTTGGGCATTCTTCTGCCTTCTGTGCCTATTTTTTATTCAATTGACTGATATTCAGGCACAAAAAATTTCAAAAAACATTTCAATTTCTTGGACAGACAAGGTGTCGTTCACTTTCGGCGAGGACAAGGAAACGGATTTCCTACATTTTGACGGGGCGGTTTACCTACAGCCGCAAGTGTCGTTACCCTCCTATTATGAACGGATTCCGGTCGACGGTTTCCGTTCCGGCTACGATGTTAAGTTGTCGGATGTGCAGACGGAGGCGGTCAGCGAACAGGATGTCCGCCTACTTGAGGGCTACGACTTGCCGGCGCAGGTCAAAGTGTCGGTGGCACCGGCGCGCGAACGTGGCAAGAACTATGCCGTGTTGTCGTTTGTGCCGATAGTGCGCACCGCTGCCGGGCAGTACCGCCGCGTCACCTCGTTGGTCCTTGAGATCACAGGGCACGTTGCCTCCTTGCCCAAAGGCAGCCGCAACTATGCCGCGCGCTCCGTGCTCTCGCAGGGACAATGGTTCAGCTTCACGTTGGCGGAAACAGGCATCTACAAAGTGACCTACGAAGACCTTGTCGCCATGGGCATGCCCACACCGATATATTCAGACCGGATCGCTATCTTCGGCAACGGCGGCAAGATGCTGCCCGAAGCCAATGCCAAGCCCCGGACCGACGACCTCCGCGAACTCCCCATCATGCTGTATGACAACAACGACGGCATCTTCGGCGAAGGCGACTATTTCATCTTCTACGGCGAGTCGCCACACACCATAGAATACGACACTTCCGACAAACGGTTCACCCATGCCACCAACATCTATGCCGACGTTTCCTGCTACTTTGTGACGGCCTCCTCCGGCGTAGGAGCGAAGAAACGCATCGCCACAGTTGACAATTCTGCCCTCTCCGCCACCGCCTCGGTGAGCGAATACACCTATTTCGACTTTCACGAAGACGACCTCTACAATTTCGGGGAGAGCGGGAAAGACTGGTTCGGCGACCTGTTCGACATCACAACCGAGCGGTCTTACACTTTCACGGCTCCCGGCCAGAGCCTTGCGCAGGGGCGCTTGTCCGTGGCAGTGGCGGGCGTTTCCAACAGTTACTCTACCATGAGGGTCAGCGTTAACGGCAACGCCATAGGCAACGTCAGCGTCAGAGGGCTTCAAACCGGCTCCATGGCGACCCTGAACCGTCAGGACCTCAACTTCACCCCCAACGGGAGCGCGATTTCGGTAACGTTGACCTACAGCAAGCCCTCGACCAGTTCCTCGGCCTACCTCAACTGGATAGAGGTAGAGATGCCCTGTTCGCTGACCATGAACGCCGCCCAGTTTTCTTTCTGCAACCCCGCCACCGTGCGTGAGGGCAGTGTCACGCAGTTCAACATCGGCGGCGCAGACCAGAGCACGCAAGTATGGGACGTTACGGACCCCTCGGAAGCGGTGCGCTGCAAACTGGCGTTGGGCAGCGGCACAGGCTCCTTTAAGGCAAACACGGACGTGCTGCGCCGTTTCGTAGCCTTCGACGGCACGCAGTATCTGACCGTCACACGCGGCGGCGCCGTCGAGAACCAGAACCTGCACGCCACCGGCGCCGTCGATATGGTCATCGTGACCCATCCCGACTTTCTGTCGCAGGCCAACCGGCTGGCCAACTTCCGGCAGCAGAACGACGGCCTCAAAGTAAAGGTGGCAACCATACAGCAGGTTTACAACGAATTCTCCGGCGGATCGCAAGACCCCATCGCCATCCGCGACTATATGAAAATGATTTACGACAAAACCTCGGGACAGTCGCCCAAATACCTCCTGCTGGTAGGGCGTCCCTGCTACGACTACCGGGGGCGGGTGAGCGGCACGGAAATCTTTGTGCCCAACTACCAATATGCGGCGTCGGGCAACATCATCTCAGAATACAGCTTCTATGCCAACGACGACACCTTCGGGCTGCTCGATGACGAAGAGGGCGCAAATGCAACGGGGCTGTATGACATTGCCATAGGGCGTTTCCCGTGCTCCACATTGGCGCAGGCCACCACAGCGGTCGATAAAAGCATACGCTACACAGAACGGCGCAATCTGGTTTCTGAAAACAGCACGTCTGTCTCCAATTTCGGCGACTGGCGAAACGTAATGGCTTTCGTGGCCGACGACGAAGACTACAACGACTTCATCAGCAACGCCGACAACTTCACCAAGATCGTAGAGGCCAAGAACAGCAACATCAACTTTGACAAAATCTATCTGGACGCCTACTCGCAGGTGTCGAATGCCGGCGGGCAACGCTATCCTGACGTCACCACGGCCATCAACAACCGTATGAACCGCGGCTGTCTGTTCTACACCTACATCGGGCACAGCGGAAAAGACGGTTGGACTGCCGAGCGCGTGTTGGAGAACTCCGACATCAACAAGTGGGCCAACAAGTACAACATGCCGGCAATGCTGACCCTTTCGTGTACCTTCGGGTTCTATGACCGGCCTGCGGTATCGCCCGCAGAACTGGCATTCTTCAACAGCAACGGCGGCGTCAGTGCCATCATCACGGCCTCGCGCGAAGCCTGGTCATCGCCCAACAACTCGTTCGGACGCATCATCTTCGGCGCCATGTTCGACAAATCGGAAAAAGGCAGATACCCGACCATAGGTGAGATTGAAATTGCCGGAAAGAACAACTACGGAGGGTCATCAACCTCGCTGGCCATGTTTGTGCTGATGGGCGACCCCTCCATGCCGTTGGCCATCCCCACCTACCGGATCGTGACCGACTCCGTCAACCGGCAGCCTGTCGGCGACCGGCAAGACACCGTCAGGGCTCTCTCCCGTGTGACCGTCAGCGGACGTGTGGTTGACGACTTGGGGCAAACCATCGACAATTTCAACGGCACCCTCTTCCCGTCGGTATATGACAAGAAAGTGACCGTCACCACCTTGGCAAATGACCCCACCAGCCAGCCTTTTGACTTTGAAAGCCAGAAAAGCATCCTCTTCAAGGGAAACTGCACCGTCAGCAACGGACATTACACCTTCTCGTTTTATGTTCCCAAAGACATCGACTACAAATTCGGGCAAGGGAAGATGAGTTATTATGCACGCACAGACCGTTATGATGCCGCCGGCGCCTTCACCGGCTTCATCATCGGTGGTGTCGATTCTGCCGGCGTGGCCGACGACAAAGGCCCGGAAGTGGAACTCTTCCTCAACGACGAGAACTTCGTGGAGGGCGGCATCACCAACCAAGATCCGGTCTTGATAGCGAAGATAAAGGACAACTACGGCATCAACACCACAGGCAACGGCATCGGGCACGACCTTGTCGCCATCTTAGACGATGCCTCCGAATCTCAAATCGTGCTCAACGACTATTACCAGACCGAAAAAGACAGCTTCAATGTCGGCACGGTACGCTATAGTCTCAGCGACATCTCCGTAGGCAAGCACAAAATCATGGTGCGTGCCTGGGACATCAACAACAACCCCACAGAGGCGGAACTCTCCTTTGAAGTCGTGTCTGACGAAACGCTGACACTCAGCCATGTGCTCAACTACCCCAACCCCTTCACTACCCGAACGGCGTTCTTCTTCGAGCAGAACCAGAACGGCGGCGAATTTGACATACAGGTTCAGATTTACACCATCTCGGGCAAATTGCTGAAAACCATTAACACAACGCAACTTATCGAAGGGAACAGGTGCGCCGGAATCCCGTGGGACGGACTTGACGACTATGGCGACAAAATAGGACGCGGCGTTTACATGTACCGGCTTCGCGTTCGCAACCAAAACGGCGAAATTGCAGAAAAAATAGAAAAACTGGTGATATTGTAAAATAATATTCCCATATTGTCGTTAGTCATTTTTCAGTGCAGACTAACAAAAAAGATGAAGAATATTAATAATAAAAACAAAAGAACAATGAAAAAAACACTAACCGTTCTGATTTCGACAATGATGCTGTCGCTGGCCGGCAGCGTTTACGCCCAAAGCATCAACCCCGGGCTTTTGAGCGGAAGAGAACTGAACACCATCACAACAGCTGTGCCATTCCTGCAGATTGCACCCGACTCCCGTGCCGGCGGTCTGGCAGACATGGGCTGCGCCACCTCTGCTGACGTGAACTCCGTGGCCTACAACCCCGCCAAGACTGTCTTCAACAACGACATGTTCGGCATAGGACTCTCCTACAGCCCGTGGCTCCATAACCTCGTCAGTGACATCAACCTGCTCTACCTCAGCACTTACTATCGGATTACAGACATGGATGCTGTGGCACTCTCGCTCCGTTATTTCTCCCTGGGCGAAATCGAGTTCGTTGATGAGCAAGGCAATAAAATGAGCGACCAAAAACCCAACGAGTTCTCCATTGACCTCACCTACTCGCGCAAACTCATCGACCAACTCTCCATAGCCATCACGCCGCGCTTCATCTACTCCAACCTGACCGCCAACCAATACGTGTCGGGCGAAGAGACCAAAGCAGGTCTTGCCGGCGCCGCCGACCTCTCGTTCTTCTACGAGCAGGACTTTGCAGCCAAAGGTCTGGAAAACAGCACTCTTCGTGCAGGCTTAAACATCTCCAACATCGGAAACAAAATGTCATACTCGTCCGGAACGCTCCGCCGCGACTTCCTGCCCACGAACCTCAGGCTGGGCATCGGATACGAGATGGACTTCGACGCTTACAACAAATTAGCCATCACGGGCGAGATCAACAAGCTCCTCGTGCCCACGAACCCCGTTTACAAAACCGACTCTCTCGGGCGCACCGAATATGACGAGAACAACAACCCCGTCATCCTCTCCGGACGCAACCCTGACGTGTCGGTGCCGCAGGGCATCTTCCAGTCATTCTACGATGCTCCCGGCGGTTTCAAGGAGGAACTCTCCGAGGTGGCATGGGCTCTCGGGGCAGAATACAGCTACCGCGACCTGTTTTTCGTCAGGGCCGGCTATTTTCACGAAAGCCAATACAAGGGCAACCGTCAATTCATGACCGTCGGCATCGGCATCAAGTACAACATCTTCAACATCGATGTCGCCTACCTCTTCACCACCAACGGACAGAAACACCCGTTGGCCAACACGCTCCGTTTCTCCCTCTCTTTCAATTTCGCCTCATTTGACAAAAACGAAATCAAAAACCAGGGTAAATTAAGATAACGGAAATATGGATTTCAGAGTAGGCATTGGTTACGACTCTCACCGCTTTGCCCCCGAACGGCCTTTGGTCATTGGGGGCATTCGCATTCCTTTCGAGTCAGGGCTGAAAGCCCATTCTGACGGCGACGTGTTGATACATGCCATCTGCGACGCGTTGCTCGGCGCCGCCGCCCTCAAGGACATCGGAACCCATTTTCCGGACAACGACGCCCGCTTCAAGAATGCGGACAGCGCCATCCTGCTCTCTGAGGTGGTAAAACTGCTGACCGAACGCAACTGGCGCGTCAACAACCTCGACTGCGTCATTGTGGCAGAACAGCCAAAGATGAAGCCCTACATTGACCGCATCACCGAACGGCTCGCGCCGCTGCTGCAGACCGACCCTGCAAACATCTCCGTCAAGGCCAAGACCAACGAACAGATGGGCTTCACAGGAGCGGGTGAAGGCATCGCCGCCGCCGCCGTGGTCACCATTCTCAAAAACGATTAAAACATTTCTTATGAAAAAACATTTCCTTACAATATTATTATTAAGCATAACAATGATGCAGACTCAAGCACAGAAAATAGTGGAAGCACAGTCGGACCTTGCCGCAAGTGACAACCCGCTGATCGCAACCTGGCAGACCCCTTACAACACCCCGCCGTTCAGCAAAATCAAGCCCGAACATTACCTTCCCGCCTTCACGGAAGCCATAAAACTGGCGCACAAAGACATCGACAGAATCGTCGGGAACAAGGCAAAGCCTACTTTCGAGAATACGGTACTTGCCCTTGACAGAGCGGGGGAACTGCTCACCCGCACAAGCAACCTCTTCTTCAACATCCTGGAGTGTGACGGCACAGCAGAGATGCAAGCGATTGCCTTAAAGGTACAGCCCGAACTTACGGAGTATTCCAACTCCGTCTATCTCAACGAGGAACTGTTTGCCAGAGTCAAACATGTTTATGACAACGAGTACAACAGACTGAACGGACCCGAGAAAATGCTCCTCAGCAAGACCTACGATGCGTTTGTCAACCACGGAGCTAACCTTAACGCCATCGAAAAAGAGGAATACCGCAAAAACTCCTTGAAATTGTCAGAAAAGACCCTCCTTTTCGGGCAGAACGTGCTCGCCGCCACGAACGACTGGTATCTGCACGTGACCAATGTGGACGAACTGAAAGGGCTCCGCGAGAACGAGCTCGAACTGGCAGCCAAGAAAGCCCGCCAGAAAGGGGTGGATGGTTTTGTTTTCGACCTCTCCTATCCGGACATGACGGCCATAATGACGCATGCTGACAATCGTGAACTCCGGAAGAAGATGTATATGCACTCCTGCTGCAAGGCTTATGACGGGAAATATGACAACACCAAAATCATCAAAGACATCCTCACCTGCCGTTATAACATTGCACGGCTGCTCGGCTACAAAAATTATGCGGAATACGCCTTGCACGACAGAATGGCCAAGAACACCAAGAGTGTCTATAACCTTTTAGACCAGCTCAAGGAGGCATCCTTGCCAAAGGCGCACGAAGAGATGGAGCAACTGCAGGCCTTTGCCGCCAGCCAAGGACTGGAGGGAAAAGTGCAGCGTTGGGACTTCTCCTATTATGCCGAAAAGCAGAAAGACTCGCTCTTCAAACTCAACACAGACGAACTTCGCCCCTATTTTGAGCTCAACAGCGTAATCCGCGGCATCTTCGCCCTTGCCGACAACCTTTACGGTTTGAGTTTTGAAGAAATGCATGATGTGGATGTCTATCATCCCGAAGTGAAAGTCTATAAAGTGACGCGCGGCGAAAAGATGATGGCCGTGCTCTACCTTGACTTCTTCCCGCGAGAGACCAAGCGCGGCGGTGCCTGGATGACCTCTTTCCGCGAGCAGTATGTCCTCAACGGCAAAGACATCCGCCCGTTAGTCAGCCTTGTGATGAACTTCACGCCAGCCTCAGACAGCACGCCCTCGCTGTTGTCGTACGATGAGGTCAACACTTTCCTGCACGAGTTCGGGCACGCCCTGCACGGCATGCTCTCCGAAGTTCCTTACCAGTCCATCTCCGGCACCAACACGCCGAGGGACTTCGTGGAGCTGCCCTCGCAGATCAACGAGAACTGGGGCACCGACATCGCTTTCCTGCGCACCTTTGCCAAACATTACCAGACCGGCGAACAGTTGCCGGTCCCTTACATAGCACAACTGGAAAGAATGCGCAAATATCTGGCCGGCTACTATTCTGTCCGCCAACTCTCCTTCGGATACCTGGACATGATGTGGCACACCACCGCCCCCAACACCATTAAAGACATCAAGAAGAGCGAACGGGCCATCATGGACCCTCTGGACGTGATGCCGACAGTAGATGAGGCCTGCATGAGCACCTCCTTCTCCCACATCTTCGCAGGCGGATACGCCGCAGGGTACTATAGTTATAAATGGTCGGAGATGTTGGAGGCCGACGCCTTCTCCGTATTCAAAGAGGAACGTGCCGCCATTGCCAACGCCGCATCCAAAGACGTGCCAAAAGCCACCGTGGAACTCAACCCTCCGAAATCCGTCTCCAAGGCTGCGCAAAAGTTTGCAAAGTGCATCCTTTCCCAAGGCGGCTCTCAAGATGCCATGGAAATGTATGTCAACTTCCGCGGCAAGAAACCGACCATTGACGCCTTGCTCGAAAAATCGGGTTTGAAATAATATTGTATTTTTGCTGCCAAATTTTCGGACGATGCTAAGTTTGTACGTTAAGGAGTTAAAGTCTTTTCTCAGTTCCATAATCGGATACATATTCATCGGAGTATTCCTGATTATAGCGGGGCTTTTCCTGTGGGTGTTCCCCAATGTGGACAATGTCACCGAGGCGGGTCTTGCCGACCTGCAAGGACTTTTCAATTTAGCCAAGTTCCTCTTCATCTTTCTTGTGCCCGCCATCACGATGCGCTCCTTTGCTGAAGAGAAACGCAACGGCACCATGGACCTGTTGCTCACCAAGCCGCTCACAGACATGCAGATTGTGTGGGCAAAGTTCCTCTCCTGCCTCACACTGCTGGTCATCGCCCTGCTGCCCACGCTGGTCTATGTAATCACCGTCTATCTCATCGGCAACCCCGTAGGCAACCTCGACATGGGGAGCACTTGGGGCTCCTACCTCGGACTGGTGTTCTTAGGCGCCACGTTCATCTCCATCGGCTTGTTTGCCTCCTCACTGACCAACAACCAGATTGTGGCATTCATCATCGCCGCCGCGCTTTGCTTCATCCTCTTTTTCGGATTCGCTTTCATCTATTCGTTCGAATCGTTGGGCGCATTCGGTTACTACATCAAATCCATCGGCATCGAGCACCATTATGCCTCCATCAGCAAAGGGGTCATCGATTCCCGGGATGTCATCTATTTCGGCAGTGTCATATTCGTGTTCCTCTATGCCACACGCATGGTGCTGCTCGGTCGTAAATGGTAATGCCTCTTGATGATATGAAAATGAAGAATCAACAGAAAATAGAGAAAGCCGCGAACCGCAATGCCTCCGACGGCAACAAGTTGTTCCGGAAAAGCGTTGTCCGCAATGCCGTCATCGCCATCCTTGCCGTTGTGCTGGTGAATGTGTTGTCGTCGTTCTTCTTCTACCGCATCGACTTGACCCGCGACAACCGCCATTCGCTCTCTCCGGCCACGGTAGATCTGCTCAAGAACCTTGACGACAAAATTTACGTCCGCGTCTATCTCAAAGGCAAAGACATGCCCGCCGACTACCAGTTGTTTGCCAAGCAGGTAGAGCAGGTGTTGCAAGATTTCCGCAGTTATTCCAAGAACGTCTATTTTGAGTTCATCGACCCGCTGGAGGGCAAAACGGGCGACGAGGTCAACGCCATATTGGGTGAGTTTGTGAAGAAAGGGCTCAGTCCTATCCCCATCAGCCGTGAAGACGGTGGCGGATACTCCACCTACATGGTCGTGCCCGGCGCCGTCATCACCTACCGAGGCAACGAGTACCCCACCAAGCTGCTGGTCTCTGACCCCTCGGGGGCTGACTGGATGCAATACTCCATCGAAGAGCTGGAATACAACTTAGTGGCGCCCATCCGCCGCCTCCTCAAGACGCAGAAACCCAACGTTGCATTCCTCGACGGCCACGGCGAGCTCGACTTCTGGAACACCTGCTGGACAGGCATTCAGCTGGAACGCTTCTACAACGTCAACCGCATTGCCCTCAACGGCAAGATTAACTGTCTGCGCGACATCAGCATCACCGACTCCACCACGCAGCAACTCAAACTGGGCAAAAACAAATACGAAGTGCTCATCGTGGCACAGCCCACACAGCCTTTCAGCGAATACGACAAATACATCATCGACCAGTTCATCATGCGTGGCGGCAAAGTGCTGTGGCTCATCGACAACACCACCGCATCGCTCGACAGCCTGCAGTCGCAGCCCGAGTTTTTCGCCACCCCGCGGTCACTCTACATCAACGACCTGTTCTTCACCTACGGCGTTCGCATCAACCCCAACCTGATACAAGACCTCAGTTGTCTGCCCGTGCCGCAGCAAGTCTCCATGGTTGGCGACCAGCCGCAGTTCAAGTTCATGGCCTTCCCGTACAGCCTCAACATCGTCAACTTCGGCGACCATCCCATCGTCCGGAATCTCAAAGCCGTAAAGTCCGACTTTGCCGGCAGCATCGACTTAGTGGGCAAGGAAGACAACCTGACCAAAACCGTGCTGATGACCTCCTCGGAGCGTTCAAAGCTGGTGCCCACCCCCTCCATCGTGACCCTCAAGGTAGGCATTGCCAAGCCTAACCCGCAGGAGTTCGTATTCCGCAACCTGCCTATTGCCGTGCTCGTCGAGGGCAAGTTCAACTCCGCCTTCAAGGGGATATTGCCCGTAGAGTTCGACACCATCAAAGAGCTCGACTTCCGTCCCGAAAGCGAATACACCCGACAAATCTTCGTCTCCGACGGCGACATCATCCGCAACCCGTTCGACCAGAAGCGCAACAGGCCCTATCCTGCCGGCTACGACATCTACACCCGCCGAATGTATGACAACACCGAGTTCATCGTCAACTGTGTAAACTACCTTTGCGCCGACGACGACCTGTTGCAGCTGCGCAACAAGAACTTCCGCATCGGTGCGCTGGACAACGAAAAAATCCGGGGCAAAAAGACTCTCCTTGCCACCATCAACATCGGCGTGCCCTTGTTGCTGGTTGCCGTCATGGGCTTGTCGCTCATCCTGTCACGCAGGATCCGTTACACGCGACAGAAATGAGTCACAAAAAACATAGTCATAACAAAAACAGATAAAGTCAAATAGCACAATCAATTAAACATCAATAAAAAAATGAAAAAAGTATTGCTCATTGCATTTGCATGCATGCTGACCGCGATGAATTTTTCATACGGTCAAAACCAGAAACTGGATCTGACAAAACCCATCAATCCGGATCCAAAAGTGAAAATCGGGAAACTGGACAACGGAATGACCTACTACATCCGTCACAACGAATACCCGAAAAACCGCGTCGAGTTGCGTCTTGCCGTCAATGCCGGTTCCAATCAAGAGAACGAGAACCAAAGGGGACTCGCCCACTTCACCGAGCACATGGCTTTCAACGGCATTGAAGGCTTCCCGGGCAACACCATGGTCGATGAACTGCAGAAAATAGGTGTCGTGTTCGGCGCAGACCTGAACGCCTACACCAGTTTTGACGAGACCGTCTATATGATCCCGATGCCGCTCGACAACCCCAACAACCTCGACATGGGACTCAAGATCCTCAGAGGCTGGGCCAACGGACTGCTTTATGACAACAAAGAAATTGACGACGAACGCGGCGTCATCTCCGAAGAGTACCGTCTCGGCTTAGGCGCCGACGACCGTATGCGCAAAGAGTGGTGGCCTGTGCTGATGAAAGACTCCCGCTATGCCACCCGTATGCCCATCGGACTCATCGAAATTATCCAAGGTTTTGAATATCAACTCATCAAAGACTTCTACCACGACTGGTACCGTCCTGACCTGCAGGCCGTCATCGTAGTCGGCGACATTGACGTTGACGCAGTGGAGGCTAAAATCAAGACCATGTTCGGCAACATCAAACCTATTGCCAACCCGCGTGTAAAAGAGGACTATCCCATCGGCATGAACAAAGAGCCGCTGGTATCTGTCTGCACCGACAAAGAGGCTTCCGGCAACACCGTGATGCTCATCCGCAAGTTCCCGCATTTCGCCATGAAAACCATCGGCGACTTCCGCAAACAGCTGGCCATCGACCTTTACAACACCATGTTTGACGCCCGTCTCACCGAGATGCAACAAGACCCTAAATGTCCGTTCATCGGTGCCAGCGCCGGCTACGGCCAACTGATCGGTTCCACTGACGAATATGCCCTCTATGCTTCCAGCAAAGAGAACAGAATCATCGAAACGATCCAAACGCTCATGAGAGAAGACTACCGTGTGCTCCAACACGGATTCTTGCAGACCGAACTCGACCGTGCCAAAGTGGAACTCCTGGACAGTTATGAGAGAGCCGCAAACGAGGTTGAAAAGACCGAATCTTCCCGTTTTGCCAGCGAATACATCAACCATTTCCTGCACCACGACCCCATTCCGGGCGCAAAACGCGAGTACAACTATGCCCAAAAGATGCTTGACGACATCACGCTCCAAGAAATCAACGCCATGGCAAAAGAGTGGATCACACCGGAGAACTTCGTGGCCATCGTCACCGCCCCCAACAAAGAAGGTGTGACCGTTCCTACCAAAGAGCAGGTGCTCCAAACCATTCAAGACCCCTCATTGAAGAACGTTTCTGCATACGTTGACACCTACAAAGATCAGGAAATCGTAGAAAGATCCTCCCTCACGCCGGGTTCTGTAGTGAAGAGCGAAGACCTCCCCTCCATCAACGGCAAACAGCTCACCCTCTCCAACGGCATCAAAGTCATCCTCAAACCCACCACATTCAAGAATGACCAGATTCTCTTCTCTGCCATCAGCCACGGCGGTTTTAGTCTCTGCAAAGAGAGCGACCTGCTCAGCGCCTACTTCGCTTCCAGCATCATTGACCGCGCCGGCATCGCCGAACTCGACTACAACACGCTGATGAAGAAAATGAAAGGTAAAAGCGTAGGCATCACACCTTTCATCGGAGCAACCAACGAAGGTTTCCAAGGCTCATCCACCCCTAAAGACCTGGAGTTCTTCTTCCAATACCTCCACGCCTTCTTTGCTGCACCCAGAATCGACACCGCTGCCAAAGCTTTGGTAATGGATGAAACCTCTGAACAAATCAAAATGCTGAATGCCAATGCAATGTACCGCTTCTTCGGTGCATTCCTCGATGCGTCACAGGCACATAACCCCTACGAGAAAACCGTCCTCAGCTTCACCCAGGAAGACCTCGACAAAGTTGACTTTGACCGTGCCGTCAAAATCTACAAAGAGCGTTTCGCCAACCCCGCCGACTTCACCTTTGTTTTTGTCGGCAACTACGACGAAAAAACCATCACCGACCTCATCAACATTTATCTTGGCTCACTGAAGACCAACCCGAACGAGAAAGAGGCCATCGCCAAAGAAGTCTTCCAAGCTCCCGCAAAAGAATCCGTACGGGAGAATGTCTATTTTGGCGCAGAGCAGCAGGGCTGGCTGGGCATCGACTTCAGTTCCGCCGCCCCGTACAGCACCCGTAACGCTGCCATCTCGAGCATCATCAGCGATGCACTCGATGTCTATCTTGTCCAAATCATCCGTGAAAAGATGGGAGGCGTCTATTCTCCGATGGCTCAGGTTGGACTTTCCAAATATCCCGAGGGCAAATTTGAATTGATGATCATGCTGGGCTGTAACCCCGACAACACCGACGTGCTGACCGACGCTTGCATCAAAATCCTCAAAAACATCCAGAAAAAAGGCGTTGACAAGAAAACGCTTGCCAAAGTGAAAAAACAGATCATCAGCACCCGCGAAAAGGACATCCAAACCAACAGCTTCTGGTCCTCTTACATCTACAGCAAAGTTTTCTACAATGGTGACCTCAACGATGTAAACAATTACAACGACCTCATCAACTCCATCACCAACAAAGAAATCATCAGCTTCTTGCAGAGTTACCTCAACCTCGATGTCTATACCCGCGTTGACCTCTATCCGGAATCTGCCAAGAAAGAGTAAACTCAGAACATAATGCTTCGGACGCATGGCTGAAGCGTTCCAAGGAGGGGTGGCGTGCTTTTTCAGCACGCCACCCCTCCTTTTTTGCACTTGCCGAAAATCGCCGAATGTGCGCATTGGCGTGCAGCGAAATTTGACTATCTTTGCGCTCGTTGAAAAAGAGTCACGACAACAATGAAGAACATTGCTATCCTGTTAGCCGGCAGTGCCGGCAAGCGTTTGGGGACCGCCGTGCCCAAACAACGGAATATTCACCACGAAAAGATATCCCAATCCAATAACACACAAGTATGAATAACAATTTGATGAACCACATAGACCTGCTTGTTTCGCGTTATCCCTCATTGGAGACGTGTAAAAATGACATAATATGCGCATACGACGTTCTGGAGGAGGCGTTCGCCAACGGCGGCAAACTATTGGTTTGCGGCAATGGCGGGTCCGCAGCCGATTCGGAGCACATTGTGGGCGAATTGATGAAGGAATTCAAACGGAAACGCAACATACCCACCGAGCAGACTGATGCCTTGAAAGCGATAGACCCTGTGTTAGGGGACACGCTGGCCAGCCGTCTTCAGGGGGCGCTTCCAGCCATTGCCCTCACGGCGCACACGTCCCTTTCGACCGCTTTCATGAATGATTGCGACCCCGCACTTGTTTTTGCCCAGCAAGTTTACGGATATGGCAGGCCGGGTGACTGTTTCCTCGGCATCTCCACTTCCGGAAACAGCCAGAATGTCCTCTACGCGGCAGTCACGGCCAAAGCTTTAGGGTTGAAAGTAATCGGTCTCACCGGTCAAAAAGAGAGCAAACTCACTGACGTGGCCGACGTTTGCATCCGGGTGCCGGAAACGGAAACCTACAAAATCCAAGAACTTCACCTGCCGGTGTATCATTGTCTATGCTTGATGTTGGAAAGTCATTTTTTCGCAAACGGAGATGAACGGAACTGACATGGAAATAATCATACTTGCCGGCGGTTCCGCTCCATAACCGACGGTGAAGCCGTCGGAGCAAGCCGCGCCCCAAGCCAAACAGAGCCTCGAAGAGGCTCAACCTTGTGGAAAGAGTGAAAGAACAACAAGCGTAACGCCTCTATATTCTAAATTCGTGCGGCAGCCGTGAAATACCCCGCCCAAGAATGTGTAATTTATCGAAATAAATGTATCTTTGCAGTCACTTTAGATGCTATTCTGACCACTCAAGACTCTTGCCCATAATAGCAGAACAGTGCGAGTGGTAAATTCAAAAAGGCACACACTGTGGGGCGAATCTAAAAGTAAAAATATGACGAACAAAAGCAAGATGAAATGGTACGCAACCGCAAACTACTAAAAGACTGAACAAAACAAGAATAATTCAAGATTAAGACCCCCAAAATGCAAGAAACCGAACGCATAGAACTGAAACGAGAACTGACACCCGAGGTGGACATTGAGAGGTGATAGAATGACAAACTTCGCAATCATATTGGCAGGTGGAATGGGCAGTCGCATTGGTGGCGATGTGCCGAAACAGCTGTTGCCGCTCAGCGATGGGCGCAGCATTTTGGAGCATTCGGTGGAGGCGTTCGAGCGGGCCGACTGCATCAGCGCCATTGGCATAGTGATGCACGCCGATTACATCGTGACAACGCAAGAATTGATACGCAAAAACAGCTGGACGAAGGTGAAATTTGTGATTGCGGGCGGACGCGAACGTTGGGAATCGAGCGTGAACGCCATTCGCGAGATTGAAAAAACAGTCAATACTGAAGTGCAAAAAGACAGCACCAACGTGTTGTTGCACGATGCGGCGCGACCATTTGTGAGTCAGCGCATAATAGCCGATGTGTGTGCCGCGCTCGAAAAGCACGAAGCCGTGACCGTAGCCGTGCCTGCCACCGACACCGTCTATACCACCCGCAAACACAACGGCGGCATAGCCATAGCAGACATCCCCGACCGCGCGCAACTGATGTGCGCCCAGACACCGCAGGGATTTCGTCTCGGCACAATAGCGCAAGCATATCGATTGGCACTGAACGATGCCGCCATGCAAGCCACCGACGACTGCGGCATTTTGCACCGTAATCTGCCCAATGTGCCAATAGCCATTGTTCTGGGCGAAGCAGGAAATAGGAAGATAACCTTTAGAGAAGATCTGAGCAACCAATAATTTGAAATTGAAAACATGAACCAAATCATAAAACAGGAGAATGGCGACCAATTGCTCAGCAATATCCGAGAGAAACTGCTGTCGACGCGACACACTGCATACAACGCGGTGAACTTTGCCATGGTTACTGCCTATTGGAACATCGGCAAACTAATTGTAGAAGACGAGCAGAAAGGCAACACACGTGCTGAATACGGGAAGGCTGTCTTAGAAGAACTCTCTATCAAGCTGACAGAAGAGTTCGGAAAAGGATTTGGCGTGAGAGAGTTACGTAAAATAAGGCAATTCTTCTTAATGTTTCCAATTCGGGACACACTGCGTCCCGAATTGACATGGTCACATTATCGTCTGTTAATCAGGGTACAAGACGAGCAAGCACGCCAATGGTACATGAACGAAGCAGCGGAACAGGCTTGGTCTTCTCGGCAGTTGGACAGGCAGATCTCTGCACTGTATTATGAACGACTACTCAATAGCGCAGACAAAGATTCCGTACGTTCAGAAGCCATCGAGAAACTATCAGCACTAACTCCGCAAAACTTCATACACGATCCGTATGTGCTTGACTTCTTGAACCTGAAAGATTATCCTGCGCTACACGAGTCCACCATAGAACAAGGACTAATCGACAATCTACAGTCGTTCTTATTGGAGTTAGGTAAAGGTTTTTGCTTTGTAGCACGACAGAAACTAATGCGCTATGAGGACGAAGATTTCTATGTGGACTTAGTGTTCTATCATTCTATTCTCAAGTGTCATGTACTGATAGACCTCAAGTTGGGCAAACTCACGCACCAAGATGTCGGACAGATGGATAGTTATATCCGTATGTTTGATAATCTTTATAAACATAAAGATGACAATCCAACATTGGGTTTGATATTATGTTCAGAAAAGAACGAGGCGGTAGTCAAATACTCCGTTCTTGCCGAACACAGACAGATTTTCGCCTCCAAGTACATATTGGAACTTCCATCCGTACAGACTCTGCAAGATGAAATGGTACGTGAGCGCAAACAACTAGAAGACAGAACAAAATAAGAATGATTCAAGATAAAGACCCCCAATGCAAGAAACCGAACGCATAGAACTGAAACGAGAACTGACACCCGAGGTGGACATTGAGAGGTGATAGAATGACAAACTTCGCAATCATATTGGCAGGTGGAATGGGCAGTCGCATTGGTGGCGATGTGCCGAAACAGCTGTTGCCGCTCAGCGATGGGCGCAGCATTTTGGAGCATTCGGTGGAGGCGTTCGAGCGGGCCGACTGCATCAGCGCCATTGGCATAGTGATGCACGCCGATTACATCGTGACAACGCAAGAATTGATACGCAAAAACAGCTGGACGAAGGTGAAATTTGTGATTGCGGGCGGACGCG
>CAVIJD010000002.1:0-100131 GCA_963643165.1 bacterium | reverse complement strand
CGCCGTCGTTCGTGATGCTCGGCTTTAATGTGACGCTATACTCGAACGGTGTGCCTGTGTAAGTGCCGCCATTGGTGTACGTCTCGTATGGGGTCACTTCATAGACTACCGTGGCGGGAGCGAGGCCGCTGTTGACCAAATTGCTGCCAAAGAAGAAGAGCGCCGGCGTGCTGTTGGCATTAGCGCCCGTGACACCCGTGTTGCTCTTCACCGTCCAGGTGTAGGTCAGACTGCCGTTCGCAGCGGTGTTTGGGGTGAAAGGCTTGTTCAAGGAAGTCTTTGGCGTGCAGAACGTGTCGGCGATGGCCGAGAACGAGGGCACTTTCTGCGTGTGTATCATGATGCTCTTCGTGTTGGAGTAACCGCACTGGTCTGTGTAGGTGATGCTGAAACTTAAATCTTCGGAGCCTGAATATTGGAACACCCTTTCGTTGGGCGTAGGATGTGGGACAGATTGGACAACGGGTCTGCTGAAGTACTTGAACGAATAGTTTGCGGCAGCGGGCAATACAGACGTGGTCAGCGTTACGGTATCGCCGTAGAAGAGCACGCTACGGTTGGCAGTAATCGTGACCTCGGGCTTATACACTTTCACGACAATGGTGACGGTCTGGTCTGACACGTTGCCGCAGGAGTCGCTCACCGTGATGCCGGAGATGGTCACGTCCGACCGGACCCTGTCGCCAACGGCGGGAATGTCGGTGGCGTTAGCGGGATACGAGACCGTGAACTTGCTGGAGCATCCCGACATGGAGGCCGGATATCCGAACTTGCCCGCCACGTATGCCAGCACGTCGGGCATGTACACCTCGCAGTTCAGGTAACTGCCGCCGATATCGATGGTGTCCCTGTTGTTTTTTGCCGCGAAATAGGAAGACACGGGCTTTGCCCCGCCATGGGAGGTGAAATGCAGCACCGTGTCGCTCAAGCAGCCGGAGTCGTTCTTCAACTTGATCCGGGTAGTATAACTGGTGCCGCACTTGAGACGTAATCTATTATCACTTACTTGTTCGTAGCTGATTTCCAGTTTCCCCTCGTCATCATCGTATGTGTACATAAACATGGGTTCACTATCTTTGATCTTAGAGTCAAACTGATATCCGTTGTTCGTGATGTCGCCGGTTATTTCAAGCGTTCCGGGGCACGACACGTCTATGGAGACGTTTTTCAACTTCGGCGCTTTGTTGTTCGTTCGTTTTACGGTGATGGTAATTTTCTCGACAGCTTCGGTGCCGCAGTAGTCGCGCACGGTAATGTTCGGAATCGTGATATCTTCCCAAAGGTATTCTCCCACCGCGGGAATATTTGTAGAATCGCTGATAAAGGCTGTAACGCTGCCTGTGCAGTATCCTTCACTTGATCTGTCAAGGCTGTACTTGCCGGCGACGTATGCCAACACGTCGGGCATCCGGTTCTTGCAGCCCGAACTTCCGTTGGCATCAATGGTGTCGCACCAGTTTTTGTTGGTAAAGTAGCTGGATACGGGAGAGACCGTGCTATGGGTGGTAAATTGCAACACTGTGTCACTGATGCAGCCGCGGTCGTTCTTCAACTTGATTCGGGTAGTATAACTGGTGCCGCACTTGAGACGTAATCTATTATCACTTACTTGTTCGTAGCTGATTTCCAGTTTCCCTTTGTCATCATCGTATGTGTACATAAACATGGGTTCACTATCTTTGATTTTAGAGTCAAACTGATACCCGCTGTTTGTGATGTCGCCGGTTATTTCAAGCGTTCCGGGGCACGACACGTCTATGGAGACATTTTTCAGTTCCGGACGGCGGCTGTTATAACTTTGCACTACTATAGTGATTCGCTGGGAGGAGAAATTGCCGCACGCATCCTTCACGACGATGTCGGGAATGGTGAGGGTTCCGTTTTGGGCGAACAGGTACGTGCCCACGGCAGGGATGCCCGTTGAGTCGGTGATGGTGGCGGTGACGGAGCCCGTACAGTTTGTTCCCGGTGAGAATTGGCTTACCACATACGCCAGCACGTCGGGCATCTGGTTTTTGCAGCCCGAATTTCCGTCGGCATCGATGGTGTCGCGGTCGTTCTTTCCGGCAAAATAGTTTGAGTAAGGTCCGACCTGTCCCTTGGCCTGCGGCAGGAAGCCGAAAGTCAGGCAGCAAAGCACGGCGACCAGAAAAAAGTAGTGTAGTTGTTGTTTCATCAGAAGAATAGTATTTGTTGTTATTTGCAATGTTGTCAACAGAAAGGTTTGCGTTTCATCTGCGATGTGGAACGTAAGGAAAGAGCGCAGTGGGTGATGTAGTAGGTTTTATAGTGGGCCTGAGCGGGCAGGCGGTTTCATCTTTCCAACAGGCAGCAAAGATAGCAAAAATACGTTACATTACCCCCACGGCAACCGTACGAATGTAGAATGCAGAATGTAGAGCGTTACGCATGTTGTTTCTTTCTCTCTTTCCAACATCAACGTCCGGGCAACAATGTTTTCAACTATAATGCTGACATACAAAAAAGTCATAAAACGATTGCCAATAAGTTATTGGCAATCAAATAATTAAACATTTCCTGCAATAATAAAATTCGTATATTTGCCTGTCAATCAATGATTTGAAGCGAGAATGTCGGCGGCGTGCAAAAGGCCGCAAAGCGGTCATTCAGCCCCACAAGGGCGGATTTTTGCCACATATCCGAGCCGTTCGCCACAAATCGGGGTTTTATGCGGCACATTCGGGCTTTCTGTCCTCGCTTTTTGGGGACAAGTCATACGCAACCTATAATTTTTGTTTCTTCGCACCTTAAAAAAATAAAGAAGAATTATGCGTTTGAAAATTGCAGTTTTAGCCAAGCAGGTACCCGACACGCACAATGTCGGCAAAGATGCCATGTTGCCGAACGGCACCATCAACAGAGCCGCCCTGCCTACGGTATTCAACCCCGAAGACCTGAATGCGCTGGAGATGGCGCTGTCGGTGAAAGACCGGCTCAAAGATGTAGAGGTCAGCGTCATCACGATGGGTCCGGCCCGTGCCGCCGACATCATCCGCGAAGCCCTCTACCGCGGCGCCGACAACGGCTATGTGGTCAGCGACCGCCGTTTTGCCGGTTCCGACACCTTGGCCACCTCTTATGCCCTCTCGATGGCCGTCAAGAAACTGGGCCATGTTGACCTTATCTTCTGCGGACGGCAGGCCATTGACGGCGACACCGCCCAAGTGGGGCCCCAGATTGCAGAGAAGCTCGACTTGCCGCAGATCACTTACGCCGAGTCCATCGAGGCCGTGTCTGCCGACTCCATCACCATAAAGCGGAGGCTGGAGAACGGCTTTGAGACCGTGAGGGTCGCGTTGCCGGCACTGGTCACCGTTTCGGGCACAGCCGCCCCGTGCCGCTTCAGGCATGCACACCGTACCGTCAGGTTCAAGGATGCCCGCTCCGCCACCGAAACCCGCGAGCGCAACCTCGCCCCCGTGCCCGAAAACAGGGCTTACCTCAACATCACGGAGTGGAACTGCGACGACCTTGACACCGACAGCAGCCGCCTCGGTCTGACCGGCTCCCCCACCCGCGTGAAAGGCATCGAGAATGTGGTGCTCGCCAAGAAAGAGAGCGTTGCCGTGCCCGCCACTGACGAGGGACTGTTGCAACTGACCCGCACCCTGATGGACGCCCATATTCTGGGATAGCCGCCACCCATACCTCTCTATACAATATTATATTATAGTACTCAAACAACAAGACAAACATTTTTTTCAATGAATAATATCATCGTTTATTGTGAAATCAATGAAGCCCGCAAGGTGGCGGATGTCAGTCTCGAGCTGTGCTCCAAAGCAAGGAAACTGGCCGACACTTTAGGGGTGGCTGTGGAAGCAGCCGTATTATGCGACAAGGTCGAAGACCTTGAAGAACAGCTCTATCCATACGGCGTAGACACGATATTCTACGCCTGCGACGAGCGGCTGTTCCCGTTCAGCACGCTGCCCCATTTCAGCATCATGTCAAAGCTCTTTGAGGAGCAGAAACCGCAGGTCGCTCTCTTCGGCGCCACCTGCACAGGGCGCGACCTGGCCCCGCGTCTGGCCTCCCGCATGCGCTGCGGCCTCACCGCCGACTGCACCAGCCTCGAGATTGCCGACTATGCCGACAACCGCCAGAATAAAGTCTATCCGAACATCCTGCATCAGATCCGTCCCGCCTTTGGCGGCAACATCATCGCCACCATCGTCAACCCCGACACCCGCCCGCAAATGGCCACGGTGCGCGAGGGTGTCATGAAGAAAGAGCGCGTTGAGAACCGCACCGGCCGACTGGTCATGCTGCCCGTGGAGAACTACCTCAGCCCTGAGGATTTCCGCGTGAGCATTGTGGAACGGAAAGTTGAAACGAAGAAGATAAACATCAAGAACGCACAAATCATCGTGGCCGGCGGCTACGGCGTGGGCTCTAAGGAGAACTTTGAACTGCTGCACCGCTATGCCGAGCTGATCGGCGGCGAAGTGGGCGCCACCCGCGCTGCCGTGGATGCCGGATTTGCCGAGCCGGAAAGACAGATCGGACAGACCGGCGTCACCGTGCGTCCGAAACTGTACATCGCCTGCGGCATCTCCGGCGCCGTACAACACCGCGCCGGCATGGAAGAGTCCGCCAAGATCATATCCATCAACACGGACCCCAGCGCGCCCATCTGCGCCATCGCCGACTATAACATCACCGGCGACGTAATGGAAGTGCTGCCCAAATTGATCAACAGTTATATTGCTAACCAGAAATAAAGAACAGAAAGATGTCAAATTACTATACAGACAACGAAAATCTCAAGTTTCACCTCAACCACCCGGCCATGGGCCGCATCGTGGAACTGAAAGAGCGCGGCTATGCCGAAAGCGAACATTGCGAAGACGCCCCTTCGTGCTATGACGAGGCTATGCTGAACTACGACAAGGTGATGGAAATCATCGGCGAGATTGCCGGCGAGGTAATCGCCAACAATGCCGAGGCGGTGGATCAGGAAGGTCCCCACATCGAAAACAACGCCATTGTCTATGCCAAAGGCACACAGCAGAACCACGAAGCGCTGCGCGACGCCGGACTCTACGGCCTGTCGCTGCCCCGCAAATACGACGGCCTCAACTTCCCGTATGTGCCCTACGTGATGGCCGCCGAGATCGTCTCGCGCGCCGACGCCGGCTTCGCCAACATCTGGGGACTGCAAGACTGCGCCGAAACGATCCTGGAGTTCGGCAGCGAAGTGCAGAAAGCGCAATATCTGCCCTTGATTTACAAAGGCTACACCTGCTCGATGGACCTCACCGAGCCCGATGCCGGCTCCGACCTGCAGTCGGTGCGACTGAAAGCCACTTTTGACGAGGCAGCCAACTGCTGGCGGCTGAACGGTGTGAAACGCTTCATTACTAACGGCGACGCAGACATCAAACTGGTGTTGGCACGCTCTGAAGAGGGCACGGAAGACGCCCGCGGCCTCTCCTACTTTCTCTACGACAGGAAAGACAAAGCCGTAACTATCAGACGAATAGAGAACAAACTGGGCATCAAGGGCTCTCCAACGGCAGAATTGGTGTTCAACAATGCGCCGGCACAGATTGTCGGAAACCGCAAGTTCGGGCTTATCAAGTATGTGATGTCGCTGATGAACGGTGCCCGTTTGGGTGTCGGCGCACAGTCGGTGGGACTGGCGGAGGCCGCCTGCCGCGAAGCCTTCAGCTATGCCCACGAGCGCGAGCAGTTTGGCAAGCCGATTGCCGAGTTCCCGCAAGTGTATGAGATGCTGGCAGACATGCGCGCCAAAACCGATGCCATCCGTTCGCTGCTTTACGAAACTGCCCGTTTTGTGGATGTGTGCAAGGCCTTGGAGCAGATTTCCAAAGAGCGCACGCTGACCACCGAGGAACGTGCCGAACTCAAAAAAAGCCAGAAATACGCCGACATGTTCACGCCGCTGCTGAAACTCTTCTCCAGCGAATATGCCAACCGCATCGCTTACGACTGCATACAGATCCATGGCGGCTCAGGCTTCATGAAAGAGTACGCCTGCGAGAGACTGTACCGCGACGCCCGCATCCTCTCCATCTACGAAGGCACCTCACAGTTGCAGGTGGTGGCCGCCATCAGAGGCATCGGCAGCGAAATCTTCATGAACCGCATCCGCGAATATGAAGCCATGCCGATGAAAGCCGAACTCGAGCCGCTGCGCAACGAACTGAAAGCCATGACGGAACGCTATCTCGAAATGCAGAAGGCCGCCTCCGAATTCCAGGGTGAAGCTTACGACTTCAACGCACGCCGCCTGGTAGAATCTGTAGGATACGTCATTATGGGTCACCTCCTCTTGACTGATGCCGAGAGAGACGGCAAATACCTGAATTCCTGCAAATTGATGATCCAGACAGGCAAATGCGAAATCGCCAAAAATCTGGAATACATCCGCAACTTCAGCGAAGAGATGCTGCTTTCTTACAAAGCTGAAAACTAATTGGACTTCTCGTTATGCAGATCCGACTGTGCAAGGATATCGATAATCGAACGGATATAAGTCTTGGAAACGGGCACCGACTTGGCCAAGTCGGTGAACTCCAGCACCAGGATGCCTTTCAGTTTCCTCACAATCTTGACCTTGTGCATATTCACCAGATAGAAACGGTGGCAACGGACCAGCCCGGCGGAAGCATACTCTTCCTCCACGTTCTTGAGCGTATTCCGTAAAAGATATTGGCAGACCTCATCATTGTTGAGGTAATGAATCTTGACATAGTTGTCTGCCGATTCCAGATAGAGCAGGTCTTCGTTCTTGATGGAAATAGCGAACTTCCCGCTCTTGTCATGAAAATTCGTAATGCCGGTGACCGCGTCGCCGGCATTATTGTTCTTCTTCATCGTATAGTATTGCAGTTCGCGTTCTTTCTCTTTCAGCATAAAGCCCATCACAGAAACGACATACGGAATGGCGAGGATGCCCACGACGCTGGCGCTGATGCGGACCAGCAGGTCGAGGAACTTGACATTGTGTTCCGTATTCACGAAATAGGAAAAAAAGGTAAGTGCGAGTGAGAGAAAGAAAATCTCTGCTATCAGCCACACAATCAGATAATCAAGGTCAACATGTCTTCTGCGCAGCACGCGGTAGAGCAGAAAACGGCTGGCAACAAGGATCACGAAACCGATGGCCACGACCACAGCCGTATAAGACATCAGCGAAAGCCGCGAGTCGGGAAAGGAGAAGAACCTTGTAACCCCGATAGGTTTATACACAATGATGAACAGTATGGAAAAGGCGGCAACAGAACAGATAAACTGAATTATCCTTTTTTTGTTTGTCAAGAATTCAGGGGTCTTCATCTCTGTCTTTCTGTTTCGATATTGAGGTGGCAAAAATACAAAAAAAGAGGGGGAAATCGCAATCCTAATTGCCTGCCAACTATCGGCGATTTCGCCAACAATAAGAAACGTTCGCCACATTATTATGATTATCAATCACTTTCAAATGCTCTAAAAAACTATTATTTGTTGTTTTGCACGCCAAAAAATATTTTGTTGTTTTGCAAGTTAAATAAAACGATTTATGAAAATTATAGGAACAGGAAGCGCCTTGCCGCAGAAAGTCATCAGCAACGAAATGCTTTCGCAGATACTGGACACCAACGACGAGTGGATTACCACGCGCACGGGCATACACGAGAGGCGCATGATCTCAAATGAGAATCTGATTGACCTTGCCGTCAAGTCGTGCAAGTCGGCGATAGCCGATGCCGGCATTGAGCCGTCGGAGTTAGACTTCATCATTTGCTCAAACGTGGCGAACAACTTCATCACGCCGGCCATGAGTTGCATCGTGCAAGGGGAGATTGGCGCCACATGTCCCTGCATAGACCTGAACGGGGCCTGTGCGGGATTCATCTATGCCTTGGAGATTGCCGAGTCATTCCTCCAGACCAAGAAAGCCAGCCGCATTCTGATCGTGTGTGCCGAGGAGCCCACCAAGTTCTGCAACTGGCACGAGCGCGACACTTCCGTGTTGTTCGGTGACGGCGCCGGCGCGGTAGTGCTGACCCACGGCGACGAACTGAAGTCGATCCGGCTCACCACCTCCTCAAAGTACGACGTGCTCTACTACCGCCGCAAGATGGAGAAGACCCCTTACGACGAAGACACGGAAGCCTACAACCCGCTGGTGATGAAAGGGCGCGACGTGTTCAAGATGGCCGTCAAGGCCTCCACCAAAGACGTGCAGATCGTGCTTGACGAAGCCCACGTCGATGTTAAAGACGTGAACTGGTTTTTGCTGCATCAGGCCAATGCCCGCATTATAGAATCGATAAAGCACAACATCGGGGCGGAGAACGGGCAGTTCCCCATCAACCTCGACCGTTACGGCAACACCTCGTCGGCCAGCATTCCCATCCTCATTGACGAGCTGTACAAGAGCGGGAAAGTCAAGACGGGCGACATCATGGTGTTGAGCGCATTCGGGGCGGGCTTTGTATCTGGCGCGTGTGTGATGCAGCGGGCATAAAACTTAACGACAATAAAAACAATTACAATAACAATTTTCAAATACTGAAGAATGAGAAGAGTAGTAATTACAGGCATGGGCATCATATCCCCTGTCGGAAAAGACCTTCCGTCTTTTTGGAACAATCTGACCAACGGGGTCTGCGGCATCCGCGAGATCACCCGCATCCCCACTGATGACCTGCCGGTGAAAATCGGCGGCGAAGTCACCGACTTCAAGGCCGAGGACTATGGTGTGCAGAAAGACATCGCGCGCCGTTCAGACCGTTATGCGCAGTTTGCCTTGGCAGCGGCGCAGCAGGCCATGACGGACAGCCAGCTGACCATAGAGCCCGAAAGACTGGGCGTTTACCTCGGCTCGGGCGTGGGCGGCATTCAGACGTTCCACACGGAGCACACCAAGATGCTTGCCGAAGGTCCGGGACGTGTTTCGCCCTTGTTTATACCCATGATGATATCCAACATCGCGGCGGGCAACATCGCCATCGTACACCATGCGGAGGGTCCGTGTCTTCCCATCGTCACGGCTTGTGCCACGGGCACGCACTCCATTGGCGAGGCGTTCCACTGCATTCAGCACGGCTATGCCGACGCCATCATCGCCGGCGGCGCCGAGGCGGCCATCACCCCGATCGCCATCGGCGGTTTCCACAACTGCAAGGCCCTCACCCGCGAGCCGAACCCGAACGCCGCCTCGCTGCCTTTTGACAAGCGCAGACAAGGCTTCGTCATCGGCGAAGGTTCCGGTGTGGTCATCCTGGAAGAGTATGAGCATGCCATGGCGCGCCACGCCAAGGTCTATGCTGAGGTTGTCGGCTTCGGCAACACCTGCGACGCCCACCACTACACCGCCCCGCGTCCTGACGGCAAGTGCGCCGCCAGAGCCATGGAACTGGCCCTGAAAGAGGCCGGCTACGACAGCAGCCGCGACTCGCTGTACGTCAATGCTCACGGCACCGGCACCCCGCTGAACGACAAGTCGGAGACCCAAGCCATCAAACTGTCCCTCGGCACGACCAACGCCTACAAAGTGCCCATCAGCTCCAACAAGTCGATGCTCGGCCACATGCTCGGCGCTGCCGGCGGCGCGGAACTCGTCGCCACGGCCCTCACCCTCTACAACGGCGTCATCCCGCCCACCATCAACCTCAACGAGCCCGACCCCGACTGCGACCTCGACTATGTGCCCAACACGGCACGCCGCGCCGATGTCAACATCGCCATCTCCAACTCCTTCGGGTTCGGCGGACAGAACAGTTGCGTAGTGCTTCGCAAATTTGAACAATAACACCATCAATCATCAACTTAAACACTCCTTTTAAACACTATTGACAATGAACAGAGAAGAGATAAAACAATACCTGCCACACCGCGAGCCGATGTTGCTCGTGGATGAGGTCAACCTGGAAGGCGAATACGTACACGCCACCTACCGCGTGCGCGGCGACGAGTTTTTCCTTCAAGGCCATTTTCCGGGATTCCCCGTGGTTCCCGGCGTTATCCTGTGCGAAATCATGGCCCAGTCGTGCTGCCTCCTCATCAAAGAGGAACTCATCGGCAGAACGCCGTTCTACGGCGGCTTCGACAACGTGCGGTTCAAGAAACAGGCCCGTCCCGGCGACCTGCTGGAGATCAAGGCCAAGATAACCCAAAGGCGCGGCCTGATGTTCTTCATCGAAGCCTCGATGACCATCGACGGGCAACTCTGCACCAAAGGGAACCTCACTTTCGTGCTGGTGGACAACGACAATCTTCAATTTTCAAAATAACAACCTTAAAACCCGAACACTATGAATCTTTTAGAGCATAAAACCGCGTTGATCACCGGGGCGGCTCAAGGCATCGGCAAGTGCATCGCCACCCTATTCGCGCAGAACGGCGCCAACATCATCTTCACCGACCTCCGCGACGACGAGCGCAGCCAGAGCACCCTCGAGGAACTCAAACAATACGGCACCAAGGTCTCCTTCTTTGCCGCCGACGCCACCTCCTTTGAGGAGGCCTCGAACGTGGTGACAGAGGCACTGAAAATATACGGCACCATCGACATCCTGGTCAACAATGCCGGCATCACCCGCGACTGCCTGCTCCTACGCATGTCGCCGAGCGACTGGGACGCCGTCATCAACACCAACCTCAAGTCCGTATATAACTACACCAAAGCCTTGACGCCTGCCATGATGAAACAGCGCAACGGTTCCATCATCAACATCAGTTCCATCGTCGGCATCAACGGAAATGCCGGACAGAGCAACTATTCGGCCTCCAAAGCCGGCATCATCGGCTTCACCAAGTCCATGACCAAAGAGATCGGCTCGCGCAACATCCGCTGCAACGCCGTGGCTCCGGGCTACATCGAGACCGACATGACGCGGAAACTTGACGAGAAAGTTCGCGAAGCCTGGATCCAGAACATCCCGCTGCGCCGTGGCGGCACACCGCTTGACGTGGCCCGCACCGCGCTCTTCCTCGCCTCCGACCTGGCACAGTACATCAGCGGACAGGTCATCTGCTGTGACGGCGGACTGAGCCTCTGACAGCACCCTACTCAGCCAATAATTTATCAATCAAATAACACAAACAGAAAAAAATGGAAAACATCGCAGAAAAGACCAAAGAAATCATCGCCAACAAACTGAGCATTGACGTCGATGCCGTCACGCCCGACAAGAGTTTTGTAAACGACCTTGGCGCTGACTCCCTGGACACCGTAGAGATCATCATGGAATTGGAAAACAACTTCGGCATCAGCATTGCCGAAAACGACGCTGAAAAGATCAAGACTGTAGGTGACGCCATCACATACCTCGAGAACGCCCTCAACAAAACGGCCTAAAGCATGAAGAACGCATACGTATTCCCCGGACAGGGAGCGCAGTTCTCCGGCATGGGCAAAGCGCTGTATGACCAATTTCCTGTTGCTCGGGAGCATTTCGCCCTCGCCGACAAGATCTTAGGCTACTCGCTGTCTGAGGTCATGTTTGACGGCACCGAAGAGGAACTCAAGAAAACGGACGTCACCCAGCCCGCCGTGTTCCTGCACTCCTACATCTCCTACCTTTGCCGGGGCAACGACATCGAGCCGGACATGGTGGCAGGGCACTCCTTAGGAGAATACACCGCCTTGGCTGTCAACAAGGCACTCTCGTTCGACGATGCCTTGCGGTTAGTCGAAAAGCGAGCCGTTGCCATGCAGGAGGCCTGCCGCGTCGCGCCGTCCGGAATGGCCGTAGTGCTGAAGTTTGACGCAGAGACCATCGAGAAAATCTGCAACAGCATCACCGACGAAACCGTTGTGGCCGCCAACTTCAACAGTCCCTTGCAGACGGTCATCTCGGGCACGTTGCCCGGACTGGAGAAGGCCACGCAGCTGCTGAAAGAAGCCGGGGCCAAGATTATCAAGACGCTGAACGTGGGCGGGGCATTCCACTCCCCGTTGATGCAACCCGCACAGGAAGAGCTGGCCAAAGCCATCCGCCAGTGCGAATTTCACGTGCCCGCCTGCCCTATTTACCAAAACGTGTCGGCACGGCCCTCGTCAGACCCTGACCTCATCAAAGACAACCTGCTGCGCCAACTCACCGCTCCCGTGCTGTGGACACAGACCGTGCGCAACATGGTTGCCGACGGCGCCGCCAACTTTGTGGAGTTCGGCCCCGGCGAGACCTTGCAAGGCCTCATCAAGCGCATCGACACCACAGTCACCGCCTCCTCGTGCGGCGAAGTGAAGCCCGCATAAGCGCGCACCGACGCTGAAACCTCAAGGAGAAATTGAACAGAATTACTATTCAGTTTCTCCTTTTTGGTTTTGCCGTGAATTGCCGTCAACACAAGAACTGCAGATTGGAACATTTATGCTATATTTGCACGCTTCAACAAAAAGTGCAGTCTTGTTCTAATGGTTTGCAGATCAAAAACATACATAACATTCCTGCTTGTGGCATTTCTTTTTGCCGCCGGCGTGCTGCATGGTCAGGAGAACAGTCCCACGCACCGCACCATCGATTCGGCCATGGCCATATCGCCCGCCTACATGCCCGTCTATAGCACGCAACTGCCGGGCACATTCTTCTATCCTGTCACCTACCAGCTGATAGACACCACCACATTCGCCAACGCCAACTTCAACCCATTGCTCTCCACCCGGAACATATACCAGACCTTAGGCATCAACGCCCAGGCGCACAAAAGCATGGTATTCGACTACTGGAAAGAGCCCGGCTTCACCATGATACGATTGCCCTATCCGCTCCTGTTCAAAGAGCAGTCGGACTTGCATTTTTACGATGTCGAGACCTCCTACACGAGGCTTGCCTACACCTACGGGCTCGAGTCGGAGCACAATTTCACCGCCACGCACACGCAGAAGTTCAAAAACAGCAACCTTGTTGTTGACATGTTCGCCTACGGCAACAACGGCTATTTCATCCATCAGGAATCGAACATGCTGGTGTTGGACGGCATCTTCCGCTACACCTCCCCGAAGAAAGTGTATGGCCTTTCGCTGTCCTACATTCTGAATCACGGCAAGCTTTCAGAAAACGGCGGCCTCAAAAACCAATACGACTTTGCCGCCATCGGGGCGGGCGACACCAACATCATCAACAAGTTGAACGGCTTTGAGGTGCTGTTTGACCGAGCCTCCTCAACCATCAACACGCACGACGTGCTGTTTCAACAATACGTAAGCATCCGCGACAAGAAAGAGCACTATTTCGGCACGTTCACGCACACATTTCAGTTCAAACACGCCAAAAGTGTCTTTTACGACTACAACTTGAACAACGACTTCTACCAGAACCAATACTACATCAACACAGACACCACGCACGACACGCTGCAGTATTACAACGTCATCAACACCTTGCAGTGGTCCAACTACGAGCCCTATGCGAGGGTCAGCGACCGCAACAACTTTCTCCGTTTCGCCGCCGGTGCGCGGGTGGAGTTCGTCAACGCGCGCGAACCCCGTCTCTACAGCACCTCTTTGGCATTGTTTGCGCGCACCCGCATCCGGCTTTTCAAGTTCTGGGACCTCCACGGCAGCATCTCATACGCCTTTTTCGGCTACAACCATCTGGACGCCATCGCCAATGCCGCCGCCACCTTTGCCATCAACCGCAAGCACCGCCACTACATCGGCCTCGAAGCCGACTTCTACCGGGTGGCACCCGACTATTTCTACACCTGCTACCTTGGCAACAACAACTATTGGGAAAACCATTGGAAGAAGCAGAACAACCTGAAATTAAGCGCGTTCTATACCATCTTTGACTGCAAGGCGAGTTTCAATTACTTTATGATGGGTCAATACCTCTACATGGACGACAATTTCCGTCCCGCACTCAGCGACAAGATTGTCAATGTATTGCAACTCAACCTATTGGCTCCGCTGCACTTCAAGCATTTCTCGATTGAGGCCAACGTCTCGCTGCAGCACTCCACGAATGCCGCCATCGCGGTGCCGCTGTTTGCGGGGAAACTCAAGGCCGCGGGCCGTTTCCGCATCTTCAAAAACCGGATGCACATCGAAATCGGCGGCGACTTGATGTACAACACCCGTTACTATGCCGACGGATACAATCCCATCATCCATCAGTTTTACCGCCAAGCCGAAACCCAAACCGGCAATTTTGTCTATTTCGACCTGAACCTCACCTTCAAGATTGAAAGGATCTCCTTCTTCATCAGAGGCGGAAACCTGCTGGCGGGATTTGTCGGTTACAACTACCTGACCACGCCATCCTTCCCTATGCAAGGGCAGAATCTACAGTTGGGCATTGTTTGGAAATTCTATGATTAACACGTTTCAAAAAAAACTGACTATACACTATGGACTATCGGATTGAACAAGACACGCTTGGCGAAATAAAGGTTGAAGACGACAAACTCTGGGGGGCGCAGACGCAGCGCGCCAAAGAGAATTTCAAAATCGGGAAGAAGAAGATGCCCGTTGAGATCATCTACGGCATCGTCACCGCCAAGAAAGCGGCGGCCTGCGCCAATTGTGACCTTGGCGTGTTGCCTGCCGACAAGCGCGACCTTATCGTCCGTGCTTGCGACGAGATTCTGGCCGGCCGTTGGGACGACCAGTTTCCGCTGCACATCTGGCAAACCGGCTCGGGCACCCAAACCAACATGAACGTCAACGAGGTGATTGCGCACCGTGGGCAGCAACTGCACGGCGGCGCCCTTTCAGACAAGCCGCTCTATCTCTCGCCTAACGATGACGTCAACAAGTCGCAGTCCACCAACGACATCTTCCCGACGGGCATGCGCATTGCGGCCGCCAAGATGTTGTTCGAGCACACCATACCGGCCATAGAGCGGCTCATCGCGACCTACTCGGCAAAAATCGAGGAGTTTTCAGGAATCCGGAAAACCGGGCGCACGCACCTCATGGACGCCACGCCGCTCACCTTAGGCGAAGAGTTGTCGGGGCACCAGTCGCAGGTGGCACACGGGCTTGCGGCCATACGGCACAGCCTGCCGCATCTGATGGAGCTTCCCATCGGAGGCACCGCCGTCGGCAACGGCATCAACGCCCCCGACGGTTACGACCGCCTCGCCCTGCAATACATCTGCAAATTCACGGGGTTGGACTTCACCAATGCGCCCAACAAATTCGAGGCCATGGCCTCCCACGACTCCATGGCGGAGATGTCGGGGGCGCTCAAGCGTCTGGCCTTGTCGCTGATGAAAGTCGCCAACGACTTCAGGCTGCTCAACTCCGGGCCGCGCTGCGGCTTAGGCGAAGTGATATTGCCCGCCAACGAGCCCGGCTCGTCCATCATGCCCGGCAAGGTGAACCCCACCCAATGCGAAGCGCTCTCCATGGTATGCTGCCAAGTTATCGGCAACGACGTTGCCATCAGCACCGGCGCCATGCAGGGACATCTGCAACTCAACGTGTTCATGCCGCTCATCGGGCGCAACCTGCTACAGTCGGCCCGACTGCTCGGCGACGTCATAGACTCTTTCAACGACCATTGTCTCAAAGGCATACAGCCTAACATAGAACGCATCACCATGCATTTGCAGAACTCGCTGATGTTAGTGACGAAACTGAACCCGCACATCGGGTACTACAATTCCGCCAAAATCGCACAGCACGCCTTGGCGCACGGCCTGACATTGAGAGAGGCCGCCATCGAACTCCAACTGGTGAGCCCCGAGGACTTTGACCGCTGGATGGCATTTTAAAATCATCAATCATCTATAGTTAAGACTAAAATGGACAACATACTCAGTTTAGACAACATCGAAGCGCTTTTCCCCGCCGACTTCTCCGAAAGTCAGAAAGCAAAAGCCAAGACCCTTTTCTACAAGAAGATGGCCTTAGAAGCCCATCTCTTCTACGGTGGCAAAATGCAGACCTTGCCCAAAGCCCCCATTTACGGCTTCAACTGGTTCAACGTCTGGTACACGCCGGGCGTGTCGGCGGTATCCACCACGGTGCGCGACCGCAACGACCAGTCGTTTTACTTGAGCAACCGCTCGAATCTGGTAGCCGTAGTGAGTGACAGCACGCGGGTATTGGGTGACGGCGACTGCACGCCGCCGGGCGGACTGGGTGTCATGGAGGGGAAAGCCATGCTGATGAAATACCTCGGCGGGGTGGATGCCGTGCCGCTCTGCATAGACAGCCGTGACGAAAGCGGGGCACACCAAGCCGACAAACTCATCGACTTTGTGAAAATGGTGCAGCACAGTTTCGGGGCCATCAACCTCGAAGACATCTCGCAGCCCAACTGTTACCGTGTATTGGACACCTTGCGTGAAGCCTGCGACATCCCTGTTTGGCACGACGATGCGCAAGGCACGGCCTGTGTGACGCTCGCGGGTATAGTCAATGCCCTGAAAGTGGCCGGCAAGCACATCTCAAACGTAAAAATCGTGCTCTACGGTGCCGGCGCCGCCAACACGACCATCGCCCGCTTTCTGATTGCCGACGGAGCAAAGCCTGAAAACATCATCATGTTCGACGTGAACGGCACCTTGCACCAAAACAGAAGCGACTACCGTGACAATGCCGGCTTCTACCGCCAGTGGGAGTTGTGCCGCACCACCAATCCGCATTGCATAGAGACGCAAGAGGAGGCCTTCAAAGACGCGGACGTGCTCATCGCCCTCTCCAAACCGGGGCCTGACACCATCAAGCCGGAGTGGATATCCTTGATGGCCGAGAAGTCCATCGTCTTCACCTGCGCCAACCCCGTGCCCGAGATCTACCCGTACCAGGCCAAAGAGGCGGGTGCGTACATCGTGGCCACAGGGCGCGGCGACTTTCCCAACCAGGTCAACAACTCCATCTGCTTCCCCTCCATCCTGAAAGGAACATTGTTGGTCTCCTCACGCAAGATCACCGACCGCATGGCCATCCGCGCGGCGCACTCCATCGCCGAATTTGCCGAAAAGAGAGGCATCTCCGCCGACCGCATCATGCCGACCATGATGGACAGCGACCTCTTCCCGCATGTGGCCTCCGACGTGGCCATGCAAGCCATCCGGGACGGCGTGGCACGCAAGCAGCGCACCGCCGACGAGGTTTATGCCATAGCCAAGCAAGACATTGAAGAGGCGCACGCCATCGTCAAACATTTTGAAGAAAACGGCGTCATCCGCCGCTTCCCGGAAGAGAAGATCCGCGAAATCGTCCAACAGGTCTGCCAAGAATTATGAAAAAGCGCATCATCATCTCCCTGTTCTTCGTAATCGGCATCACCTCCATTCTGTTAGTGCTCTCCATCTTCAAACTCTACACAGAGGCCGAGAAGGTGCAGCGGAGCATCTTCGTGAACGAAGTGCTGACCGCCGGCGACGAGACTGTTGAGAAAATCGATGCCATCATCAAGAACGACACGGCGGCGTTGGCGAACATTGACACCATCAACAGCCCCTTGCCAGACACCACGGCAGTCGTTTCCGTGCAGCGGTCGCGCCGCTTTCTGCTCGACAGCGTTGAATATCAGCCCATCGGCATCATCCAAACCATCACTTTCCTGAAAGAGAACAACTCTAGAGTCGTGGCCAACGACACTGAGTTTTTCAGCAAAGCCTACCGCGACTTATTCCCGGTCAACAACGATCCCTGGTCCATCAAAGATGCCAAGAGCGGGGCCAACCAACTGCTCTCCAACCTGGACGCCAACCTCGTGCAGATGGACAGTTCCACGGCCGAGTTGCTCGAGAACTGCGGACTGGAAAAGATCATCCAATCCTGCTTGCTGGAAGAGAACATCAACGCACGTTTCGACTTTGCCATCTACAACGCATTCACCACCGACTTTGTCGTACTGCCGCGTTTCACCGGCATCGAAACCATGCTGCACAGCGAGTATGTGTTCCGGCTCAAGTACAACGACAAGATAACCTCGCCCAACTACCTCATCCTCTACTTCCCCGCCGAGCGCGGCATCTTCCTGCAGCGCATGGGCACCATTGTAGGGCTCATCATCTGCCTGCTCATCGTCACCTTCACAGTCACTATAGTCTCCTTGTATGCCCTGTACCGGCAGAAAAAACTGTCGGAAGTCACCAACGAGTTCATCAACAACATGACGCACGAGTTCAAGACGCCGATCTCCACCATCTCGCTCTCCTGCGAGGCCTTGTCGGACCCGAGCCTTCACAACGACGCCGTCATGCGGGAAACCTACATCAACATCATCCGCGACGAGAACGACAGGCTGAAAAACATGGTAACCAACATCTTGCAGATTGCACAACTGAAAAAGGGGCAGGTCAAGATGAACTTGGAATTGCTCGACATGCACGAAATCATCCACAAGGTAGCCGACAGCATCGCCTTGCAGATAACCTCCGCCAACGGCATGCTGAACCTGGCGCTCAATGCCGACGAGTACAAACTGTTCGGCGACCGCAGCCATCTTGAGAATGTCATCATCAACTTAGTGGAAAACGGCATCAAGTACTCTAACGACAAGCCGGAGATACTCATCAACACCCAATCGGACAAGAAATACTTCATGGTTTCGGTGACAGACAAAGGCATCGGCATACCCAAGAAAGCCATTGCCAGCATCTTCGACAACTTTTACCGTGTGCCCAAGGGCAACGTACACGACGTAAAGGGATATGGCCTTGGATTAGGGTACGTCAAGAAGATCGTTTCCCTGCACCATGGCCATATTGAAGTTCAAAGTGAAGAAGGGAAAGGGAGCACCTTTATGGTTTACCTCCCCTTCAAAAATGCGCGTTAGGGCTACATCACCAATTTGAAGCCTATGCCGTGAACATTGATAATCTGCACTTCGGGGTCGCTTTTCAGATACTTGCGCAATTTAGTGATATACACATCCATATTCCGGGCATTATAGTAGCTGTCGTCGCCCCAGATCTTTTTCAGTGCATAGCCGCGTTCAAGCACATCGTTCTTGTTGTCGAGCAGCATCTGGAGAAGTTCAGCCTCGCGGGTCGTGATTTTCTTCTCCTCGCCGTCGATCGTCAGAATCTGCCGTTTTTTGTCGAACGTGATACTGCTGCCCATTTTCACAACCTCGTCATCGGGTTCTTGGTTTGCCGTACGGCGGAGCAGTGCCTGGATGCGTGCCAGCAGCACATCTATTGAAAACGGTTTGGTAATGTAGTCATCACCGCCTATCGACAAGCCCTTGATCATGTCTTCCTGCAGATTCTTAGCCGTCAAGAAGATAATCGGAATTTTCTTGTCGCGTTTCCGGATCTCCTGTGCCAACGTAAAGCCGTCCATCAGGGGCATCATCACATCAATGACACAGATGTCGAAAGTGTTGGTACAGAACTTCTCGTACGCGATTTCGCCATTGTTTGCGTGCATCACTTCAAAGCCCTTTCCTGTGAGGTAGGTTGTGAGCACCTTGCCAAGGTTGACATCGTCTTCTGCGAACAAAATTTTAACAGGTTCCATAATCGATTTTAATTTTAACTTGTTGATAACGGCGTTGCGGGTGGGGATATTATCCTCTGAACGGGAAATTCTTTCCCGGGAAGATAGCCTGAGAGCCGAGCATCTCCTCGATTCTCATCAGCTGGTTGTATTTGCATATACGGTCGGTGCGACTTGCCGAGCCCGTCTTGATTTGGCCGGTGCCGAGCGCCACGGCAAGGTCGGCGATCGTCGTGTCCTCAGTCTCGCCAGACCGGTGCGACATGACTGCCGTATAGCGGTTGCGCTGAGCCAACGACACAGCCTGAATAGTCTCCGTCAGTGTGCCGATCTGGTTCACCTTGATGAGGATAGAGTTGGCGACACCTTTCTCGAGACCTTGGGCCAGACGCTTCACGTTGGTCACAAACAGGTCGTCACCCACCAACTGGATCTTGCTGCCGATAGAATCCGTCAGGATTTTCCAGCCGTCCCAATCATCCTCGGCCATACCGTCCTCGATAGAAACGATCGGGTACTTCTCGGTCCAGGTTTTCCAATAATCAGCCATCTGTTGCGGGGTAAACTCCTCGCCGGTTGACCATTTCAATTTATAGATTTTCTTCTCGGTGTCATAAAATTCGGACGCGGCGGGGTCGAGGGCGATGCGAACATCATCGTAAGGTTTGTATCCGGCATTCTCTATGGCTTGGAGAATAACCTCGACAGCCTCCTCGTTAGACTTGAGGTCGGGGGCAAAACCGCCCTCATCGCCCACGTTGGTGGAATAGCCTTTGCCTTTGAGCACTTTTTTCAGGTTATGGAAAATCTCGGAGCCCATCCTGACAGCCTCGCGGAATGTGGGCGCGCCAACGGGCATAATCATAAATTCCTGAAAGTCAACACAATTATCGGCGTGAGAACCACCATTGAGGATATTCATCATCGGCACGGGCAGAACGGTAGCGTTGCAGCCGCCCACATAGCGGAAAAGGTCTTGACCTGTTTCTTGGGCAGCGGCCTTGGCGGCGGCAAGCGAGATGCCGAGGATAGCGTTGGCGCCCATATTGCCCTTATTGTCTGTGCCGTCGATGGCGATCATGCGGGCGTCGATTTCAGCCTGGTCGCTGACCTCCATGCCCTCAATCTGTTCAGCCATCACATTGTTCACATTCTGGACGGCTTTCATAACGCCCTTGCCCATAAAACGTTCGGGCTGTCCGTCTCTGAGTTCAACAGCCTCGTGGACACCCGTGGATGCGCCTGACGGGACAGCTGCGCGCCCCATGGCACCGGCTGCGGTATAAACATCCACTTCAACTGTAGGGTTCCCCCTTGAATCGAGGATTTCACGTCCTAATACTTTAACAATCTGACTCATAATCTTTTTACTTTTATTTTTTTAAACGTGCAAAGATAAAAAATTGCGGCACATCTTGTCCTTGTCCCTCCGAGCCTTAATTGAAAAAAAACGTTAAAAAAGGTCGAGTCGGCGAATGAGCCTCAACAGGCCCGTCGGCAGGAGCGACACCAGGAAGATCAAGGCATGGTTAAGGATGCCGGGGGTAGCCTGAGCCTTGCCCCGGAAGAGGGCACGCAGTCCTTTGCGGGCCAGTTTTTCGGGGGTGACGATGTAGCCCAACACCAGTCCGGCTTTTGTGGACTTGCGGCCGAGCGAGTACAGGCCCGTGTCCACCGCGCCGGGGCGCACTGCCGTGACATAGACCCCTTTATGGTAAACTTCGATATGGAGGCTGCGTGAAAAATTCTTGAGAAAGCATTTTGTGGCGCTGTATAGTGCCAGTCTCTGCACGGCAATTTCAGAGGTCACAGAACTCATATTCAGGATATAACCCTTGTGTCTTTCCACCATATCTTGGGCGAAAAAGTAGGCCAGCATCGCTGGGGTCAGCACATGCAGGTTGACCATCATCTCGTTGAAGGAGGAGGTCTCAGCAAGGAAGTCGCGGTCGTGATAGACGCCGGCATTGTTGACAAG
Organism: bacterium; assembly: GCA_963643165.1. Lineage (GTDB taxonomy): Bacteria > Bacteroidota > Bacteroidia > Bacteroidales > WCHB1-69 > F23-D06. The sequence continues at coordinate 78,766 of CAVIJD010000002.1, read as the reverse complement.
CACCTCTACCACGAGTTGGTGTTCGCGGCACCAGCCGTACAGTTCTTGGGCAGCCCCGGCGGTGCCCAGGTCGCAGCAAAGAGCCATGACCCGCACGGGGTAATCTTGTGCCAGTTGCTGTTGTTTTTGGGCGATGGCATCAGCCTCATTGCTGACAATCAAAAGGTTGTATCCTTTCTGTGCCAGCAGGCGGGCGTATTGGTAACCGATGCCGGAACTTGCGCCGGTAACCAGTGCATAGGGTCTCTCTTCATTCATCATACTCATAATTAGACGGCGCAAAGATAGCAGATTGTGGGGATATTATGCCCGCCTGCGGCGGCATATTGGGCAATTTCAATCAAAAAAAGAGAGGACGGTTGCCCGTTCTCTCTTTTTCATTAATCATTCAGCACTAAATTATTATGGAGTGTCTATTTCACTTCTTCGAAATCGACGTCTTGCACTTCGCCGTCGCCGGAATTGGCGTTGGCGTTGGCATTGCCGCAGTTGCCGCCTGCGCAGTTGCCCTGCGCACCGGCATTAGGGCCGGGGGTTGCGCCGTTCTGCTGGTACATCTGGGCAGAGGCGGCCTGCCAAGCGTTCTGCAGTTCTGTTGTGGCTGCGTCGATGCCGGCAAAATCCTTGTTGTCGTGAGCGGTCTTCAGTTTGGCAGCGGCGGCCTCGATCTTGCTTCTGTCGGCAGCCGGCACCTTGTCGCCGAACTCCTTGAGTTGCTTTTCGGTATTGAACACCAGCGAGTCGGCGGCATTCAGTTTGTCGATTTCCTCTTTGGCCTTCTTGTCGGCGTCGGCATTGGCCTCAGCTTCAGCTTTCATCCGTTTGATTTCGTCATCGCTCAAGCCGGAAGAGGCTTCGATTCTGATCTTCTGCTCTTTGCCGGAGGCTTTGTCGCGTGCGGTGACGTTGAGGATGCCGTTAGAGTCGATGTCGAACGTGACCTCAATTTGCGGGATGCCGCGTTGTGCTGCGGGGATGCCGTCGAGGTGGAAGCGGCCGATGCTCTTGTTCTGGGCAGCCATAGGACGCTCGCCTTGCAGCACGTGGATCTCCACGGAGGTCTGGTTATCGACTGCCGTTGTGAATGTCTCGGTCTTCTTGGTCGGGATGGTCGTGTTAGACTCAATTAGTTTGGTCATCACGCCGCCCAGTGTTTCGAGGCCCAATGACAGCGGGGTAACGTCAAGCAGCAGAATGTCTTTCACATCGCCGCTGAGCACGCCGCCTTGGATAGCCGCGCCGATGGCCACCACCTCGTCCGGATTGACGCCCTTAGACGGGGTCTTGTTGAAGAACTTCTCCACAATCTGTTGGATAGCCGGGATACGGGTAGAGCCGCCCACGAGGATAACCTCGTCAATGTCGCTGGTCGTATAGCCTGCGTCGGCAAGCGCTTTCTTGCAAGGCTCGATAGTGGCGCGGATCAGGTCGTCGCACAGCTGCTCGAACTGCGAACGGGTGAGTGTGCGCACCAGGTGTTGAGGCACACCGTCGATAGGCATGATATACGGCAAGTTGATTTCCGTAGAGTTGGAGCTGGAAAGTTCAATCTTGGCTTTCTCGGCGGCCTCTTTCAGACGCTGCAGTGCCATAGCATCCTTTCTCAAGTCCACATGATAGTCTTTCATGAACTCCTCGGCCAGCCAGTCGATAATCTTGTGGTCGAAGTCATCGCCGCCCAGGTGGGTGTCGCCGTTGGTTGACTTCACCTCGAAGACGCCGTCGCCGAGTTCAAGGATTGAGATATCGAACGTGCCGCCGCCCAAGTCGAAGACGGCCACCTTAGAGTCGGCTTTCTTCTTGTCGAGGCCGTATGCCAAAGCGGCAGCCGTCGGTTCATTGATAATACGTTTCACGGTAAGGCCTGCGATTTCGCCGGCCTCCTTAGTGGCCTGACGTTGCGAGTCGCTGAAGTATGCCGGCACCGTGATGACAGCCTCGGTAACCTCCTGGCCGAGATAGTCCTCGGCGGTCTTCTTCATCTTTTGAAGAACCATTGCCGAAATCTCCTGAGCCGTATAGGAGCGGTCGTCGATCTTGACTTTCGGCATATTGTTGGATGCCCTTTCAACCGTGTAGGGCACGCGTTCTATTTCTCTTGTCACCCGGTCGTAGGTTTCGCCCATGAATCTCTTGATTGAGAAGATGGTCTTGGTGGGGTTGGTGATGGCCTGACGTTTTGCAGGGTCGCCGACCTTACGTTCATTGTTGCCCACAAAAGCCACGATAGAGGGGGTTGTCCTTCTGCCTTCGCTGTTGGGGATCACTACCGGCTCACTGCCTTCCATTACTGCTACGCAAGAGTTCGTAGTTCCTAAGTCTATTCCAATAATTTTTCCCATGATGTTTGTTATTTTTTTTTGTTATTACTCGTTGTTTATTGTCCCGTCTGCTTTCATTGCCTGAACGCAGACAACTCCAACAAAACAACAATTGTGCCAAAAAAGAGACAAAATGCGAATATGACAAATTGTCAGTCGCCCGGTCCGCCGCTTCCACCGTCCAGTGCAGATGCGGGCCATAATATAAATTTGTACAAGCAGGCTGCTCGAGCAGACGGGAGCCGCCTCATGCCGACAATTTGGCACATATTTTGCAATAAAATCAGCATTCTGCCGACGGCAGACAAGATTCAACAGAAAAAAACAAACAAAAACTGATACAATGCAAAAAGGTAACATCAACGTCAAAACGGAAAACATTTTCCCCGTAATCAAGAAATTCCTGTATTCAGACCACGAGATATTCCTCCGCGAAATCATTTCCAACGCCGTAGATGCCACGCAGAAGATGAAAACCTTGTCTTCGTTGGGCAAGGCCGACGGCGAGTTGGGCGACCTCACCATTGAGGTAAAGGTAGATAAAGAGGGCAAGTGCATCCGCATCATCGACCGGGGCATCGGCATGACGGCCGAGGAGGTGGACAAATACATCAACCAGATCGCCTTTTCGGGGGCCGAGGATTTCCTCTCCAAATACAAAGGGCAAGATGCCACCAACATCATCGGCCATTTCGGACTGGGTTTCTACTCGTCGTTCATGGTTTCCGACCGGGTCGATATCATCACCAAATCGTACATGCCTGACACCAAGGCCGTAAAATGGAGTTGCGACGGTTCCACCGAGTTCACGATGGAAGAGAGCGACAAAGCGGACCGCGGCACCGAGATCGTTCTGCACATCTCTGACGACGCGCAGAACTTCCTCGAAGAGAACAAAATCGTGGAACTGCTGAACAAATACTGCCGTTTCCTGCCCATCCCGATCCGTTGCGGCAACAAGACCGAATGGCGCAAGCCGGAGCCGAAGCCCGAAGAGGAGACGAAAGCCGTGGACGAGAACAGCGAGGAGAAGAAAGAAGAGCCCAAAGAGGTGGCCGTGGAGGTGCCGCGCATCATCAACGACACCGACCCACTTTGGCAGAAGACCCCATCGACACTGACAGACGAAGACTACCGCAAGTTCTACCACGAACTCTACCCCATGTCGATGGAAGAGCCCCTGTTCCAGATCCATCTCAACGTGGACTACCCTTTCAACCTCACGGGCATCCTCTATTTCCCGAAGGTGAAAAACCAGCTCGACCTCAAGAAAAACCGCGTCCAACTCTATTGCAACCAGGTCTATATCACCGACGAGCTGGAGGGCATCATTCCGGAATTCATGACCCTGCTGCACGGTGTCATCGACTCGCCCGACATACCGCTGAACGTGTCGCGCTCCTATCTGCAGTCAGACACCAACGTCAAGAAGATCTCCACCTACATCAGCAAGAAAGTGGCAGAAAAACTCGAGTCGATGTTCAAGGAAAACCGTGAGGACTTTGAAAAGAAGTGGGACGAGTTGAGAGTATTCTTGGAATACGGTTCCCTCACCGACGAGAAGTTCTACGACAAAATCAAAGACTTCTACTTGCTGAAGAACACCGACGGCAAATATTTCACCATTGAGGAATACCGCAACACCGTCAGCGCGCTGCAGACCAACAAAGACGACACCGTAATCTTCCTTTATGCCGCCAACTTAGACGAGCAGAACATCTACATCTCAGCCGCCAAGGAGAAAGGCTACGACGTGCTGCTCATGGACGGCTTCTTTGACACGCACTTCATCAACATGCTGGAACAGAAGCTTGAAAAGACCCGTTTCACCCGCGTGGATGCCGACACCATCGACAGGCTCATCGAGAAGAAAGACGACGTGAACCCCGCCAAACTGAGCGACGACCAGCAGAAGAAACTCAAAGAGTGCTTCGACAAGAACATCGACGCCAAGACCTTCTCGGTGCAAGTCGAGAACCTGAGCGAGACGGACCTGCCGGTCATGATAACGCAGAACGAGTTCATGCGGCGTTTCAAGGACATGGAAAAAGTGTCGGGGCAGCAAGGCTTCTACGGCGGCTTCGAGCACTATAACCTCGTTGTCAACGGCAACCATCCGCTCGCCCTCCGCGTGGTGGGCGAAGAGGACGAGGAGAAACGCACCAAACTGGTACAGCAGATGATTGACCTTGCCCTGCTCTCGCAGAACATCCTCACAGGCGAAAAACTGACCGATTTCGTCAAAAGAAGCTACGACATTCTATAACAATTCTTTTTCCTTTTTATCACGGCGGAGGGCTAACAACTCTCCGCTTTTTTATTTCACGGGCAAAAAATAATCCGCCCAAAGGTATGGCAGACAAGGAGGAATACACTATCTTTGCGAGCCTATAAAAGAAACCATAACACCACAAACAATGAAAGACACAGACCTCGTCGCTCCCCTCTGGATAGAACTGAAAACCGACTATATTGACACTAACTTTGACCGGCTCGTACAATATCTTGAACAGAACAAGACCTTTAAAGAGGACAAATTCTACGTTGAAACGCTGAACCTCCTGCACAAGCGAGTATCGCAGCTGATACAAGACCTTTCGGCAAAGCCTTTGTATGAAATCGACAGGATATTGCAAGATGAAACGGGCAGCAAGAAAGGAACTATCCTCTTTTACATCCGTCTTTTAGGAATTTTTCTACTCTCTTCTGCCTGCAAAAATCCGGAAGAAAAGCGCATTGCATTTGTTTACCAGCAATTGTTGCTCGCCCTGGTCTGCTCTGCTGCCAGAACGACAGCGGTGGCAGAATGCGCACTTCACACGTTGCTGGGCGATGAGGTGAACGCCTTAGGATACAATCGGCACGAATTGATGTCAGACTCCCCGGACTTGCTGTCAGAACGCATCCTTAAACACAGCATCGTGTTCAAAAGGGCAAACACGCCGCACGTCCGCGAGCATGTCGGAACTGCCATTATTGAAAACCGATGCCTCTCCATATACAACTGCAGTCGGGCGGAAACCACAAAAGGCAAATTCAACTTGTCGCTCTCCGTCGCAGACGGCCACATTAAAGTTTTCTCCTTGTCTGCCAACAAGTTGAAACAAAGTCTGCAAAACGACTTGGATGCCATTTGCAGTTTCACGGAGACATTTCTGGAAGACTGCCGCATCATTGTGCCCGAGCGCAAAAAGCTGCTGAAATACGACATCACCGACAGGCAGACCATCCGGGTGCGGGTTACGGGGAAAGACCTCAACACCATTTTTGTGGAAACCACCGACCCCAAATACGAGCCGATAAAAGGGAAGCTGATGATGAACAGCACCTTCGCCTACTCTTTCAACGACTGTCTGAAATATCTGCCCGTCGGCTATGACATAGAAGCCCGGCTTGGCGGCATCACGCAAAACGGGACGGGCATATTTGACATGGCAGCCGACTTCAAGAAATATATCATGGAAGAATGCGTACGCAGCGGAGAGGAGGTGCTCGCCAAATCCCTGAAAGTAACCAACGGGAACACCATGTGGTTTACAGAGACCGGCTACGTTGTCTATACGCAAAAGAATGAGTTTGACCCTGACCTTTACGCCCGGCTGCAAGTGACGCACATGAGCCCGAACGGATACGTGCATGCCGACTTCATCGAAGAGAGCAATGACCGGTTTGACGAACAAGGAGTCCGCGAAGAAGTGCTTATTCATTACTGTTTTGACCATGAAGACGACCTGCCGGAAGAAGAGGGGAACAAAACGGCGGCCATCAGGGCTTCGGAGTTGTCGGCCGCGGCCATCATACTGTACATCCTTCAGCGGAAAATCTCCGTCCCGACGGAGCGGTACAAGATGCTTTGCACCATCGGCATCCTTTGCAAAATCTCAGAGAACATCAACTCCATGAACTTTCTGGACTTCATGTCGCAATATTTGAGATGCTGCATCTATTTTGTCCAAGGGAAATACGACAAAATGTTCTCCGTAAACGTGGCTGACGACATTTCTGAGCTTGACGTTGTAAAAAGGCGCAGGCTGATAGTTGAGATACTGGGCAACTACGAAAGGCCGTCCAATGTGCAACTTGTTGACGATGCCATCGACGGGGACGACGAGATGATTTCCAAATTAGCGAAACTGGTGCAGTCGAGCAGCCGCATCCGTGGCATCTTGTCCGAATCCAGCCTGAATGTCATCAAACGGGAGATCACCAAGATGCTCTCCATTGAGGACGACACGGCCACGGACCTGGACGAAGAAAACGGGGCCTACTTCGGCAATGAGGACATGAGCAAAGAGTTCAAGACCTCCTTCGTGTATCCCCCGAACAACAACATGAAACCCGCCCCGGTCACGCAGCACCAAAACGTTTTCAAGGCCGTGTGCGGATTTTTGAATTCCGAGACGGGCGGCACGCTTTATTTGGGTGTCAACGATTTAGGCTATGCTTTCGGCATCAAACAGGACATGGACTTCCTGAGATTCCACAACATCGACGAGTACACACGTCACATACAAGACGAGGCGAAACGGGCGTTCGGCTTAGACGTGCTCATCGACATACAGATTGTGCCTTTGTGCGACAACAACGTCGTCGCCCTCCAGATAAAGCCTTGCGAGCACAAGATCGTCCACCTTGACGGGAAAGCATACTTGAGAATCAATGCGGAGACTCGGGAAATGGACGAAGACATGAAAAAAAGGGCTCAGGCCTGGAAAATGCACTTCAACAAAGACACTGAAAGGTCAAAAGGTGCCATCAAAGAAGCGATTTCAGGGAAAAGGAAAGTCATCTTTCACGGATACAGTTCCAGCAATGGCGGTGACTGCCGCGACCGGCAAGTGGAGCCGTTTGCCTTTGCCAAAAGCCGCAAACACATCTGGTGTTTTGACCCCGTGGATTCAAAAAACAAGCTCTTCTCGGTTTCAAGGATTGGGAATGTGGAGATACTGGACGACAAATGGACCCGCGAGTTGGAGCACAAGGAGTTAAACATCGACCTGTTCAACATGATCGGGACCACGCCCACGCACCTCTCCCTGCATCTTGACACGATGGCCAAGAATCTGTTGGTAGAGGAGTTCGTCGATGCCGACAAAGAGATTATAGATCTGAAAAACGGCTATTGGCAACTGGACACCGACGTATATAGCATGGCCGGCGTCGGCAGGTTCTACATCGGGTTGGCCGACCACATCGAGATCATAGAGGGGGACGCTTTGAAGAAATACGCCCAAGATTATGTCAAACGCATTAATTGGTAAGCAGGTAGGCGACAGATTAGAGCGGCTGATATAAAAAAACAGTATCTTTGCCGCCTGCACAAAGAACACGCACTTTACAACATGGCATCACCCGATTACATTCTGCAGCAGATAGACAACAAGAAGATTATCATCCTCGGCTTTGGCAAAGAGGGTGTCTCCACCTACCGTTTCATCCGGAAGCATTTTCCGGACATGCCGATAGTCATCGCCGACGGCAACGCCAACCTCAACACAAGCGAGATCCAAGACGAGCACGTCCGCTTCATCAAAGGCGAGGGTTACGACCAGAACCTCAACGAGTACGACCTCATCTTCAAGACTCCGGGGGTCAATTTCAACAAACTGGGATATCTTGTAGAAACGTCGCGCATAACCTCGCAGACCAACCTTTTTCTGGAAGCCTTTCACCGGCAAGTCATCGGTGTGACAGGCACCAAAGGCAAGAGCACGACGGCCTCGCTGATTTACCATCTGCTCAAAAGTGCGGGACGCAACACCTTGTTGGCGGGCAACATCGGCGTGCCTTTCTTCGACATCATCGACAGCATCAGCCCTGCCACGGCAGTAGTGGCTGAACTGTCGGCGCACCAACTCGAATTTGTTCACTGTTCGCCCGACACCGCCGTGCTGCTCAACCTGTTTCAGGAGCACCTTGACCATTTCATCTCGTTCAACGACTACCAATTGGCCAAGATGAACATCACCAAATACCAGTCGTACGAGAACTTCCTGGTCTATAACGGCGACGACGAGCACATCCCCGAGTTGATGAAGCGATTTGAGTACAACCGCACGCGTTGCATCTTCGGGGAGCGGAAATACAACGGGCTGACCGCCTGCTGTCAGCACGGCATTGTCCGTTTCTCTGACAGCAGCACACCGCTCGACGAGTATGACCTGCGCGAGTACCACAACCTTCCGGGCACACACAACTTTTACAACATTATGGCGGCCGTTGCAGTTTGTCGGCACGAGGGGGTGTCTCATGACGAGATTATGGCCGGACTGCAGACATTCCGCGGACTTCCCAACCGCATAGAATTTGTGGGCACGTTCAACGGCATACGGTTCTACAACGACAGCATTTCCACCATTCCGGAAGCCACCATGGCCGCCGTCGAGACCTTGCGCAAAGTTGACACCCTCATCTTAGGCGGCTTCGACCGCGGCATCGACTACCAGAAACTCATACAATTCCTGCATCTGAACCCCATAGCCCACATCGCTTTCACCGGTCCGGCGGGTCGGCGCATCTTCAAAGAATGGGAAGCACAGTTTCCCGTCCCGCACGACTACATCATAGAAGACGACTTCCGGAAAATCATCGACTACGCTTTCGACAAGACGACGCCGAACAAAATCGTCCTGTTGTCGCCCGCCGCAGCCTCTTACGACCAATTCAAGAACTTTGAGGAGCGCGGACGCATCTTCAAACAATACATTCAAGAAAAATCATCACAACATGCGTAAAACAAACCTTTCTTTCCTCCTTTTTTTCTTCTTCTCGGCACTCCTTCTCCAAGCCTGTGGGGGCAAAGCCGCACCCGATGAGGGAAGTCTGGACGGCACAACGGGAGCGGAAACCGAAACGGCCACCAAGACCCGACAACTCCCGGACCCCGACGACGCCAATGCGGATCAGGCACCCTTAAAAGAGGACCTTTCGGGCAACGTCATTCTCCTCTCTTCCGAAGATTTCACCAAATATGTCACCGACATTGACGACCCCAAAGGCTTCCGTTACAAAGGACATACGCCTTGCGTGGTAGATTTCTATGCCGGCTGGTGCGGACCTTGCATGAAACTCAAGCCGGTCTTGGAGAGCCTCGCCAAAGAATACAAAGGCAAAATCATCGTCTATTCTGTCAACGTGGACAAAGCCTCGGACGTTTGTCAGGCCTTTGGCATCCAAAACATCCCTACCCTGCTGTTCTTCAACCGGACAAGCCAACCCAAAAAGATGGTCGGCTATGTGTCGCAGCCCGAACTGAAAAAGACCTTTGACGATTTCCTCAGCGAATAGCCGTTGAAAAGACACCTGATTTTAGCCGGATTCTGCATCATTCTGTCGAGCCTGCATGCGCAGCATGCATGCGACAGTGCCTACGTCACATTCCGTCAATGGGAGAATCGGCTCGACAAACTCAACTATGACAATCCGGAACTGATAAGCCTGCACTATCTCTTCCTGCAAGACATCCGCAAAGAAATTGACCAGTTCAGGGACACGGAACTCCCCTACTTGTACAAATGCCTGCATCTTGACTATTACGAAGCCAAAGCCGCCTTCATGAAAGTTGCGGTACAAGCGGACAAGGCGGAGCAGCGGCTGTCGGTGTTGAAAGCGCATGTGGACGGCATTTTTTACGAGCATGCCATCGAGGGGATTCTGTTCCGCGACACATCGGCGGCACTATACAACATAGACCGTGCGCTGCAATACAATCCGGGCAATCCTGAGGCCCTCCTGTTAAAAGCACGGCTGAGTCTTGCCATGGGCTCCTACAAAGAGAGTGTAGCGCTCATCCACAACCTCTACCTTTTGCCGACATTGACGGAGCAACAAGAGCGGGACGTGTCCGACTTCACCATAGAGCTTTACGACCAGCTTTATCATATTGGCGACTCGCTGGCCCGTTGCAACCGGTCGGCAGATGCGTTGGAAGTCTTTTTAGCCTTAGAGCAATTTTGCTCCAACATGCCGACAGGATACTGCAACGACGACTATTATCGCGGCATACTCCGTTCACGCGAGGGGGTATATGAATCCTACCTGTCCATTGCGCGGGAAGCCGAACGCCGGCACAACATGGAAATGGCTCGGAAGTTCTACCGCTATGCCGAAGAATACAAGAACAGTCGCTAAAACCCCACGAGCGACATAAACAATGGGGGCAGGAGCAAGAAGAACCCCGCGACAATCAATGCCACAATAAAAGGCCAGATAAACTTGAACCAAGTGGAATAAGGGATTCTGGCCACGCCCAGCACGCCGACGAGCACGCCCGACGTTGGAGTAATCATATTCGTAAACCCGTCACCGAACTGGAATGCCAGAACGGTAAGTTGCCGTGACACGCCCATAAGGTCCGACCATTCGGCCATCATAGGTATCGTGAGTGCGGCCTTAGCGGAGCCTGACGGGATGATGAGGTTGAGCAGATTCTGCATTGCGTACATCACACCTGTAGTGCCAATTCTGCCCGACTCGCCAAAGCACCGGGAAACCGCATAGAGAATAGGGTCGATAATCTTGCCGTCTTCCAATATGACAATGATTCCGCCGGCCAAGCCGACAATCAGTGCCGCCACCAGGATATCCTTGCAGCCGTCCAGGAAGAGTCGGACCACCTTGTCGAGACGGAAGCCGTATGCCAACCCGGCGGCGAGCCCCATCGCGAAGAAAAGTCCGGCAATCTCCATCACATACCAGCCATAACCCAACACGCCCGTCACCAACACCAGCACCGTAAACAGGAGCAGCACAAGGATAAAGTGATGTACCGACTTGCGCAAGGCGAAAAAGCCGAGCACGACAAAGCAAGCGGCAAGCACGGGGAAGAGCACAATTTTGTGTGAATCGGAGCCCACCTTCAAGGCTGTTTCCGGCAGTGCAAACGCACAGTAAACCAACACGGCAGCAACAATGCCATAGACAACATACGTCGCAAGTGTAGAACGCTCAACAGACTGGTCAACACTGACCCGCTCGCTGCGGTCGCGCCAATACTGGTCCAACTCGTACATCGGCGACTTCTCGGGGCTTTTCTTCACCTTTCGGGCATAAAGCAGCGTAAAGACAATCGCCGCAAGCGTCAGGATCACCCAACAGAAAAAGCGGTAGCCAATCCCAGAAAAGGCGGGCAGCCCTGAAAGTCCTTGGGCTATACCTATCGTGAACGGATTGAGCATAGCGCCGGCAAAGCCCACATGCGCCGCCACATAGCACATCAGCACCCCGACAATAGAATCGTACCCCATAGAAATAGCCAGCGGTATGAAAATCACGACAAAGGCTATCGTCTCTTCACTCATGCCGAACACAGAGCCGAAAATGCTGAACAGCAACATTATAGCAACTATCAGTAGATTATTCACCCCGACTTTCCGGAAGAACGGGAGTTGCTGTATTCTTTCTGTTTTATCCAAGAAGAAATAAATGCCCTTGTTGATAGCCTTCGTCTCGTTCATCACCCAGAAAGCGCCGCCAATCATCAAGATGAACACAATAATGTCAGAAGTCCGGTTAAACCCCTTAAAGAGGGCGGTGAATATCTGCCACGTCTGGGGGTTATTCTCGGCTTGATGATAGGAATCGGCCACAACAACACTCTTCTCATGACCGTCAACCATGACGGACTGCCGTTCGAACTCGCCGCCCGGCACAATCCAAGTGAGCACAGCACACACAACAATCAGGACAAAAACGATAGTAAAAGTGTGAGGAATCTTGAAATTCTTACGCATATTTGAAATATTTGGAAAAAACGTGCAAAAGTACAAAATTATCCGGGGCGGTCATTCCAGCAGGGCAGCCTTTGGGCGCAGCCTTGCGGAGCGAGGCGGGTCAGGTTGAGAGGAGTCCCTCATTGACAAAACTGAAATAAGCGTCTTTATGCAGAATAACGTGATCCACGAGAGCGATTTTGAAAAGTCGAGAGGCCTCTTGGATCTGGTGTGTCAGTCGGATGTCGGCCTGGCTTGGGCGCATGGCGCCTGAGGGGTGGTTATGGCAGACGATCATACTGGTTGCCCTTTGGTCGAGGGCAAATTGAATGAGGGTGCGGATGTCCACCAAAGTATCGGTGAGGCCGCCTTTCCCGATTTGCCTCACATCGAGGATGCGGCCGGCTTGGTTGAGATAGACGGCCCAAAACTCCTCATGCGGCAGGTTGGCGATTTTGTCCTGCATCAGTTCCACCACATCAAGGATACTGTTAATGCGTTTCGTTTCCATCACCTTTTCGGCCCGGATGCGGTTCCCGATTTCGAACGCGGCGTGCAGGGTCACGGCTTTGGCAACCCCTATGCCTTTGGTTTCAAGAAGCGTTTTCAAAGAACATGTTGCCAATGTTTGCAGTTGATTTCCGCATCCGGCAAGCAACCTCCGGGCCAGATCCACGGCATTCTCAGAAGCCGTGCCTGTTCGCAGCAAGATAGCGACCAGTTCAGCATCTGAAAGCGACGAGATGCCTTTCTCCATAAATTTCTCGCGAGGCCTGTCCTGCTTGCTCCATTCGGCAATTGAAAGTCCGGACGCCTTGGTCTCCTTTTTCATCAGACCGTATGTGAACGCTTCAGCAAGTAGGGCAGCAGAATCTGGTCGAATCCTTGCGTAATGTCAACGGGGACTACATCCACCTGATACTGGCCGCATTTCACCTTGATCTCATGGAAAAAGTCATGAACCTCGTGTTGATAGAACTCCCGGATATTGTTGGCATGAACTTTTATTTCATTGCCAGTTTCCATATCCACAAAACGATAGAGTCGGTTCTCGAAAGCGAAGTCATATTCCAGGCTCTTGTCGAACGTATGGAACAGCACGACCTCATGTTTGTTGTGGCGCAGATGTCCTAGGGCAAGCATCAAGTCTTCGACATTTTTTTGGCTTTCGAACATATCGCTGAAGATAATGACCAGCGACCTTCTATGAATCTGTTCTGCAATTTGGTGCAACGTGTCTGCCACCATTGAGCCCTTATGCACCTCCGTGCCGATAGGCTGCAGCACCTTCTCCAGTTCGCGGTAGATCATTTTGTTGTGGGCGTCGCCGCCGCGGGCGGCGGTGTGCAGTTCCAGTTTGTCAGAAAAGAGGCTCAAGCCGACGGCGTCGCGCTGGCTCTTGAAAATCTGCATCAAGACAGCCGCCGCATACACGGAAAAGAAAACCTTGTTCGGTTCAGCCAATGAATAATGCTTGCGCACCGGAAAATACATAGATGCCGAATTGTCGATAACCAGATGGCAACGGAGGTTGGTCTCCTCCTCATACTGCTTGACGAAAAGCTTGTCGGTGCGGGCATACAGTTTCCAGTCTATATGTCTTACCGGCTCGCCCGTATTGTACTGGCGGTGTTCTGCAAACTCCACTGAAAAACCGTGCATCGGGCTCTTGTGTATCCCTGTTATGAAACCCTCCACCACTTGCTTGGCGACAAATTCAACATTGTCGTACTGCGTTATTTTCGTTAGGTCTATCGTGTATGGCATCTTTTTCTGAGTTTTCGGGCTGCAAAAATATCATTTTTACAAATCTCTTCTCATCTCAGCGGCGGTTCACTTTGACAGGAACTTCCGCCAGGCCTCCATAAAGGCGGGGGAGAACTCAAGGGTATATTCGTTGTCGGTGAATATCTCGTTTACCGAGAACAAAAGGGGGGTCTTGCCGCGCTCATACAGGCACACCAACGGATAACTGCGGGGATTCCGGGCGAAGAACTGGGGGTATTGTTCGCCGAAACCCGGCAGCAGATAATAGAGATTATAGTGTTTGTCCATGTATTGTGCTGTACTATAGCGTGTTTCTCTTTCGCTCAACGCCCCATAATATTTGGCATACATAATTCCGATACGGACATCTGCCGTGTCAAGTGTGTTCATAATGCGCAGGATATGGCTGTTGCAGGCCGAGCACTCCAGCGACTGATGCAGCAGCAGCACCTGTTTGTCAACATTCAAGTCGTTCAATGAATGTGGTTTGTCATCCTCATCATAAAAGAAGACCTGTTCTGCCGGGGCACTGTTCTTGAGGCGCATCACCCTGACTTGCAGGACCGGTTCGTTTTTGCGGAAAAACCGTTCCTTTTCCTGTTTATATTCTGCCGGGGTCAGACCGTTCCACGGGTTGCTGATGCCTGCCGTGACCTCAACGAGCAGGTCGCCCCAGCTGGTCCGGGCCTTGTCCTCGAGCGGAGCCAGCAGGTTAAACGGGAATCGGTCTGCCCCGTAGGGCTCGTTTTGCAAGTCTTGGCAGCCATACATCTTGACAGAGTCACCCTTTTCTGACAGGGCATACATCGGGGCCGACTTTCCGGTAGCCGTATCATACTGAGTATAGTACATCAGGTAACTTCCGCCTATGGGGAACACCAGTTTAGGATACGAATAACTGAAGACCTTGTCCATCGTGGCATAGATTCGCGCAGCCCCGTACTCGTAGGAGAGGCTGCGTTTGATAAACTCGTCTTCAAAAGGATGCCAGCCGGGCAGGCTGAACGTAATGTCCTCTACCCGGCGGCCATCCTGATCATATTTATGTAGAACGGGATACCTTGTACTCAAAAAGTAAACATTGTTTTCATCGTGAAAGAGATAGCGATTAGGATTAGCCTGCACGATATGTGGAGCCTCGTATTTCAGTTCCGTCAGCACCTTGTCCTTGCCGGTCTGGAGGTCCAGGCAATTCCAGCGATAGCCTTTGTCGTGGTCTTCCGTGAAATAATGCAGTTTGTTGTCTTTCAGGAACACGGCCATGCTTACGGGGCGGTGGACCATCGTGTCGAATTGGAACATAGAACCTCCGTTGCGGCGGTACAGGAGAATATAGTCCTGGACAGAAATTACAGCCCTGTCTTCATAGATTCTGAAGTCATACACCCAAAAACTGTTTTCCACCTCATATTTCTTCGGGAAAGATTGTGGCAGCGAAAAGGTCAGTTCAGACTGGGCATAGTCCTTCAGGGAGAGTGCGTGGATCGTGGCGACATGACCGTTCTGGGAATGTTGGAACGCTTGCATTTCGGTAAAGTAGAACACCCCGTCGCAGATGCAGCACACCAGTTTGTTCACATTGTACCCGTCGTAGTTGCCTTTCATCTCAACAACCGTGTCGAGTGCGAATTGCGAACCCAT
Source organism: bacterium (assembly GCA_963643165.1). Classification (GTDB taxonomy): domain Bacteria; phylum Bacteroidota; class Bacteroidia; order Bacteroidales; family WCHB1-69; genus F23-D06. The sequence continues at coordinate 63,327 of CAVIJD010000002.1, read as the reverse complement.
CCATTCTTGGCCGAAGCACGATTCCCCACTGAAGAACCCTGTGAGGCAGAGCATAATAATTCCTATCTTTTTCATTTCTATATTGATTTATAATTATCCTTCGCTAATTCAGGCGGATTATTGTCTTTGCAAAAGGTTCAACTTGTCGATATAGATATTCACGGTGCCTTCGCCGTACTGGTTATAGGACCATTTTGCCTTCACGACATAAGTATCTACCTTCTTGGAGGAACCTTGCACGGCAATCTTCGTGGATGCCGTTCCGTTAGTCACCCCTTTTGAACCTCTGTTTTCACTTTGTTCAATCAACTGGTTGACAGCATCTATGAGTCTGGCGTTGACTTGCGGCGTCATATTGACGGTTCCGTTGTTTGTCGAACCAAGGACATAATTGAATGAAGCAGACGGGACGCGGCAGAAGCTGAAACCCTTTCCGCTACATTCCAGAATTGCAGGACCGCCATCTGTCGAGGGCGTATATTCAACTCTGTTGTACAAATTGAGCCAGGCCCACCATCCACCGTTGTACTTACGGACAATGATTGCGGGATCGTCTTCTGCAAAAGATGCGCTGATACCGATTAAACAGATGCTAACTAACAATAATAATTTTTTCATGGTTTTTGTTTTTTTAATTTTTTTGATATTGATTTTTTTGATTCCACTTACGCAGGAGGAGTTCAATCCAATCTTCGCTTCAGGGCCGGGCAACGGCACTTCAGTTGTTTTCTGGTCTAATACGGCATTTTTCTTATATTAATTCGTTATTATTTTTGTCATTGACCCTGTTCCGGAGTCTTTTTGTGAACTTCAGGCGGGGATGCCAGCCCCTGCATAAAATCAACACCACAAAGATACAGTCACAGCCATACGTTTGTCAAGAGGTATCGATTATTTTTTTCTTATTGAAAACAAAGCACTTAAATTCGTTTTCAACACTCTTTTCACAAATCTTATATAACGGCAACGGTCATTTTTCGCAAGATTTTCACAATTGGACTGACTTTCATCCCCCAAGCACAGACCGAACCTTTTTTGTATTTTTGCCCCAAAATTTTCATCCACACAATTATGAAGCACAAACTCGTAATCATGAGCATCGTCACCGCCGGTCTGATCAGCGGTGCATGCAGCAAGAAGAGCAAGACAGACCTTTCAGACAACCCATTCATGCAAAAATGGGAGACCCCTTACGGCGTTCCTCCGTTTGAAAAGATCAAGACAATTCATTATCTGCCGGCATTTGAAGAGGGCATGCGGCAGCAGAAAGAGGCCATTGACGGCATCTGCAACAGCAAAGAAAAGCCGACGTTCGCCAACACCATCATCCCATTGGAATACAGTGACGAACTGCTCAACAAAGTCAGTTCTGTATTCATGAACCTGTCAGAATGTTGCAACGACGAAGAGATGGAGGCCATAGCGGACACCATATTCCCCGTACTCTCGCAGCACAGCGACGACATCATGTTGAACGAGAAACTGTTTGCACGAGTGAAGCAAGTTTACGACAACCGCGAGGCCGAGAGTCTGAACAGCGAGCAGTTGCGCCTGCTTGAAGAGACATACAAGAGTTTTGTGCGGGGCGGTGCGAACATCCCCAAAGAGAAGCAAGAGCGTTTCCGTGAAATAAACAGCCGGCTTTCGACGCTGACCCTGAAATTCGGCAACAACGTATTGAGTGCCACCAACGACTACAAACTGGTCGTTGCCGACACCACCCGGCTGGCGGGGCTTCCCTCCTCGCTGCTTCACGCCGCCCTTGAGGCCGGGAACGCAGGCAGTGACACCAAAGGCAACTACGTGTTCACGCTGGACATGCCCACATTAGAGCCATTCCTGATGTACTGCCAAGACCGCGATCTGCGCAAGGAGATCTGGACGGCCTACACGAACCGCTGCCTCGGCGGGAACTTTGACAACGCCGCCATCATCAACGAGATCGTGAACCTGCGGCTGGAAAAAGCCAACATCCTCGGCTTCGACAACTACGCCAACTATGTGTTGGACGACTGCATGGCCAAAAATGACAAAAACGTATATGACTTGCTCATGCAGGTTTGGAAACCGGCCCTTGCCAAAGCCCAAAAAGAGGCCGCCTCTTACCAGAAGATGATTGACAAGGAAAAAGGCGGGTTCCAGCTGGAGCCGTGCGACTGGCGTTACTACTGCGAAAAAGAACGGAAAGCCAAATATGACGTGGACGAAGAGGCCATCAGGCCCTACTTCTCCCTTGACACCGCACAAAAAGGACTCTTCATGGTCTGCAACAAACTGTACGGGCTCACTTTCCGCGAAAACAAAGACATCCCTGTCTATCACAAAGACGTAAAGGCCTACGAAGTCATCGACCGCAACGAAGTCATCGCCATCGTATATATGGACTTCTTCCCGCGTGAGTCGAAGCGGAGCGGCGCTTGGATGACCAACTTCAGGGAGCAGTACTACACGCGCGACGGGGAGAACGTCATTCCGGTCGTGTCGTTAGTCTTCAACTTCACCAAACCGGCGGGCGGCCGTCCTGCGTTGCTCAACATCGACCAGGTGGAGACCCTCTTCCACGAGTTCGGCCACGGGTTGCACAGCATGCTTTCGCGCTGCCACTACCGTTCGCTTTCCGGCACCAACGTGCCCCGCGACTATGTAGAGATGCCCTCGCAGTTCATGGAGCATTTCGCATTTGAGCCGGAAGTGCTCAAGATGTACGCCAAGCATTACAGCACCGGGCAAGTCATCCCCGACGAGTTAATCAAGAAAATACAGGCCTCCAAGACTTACGGGCAGGGCTTCATCAACACCGAGTTGCTGGCCGCCTCGCTGCTTGACATGGACTATCACACCATCACCAAAAGCACGGACATCGTCCTCCCGGACTATGAAAACCGTCAGATGGCGCAAATCGGGCTGATATCATCTATTGTATCGAGGTACAAGAGTCCCTACTTCCAGCACATCTTCTCCGGAGGCTACGGTGCCGGCTATTACAGTTACACTTGGGCGGCCGTGCTCGACAATGACGCCTATGAAGCCTTCCGCGAACACGGCATCTTTGACCAGGAGACGGCCACGGCATTCCGCATCAACATCCTCGAAAAGGGCAACACCGAAGAATGCATGAAACTCTACACGGCATTCCGCGGGCACGAGCCCTCCATCAAACCGTTGCTCAAGAACCGTGGACTGGAATAACATAAAAAACATATCTTTGCACGCTTTTAGGCAAACCGTCAAGCACACTATCTAACATTATCTAAATAACTGATAAACAATATGGAAAAATTTGATCCCGCAACCAACATCGAGAAGTTGGACAAAAAAGACGCTTACCGCGGCGTCAACCCTGCCATCTGCGACAGCGCCACATTCATGTTTGAACAGGCAAAGACCATGACCGACACATTCCATGGCGAAACGGAGGGTTATTTCCTCTACTCCAGACATTGGAATCCGAGCACGCTGGCATTGGCACAGTCATTGGCCGCAATGGAAGGCACCGAGTCTGCCTGGGCCACCGGTTCCGGAATGGCTGCCATCACAGTGGCGCTGCTCCACGAAGTGAAAGCCGGCGACCATATCGTATCCAGCATGACCACTTACGGCGGAACGTTCGCATTTCTGAACAACTACCTCAAGAAATTCAATGTCGAAGTCACTTTCGTCAACATGCAGGACCTGGATGCCGTCAAGAAAGCCATCAGGCCCAACACCAAAGTTCTCTACACGGAAACGATGAACAACCCGTTGCTCCGCATCGCCAACATCCCCGAGTTGTCTAAGATCGCCCACGCTGCCGGCGCCAAACTGCTCGTTGACAACACCTTCACGCCGATGATCTTCTCACCGTACCGTCTCGGCGCCGATGTCGTCATCTACAGTATGACCAAATATGTGAACGGCATGAACGACTGTGTGGCAGGCGCCATCTGCGGAACAGCCGACTATATCAACTCCTTGATTGACGTGAACAACGGCACCGCCATGCTGCTCGGCCCCGTTTTGGACACCTTCCGTTCATCCAGCATCCAGAAGAACCTGCACACGCTGCACATCCGCATGAAGAAACACGGCGAGAACGCCATGTACCTGGCCAAACGCTTCAAAGAGACGGGCATCAAGTACAACTATCCCGGCCTCGAGGAGCATCCTGACCACAAACTGTTCACCGAAATGATGAACGAAGGCTACGGCTACGGCGGCATGATCTCCATCGACATGGGCACGGCTGAAAGAGCCAGCGCCATCATGGAGAAAATGCAGGAACTGGGCGTAGGCTACCTCGCCGTCAGCCTCGGCTACTTCAAGACCCTCTTCAGCAACTCCGGAAAGTCCACCTCTTCGGAAGTTCCTGAAGACATCCAGAAAGAAATGGGCATGAGCGAAGGTCTCATCCGCTTCTCCGTCGGTCTCGACAACGACCCGGAACGCACCTTCCAACTCATCAAACAAGCCATCGAAGAGACCCGGTAATCCCCGGTCTTGCTATACCTCAAGAGGCGGCCTGAAAGCCGCCTCTTTTCTTTTCTGAAACCTACATCTTTAACGTCGAAAAAAACCTGAACAAAGCCGTAACTTTTAGCAAGATTGCGCACCGTACTTCCAACGATTTTTTATATCTTTGCATACTTTGAATTTATAATAAAACCATTTGTAAATGAGCGAATTAGACAACATCAATCCTGCCGAGGAATCCTACGGCGCCGACAATATCCAAGTACTTGAGGGACTGGAAGCCGTACGCAAGCGTCCCGCCATGTACATCGGCGACATCAACGACCGCGGACTTCACCATCTGGTCAACGAGGTGGTGGACAACAGCATCGACGAAGCGCTGGCAGGATTCTGCGACAATATAGAAGTCACCATTCTGGAAGACAACTCCATCAGCGTGTTGGACAACGGCCGCGGCATCCCTACCGGCATGCACGCCAAAGAACACCGCTCCGCCCTTGAAGTCGTGATGACCGTGCTCCATGCCGGCGGCAAGTTCAACAAGGACACCTATAAAGTCTCCGGCGGTCTGCACGGCGTGGGCGTCTCCTGCGTGAACGCGCTCTCCAAGCACATGACCGCGGAGGTCTTCCGCGAGGGCAAACATTTCGTCCAGGAATACGCCTGCGGCAAACCGCTCTACCCCGTGAAAGTGGTGGGCGACAGCGACTACCGCGGCACCAAAATCACATTCACGCCCGATGATTCGATATTCTACACCACCACCTACGACTTTGAAAGGCTGTCAGACCGTCTTCGCGAACTGTCTTTCCTCAACAAAGGCATCCACATCTCCATCGAGGACCTGCGGTCAACCGACGAGCAAGGCAACCACCCGAAACACGAGTATTACTCCGAGAACGGCCTGCGCGACTTCATCGACTATTTGGACCAGAACCGCGTCAAAATCACGTCGAAGCCGATTTACATTGAGGGCGAACGGCAGAACGTGCCCGTTGAAGTGGCCATGCAGTACAACGACTCCTACTCGGAAAACATCCACTCGTACGTCAACAACATCAACACGATAGAGGGCGGCACGCACCTTGCCGGCTTCCGCTCGGCACTGACCCGCACCTTGAAGAAATACGCCGACGACAACAAGATGCTGGACAAACTCAGCAAGGAGAATGTGGAGATTTCAGGCGACGACTTCCGCGAGGGACTCACGGCCATCATCTCGGTGAAGGTGGCAGACCCGCAATTTGAGGGACAGACGAAAACAAAACTCGGCAACAGCGAAGTCGCCGGCATCGTAAACCAGATGGTTGGCGAAATGCTGACCAACTATCTGGAAGAGAATCCGAAAGACGCAAAAGACATCGTTGACAAAGTGGTCACAGCCGCCCGCGCGCGCCATGCCGCCCGCAAGGCCCGCGAGATGGTGCAGCGCAAAACCGCCTTCAGCGGCTCCGGACTTCCGGGCAAGCTTTCCGACTGCTCCTCCAAAGACGCCACCAAATGCGAACTTTTCCTCGTGGAGGGTGACTCCGCAGGCGGAACGGCCAAACAGGGGCGCGACAGCCACTTCCAGGCCATCCTGCCGTTGCGAGGCAAAATCCTGAACGTGGAGAAAGCCATGCCCCACCGCATCTGGGACAGCCAGGAAATCAAAAACATATACACCGCCCTGGGCGTGACTATCGGCACCGAGGAGGACAAGATGGCGCTCAACATCTCCAAACTCCGCTACCATAAAGTCATCATCATGACCGATGCCGACGTGGACGGCAGCCACATTGCCGCCCTCATCCTGACCTTCTTCTTCCGCCACATGCGCACGCTGATAGAACAAGGCCATGTCTATATCGCCACCCCGCCGCTCTACCTCGTGAAAAAAGGAAAATACCAGAAATACGCCTGGACGGAAGACCAGCGCAAACAATACATCGCCGAAGCCTCCGGAGACAACGAAGACGCCAAGGTTCATGTGCAACGCTACAAAGGTCTCGGCGAAATGAACGAAGAACAACTCTGGTCAACCACCATGGACCCGGAACACCGCACGCTCCGGCAGGTCACCATCGAAAACGCCGCCGAAGCCGACCGCGTGTTCTCTATGCTAATGGGCGACGATGTGCCGCCACGCCGTGAATTCATTGAAAAAAACGCCACCTATGCAAACATCGATGCCTGATACCCCAGAAGAGACCGGGACAACCCCGGCTCAACAGCCCGAATCGGCCACCGCACCGCAAGTTGACGCGCCTGCAACGACGGCCGCCGAAAACGTGCCCAACATGGTGATTTCGCTGCACAACGTGGACATCTACCAAAAAAAGATTTTGGTGCTCCCTAAGGTTTCCTTTTCCGTGAAACAAGGTGAGTTTGTTTACCTCATCGGACGAACCGGCAGCGGCAAGTCTTCCATCCTGAAGACGCTAATCGCCGACATCAAGCCCAAAGGCGAAACCGCCGAAATATTGGGGTACGACCTCTTGAACCTCAAACAGAAAAAGATTCCGGCACTCCGCAAGAAAATCGGCATGGTGTTCCAAGACTACCAGTTGCTTTCGGACAAGACGGTCATTGAGAACTTGATGTTCGTGCTCAAGGCCACCCGGTGGAAAGACAAGAACGCCATGTTGAACCGCTGCGAAGAGGTGCTTGACGCGGTGGACCTTAAAACCAAGGACTTCAAACTGCCCTCACAGCTCTCCGGCGGCGAGCAACAGCGCGTATGTATCGCCCGCGCCCTGCTCAACCGCCCCGACGTCATCTTGGCAGACGAGCCGACCGGCAACCTTGACCCGTTGACCTCCGAAGAGATTTTCAGCGTGTTCCACAACATCAACAAGACGGGCACAACCATCCTGATGGCAACACACAACTTCTCCATGATCGACAAGTTCCCGTCCAGGACCATCTGCATAGAAAACGGACAGTTGATAGATTCAGGATTCTGATGCTCTCCATCCTGTTGCCTGTTTACAACCTCTCCGCCGAGCCGCTCGCCACTCCCCTGCTGGAGCAGGCACGCTTGCTTTCCATCCCTTTTGAAATCCTGATCCTGGACGATGCCTCTCCAGACCAACGGACTGTCATTGAAAACGAGAAAGTGGCAGAAAATCCGGAAGTGACCTTTCTCCGCAACGAAACAAACCTGGGGCGCGCCTACACCCGCAACCGCCTCGCCGATGCCGCTCAATACCCTTATCTGCTCTTTATTGACGGTGATGCCGGCGTAAAAAGTTCTGACTACCTGAAACACTATGTCCAACATGCCCGCAACTGCCATCCCGACATTGCCGATCCTTTTGTAACTATGGGCGGCGTGGCCTATCATGAAACGCCTCCGGAAAAAGCATACCGGCTCCGCTGGCACTACGGCATCAACCGTGAACAGAAAAGCGCAGCGCAAAGAAGCCTGCACCCCTACCGCTCCTTCACACCGTTCAACATGCTCGTCTCAAAAACCGTGTTCAACATCTGCCGCTTCGACGAGTCGTTCAAGACCTACGGCTTTGAAGATGTCTTCTTTGGAGAACAACTGCGGCGCAACGCCATCCCCGTAGAGCACATCGACAACGGGATTTACCACGAGGGCCTCGACCGAAACGAGGTATTTCTGTCAAAAACCGAAACCGCAATTGCCAATCTGGCAATGCTGCTGAACAACGGGAAAGCCTCTCCGGACTTCATCCGTGAGAACCGCCTGCTGCACACATTTCTGAAACTATCAGACTGGCATCTGTCAAAGCCGGCAGCCCTGTTCCTGAACATCAACCGCCGCACGCTGAAAAAACTCGTCCTCCAGCACTACAACATACGCGCACTTGACCTGTACAAGCTTTTGTGCCTTTTTCAGGAAACGGGGGAAAGCACAATCTATAGGGAAAACTGAACGATGACAAACACCAGGCCTAAAACAAACGTAGAGATGATGATACCACGTCCCGTCTTGTCGTATTTCAGTTTCAGCAGATAGTGGCGTAGAATCAGCAGCGACGGAATGAGGCTGATCAGAATCAGTTTCGGGATGATAGTGCGCTGCAATGAGGGGTTGTTGACCAGCATTTCAGGGTTTGTCTTCACCAGGATGGCGAAGATGGCAAAAAGAATGCCGAAGAGCACTGCCGGGACCACAAATCCAATCACAACGCCCAGACCTATAGAGTCTTTTCGCAAAAAGTTGAAAAACCTATTTTCCATTTTCTTCTAATTCAAGGTATTTGACTTCATTCATATATTTATAAGCGGTAAGGTCATACTGCACAGGCTGTATCGAAACATATTGGTGGTGCAGTGCCCACTCGCACGAGTCTTCTTTATGGTCGGTATCCACCAGATGCCCTGCCAGCCAATAGTAATTGCGGCCTTGCGGGTCAGTGCGTGCTTCCAAGTCTTCTTCCCAATAGCCCTCCGTCTGCCGGGTCACCTTCATGCCTTTTATTTCGCTCAACGGCAATTTGGGGACATTCACATTCAGGCAAATCCGGGGCGGAAGTCCGTTCTTAAGTACCTGTTCCACAATTATTTTACCATAATGTATAGCAGCCGTAAAATCGGCGTCCTTACTGTAGTCGAGGACAGAAATGCCCACGGCCATCGTTTCAAACGAAGCCTCAATAGCAGCCCCCATAGTGCCGGAATAGATGATGCTGACAGAGGAGTTTGATCCGTGGTTGATGCCCGACAGCACAAGGTCAATCTTGCGCCCGCGCAGAACCACCTTTTGGCCCAGTTTCACGCAATCCACGGGCGTGCCGTTGGTGCGCCAATAGGCAATGCCGTCTTCGGTCTTGTAGTGGGTAACATGGAGCGGCTCGTGCATCGTGATGGAGTGGCCCGATGCCGAACGTACTCTGTCGGGCGCGACCACCACCACTTCGCCAAACGTTTTGGCAATCTGAACCATCGCCTCAAGCCCTCTGGCCTCGTAGCCGTCATCGTTCACAACTAATATCAACGGTTTGTTTTGCATCTTTTAGTGTTTAATTATCTTGAAAATCTGAGTATTATCATTATCATCCTTCACTTCCAGAAGATAGATGCCGGCTTCCAGGCCGTCGAGCGCAATCGGCTGCCGCGTACTTTCAACGGCATCTTGCCGCAACAAGCGTCCGCCGACATCAAACAGCCGATATACGCTTCCGTTCAATGGGGCAGAACCGACGGTACAGAGGTAGGTGACGCCGGTTGTCGGGTTGGGCGACAGATAGAGGCGTTCGGCAATGTTTTGCGGAATGTCAGTAGCGGAACTCGGGAGCGGAAACTCAATCATGTCTAACATCGCCTTGTCAGAGCCTTCGGAATAATAGTTATCCTTATCGTAGGTCCATTTAAGCAAATGCTGGCCTGCGGGCAGGAGGCAGGCAAAGCGTTGCCAGCCCGTGTTGCCGCTCCATTTGCCTTTCTCCTCACCGTCAACCTTGAAAATCAGGAAGTCATAGTCCTCTTCTGACGACACCCAATAGTAAAAAGAGAGCGTGTCTGGCACATTGTTGGTAATGGTGATAGAGAGGTTGCTGGTAGCGTCATTGCCGATGGCGGCCGAGCGGGCGGCATAGCTGCCCTCGTAAGCATTCTGGTTCGTAACCGTCCAGGCCTTGTTTCCGGTCGTGTTCCAGGAGAATGCGGAAAAGTCGCCCGACTCCCAGTTCTCCACCAAGGCACCCACCCTGATGTCAAAAATTTTCTCGGAGGTTCGGTTCCCTGCTGTATAGATCGCTTTCAGGCGGGCGTATGTTGGTCCCGTAACCTCGGGCGAGGCGGTTGCCGTAACCTCAACAAAGCGCTTCTCCCCTACTCCTGCGGTTGCGACAGACAAATACTGTTCTGCCAACTGAATCTTGCCATCCAGAGACACGACGCGGAGTCTGCCGGCCGGAGCCTCATAGTTGCCTTGATTGACGAGGGCAAACTGCAATTGGCCCGTCTCGCCCAAATCGAAACGCCCGTTCGGGTTTGCCGAGGCGGCATCATTAAACTTAAACGACTCGACCGTCAGGTCGGGGGCGTAAAGCGTAATCGGGAAAGTGCGTTCCACAGCCGTTCCCTCAAAAGAGGTTCGTACGGTAAGCATTGCGGTATATGCAGCCGGGGCATTCGGAGCCACGCTGACCGTATAGGCGGCGTGCCTCACCGACGTGCTGCCGGAGTCGAGCCGGAGCAGTGTCAGAGTGCTGTCAACGACCGTCAAATAGGGGTCGTCTGTGCTGAGGAGTGCCCGGACACGGGTGGAACCGTCGTTGCCAATATTGCGGAATGCGGCTTTCAGGGCAAGTGTAGTGCCATAGGCCGCCACTCGGGCGCTGTCGGGTTCGAGGGAAGAGCAGAATATGTAGGGACCTTGCACCGACATACGGCTGATTGTTCCCTCGTAGGGCAAATAGCCCGAGGCCACGGCCACCACATCCAGCGTGTCGAGGTCAACGGGCAGGGCGGAGAGGTCGAGTGTCACGCTGCCGCCTTGCACCACGCCCGTAGCCACAAGCACGTCGCCTTTGGCCACCGAAACTCTTGCGCCCTCCACGGGCGAGGTAAAGTCAACGGAAGAGAGGCCGGCGGGTATCTGGCCGGCGTGGTTCACCACGAGTGTTTGCGGTGCTGAAGTGCGCACTTGCAGCGTGGGGTCGCCAAAGAGGATCCAGGTGCGCGAAACCTCATAGTCGTTGTAATAGTCGAGCATGTCTGCAATGCCGTTGAAGATGATGCCTCCTAAGGTTTTGGACTGCGTGCGCCCGTTTGTGCCGGTCAGGTATTGCATCATGCGGTCTTGTGCATACATGGGTGAAATCCACGGTTGGTTTATCGTGGACATCAGCGCGCCCACGGCTCCGACGGGTTGCCCGCTCCTTTCAGCACGCAGCCACTCCTCGGCAAAGCATGTTCTGCCCACATAATCGCCGTTCTGACAAGCCACGGAAATGATGAACGGCAATTTGCCGGCATTGTCGAGTTGCCTGACGTGGGTGGACCTGAATTCGGTAGTGCTCCAGCCCGTATAAATTCCGTGTCCGCAGTAGTTGACGATGCCCACACCGCTGTTGAGCGCCGTTGTCACCTGTGTGGGGCCCGGGTCGCCAGCCGCGTCCATGCCGCCTTGGTTGCCGTCAAAGAGTTCATATCCAGAGGTATAAGTATAAGCAGAGAGTACATTGCCGATATTGCGGATATGGTCATAGTCGTACTCGTTGTTGTCGCCGGGACCTTCCGAGGAGGCAATGCCGCAGAACACGGAAAAGTGGGCCGTGTCGGAAGGGTTGCACTCGTACTCCACGAAACGCTCCACTTGTGTGCGCACATGATCTGCTGTAGTTGCGGAAATCTTGCCCACTATGACATCCGGATAGACATCATCGCCAACGAGTTCGCCATAATAGTTGTCGCTCGTGTTGCCGCCGACTGTCAGCACGGGGAACTTGCTGTCGTCGCCCACCAGCAGCAAAAAAGCCGGCCGGTGTTGGTTGTAATAATTGGAAAGGTAGGTCTTGACAGCATTTGCCGTATTGCCTGCCGTTTCGAGCGGGACTGTCGTAACCGTATAGCCACAGCGGGTCTTCCATTGCACAAACGGCTGTAGGGCTTCAAGGAATTCCTCCGGCGACACAATCAGGAGTTCACCGTTCTCGGTCATGCTGCCTGTTCTGACCGCATCGTAATTCAGGAAATGCTCTTGGTATAACGCGTCAAAGGCTGCTGGGACAACGGGAACGGATTTAATGTAATTCTTGCTGTTATAGGCAACTTTTACCGTAATGTTTTTGCAGACCTTCAGTTGCCGGCGCAGCGGGTTGTAGGCAAAAGGGAAAAGCCGCAGCGACATTCCGGAATAGTCGCGCAGCACGTATGGCTGTTGCACCTCAACCGAATCCTCGTAAAGAAAGCTGTCTTTCTGATAGGCCGACCCTTTTTTGTACGGGATGTCAGAAGGGTTCACGTTGCGGTATAATTTTCCTTTTGAGGGGGTGAGGTTCACGTCGGACACAGTTTCGTACTCCGAAGAGATAATTTCAACTTCGGGACGGCTATGTTCGGGCACAATCAGTGAAACAGTTGTTTGGAGGAGGTCCGGCTCGCCGGCGTTCAGCAAGGGGTACGCATCTGGCATAAACAACGTTTGCATCGTCTCGCCGTTCACCTCTACTGGAGAGATTCTGTAATCGGGGAAATCTGCGCGCACCACAATCTCCTTTTCCGAAGCGGACACTATCGTAACACGAAGCGTTTCATTCTGTGAAAATAGAGATGAGATGCCGAGGCATAAAACGGGCAAGAGCAGGACAATCCTTTTTAAACAACTCATTGTAAGTGTTTTTTGTATTTCAATATCTTTTAAACAAGGGCGCAAAGATAGCATAAAAAGGCAAAGGGGCGAAAAAGAATTTCGTCCCTTTGCCTTTTTATTGAAAACATTAATTTTTTATCGGCGAGTGCTATTTTACAAGAAAATTCAGTGTTCTTTGGTAGTCTTGAACAGTAACCTTGAGTTTATAGAGATCTCCCGGGTGGTAAACAGAATCGCTGAACATCATCCTGAACTCGGAATGTTGGTAAGAGCCCAGTTTACGGCCCATAACGTCACCGGAAGCAGTGTGGTAAAACGCAAGACTGTCTGTATATCTCAAATCAATCGGATAATCGTATTCGGATCTCCAATAGTAGATAAATCTGGAATTGAGCGAAGACCCATAAACCTTGATCTGGACTTCCTGATAAGAATTAGTCGGAACGGTAATTGTTTCTGTCATAATCTCGTTCCCATCAATATAAAATGATACAGAATCCTCGACAAATTCATCGCATGAAGAACATAGGACAGCGCAAATCATCGCTACTGTCGTCACTAAAAAGTTAATGTTTTTTTTATTTTATTTTTTAAATTTTTATTCGAGCCTCTTGTATTGATAAAACAAGAATCGGTCAGTAGGAGACTCATTGATACTGCGAGGATTCTTAAACGACGCAAATATGCTTTTTTTTAAAACAAAAAAAAAATTTCAAACTGTTTTGGCTTTCAAAAGCAGCAACACGTTCATCAGGGCAATGAAATCGACCCCGGCGCGCGTTTCAAACATCGACTCTGCCGCCAAATTCAGCGCCACGATGACGGCAAAGGAGAGATACAAGAAATTCCTTCGCTTTAAACTGACCACAAACGGAAATCCGCAATAGCAGAACAGTGCCAGCAGTCCAGGGACTCCAACGGTGAGCAAGGTTTGAAGATACTGGTTGTGGGCATTGAAGTGATGGCCTATCAGGTTTGTGTAGTTCTTGTGGACGGCATTGAGACAGAGTTCGTCCGTCGCATCGCCGGTGCCCACTCCCCACGGCATGTTTTTGCGGCAGATTTCCAAGGCCGACTTCCATACCGTAAGACGTATCTCGACACTGCCGTCGCCGAGTTCCTGGTTCCGGAAGTGCTCGAAGTCCTCGGCAGAAGCCTGAAACCGACGGATCGGCAAATCGCCGGTTTCGTTCAAAACTACGACGACACTGCCTACGCAGACCAGAATGCTGAGCACGGCCGCAATGTTTACGGTACGTATGAGCCAGAGGTTCACCACCCACAACGCCCCAATCAACAGGAATATCAATATGCCGGCCTTTGACTGCAAAAAGAAGACACTCACGGCAAAAACCATTAACACGAAGACGACAAACATTTCGGCCCAGAAAGAGAGCCGCTCTTTTTCTTTGGAGAGAAATTCAAGAACTAAGCAGAAGGAGAATGTAACATACATGGCGAGGTACGAAGGATGCCTCAACAAGGACAAATGTATGTAAAACAGCCCGTAACTATCGTCCGTCTTGATATATTTAGCAATGGCGATGCCAAATATGACACAGAGATGCAGAAAGGTGAATAGGGCAAAAACCAGCAAGGCAACACGTATTCGGGACCGGTTGAGGTCTTTGCGGCTGCATGTCAGGGCAAACAGCGGTGCGGCCAAAAACCATAGGTTGCAGTCGAACGCCGCCAATGCGTGGGCTTTATTGGAAGAGAGGAAAAAGCCATAAATCACCAGTGCGTAAAGCGAGAAGAGGATGACACCGACAACGGGTGAAACGTTCTCTTTCAAATTGCGGATTTTCTCTTTCCAATTCCACGCCACAATCCAATTGAGAAACATCAGAACCGCAATAGGGAGCATCAGCCAGTTGGTAAACGGCAATGAAGCCATTGCCAGCAACAGCAACGCGTAAAAGGCGTCAAAATGCCAATTGCCCGTAAAGAGACGCCCTTTGCGGCCCTGTCTTTTCACTTCCATGTCTGCAGTCTCGTTCATGGGCGCTTTTCAAGCAGGTCGGGGCGACGTTGTCGTGTTCTTTGCAATTGCTGTTCGAGTTTCCATTCGGCGATGAGCCGGTCGTTGCCGGAAAGCAGCACCTCGGGGACACAATGACCGTTGTAATTTGCGGGGCGGGTATAGACGGGGGCAGAAAGCAGCCCGTCTTGGAACGAGTCTGACAATGCCGACTCAGCGTCGCCTATGACACCGGGGATGACTCGGGCGATAGCATCGGCAATGACCATTGCGGCCAGTTCGCCCCCCGAGAGCACATAGTCGCCGATGCTCAGCTCTTCAGTCACATAGAGTTCCCTGACTCTTTCGTCAACGCCCTTATAGTGCCCACACAACAAGATGATGTTGTTGAGCAACGACATTTCGTTGGCCTTGCGCTGGTTGAAAGTCTGACCGTCCGGCGCCATCAGGCAGACTGCATCGTAGGTTCGTTCCTGCTTCAGCTGCTCTATACAGCGGGCAATAGGTTCAATCATCATCACCATGCCGGCACCGCCGCCAAAAGGATAGTCGTCGGCTTTGTGGTGCTTGTCAGTGGTATAGTCCCGGATGTCGTGGGTGTACAGGGAAACGTAGCCTTTGTCAACGGCCCGTTTGAGAATGGAGTTTCCGAACACTCCCTTGAACATGTCAGGAAAAAGCGTGAGTATGTCAATGCGCATTTTGCGGTAGTTTTTCTATCATCATAATTCCGTCGCGGAACGGCAAGAGGAGGTTGCGCACGCGGCTGTCCTGCTGCACCTTGTCGTTGAAAGCCATAATGGCACGGGTGTCTTTGTCGCGGGCGGACACTTCTTCGGTCACTTTTCCGTTCCACAATACATTGTCAGCCAAAATAAAGCCGCCCTCTTTCACCCGCGGGAACACCAAATCGTAATAAAGCGGATAGTTCTCCTTGTCGGCATCTATGAACACCAAGTCCCAGGCGTTTGGCAATGCGGGCACCACCTCACGGGCATCTCCGATATGGAGAAACAGGCGGTTGTTGAACGGCGACTGGCTGAAATAGTGCCGTATGCGGTCCTCGTATTCAACATTCACCTCCACCGTGTGCAATTCGCCCTCGGGGGCAAGTCCCTCGGCGAGGCAAAGTGCCGAATAGCCGGTAAAGGTGCCGATTTCCAAAACAGATGCCGGGCGCAGCATCTTGGCGATGAACGAGAGCAGCAGTCCCTGCATCTGCCCCGAAGCCATGCGGGGGTTGATAGTCTGCAGGTGCGTCTCGCGTCCAAGGCGGTAGAGCAGTTCGCTCTCCGGGGTGGTGTGCGCCTCGCAATAGGCTTCCGTGCCGGCATCGATCAGGTCAAACGTGGACATCAGGAGAGTTCTGAAATGGTTTTGTTCACTTCTTCTTCGGTTTTCGTCAATTTGTCCTTGCAAATCCTGATCAAACGAGAAGCCTCTTTGATGCTCTCGGTCAAGTCGTCAATGGAGATGTCTGCATTTTCCATTTTCTGCACGATGTCCTGCAATTTCTTGAAAGCTTCTGTGTAAGATATTTCCTTGTCCATTTTGGGCTGTTTTTTTAATACGAGATTCCGATTCTGGCCCCAATGAAGTGATAATTCACGGGCAGACTGCGGTTTGTGTAATACTCTGAGAACTGGTCGTTGTCGTAAGAATAGCCGGTCACCGAGCGTTGCAGCCTGTAACAGGCGGCAAGCAACAACGAGAGCCGGTCGTTGAACGTTATGCGCAGGCCGAGGCCGGCTTCGCACGACGGTCCCCATTTCATGCCATGCACAATCCGGTCGTTGGTCTGGGGTTTCGACTGAATGTACCACTTTCCGCTGGCGCCGGCATTGACATAGCACAACGGGGCTATGCGGGTGTCGCAGAAGTCAACGGTGAGGTTGGCATAAACGGGAATGAAAGCCGTGTGGCGCCAGATGTCAAATCCGGCACCGAGCCCCAACATCACGTAAGGATTAAAACGGTAGGCGAACAACTGGTTGATTTGGAACGTGGTCAAGTCGTTGTTGATGCGTTTGAAAGCCTCGTCGTTGTCGTCCAAAAGGTCAATATGCCCAATTCCGCCGGCGCAGCCTATGGAGGTCATATACACAAAGCGTCTGCCTTGTTGTTTGCGCTGCGCCTGCGAAGAGCAGACGAACGTCATGAACACGAGAAGGAGCAGTATTGTTTTTTTCATCATTTCACACGTAAGCGGGTTCAGGATGGTTTTTGGTTATGGTCGGCCTTGTTGCCGTAAAGAAGTTCACGGGCGGCGTTCATGGTGGCTTCTGCCGCCTGGCTGCCGCCGATGAGCGCGGCAATCGCCTTGATACGTTCCGCTTCGCCAAGCACCTTGAGCCCCGTGGCGGCGATGCCGTCATGTTCTTCCTTGAACACGCAATACTGCCGGGTTCCTTTGGCCGCGATCTGCGGAAGGTGCGTGATGGCTATGACCTGGTGCCGTGTGGCAAGCCGCCCCATGGCGGCCGCCACCTTGTTGGCCGTCTCGCCAGATATGCCCGTGTCTATTTCATCAAAGATTACGGTAGGAAGCAGCACGGTGTCTGAAATCACAGACTTCAGCGCCAACATCACGCGCGACATCTCGCCGCCGGAAGCCACCTTGCCGAGGTCTGAAAGCGGCATGCCCTTGTTGGCCGAAAACAGAAACTCTACGCTGTCGACGCCGGTTTCGTACATGTCGCCTGTCGGTTCCATCTTTATCTCAAAGCGGCAGCCCGGCAGCGACAGTTGCGAAAGCTGCTGCATGATTTCAGACTCCAGTTGCGGTATTGCTTGCCTACGGCTCTCCGAAAGCTCAGCGGCAAGTTGCGCCGTCTGGTCATGCAGCCGCTGCCGTTCTGCTTTCAACGCCTCCAACTGTGCGCCATTGTCAACGTAGGCTTCCGACTCTTTTTTGAGCCGTTCCGCGATGGCCAGCAGGTCGGCAACGGTCTCCACCTGGTATTTGTGCTCTAACATGTAAATCAGGTCAAGCCGTTCGTTGAGACGGTTCAGTTCCGCAGGGTCCACGGTGACATCTTGCTCTTTGCGGGCAATGTCGTAAGAGATATCCGTCAGTTCAAGGATGGCTGAATGGAGTCTGCTGCAAAGTTCAACATATTCTGCTCCAATCTCTTTCAGCGGTTCACACTCATATTGTATGGCCTTAAGTTGGGCAAGCACGGTGTCTCCGTCGTGCTCCGAAAGTTGCATCGAGGCCTTGTAGAGGTGCGTTTTTATCTGTTCGGCGTGGTCGAGCATATAGACTGTTTTCTCTGCCTCCTCTTGCTCACCGGGTTGCAGCGACGCCTTCTCCAGTTCCTGGATGGTATAATTGTTGAATTCCTGCTGCAGCGTGGCCTCACTGTGTTTGGCTTTCAGACTGTCGTATTCACGTTCTGTTTTTTTCAGGAGTGCGAACGACTGCCGGTAGGCTGACAGTGCCGCCTCGTTGCGGGCAAAACGGTCCAACAACTGCAGGCGGAATCCGGAGTCTTGCAGAAACAGGTTCTGGTGCTGCGAATGGATGTCTATCAGTCCGGACGCCAGTTCCTTGAGAACGGCAAGGTTCACGGGGGTGTCGTTGACAAAGGCCCGCGACTTTCCCTTTTCATTGATCTCGCGACGTACGACCGTCAGGTCCTGATAGTCGAGGTCGTGCGCCGTAAAGAAATCCTGCAGCCCATACGACGCAATGTCAAACGTACCCTCCACGATGCACTTCTGCGCCTTGTCGTAAAGCACATCCGTCTCGGCCCTTTTGCCGAGCAGCAGCGACAAAGCGCCGAGCAATATAGACTTGCCCGCGCCAGTCTCGCCCGTGATGACCGTAAAACCACAGTCAAACGTAATGTCGAGCGACCGTATCAGGGCGTAATTCTTGATCTGCAGTGACTGTAACATGCCGTCTAATTGCTGCTTGACGAGTTTATGGCATCATACTTTGACGAGTTAGTCGGGTCTATCTGCTTCATAATATTGACAACCTGGGTCTTCTCGCTGGGCATGCCCTCTTTGAAAATGTTGACAATCTCATCGCATTTGGTGGAAGTGATGACCTTCACCATGGCGAGCCCTGACTTTTGGGAATACACCTGTTGCAGAAGGCGGAGACTTTCAAGAATGACCGCACGGCCGGCATCGGGGGTCTCACTCATGACATCAAGTCCGAGGCGGTGATACTGGTAATAAAAATCGTGAAGTTTGCTATAGGTGCTGTTCGTGAAATTCTCCGCAATCCAGTAGCGGTTGTTCTGTCCCTTGTCCGCCACGCTCCAGCCTGCCTCCTTTGCCGAAGAGTTCAGATTAACAATCGATTGGCATTTAGTATAATAGGCAGAACCGCCATTCATGGAGAAAGAATCAAACTCAACGGCGAGGAAAAGGTTCAGGTAATAAGCAATCAGGGAGGTGAACTGTGAAAGGTTCACGTTGTCGGCATACTCCAACTCGTCGCCCTCGGCGTAGGTGAACTCCACCTTCTTGTCTTGAAAGTTGAGCAGTGTAGTCTTGTAACTTGCCTTATACACAGGGCGTTGAAGCAGGATTGTCATCGTGCCTTTCATAACATCGCCGGAAATTTCAGTGAGGTTAATCTGGAGGGCACACTCAATACGTTCGTTGGTTTTCAAATTATACTGACACCATTTGCGGTCGTGTATGAACTGATACAACTTCTGTTGCAAGTCGTTGAATCGTTGCGGGTTCGACCCTCCGGTCACCTGTGTCGCATTTACGGACACCTGGCATTGGAAGTCCTGTGCCGAAGCCATGCCGACGATACAAGACAGAAGAATCAGCGTGAGGAGTCTTTTCATTATGGTTTATTTTAAATATTGTTGGTCACAAAATCGATAATGTCGTCTGCGATAGATTTTTTGTCTTTCAGTTCACTTTCAACGACATGGCCGTCTTTGGAGATGATGCGCACCTTGTTCGTGGCGGTCTTGAAGCCGGCATCCTTGTCG
The DNA here is from genome assembly GCA_963643165.1 of bacterium. Classification (GTDB taxonomy): domain Bacteria; phylum Bacteroidota; class Bacteroidia; order Bacteroidales; family WCHB1-69; genus F23-D06. The sequence goes on along the minus strand of CAVIJD010000002.1, from coordinate 43,664 downwards.
CGAAGTGAATTGAGAACGATAAAATCTGCATTTTTAGTATGCAGTTTATGCAAGGCATTGTCAATTTCATTTTCTGTTTCGAGGGCAAAGCCGACAAGGGTCTGTTCTTTGCCTTTCAACTGCCCGACAGAATAGAGGATGTCGGGAGTTTTCTTCAGGGTGAGTTGCAGGGTGTCCGACTTCTTCTTGATTTTCTCGCTGGCCACCGTGACGGGCGTATAGTCGGCGACGGCGGCGGCCATTATCATCAAGTCTTGGTTCTTGAAAATGTCCATGCAATGGCGGTGCATCTCCCCGGCGGTCACCACGTCAATCCTTTTGATATTGGGGTGAACGGTTTTGAGGTGGGTAGGGCCCGTCACCAGGGTAACCTCCGCGCCCCGTTCGGCTGCCGACTCGGCCAGGCAGAAGCCCATCAGCCCGGAGGAGTGGTTGCCCACAAAGCGCACGGGGTCAATGGGTTCGTAAGTAGGGCCGGCGGTTATCATCACTTTTTTCCCGGAAAGGCAGGTCTTCGGACCATCATTACACGGGCGTCTTGTTTCATCCGTGGCACGGAGTGTTGATGTTTCCAAAAAGCGGTTTACGGCCTCGAATATGCTTTCGGGCTCCTCCATTCGTCCCGTGCCCGTGCTTCCGCAGGCGAGGAATCCCGATTGCGGTGAGATGATGCGGCAACCGCGTTGTTGGAGCGTCTTAATGTTCTGCTGCACGGCGGGATGGGAAAACATATTGTCATTCATGGCAGGAGCCAGAAAGACAGGGCTCTTCGTAGCCAGGAGCAACGTAGAAAGAGCGTCATCGGCGATGCCGTTCGCGTATTTCCCGAGCAAGTTGGCCGTAGCCGGCGCCACCACCACGCAGTCAGCCCACTCGGCGATGCTCACATGCCGGACATCGAAATCGGAGGCTCGCTCAAAAGTGTCAACATACAGCCGGGTCTGCGAAAGGGTCTCGATGGACAGCGGGGTCACGAACTGCAACGCGTTCGCCGTGGCCACGACCTGGACGTCATACCCTTGTTTCTTGAACAATCGGATCAAAAACAACGATTTGTATGCGGCAATTCCTCCAGTAATCCCGATAACGACATGTTTTCTTTCCGGCATGCTGTTGGATTATTGGTTGTTGTCTGAATCCTTGAAATAGATCATATCGTTCTCGAATTCATAGAGGGCAAGTTGCGTCGGTTTGGGCAACTGCTCATAGAACTTGGAGAGTTCAATCTGCTCGCGGTTCTCCGTAACCTCATCCAGCGTGTCGTTGCCCGTGGCGTACTGCTGCGAGCTCTCTATGAACTCCTGTTTCAGGTCGGCGGCTATCTGGTCAGCCCTCTTCGACATGATGACAATACTTTTATAATAGTTACCTGTCTCCTTGTCGTATTGTCTGATGTCTTTGGTCTTGGCAAAAAGATCTGTCTTAAGTTTTTTGTAATCTGCAGCTTTCATTTATTGTTGTATATTTCGCGAATTTGAATTTATTTTCCGTTCAGTTGTTTGCGCACATCTTGCGCAATCTTGTTCACCTCAGCGGTGTATTTGTTCTCGGGATAGTTCAGGAGGAGTCTGTTGCACGCGTCCAGACAGGCCGTGTAGCGTTCCTTCTTCTTGCTTTCCACGCTCCGCTTGGCATATTCAAGGTTGTTCAGCACAAGATAATAAATGGCCTCAGGCATCAGCGGCGAGTAAGAATAGTCGTTGAAGAAATTCTTGGCCGCGATCTGGCAAGCCTCGTAGTGGTCGGTGTCGTAATAGAGGATCAAGATTTCCAGGTCTTTCCTGGCCAACTTGGTGCGCATGGCATCCAGCATCACGTTACACTCCTCGACGTGCGAGCTGTTGGGATAAGCCTGCAAGAAAGCCTTAATCTGTTCAATTGCAAACTCCGTATTGCTCTGGTCCAGCGAGAATTCGGGACTTGAATTGTATATGGCGCAGATGCCGTAGTAGAAAGCGTCTTCGGTACGGGAGGTGTTGGGATAGCGGCGCGCATAGTCTCTGAAATGGAACGCCGCCATGTCGTAGTCGCCGTTCTTGTAATAACTGTGGGCGAAAAGAAACAGAATGGTGTCGGCTTTCTCCGTCCCTAACGAGAGGGGGTAAAGATTCTCAAACAAGCCGGCGGCGGAGAGATATTGGCCGTTGTTGTAATAGCGGAGTGCCCGGGCGTACTGCTGGTCAAAGTTCTCGAACGTAACCTTCTTGCCTTGGCTGCGTACTTTCTTGGGTCTCTTGCTCACCTTGGCCGCAGTTTTGGCGGAGTCTCCAACCGTCTTGGCCGGCACCGCTGGCGTGTCTGTCGGGAACACAAGGCACGGAGCCGCGCCCGCAAAGCACTTTGCAGATGTCACCAACAGCGTTATTATCAACAAGTTAACAATCTTCTTGGTCATAATAAGTAAAACGTGCAAAGATATAAAATTTTTGTATGTGTGCACGTCTGCGACAAATGAGCGGACAAAAGTGTGGTATTTTCGATTTTTGTATATTTGCCGCTCGTTTCAACACAACAACAAGACAACTATGGATAATTTTATTGTATCTGCCCGCAAGTACAGGCCAACGACTTTCAGTTCTGTTGTAGGGCAGGATGCTATAACCTCGACTTTAAAGAATGCGATCCGCACCGGCCAGGTGGCGCAGGCATTCTTGTTCTGCGGGCCGCGCGGTGTCGGCAAGACCACCTGTGCCCGTATTTTCGCCAAGGCGCTCAACTGCCAGCACCTCACCGACACCTTCGAGCCATGCAACGCGTGCGAGTCGTGCCAGTCGTTCAACAATTCGGCGTCGTTCAACGTGTTCGAGCTCGACGCGGCCTCCAACAACTCCGTTGAGGACATCCGCTCGTTAGTGGAGCAGGTACACATTCCGCCGCAAGGCGCCAAATACAAGGTTTACATCATCGATGAGGTTCACATGCTCTCGGGGGCGGCCTTCAATGCTTTCCTCAAAACCCTGGAGGAGCCGCCGGCATACGCCAAATTCATCATGGCGACCACCGAAAAGCACAAGATCATCCCGACCATCCTTTCGAGATGTCAAGTGTATGATTTCAAACGTATTGAAGAACGCGACATCATCAAACACCTCCAGTATGTAGCCTCGCAAGAGGGGGTGGAGGCCGAGGAGGAGGCCTTGCGCGTCATTGCCGACAAGGCCGACGGCGCACTCCGCGACGCCCTGTCCATCTTCGACCGCATGGTGAGCTTTTCGGGCAAGAAGGTCACTTACGCCGACGCCATCGAGAACCTCAACGTGCTGGACGTGGACAATTACTTCAAAGTGACGGACTACCTGTTCAGCGAAGAGCTAGCGCAGGCGCTGCTGCTCTTTGACGACATCCTGACCCGCGGCTTCGACGCCCAGAACTTCATCTCCGGGCTGGCCTCCCATTTCCGGAACCTCCTGATTGCCCGAGACCCCGCCACGTCGAGACTGCTGGAGACCTCCGACAACATCCGCGACCGGCTGGTGCGGCAGGCGCAGACGGCAGACCGCGCCCTGTTGCTCAGGGCCATGGAATTGGCCAACCAGTGCGACTTCAACTACAAGATGTCCAACAACAAGCGACTGTCAGTTGAACTGTGCCTGATGCAGATAAACGCGAACTACCTGTTCAAAAAAGCCAGGCAATCGCAGGAGCGTAAATAACCCAGAGGGTGGAACGGCCTCCACCACCGGAGAGACAGCGGCAGCCGCAGCCTTTTCCGACAAGCCGAGATTATCAAACCAAGACTTCAAGTTCCCGGGGGCACCGCCCATCCGGCAAATCCCCTCTATCCGCAACGTCATGGAGGACGGCAACGCGACGGCAAACCCCGCGACACCGCCCCGACAGCCAGAACCGGTCAAACCCGACACGGCAGAAGAACGCACCGCCCCGGACAATACCGCAGCCGCCCAAGAACCCGAAACTTTCGCCGACTGCTGGAACAAGATGTTCAACGACGTCATTTCGCACTTCCCGATGATCTACCATCCCATGAAAGACAGAATGCCCGAATACAAAGAGGGCATCGTACACGTCGAAGTGATGAACGACTTTCTGAAAGATGAGTATGAGTCCAGGAAACCGGCACTGCTGGACTATTGGCGCAGTCACTTCTCCCTCAAAGTTGACGATATTGTCATAGAGACCAACGCGCATCTTGAGAAAAAGAAAATCATCATCAGTACCGACGACAAGTTCAAGAATCTCGAAGAGCAGAACCCTGTAATCAAGCCATTCTTGCAAGAACTCGGAATGCGCATCCGCGACTGACCGTCCCGTGCTTGAAAACGCACGTTCAAAGCATAGTCAGTGTCTCTATCACGGCAGAAACGGAAAAATAATAAAGCGGAAAAACAGAGACCAAAAGAAAAAATGCTATTTTTGCACGCTTTTTTGAAAAACATTGTACAACTATAAAAAACAGTAATTGAATATGGCAGCAATTGGCTCGATTCGTAAACATGGCGTAGCACTGATGGTCATCATCGGATTTGCAATGCTTGCGTTTATTCTGGGCGACCTTTCGCAGGTGACCCGTACATTTTCCAACAAAAACGTCATGGCCAAGGTCGATGGCAAAAAAATGGACAAGGCATACAGCGAACAATTTGAAGAGAACACCTCGCTGATGCGCCTAATGCAGAACAAATCTTCATTCGACGAGAACGAAACATATCAGATTCACGAGATGACCTGGCGGCAGATGCTGCAGGACGCCATTCTGGACAACCAACTCAAGTCGCTCGGCCTTTCGTTCACCTCCCAGATGGAAGAGGATTTCAAGGCAGAGATGATCGCCAGCCTCAACACGCAACGTCCTAACCAATATATGGCCCAGTTCGCAAACGCCCTCGCTCAAATGTACGGCCCCGAAAACGCAATGGCCATCATCACCAACATCGACGAGTACGCCAACAACGACCAGACCAAGGAACTTTACAACGCCTACAAGGCCATCGTTCGCTTTGCCATCTCCGGCGAGAAATCGGCACGCTACTTCGCCCTCGCCCAGAACACGGTCTATTTCTCTGACCCAATGGCAAAACAACTCGCCAAAGACAACGCCGACGCCATGGTTTCCATGCTGGCCGTGAACCCGCAAGCTGCAACATTCAACAGCATCGCAGCCAACGTCAGCGACAAGGAAGTCAAAGACTTTTACAACAAACACAAAAAAGACCTCTTCACGGTTTATGAGAAGAACCGCGACATTGACGTGGCCGTGTTCCCGATCAACCCCACGGCGGCCGACTTGAAAAACATTGAGGACAGCGTACGCGCCGACTTCCAGAAATTCACGACCGTGACATCCTTGGCAGAATACAGCGCAGAGAGAGGCAACGGCGTGGTAGATAGCACCTACTACAAATCCGAGGACATCAACATCCCGGCACTCGACAGCCTCATCTTCAAATGCGCTGTCGGCTCTTTCATCGAGCCTTACAACCACGAAAACCAGAAATGGTATTTCGGAAAGGTGTTTGGAGAGTCTGCCCGCCCTGACTCTGTACAGGTCGCCATCATTGAACTTCCTTTCAAGACTTCCCAAAACGCTTCAGCCAAATACTCCAAGAGCGAAGCAAAGAACCTGGCCGACAGCCTGAAAAACGTGATTGAGAGCAAGGCATCCACCATCTTCGCCCTGCAGCCCAACTACCTCGACGGCCGCGAACAGAACGACTCCACCATTTGGCTTCCTGAAAGAGGTACGCTGCCTGCCCTGTACAACAGCCTCACCGGCACCGCTGACGGCAATGTTTATGTCTATGCCGCACCCGGCGGATACATCGTCTTCCAGATGCTCTCCCGCACCGCCCCGATCGTCAAAAGACAATTTGCCTTGTATGACTATCCCATTTCCGCTTCTGACGCAACAGTTGCTTCCCTTAAATCGCAAGCCAACACCTTTGCCGCTTCCGTGACCAACGCTGACGAACTGATCTCGACCGCAGCCTCCAAGGGTATCCAGACCGTGAAAGGCACCAACATCCTCTCCATGGCCTCCGTCATCGACCAACTCCCCAACTGCCGTGACATCGTCAGCTGGGCTTTCTCTGACGACGTAAAGAAAGACGACATCTCCGATGTCATCAATGTCGAAAGAATGTTCTTCGCCGTGGCTGCCGTGAGAAACGTTCACGATGAGGGCGTTCAGAAACTGAAAGCCGTAAAAGACGACATCAAGGCTCAACTGGAGATGGAAAAGAAAACGGAAATGGTGGCCGAAGAGGTTACAAAGGCTTTGGCATCCAATGCCGACTTCCAAGCGCTGGCTCAGCAATACAACACCCACGTGATGGACAGCGTGATGCTGAGTTTCACCGGCGACCTCTACCGCAACCGCGGCGTTGACGGCAGTGCCATCGGCAAGATCTTCAGCCTTGACGAGAACAAAGCCGCTGCCGTGGCAGGAAAGAATATGGTCTATGTGGTGGATGTGAAATCCAAAACCACAAACCCCGCCAGCCAACAGTTGATGCTCGAAAAGAACATGCTCCGCAACGAGGTAATCGGTCGCGAACGCAGCGAGATGACCATCGTCAACCATCTCATCAACCAAACTAAAGTCATTGACAACCGCTGCCGTTTCTACCAGAAATAGCACAACATAAAAGAACGCTGAAAAAGTTCAGTGGGGATTAAACTTATCCGCTCCGGATAAATCCTTACTGAACTTTTTTTATTGTATTCTACTCAACATCGCACAAAAAACTAATAGATTATGGGAATTATAAAACGACTCGCCGTCTCCGCAACCCTATTGCTGTCCTGCTTTATGGCAATGGCTCAACCCGAGATGCAACAGACCGCCAAAACAAACTATTCGTCAGGCACCGTCACGGGTTCAATTGTAGATGTCAACGGCGTACCTTTGGAATATGCCTCCGTGAACGTGAAGAAAACATCCGACTCCACCACCGTACAATACGGCATCACCGACAGCGACGGCAAATTCACATTGGAGAACATCCCGTTTGGAGAATATTTTGTGGAAATACAATATATAGGATACCAGAAATCAACCTCCAGCAAATTCACGATCTCAAAAAGCAACGCCGTATTCCGGATCCCGAAGTACAAGATGACAGACAAAAACACGGAACTGGAAGCCGTGGTAATCCAAGCCCAGAAAGACATGCTGCAGACCAACCTTGACAAGACCGTCTTCAACGTCGAGTCGAGCATCAATGCGACAGGGCAAACCGCCGCGGAAGTCCTGGAAGAGATCCCCTCCGTTTCGGTTGACTTGGAGGGCAACGTCAGCTTGAGGGGCAGTGAAAACGTGACCATACTGGTAGATGGACGCGCCACCAACCTGACGATGGACCAGATTCCCGCCGACATGATTGAAAGCATCGAGGTCATCACCAACCCGTCAGCGCGGCTTGAGCCCGACGGCATGGCCGGCATCCTGAACGTGGTGCTGAAGAAGAAAAAAGAGTCCGGCTTCAACGGCATGGTCAACTTGGGCGGCTCCTCCGCTTGCGTCTATCAGAACGACAAACACAACATCTTCCTCAACGGATACAACGGCAGCCTCAGTTTCAACTACCGTTACGACAAAATCAACCTGTTTGCCAGTTATGGCTACCGCAACCACTCGCACCGCAACGGCGGAACCCTGTTCCGGGAGTCGTGGGACACCCTGAACAACGACATCATGAACCAGGAGAATACGGGCACGCACAGCGACAGGTTCCAGAACGCATCCCTCTCCCTCGACTACTACATCAACAAGTACAACACCCTGTCATTCAACGTCAGAGGACACTTCGGAAAAATGCAACGCGACAACGACCTCTGGTCGCGGACCCAAAGAGAGACCATCACCGGGACGGACACCACCTACAGCATCCTGAACGAGTATGACCAAGAAGGCGACAACACCCGCAAATTCAATGCCTTTGACGCCTCACTCAACTACAAGAAGACCTTCGCCACCCCGGGGCGCGAGCTCACGGCAGACATTTTCTTCACCAGCCGGAACGGCAACGCCACAGACGTTCTTTTCCAGCAACACAAAAATGACTTCAAGGACAACTATTACCAGACAAGCACGACCATAGAGCGGAACCGCGACGCTTCGGCACAGGTCGATTTTGTGACGGGTGTGGGCAACGGCGGACGTATCGAAACCGGCTACAAGTTCTCCTACCGCGGCGTGGGGCAAGACTATCACCTCTACTCGGGCATCTCCGAGTCAGACACCGTTGAAGACCTCTCACAGCGCAACGATTTCAACTACTCCGAGTATATCAACGCCCTCTATTTCATCTACTCCAACACATTCTGGAGCAAGTTGCAGATGCAGTTAGGACTTCGAGGCGAAGTGTCGTACACCGTGTCCAACCTCAAGTCACAAGACATGGTTTACACCTATTGGAACTACAACCACTTCGCCAAGAACTTCTTCTACCCCACCATACACCTCAAATATGAGTTCACGCCGGAACATTCGCTGCAGTTCAGCTTCTCGCGTCGTGTGCAGCGTCCTCGCATCCACCAACTCAACCCGTTCATCAACTATTCTGACAAAGAGAACCTCTCGTGCGGGAATCCGGAACTGGAGCCCGAGTTCGCCAACTCGTTTGAGTTAGGTTACATGTTCGTCAAAGACAAAACCGCTCTCACCTTGACAGGCTTTTACCGCCGGAGAACAAACCTCATCACAAGGAACACCGAAATGCAATGGGACTCGCTCGGCAACCCTTACACTATGACCACTTACATGAACTATAACAAAAGCCAGAATATGGGTGTGGAAATCTTCTTCAGCCAAAGGGTAAAGAAAGTTTGGCGCATCAACGTCACGGGCAGTTTCTACCGCAACATCATCGACAGCGACAATCTGCTTGACGAGAACCTCTCGCGCGACTGGGCTTGGAACATGGGCGTGAACCAGACTTTCACGGTAGGCAAGAATTTCGACTTGCAACTTGACTTCCGCTACAGGTCCTCCTCACTGACATCCGGCAGTATGGGCTGGGGCACGGGCGGCGTTGGCCAAGGCAGACGCTCCGCCACCTACTGGCTGAACATGGGCGCAAAGAAAGGCTTCCTCGACAATAGCCTTGTCGTCAGCCTCAATGTCCGAAACATTCTCTATTTCATCCCTAAAGTGCGCCAAATGCAGATAAAGTCGTGGCAAAATTGCGCCGTCTATGACGAGGATTACGAGCCCAATGCGGGCAGCACAGGATACTATTCCTCCAGTCTCAGAGAACACGAAGGCTTTAACATTTCACTCAACGTCACTTACAAACTCAACAACTACAAGAACAGGCAGCAGAAGTCCTATTCCGAAGAGGATTATTCCGGATCTTCTGACATGTAGGAATAAAAGACACGGGGGCAAAGACTTCGCAAGAAGACGCTTGCCCCCGTTGTTGTTTTGTCAGAAACAAGAAAAAGTGACATTGTCTTCGTGCTGAAGCCGATGTCACTTTTTTTCATTCTATGCAAAATGCTTGCTTATTGGTACCGAAGGTGGGACTTGAACCCACACGCTCGCAATGAGCAAGGGATTTTAAGTCCCTCGTGTCTACCATTCCACCACTTCGGCGTATCAAAGAACCTCCTTTGCAGGTGTTGTTTTTTTGAGGCTGCAAAAATACAAAAAAAACTATGCAGGTGTAGAAATTGCGATGATTTTTATCTTCCTATCAAGAAAATAGCCGGAACTTTGCCGAGCTGGTTTTCCGGTTTCTCGAAATACTTGCGCCATTTGGCCACCGACATAGTTTTCAGAAGCTGGTCGGGGCCGGTAAGTGCGGAGGCAATGCAAAGTCTAGTGGCGGGCTGGCAGATGCTGCAGATAGAGGCGGCCATACGTTGGTTGCGGTAAGGGGTCTCGATGAAAATGTGCGTCCGGTTTTTGCGGAGCGCATCCGTTTCGATGGCTTTAATCTGCTGTTCGCGGTCGTATTGGTTTACGGGCAAGTAACCGTCGAACGTGAAATTCTGGCCGTTGAGTCCGCTGCCCATCAGCGAGAGGATGATAGAACTGGGGCCAACGAGCGGCACTACTTTGATGTTGAGTTGGTGTGCCTTGGCCACGACCTTGTTGCCCGGGTCGGCCACACAAGGCACGCCGGCCTCCGACATCAGCCCGAGGTCTTTGCCCTCCATGCAGGGCTGCAGGTACTCGTTCAAGTCGCTGCCTTGCGTATGTTCGTTCAAAACGAAGAACTGCAATTCGTCAATGGGGCGTTGTATGCCGGCATAGCGCAAGAAGCGGCGCGCCGTACGCACCTCTTCCACAATGTAAGTATCTATCTTGTTGATGATTTCCGCATTGAGTACAGGAAAGAAATGTTGAAATTCACCCTCACCAAGCGGGGTCGGGATCAGATATAATGTTCCAGTCGTCATAGTCAATTTTTACAGTATTTGTCAGAAAGTATAGCGGACTCCTCCATTGATTGCCCAATCAAAATAGGAGATTGTTCCATATTGACCGAAGAGCATACCGTAGCCCGGACGGAAGTCGAGTTGTATGGTGAGCGGGATGTTGAGTTTGTACTCCAGTCCGAAGATGGCGCTGGCCCCGAACTTTCCAAGATCATGATAAGTCCAACTGCGGTTGAGTTCGTCCTGGCTGGTCCATTCGCCAAAGTTCCAACAGTAGCCCAAATTGGGACCGCCACCGATAAAGCCATACAGGCCTTTGAAGAGCTTTGCTTCGGCCATAAAATTGACGGCGGCCTCAGCCGTTGAAACAAAGTCAAGCCCATACTCAAATTCACGCGAGGCCCCGATGGTGAACTTCGCCCCCAAGTCGGCCTGGATTGCGAAATGGTCAGTACAGAACGTCTTAAAGGCAAATCCGTTCAGGCTCTGCAATGAAACGCCGATGCTGTTTTTATAGGGCATTTTGGTATTTTCAGGCGTGCTTTCTTCAACATTCTGAGCCTGCAGAGCGGTGAACGCTGTCATGGAAACAGCCATCAAAATCCATATTATTTTTTTCATACTGAGACATTTATCAATTTCAACAAAAAAAGGGCAGCCATTCAGAATGACTGCCCAAATATCGTATTTATTCTAACGCCGACGGCATGTCGGGCGAAAAAATGTTAGAATGTATAACGAACGCCGAAGTTCAGACCCCAGTCGAAATAGTGTGATGTCCAATTTTCATTGAAGAGCATACCATAGCCCGGGCGGAAATCCCATTGGAAAGTGACGGGGGCGCCGATCTTGAGCTCGAGGCCGAAGATAGCATTGACGCCGAACTTGCCGATGTCGTGGCGATAGTGCCAGCCTTCCCAACTTTGGTTCCAGCAGTAGCCGAGGCTCGGACCGCCACCCACAAAGCCGTAGAGTTTTCTGGAAAAAGCGCCTTGGTACATAAAGTTGGCATTGGCTTCAGCGGTGGCTATTGAAGAAGAATAGTTTCTGAACGCACCCATAGTGTATTTGGCACCGGCGTCAATCTGGATAGCGAAATGATTGTTGCAGAAAGTTTTCCATGAGAAAGCTTCCATGCTTCCTACGGTTGCTCCGATGCTGTGTCTGTAAGGAGCCTGTGCTTGTGCAGTGAACGAAATGCCCATAACCATTGCGAGGGCGAGAACTGCTAATTTCAATTTTTTCATAATAAAAGATTTTAAGTTAAAATTTTAGATTAATGAAATGTATAGTTTCGATTATTGTAGAATAAAGACTATGTCAAAGGAGTCTTAGTGCTTCATTAAGAGAGGTTTTGGTGTCGGTGCTCTCCTTGCGTTTGCCGATGATGAGCGCGCAGGCCACCTCGAAAGTGCCGGCCGGGAACTGCTTGGGGCGTGTGCCGGGGATCACCACAGCATTTTCGGGCACTTCCGACTTGTACTCCTTGGGTTCGCTTCCGGTAACATCAATGATTTTAGTCGAGGCCGTAAGCACCACATTGGCGGCAAGCACGGCGCCGCGCCGCACGCGGACCCCTTCCACCACGATGGCGCGGGAACCGATGAAACAATGGTCTTCGATAATGACGGGCGAGGCCTGCAACGGCTCCAAAACGCCGCCGATGCCCACACCGCCGCTCAGATGCACATTCTTGCCGATTTGGGCGCAAGACCCCACGGTGGCCCAAGTATCGACCATCGTGCCACTGTCAACGTATGACCCAATGTTCAGATACGATGGCATGCAAACCACCCCAGGCGCCTGGTATGAACCATAACGGGCTACGGCATTGGGCACCACACGAACTTTGCTGCCCTCAAAACCCGACTTCAACGGGATTTTGTCATAATACTCAAACGGACCGACCTTATAGGCCTCCATCGGGCGCACTGAAAAGTATAGGAGAATGGCTTTTTTCACCCATTCGTTCACTTGCCACGTTCCGTCACCAGGTTGTGCCACCCTCAGCGTACCTTTGTCCAGCAAGGAAACCACTTCCAAAACGGCCTCCCGACTCTCCTTCTCGTTCAGAAGTTCGCGGTTATTCCATATTTGTTCTATTATTTCCTGCATATTCAAATTATTCATTTACAATCATTTTTCCGCCAAAAACTTGTATCGTTATGCATTCTTGAACGGGGACGCAAAAGTAAACTTTTTCCGTAATGCTATGACAAAAAAAAGAAACACCACTCAGTGTCTCTCTTTTTTTGGTCGGGGTGAGAAGACTCGAACTTCCGGCCTCTACGTCCCGAACGTAGCGCGCTACCAACTGCGCTACACCCCGTACCATTATTACCCTTAAAACTTATCGGCGGCAAAAGTACACTTTTTTCCAACATTTACAACCCCTTGCCATCTTTTTTGAAATTTTCTTTTATCTTTTTTATTATCAATTATTTATAATGCAGATTCACCATATAGACCTGACATCATATCCCTTCTCTACGGCTATATTTTCGCAGAAACGCTTGCAAAATCAGGAATCCACAACTGTTCTTTCCGATTCTGCCCTCCCCTTTTGCCTTTGACGCCTCGAGGCATCATGGCAATCTTTTCGTGAGATATTCTGCCTTTCCCTGCTTCCCCTTCGGCCTATTTCAGAATAGTCTTTACATGATGAGAAAACTTTTTTTTCATCATGTGCCATCCATATTCAAAAAAGTGTATTTTTGCACCGCCTTTCGAGGGTCGTTAGCTCAGTGGTTTAGAGCGCTGCTTTCACACGGCAGAGGTCATTGGTTCAACTCCAATACGACCCACTCCAAGAATCAAGCAATCAGAATTTTACAGTCCGTATTCACGCCTTGCTCCTTTGTGGTTCTATCGTCATGAGCAAGATTATTTCTACCTCATGTCATTCACCTCAACATCGGGATATTTGCTCTTTTCGAACACAAAATAGCTGTCAGACAGGGTTACATTTGCCTTAAACTGTTCAATATAATACGCATAGACGGTATTGTCCTTGTCATACACAGAAATCCGCGTAATTCGGTTTTTGCTCTTGTCAACATGCAGCCGTATCCTGTAATACGACTGTGTTGTCTTCGGGGTGAGGTCAATCAAGGCGACAGATTGTCCGCCCACATACTCGTCGCGGATATATTTGGCCCTGAAATGAGCGTTCCAGTTCTTCAGAATACGCTGCGGGTTCATCATATTGTCGTCATCCTCGGGGTCATATTCATAAATGGAAACCTCGTTGGTCGCTTTCTGGTAGTTCCAGATGGTGGTGCCGTCGCAGAAAAAGTTCTGCCCATTGAAAACCGTCCTGTATTTGCTGCCCTTGATGGCAAAGTCGCCCGTTGTGGTCTGCAAGGTTTTGTTGTCCCTTGTGGCTTTCAGCGTGTAGCGAAACTGCATCGTGCTGTATGACTGGTACTTGTCGGAGACTTTTTTCAGCAATTCTGTTGCCCCGCCGTCAGTGTTTTGGGCATTAGTGGAGAAGAGAAGCAGACTGCAAAGAAGCGTTACAATAAATTTCACCGGTTTCATATTCACAAATTTCATTTGAAAGAATTCAACGCAAACTATGTTTATTTGTTGTATGGCTTTTCATAAAAATCGGAGTTGTCACTCACTTTTCCGTCGCGGCGACTTGACGTGCGACGCCAGCAACTTGAGAATGTTTCCATCTTTGTCATAAACATCCTTGCGATACTGCACATAGCCGTTTTCGCCGACAAAGCAGGTCCAATATTCGATAAAAAGCGGCATTTTATAATCCAGTTTCACGCGGGTGGGAAGCAGACGGCGGTAAAATTTCTTGTCTTGTTCCGCAAGTCTTGCATAGCGCACCGAATCCCGTTTGTGGAGGTTTTCGGCATATTCGGTGCCCGCTTCCGTCACAGGCTCCTCACCGACGAGAATGCCGAGCTGTTCTCTTTTCAGGCTGTCGAACCCGTTCAGCTCATACAGCAATTCGGCCAGCTCAAAAGGATTCTCCACCCTGACGCAACCGTGGCTCAACGCCCTGGTTCGCCGTTTGAAAGCACCCTTGTTGTTCGTGTCGTGCAGATATACAGACTCCCCGTTTTGAAAATCGAACTTTATGCGCCCTAACGCATTGAATTTGCCAGACTGCTGAAACAGCCGGTACGGGATGTTCTTAGGATTGACGCTCGTCCAGTCGATCGTTTCAGGTGCGACCAGCTTGCCTGTGCGGGTGTCGCGCACCATCAAACGCTCCCTTTGGATCACCTGCACATTGTCGCGGCACAACTTCGGATAGTATTCGTCGCGTACAATGTTATAAGGTATGTTCCATTCCGGATTGAGCACCACGCTGGATATTTCGCCGTACAGCAGCGGCGTTTCTGACTTGAACGCCAACACCAAGCCGTTGCGCATGCGGGCGGGGTCGTTGCCGGCGTTCTTCCCCTTGCCGCAACACACACGGGCATTGATGACTCGCTCGCCGTCGCGGAAAGCGCTTAGTCTGAAGTCCGGGATGTTTACTGCAATGAACGTGTCCGACTTTTTAGCGACTGTTTTCCAGCGCAGCCGTTCGAGGTTTACGGCAACCTTTTCCACATAATAGGAAATCGGACGGTTGAGGCAGTCTATCGTTTCCCGGTCAAGTGTATCACTCTGTGGCAGTGCATTGTTCTCCCTGAACAGGTTCACGGCTGCCATCACCTCATCGGTCAACAGGTCGGTTTCGCCGCAGTCAGGCAGTTCACCCGTAAGACGGAGTCTGCCACAAAGCGCCTTCACCGCCACGTTTTTCTGGTTCAATGCCAAAGACAAGCGCGGTATCTGTTGCAGCACAGTATCTTTAAGAGGATAAAGCATGCGCAGTTCATCCTGCAGACTCATATAGGAGGTGTCTGTCGGCTGAAGTTCTTTCAAGAACACGGGGAGATGGTTCATTTTATGCATCAACGATGTAACAAAAAGAGAATCTGGACTTTCCGTCTCATAAAGCCATTTCCCACCATTGGCCACATCGGGACGGACTGCGCCGTACTGCAGGGCCTCCGCATAGCGGACGTATGCTTCCGTCAAAGACATCTCCAGCCGAAACAGTGCGGCATAAAGGCTGTGGGCGTCTGTCGGCTCGTAACGCTTCAATGCTCCGATTTGCGCCGTAAGGCAGGAATCGCTGAAAAAATCAGCCGGAAGCCCATGCTCGTAAGCCCTGGCAAGGCAGCCGAGCAGCGTGTCAATCCGGTGTGTCTGAAAACCGTGTGCCGTCCATTCCGGCTTCCCCTTGTCGCGGTAGTGTGCGAGCACCCACGCCCAATCGGGCAGCGTATCGTCGGGCATTGCGGCAATTCTTTGTCTGAAATAAGCCTCGTATGCCCGGTTGTCGTAAAAAGCATAGCGTTTGAACCATTGCGGCTTAGGCTCTTTTATCGACAACTTGGAGCAGCCCGTGGCAAGCATCGACAAGCACACGGCAACAAGCAGCAGCAACAAGGGGAAACGGCGTGTCAAAAAAAACGTTTGTTTCATTGCTCCTGCTCTTCTTTTACATCTATAGAGGTGTTGAAAGGGATTCCCGAGTCCAACATCCCGACGGCAGAAAGCGTATGCACGGGAGCGTCTTTGCGCCAGACCACCTCAACGCTGGTCCCCTTTTGGCTCAGAATGTAGCCACCGGTAACTTTCCAGTCTATGCACGCCACGCGCTCGTCGTTGACTTTGTAGGTTCCGGGTTCGCCCTTGACACGCACCACCGGGCCGGTTTTGTCCAAAATATGGTAAAAGAAACGTTGCATCTTGTCTTGAATGAAGTAATAATACTGGTTAAGGCTTCCGTCGCGGGTCTGGTATGGGGCATGATGGCCGCCCTCGATAGGATAAAACTCGTTATACACCCGTCGTTCGTCCAGTTTCTTGTGAATGGCGGCCGAACCGTACATTTTTTCGAGAAAAGCCTCGCTGATGTTCAGTTTCAAGTTTGCCATCGGGAATCCCTCCTCGTAGGGCACAATGTCATCGGCCGTGCCATGGAATGAGATGACCGGTATATTCCTGTTTTCCAGCACGTCAGTATCGAACACTGCGCCCCACATATTCGCCACGCCGCGGATGCGGAACTTGTTTGGGAGCGCGTTGCCGGATCCGTCCAATTTGCCGTTTTTGCTTGTCATATTTGTTTGACGAACAAACGGTATTTCTGTTGCAGACGAGAGATAGGCCACATTGAGGGCCATGATGGCGCCGGCGCTGGTGCCCGCCACAAAGAGCGCCGAGGTGTCAATGCCGTACTCGTTGGCGTGGGCCGCCAAATAGCGAAAGGCGGCATGCGCGTCTTGTATGGCGTTGTACTCGCATTGGTGTATCGACTTGCCTGACAGATGGAAGCCCATTCGGTAGTTGAGCGATGCCGTAACATACCCCAGACTGGCAAAATGGCGGCACCAACCGCTCATGGCCTCCGAGCCTTTGTCGCCAAAATAGAACGCACCGCCATGGATAAACACAATCAAGGGGTGCTTTTTGAGCGTGTCGTGTTGCGGACAATAGAGGTCCATGGTCAGCGGAAGTTCCTTCGTCGCAATCTTCTTGGTCATCGTCTCGCGGATCATCTTCATGTAACGCGAGTCGCGGATCGGGTAAGACGACCAATAGCCGGGGGCTTTGGCATACTCCACTTCCGTGCGTTTGGCCACCTCAAACTGCGGCTTCACCAGTCGGGCCTCAGGATAGGTGTGAACCTCGGGAGCATGGTAACGCTCCAGCGAAAGGTCGTTCGAGAAAAGGGACCATTTGTACCGGAACTCACCCGTCAGGGAGGTTGAGTCTATGGCCACCTCAAAACGGATTTCCCGTTCCTGTTCGCCGTCACGGTAAAAATAGTCGTTTCCGTTGCGGTAAATGCAGAAAGGCACTGCTTCCGCCCAGGCTGTTTGCCCGACTGGGTAGCAGTGCCCCTCAATGGTGTCGTTGTCCTGTCTGTCGATTTCGACGAAGCAATATTTTCCGGCCACGGTGCCGCAGTAGCAGCCATTCAAGTTCAACGTGTTGAAATCGAACGTGTTGTCTTCGGTGACCGTAACGGTCTGCGTCTGTGCTGCCGTTTCCGATTTTCTGTCAGGATGAACGCTGCCGCTCTTTTTGTGGCAGCCAGCAAAGCAGACAAGCGCGAGACAGAGGCAAATAACGGAGGCGTGTCCCGCGAGGGGACGCAACCTTGCCGTCTCGTTAATATTCAGCAACAGCCGTTTCAGTTCCGTCATCGATACCGAGCAGTTCTATGTCGAACACGAGCGGAGAGTACGGCGGAATGGCGTAGTTTCCTCTTTCGCCGTAAGCGTAGTCAGACGGGATGAGCACGGTGAGTTTCTCGCCCACACGCATTCCGGCCACTGTAATATCCCAGCCGGGGATTACCTGACCGATGCCGAGCATGAATTTGAAAGGCTCGTTGCGGTCAACGGAGCTGTCGAAAGACTTGCCGTCGAGGAATTTGCCGGTATAATGCACCGTCACGGTTTGTCCCTGCTTAGGTTGTGCGCCCGTGCCTTTCTTCAGCGTCTTGATATAGAGGCCTTGTGCGGTAGGCGTGACTCCCTTGAAATGTTCAGCCACGTATGCTTGGATGTTCTGCTGTTCCTCGTTTTTCTTGTCGCGGAGCATCTTCTCATACTCGGCGCGCATCTGCTGGAACTGGGCGGCAGGCATTTGGGCATAGAGCTTGACATTCAGGTAGAGCGGGTCTTTGCCGAACGGATAGACTGTGTCTTGCATGAAATGGCGGAAGAACTCGGGGCCATCGAGCACAAAAGAGGCGGAATCACCCACATGCATCATGCGGATGGCGGCGTAGAGGTCGCCCTCGTAGAGAGAGTCCATCAGCAATTCATTGGGAGTCATCGGGATGAGCAGCGAGTCGCCGGCGCTGAGCGAGAACAGAATGCCCACCAGGTCGCCGGTCTTAGGCATCACAGCCGTGTCATTCACATCTCCGTAAAATTGGTAATAGATGCCCGTGGCGCGGTCTTTCTTATAACCTTTGTATTTCCCGAATCCTCGCGTCAGGAACAAAGCCACCACGGCGGCGATGCACAGCACCACAGCCACGCATATCACGACTATCCACAGTTTGCGGCGCGACTTGCCGCCCTGCGTCTGTTCTTCATCCATTTTCAACGGTTTCATTTCAGTTTCCTCTCCGCAAGAGGGCTCATTCATTTCGTCGATTTCTTCCATAAGTTTTTCTGTTAATTTATTGTATTTGATTGTTTAAAAAAAATATTTTCTCCACAAAAGAGTGTCAAGAGGCCGCTTCAATCTTGAAAATGATAGCCAAAGGCATGCGTCCGTTCACCCTGTCGCCGTCGCCGGCCACGCCATAGGCCAGGTACGAGGGTGTGACAATGCGTGCAGACGCACCGGGGCGGAGCAGACGCACCGCTTCGTGCAAGGCTTCAATTTCCGGCGACTTTGCAACCTTGAATTGTTTCAAGCCGTCGTGTTCGGAGTCATAGATCAGTTCGCCATCGAGCAAAAAAGTCTTGTAGGACATCGTAATCTCATCACCCTCTTCAAAAAGGGGGCCTTTGCCGGGGTCGAGAATCTCGATATAGAGTCCGGAGCCTGTCTGCTGCATATTCCAATGGTAGCGGCTAATAAAAAGGGTCATCTCCTCGTTTTCCAGTTGGATAATCCGCTTGTTTCCCTCCACAAAAGGGGCTTCCTTGTCCTCCTTAGGGGCATGGCTGTCGGCCACGACACTGCCGGTAGGCCGGTTGTGGCAAGCCGCCAGCAAGAGCAGGGCCAGCAGAGGGGCGCAGCATCTCAGCAACATTGAGGGTCTCATCTTCAACTTAATACTGTTCAGACCTTATTGACTTTGGTATTGGCGACGTTGGCGGCTCTTTCAGTCTTCACGGCCATCTCAAAGTGTGCGACGGCCTCTTGGACGGTGCCGTTATAGAAAGCGCCGGCGGCATTGCGGTGGCCGCCGCCATTGAAGTAGCGGCGCGCAAAGACATTGACGTCAAAATCGCCTTTTGAACGGAAAGAGACGCGTATCCGGTTGTCGCGCTCGGTAAAAAAAGCCGTAAACTCGACAGACTTTATGGAGAGTCCGTAGTTGACGAACCCCTCCGTGTCGCCGATCTGGAAGTTATTGTCGAGCAAGTCTTTCTTTGTCAGATAGATATAAGAGACGCCATATTCCGGAAGAACGGTCAGGCGTTGCGACAGGGCGAGGCCCAGCAGTCTGATGCGGCTTTCAGAATAGTTGTCATAGACCTTCCGGTGGATTGACTCCCCGTCGATGCCGGACGAGATCAGTTTCTTGAGCACTTGGTAAGTGTTCGGGCAGTCGCAGGCGTACGACACCGACCCCGTGTCGGTGATGATGCCCACATAGAGCGCCTCGGCTATAGCTTTCGTGAACGGGCGTCCCGGAGTCAGGTAACGGTACAGGAAATTATACACCAACTCGCAAGCCGAACTGGTTTTGGGGGTCGAGTACATCACATCGCAGAGAATGTCAGGCTGTAGATGATGGTCTATCAGTATTTTAGCCCCGTTGAACTTCTTAATGCTGTCTGCCAGGTCGCCGGCGCGGTGGGGAGCGTTCATGTCAACGACAAACAGGAGTTCCGAGTCGCGGATGACCGCTTGAGCCCTTTCGGGATGCTCTTGCGCCACAATGATTTGTTCGCTGCCGTCCATCCACCCCAGAAAATCAGGAAAAGCGTTCGGCGAGACGACAGAAACCTCGTAGCCGTCATCTTTGAAATAGTGATATAGTGCCAAGGCACAACCTACGGCATCTCCGTCAGGATTGAAATGGAAGACAACCGCTATCTTATGCACAGACTGCAGGATGTCTCTGACTTTCTGAATCTCTTTCCTTTTCAATTTTTTTGAGTTTAAGGGCGCAAAAATACAAAACAAAAATGTATGCACTGTCTTTGGGCCGATTTTTTTTGCCATAATCATATTAGAAACAGGGAAGTACCGTTCATGTCATTCTTGGATTTTTCAGGCAAGACAAAACGACACCACACATATATAAATATTGTAAAACCAGGATGTCGTTAAAGCAAAGCGGACGTTTTTTGAGGCCATAGCCTCAAAAAAAATATCCGAGGTTAAAAAATAAAGTGTATATTTGCGCCCTAAAAAAATGGAAAAAAATGGGTAGAAGATTTTCTTTCTGTCATATTCTGCTGCTTACGGCATGTGCGTTTCTTCTCATATCGTTTTCTGCCTGCAGCACTTCGCGGTCAAATGCAAAATACAAAGCCGCCTACAGCAAAAAGAGAACCCGTCATCAGCCCAAATGGAATGCCACAACCTCGCAAACTACCACATACTACATCAAGAAGAACAACGCCAGGAAAAGGCATAATCCCTAAACCGAACGAAACCGCATGAAAAGAACATTTTCCGTCATAGGCACCTTAACCCTTTTCATAACCTGCCTCACCTTTCACGGGGCCGCACAGGCTCAACAGGACAACCACATCCAGTTCCACGTCGTCAACGACACCGCCCACGTTGAGGCGGACGTTCCGGAAGACACCTTGGGCGACATGATGCAAATCGACGAAGACCAGGCGTTGTTCGACAACGTTGACCACGGCGACGGCATGTTGTTCACCTACTTCAAATGGATGCCCGGGGCAAGTCTCTACCAGAACTTCGACATCGTCCGCATACACTACCGGCACATCGGCTCGGCGGCAAAAGACACCATCAGCCTCGCCGGCTATCATCACCCGGCCAACTACAAGATAACCTCCAACTACGGTTGGCGGCACCGCCGCATGCACCGCGGCGTTGACCTCGGCTACCCCACGGGCACGCCTGTGGCAGCCGCCTGGGACGGCATGGTCCGCATCTCCAAAGGCAGCAACACCGGCGGCTACGGCAACCTCATCGTCATACGGCACGACAACGGACTTGAAACCTACTACGCCCACCTCTCTCGCCGCCTCGTGAACCCCGGACAGGTGGTACACGCCGGCGACATCATCGGACTGGGCGGCAACACGGGACGCTCCTACGGCTCCCACCTCCACTTCGAAATCCGCTACCTCGGCATCGACATCAACCCTAACAGACTCGTTGACTTCAACAACTTCTGCCTGAGGTACGACACCATGTACGTCTCCGGCTACAGCGTCTCCACCCCGACACCGCCCAAAACGGACCCGGCACAGATCGCCGCCAAAAAACCGAGCACTACAACCGCCTACTACAAGGTGCGCAAAGGCGACAACCTCGGCAAGATCGCCATCAAATACCACACTTCGGTTTCAAAACTCAAGAAACTCAACCGGCTCAGAAGCGACTTCATCCGTGAGGGACAACGGCTTCGGGTAAGGTAGCCATGAGAGCCCTCCCCCCTACCCTCTGCCTCACGTTATGCCTCATCCTGTCGGCATGGCCGGCGTTGGGACAAGGGAACCTCGAGGATTTCAGCTTCTTCCGCAACTCCTCCATCCCCATAGTACACGGTCAAGACACCCTGCCGCAACCTTGGACCGGCGGCTTTAACTCGGTCAAGTTCTCCGAAATAGACCTCAACGGCGACGGAATCGACGACCTGTTCGCCTTTGAAAAACACGGCAACCGCATCCTGACCTTCCTGCGGCAAGACAACCGCTTTGTGTTCGCCCCCGAATATGCCCGGCAGTTTCCGGAACTGCACGACTGGGCCCTACTCAAAGACTACAACGGCGACGGACAACCCGACATCTTCACCTACGGACTGGCCGGCATCCGCGTGTTCAAGAACACCTCTCACAACGGCTCGCTCTCTTTCACCCTCGTCACCGACCAACTCGACGCTTACTATTACAACGGCTACGTCAACATCTTCGCCTCCCCCAACGACTATCCTGTCATCGAGGACATTGACGGGGACGGGCGGACCGACATCCTCAACTTTTGGGTCCTCGGCAAATACGTCCACTTTTTGCGCAACTACAGCAACGACCCCGACACTTTTGACTTCAGGCTCGAGAACGAATGTTGGGGACACTTCGCCGAGGCTGCCGACAACAACCGCATCACCCTGTTCACCGACTGTTCCGGCAAGCAAGACGCCCCTCGGGAGGCCACGCGCCACACCGGCTCCTCTATGCTGCTGCACGACTTTGACGGCAACGGGCTGCACGACCTGTTAGTCGGCGACATCGACTCGCCGCACCTCATCCTGCTATACAACCACGGCACGGCATCCGAAGCACGCATGACCCGGCAAGACACCGCCTTCCCGGCACAGACACCCATTGACCTGTTCTCGATGCCCGCGCCCTCCTTCGTCACCTTGCCCGGACACGAAAGCCCCTCGCTGATCGTCTCCCCCTCAGACCCCTCGCTCACAAAATCGCACAACCGCAACAGCATTTGGCAATACGACTACGACTCGCTGCTCCAACAATACACCCTGACCAACACGGCCTTCCTGCAAGAAGAGACCGTTGATGTGGGCAGCGGCAGCAGACCCGTGCTATACGACTTTGACGGCGACGGGCTCATCGACCTCTTCGTGGCCAACTACGGCAGTCTCGACAGCGTGACGGCCGACAACGGGCTGCCCGTCTCGCACTTCTCCTCGTCTATCCGCCACTACAAAAACACGGGCACTCCGGAGGCACCCGTGTTCCGGCTGCAGACCGATGATTTCGGGAATCTCAAAGCAATGAACTTTCAGGCACTGCACCCCACATTCGGCGACTTTGACGGCGACGGCCTGACCGACATGTTGTGCGGGATGCAAGACGGCTCGCTGATGTTCGTGCCACACGGACGGCTCTGTGGCGGCAACGACACCGTAACAAAACAATACCAAAGCATCACTTGCGACAAGTTCAGCACGCCGTTCTGCTTCGACCTCGACGGCGACGGCCGCGGCGACCTCATCATCGGCAACCGGCGCGGCACACTCAGCTATTGGCGGAACAACGGCACGGACGGCAGCCCCTCGTTCGAGAAAATCACCGACAACTTGGGCAACGTGGATGTGCGCGACTACGAACAGTCCTACTTCGGGCACAGCGTGCCCTGTCTTTTCCGCGACAGTCTGCACGGCACCGTGCTCCTCTGCGGCAGCGAACAGGGTATAATCTTCTATTACAACCACATAGACAACAACCTCAACAGCACGTTCCGACTGGCAGGAAGCCTCTCGGAGGCTGAAGACAGCGCATGTCTGTCGTGTACCCACACCATCAAAGACGGCATCCGGTCGGGGGCGGCGGCGGCAAAACTCCATGGCGGGAGTTTCCCGGACCTCATCACAGGCAACTATGCCGGCGGAGTTTGTTTTTTCAAAGGGCGCATGCCAGCCGCACGTCCTGTCAACATAAGCGCGACGGCAAAAAAAGAGGCGGAACTGAACATTTATCCAAATCCGACCAGCGGATTGTTACAAATAGATTTGGGAACAAATGACAACACGGCAGTCCAGATTGATGCTCTTGACCTTTGTGGAAGGATATTAAAACGAGCATACGGCACGCAAATCGACCTCAGCGATCTTGAAAACGGCATTTACATCATCGAAATAAATCACACATCACGCAAAAAGATTATAAAAACAAGTCTGTAGAACAGTAATATTTGCTATTTTTGCGCTCTCAAACTAAAGTTGTAAACTATTAATTTAAAGTATTGAATATGAGTAACGTAAAGTACGTCTATACCTTCGGAGGAAAAACTGCCGAAGGTAAAGCAGACATGAAGAATCTGCTCGGTGGCAAAGGAGCGAACCTTGCCGAAATGTGCCTTCTCGGGCTTCCCGTTCCCGCAGGCCTCACCATCACGACCGAATGTTGCACGGCTTATTATGCCAACAACTGTCAGCTTCCGGAAGGTTTGATGGAGGATGTATGGACAGGCATCTCCAATGTAGAGAAATTAATGGGACTGAAATATGACGATGCAGAGAACCCGTTGTTGGTTTCATGCCGTTCAGGTGCGCGCAGTTCTATGCCCGGCATGATGGACACCGTACTGAACATCGGTCTCAGTTCAAAGACACTTCCCGGTCTCATCAAGAAGACCAACAATCCACGTTTCGTCTATGACTCCTACCGTCGTCTGATTATGATGTATGCTGACGTAGTCATGGAGAAAGCCGAGGGGCGCGAGCCTGCCGAGGGCAAGGGCATCCGCAAGATCCTTGACGACAAGCTTGACGAGTTCAAGACACTGAAAGGTTACAAGAGCGACACAGAGATTACGGCAGAAGAGTTGTTGCAGCTTGCCAACGAGTTCAAGGCCAAGATCAAAGAAGCGCTCGGCGAAGAGTTCCCTGACGATGCCAAGGCTCAGTTAGAGGGCGGCATCAAGGCCGTGTTCAAGAGCTGGAACGGCAAGAAAGCCATCTCCTACCGCCGCATCGAAGGCATTCCTGACGATTGGGGCACAGCCGTGAACGTACAGGCCATGGTATTCGGCAACATGGGCGACAGTTCCGCCACGGGCGTGGCTTTCACCCGCAACCCTGCCACGGGCGACAACCAGTTCTATGGCGAATGGCTCATCAACGCCCAGGGCGAAGACGTCGTGGCCGGCATCCGCACCCCCAACCCGCTGAACGACGACACGAAGAACGAACAGAACAGGATGATGCACTCTATGCAAGAGTTGATGCCTGACACCTACAAAGAGCTCTGCGACATCCGCGAGATTCTCGAGAAGAACTTCCACGACATGCTCGACATCGAGTTCACCATCCAAGAGGGCAGACTGTACATGCTGCAGTGCCGTGTCGGCAAGCGCACGGGCGTGGCCGCGCTGACGATGGCGCTCGACATGCTGCACGAGGGTCTCATCGACGAGAAAGAGGTTGTGATGCGTGTCTCTCCCGCCCAGCTTGACGAGTTGCTGCACCCCATCCTGGACGCTTCGGACGAGAAAAAGCACGACGTGCTGGCCAAGGGACTTCCCGCAGGACCTGGCGGCGCTGTTGGCGTAATCGCCCTTGACAGTGAGAAATCCATGGCTTATACAGCCGAGAACATAAAGAACATCCTCGTCCGCGAGGAGACCAACCCGGAAGACGTGGAAGGCATGCGTTCCGCCACCGGCATCCTGACCGCACGCGGCGGCATGACATCGCACGCCGCCCTCGTGGCACGCGGCTGGGGCAAATGCTGCATCGTGGGCTGCGACGCCGTCAAGATTGACATGGCAAGCCGCACCGTCACCATCAACGGCAAAACTTTCAAGGAGGGCGACACCCTGAGCCTCAACGGTTCCAAGGGCTGGGTATATGCCGACACCGTCAAGATGATCGACGCCACAGAGAACCCGCTCTTCCAGGAGTTCATGAAACTGGTGGACAAATACCGCAAGATGGGCGTGCGCACCAATGCCGACACACCCGAAGACGCTCAGAACGCCATCAACTTCGGCGCCGAAGGCATCGGCCTGTTCCGCATCGAACACATGTTCTATGGCAAGAACAGCGAAAAACCGCTCGAGAAACTGCGCAAGATGATCCTTGCCGACACGACCACAGACAGAATCGCCGCCCTCAACGAACTTGAACCTTACATCAAAGAAGCCGCCAAGGGCACACTGAAGGTCATGGACGGCAAACCGCTGACTTTCCGTCTGATGGACCCGCCGTTGCACGAATTTGTCCCGCAGTCTGAAGAAAAACAGCGCGAAGTGGCCAAAGAGCGCGGTCTTGACTACGAGAAGATACACAAACGCATCGAGTCGCTGCACGAAGTGAACCCGATGATGGGTCTCCGCGGTGTCCGTCTCGGCATCATCTATCCTGAAATCACAGAAACCCAGTTCAAGGCGCTCTTCTCCGCCACCGCCGAACTGATGAACGAAGGTTTTGACCCGCACCTCGAGATTATGGTCCCGTTGACCATCAACGCCGCCGAGTTGCGCAACCAGAAAGCCATCGCCACCAGAGTGAAAGCCGACATTGAGGCCAAACACAACGTCAAAATCGAATACCGCTTCGGCACGATGATCGAGATTCCGCGCGCTGCACTCGTGGCCAACAAGATCGCCGAAGTCGCCGACTTCTTCAGCTTCGGCACCAACGACCTTACGCAGATGACCTTCGGTTTCTCCCGCGACGACGTCAACGCCATCGTCCACAAATATGTCGAGGACAAGATCATCCCGGCTGACCCGTTCAACACGTTCGACAGCGAGTGCGTCGGCGAACTGGTCAAGATCGGCATAGAGCGCGGACGTTCCACCCGCAGCGACCTCAAGTGCGGCGTTTGCGGCGAACACGGCGGCGACCCCTCCGCAGCTGAGTTCTTCTACAACTGCGGCATGAACTATGTGTCATGCTCTCCGTTCCGCGTGCCGGTTGCCCGCCTGGCTGCGGCTCAGGCTGCCATCATGTCAGAAAAGAACAACTGCTGCTCCTGCGGCAAATAACACCGGAATCACTTTCCGGCACTGAAACAAAGGGGACGAATCTCAATTCGCCCCCTTTGTTATTTTTTGTTATCTTTGCCGCCTTAAAAAGTATATATGACCAAAAGAATCATTCCGTTGGTTATCTTGTGCCTGTCACTCATACAGATAACCTATAGTCAGACAGAAAGCAGCCTCCCCAGCTCCACGCTGCAAGACAAAAACGAACCAAAGCCAGTCATCTTCCGTGACCGCTTGATTATGGACATCTACCATACTTTCTGGATGGGCATGCCCTCGGAGGTGAACCACGCCAAGTTCGACCCCGGCTTCAACGTGTCCGCCATCTGGGACTTCAACACCAAAAACAAACCCGTTGCATTCGGCCTCGGCCTTGGCATCTCCTACTACACCCAATACAGCAACGCATTGCTGCAGTACGACGAGGACAAAGAAATCATGCAGTACCTCGTGCTGCCGAGCCAAGTGAAATTCAACACCGTGAAGATGAACTATCTGAACGTGAACATCCCGTTGGAGTTCCGCTACCGCCACGAAAACGGATTCAAGTTCACCGTAGGTGCGCGGGCCGGACTTATCTGCAACGTCTCGCAAAAATACAAAGGACAAGACCCGTCAACGGCTGCCGACACCGTGATGTTCAAGAACCTGAGAATGGAAAACAAGATGAAATACAATGTGGACGTTTACACCAGAATCGGATGGAAATTCGTGGACGTCTATTACTGTTTCCAACTCACGCCACTCTTCAGCACCGGCAAAGGCCCCAAAATCCATCCCATGTCTGTGGGCATCTCGCTGAGCATCTTCTAACTGAACATTATATTTTCAACCTAAATTACATTTATTTCTATGTTTTACTTAATGATTATCCTGTTTGTCGTCGGCTATGCTTGCATCGCCCTCGAACATCCGCTGAAAGTGAACAAAACCGCTTTCGCGTTGCTGTTAGGTGTCCTGATATGGCTCTGCTACATCCTGGCAGGCCCTGACATCTTCACCATCTCCGGCTTCGGGCAAGGTTTCCAGAACTATCTGGCCACGCACGAGGGAGGAACTTTTGTGGACTTCATCACCAAAAGCGAACTCATCGAGCACCTCGGCGACATTGCCGAAATCCTCTTCTACCTGATGGGTGCCATGACCGTAGTGGAGTTGATAGACTCTCACGGCGGATTCAACATCATCACCGACCACATCAAGACCAAGAGCAAAGTCAAACTGCTGTGGGCACTCTCGTTCCTTACCTTTCTGCTGTCAGCTCTGCTTGACAACCTCACCACCGCAATCGTGATGATTGCCTTGCTGCGCAAGTTAATCACCGACCAGAAAGACCGTTGGTTCTTCGGCGGCATGATCATCCTGGCGGCCAACGCCGGCGGTGCATGGTCTCCTATCGGCGACGTGACCACCATCATGCTCTGGATTGCCGGAAAGATCTCCACGGGCGCTGTCATCACGCGCTGCTTCCTGCCAAGCGTGGTGTCTATGGTCATCCCGCTCATCATCGTCTCTTTCTTCGAGAAAGGCGAGATCCCGCCAAGACAGGCTTTGGAAAACAAAGACGAACATCCTGAAATCCCGATGTGGCAGCGTAACCTCATCTTCTGGATGGGCATCGGCGCGCTCATTTTCGTACCCATCTTCAAAATGCTCACCCATCTCAAACCTTACATGGGCATCATGCTGGGACTTTCCGTGCTCTGGATTACTACGGAAATCATCTACCGCAAAGACACAGAACACAAATACCATCTGCGCATCACCGACATCCTCGCCAAGATTGACATGTCGAGCATCCTCTTCTTCCTCGGCATCTTGCTGGCCGTGGCCGGACTTCAGAGTGCCGGGCACCTCTCCATGCTGGCCGGCAGCATGGACACCGCATTCAACGGCAACTATCACCTCATCGACATCGTCATAGGATTCCTCTCCTCCATCGTGGACAACGTTCCTTTGGTGGCTGGCGCTATGGGCATGTATAACTTCCCGATGGACGACACCTTCTGGGCATTCCTCTCCTACTGCGCCGGAACGGGCGGCAGCATCCTCATCATCGGCTCTGCCGCCGGCGTGGCCGTCATGGGCATGGAGAAAATCGACTTTATATGGTACCTCAAGCGCATTACGCCGCTGGCTTTGGCTGGCTACCTCGCCGGTGCCGGCATCTATGTGCTTTGCGACTACCTGTTCTACCTGTAATACCACAAACACCCACCCACGGGAGGGCCAAGACTCTCCCGTGACGGTGGGATTTTCTTTGTCCAAACTAAAACTATAATTATGAAAAAATCATTACTTTCTTCCTTTTTTGTTATCATGAGCATGATTTTCTGTCATGCTCAAATTGTAACCCCCGGGACAGGCGAAAGATACACTTTCGCCGACATGCTCGCTGACCCGTCAGGATTTGTGACCTCAACACAGGCCGGGTGCTACGCCGTACACCAAAGCCTGACCCTCTCCGGCAACGACACGTTGGTGCTCGACCAAAGTGTCACCAACATCACCTTTGACGGAAACACCTCCGTAGTCATCAAAGGGGTCATTGTCTGCGCCACACGCGACAGCCTGCTGCTGATTGCGGGCACACGCTCCGACTCGCTGCAAAACTACGTGACATTCCTGTTTGACAGCACGCAGACGGAGACATTGTCGGGACTATGGTTCGACCACTGCAAATGCCTAACCTTGTCGAACAGCGACTTGGCTTTTGACAATTGCGAGTTCAGCAACTTCACAGACATCGCCGTCAAGTATCTGTCGTGCAATCCCACGATCCGGAACTGCTATTTCCACCACAACGAGTCATCGGCCATCGGCTCGGCGGTAAACCTGATGGGCTCTCCGAAGATCCTGAACAGCCGTTTCTACAACAACGTGTTGAGCAACGCCAACCGCGCCCAAATCAACCTCGGGCCTGGCTCCGCCGACACGATTGTCATTGCCGGGAACCACATCGAGGGCGTGGCCAGCTACCAGTCGGGCGGCATCGGCCTCTCCAACATGCTCACCACGACGGGCACCACCAACATGATAGTGCGCGACAACAACGTCGTTAACAACCGCTACGGATACACCCAAATCGGATACAACATCCATGCAGAGATCATAGGCAACACTTTTGCCGAGAACGACCTTGAGCCTAGTCCCAACAACGGCGGCAGCGGCATCAGCATCATGGGGTACAGCAACACCTGCACGGCGCGCATCCGGCACAACCTCATCTACGGCAACCTTTGGGGCGTCACCGTCATTGGCGCACCCACCATCGATATGGGCACTGCGGACGACCCCGGCGAGAATGTCATCTATGACAACGGCAACGGTGGGGTGACGTACGCCCTGTACAACAACAGCAGCCTCGACTTCTATGCCGTTTCCAACTATTGGGGAACAAACAGCGACACCGCAGCCGAAGCCGTCATTTTCCACAAAACAGACTTCGCCAACCTCGGCCAAGTGTTCTACCAACCGATTATGACCATCGACCCTGTCGTGCTGTCGTGCTACGCCTTTGATGAAGCCAATGCGGAGACACATTACGACGGCATACTTGCAACGACCGACTCTTCAACCTTTACGATAACCGTGCCGCAGTTCTCCACTCCTTTGAGCGACCTTAAGGTAGTCTTGAACCTCCCGTTCGGCGCAACGGACTCCCTGCTGGAAGACGAAAACTACACGGCCCTGAAACAGAACCTCAGGACGCTCCGGTACAGCGTTACCACGCCGCACCACGACACCCGCGAGTGGACCATCCGGATAGAGACACCGTCTTCTGTCGAGGAATACGCCAACGAAAGCGTCCGGCTCTACCCCAACCCGATACAGGGCAACGCTTTCACCATCCAAGGGCAAAACGGCAGAATAACGAAAGCCGAAATTTACAACACCTTAGGACAGCGCGTATATGCCTTTGATGGTGATTATGAAACATTGACCATCCCGACAAACGGCTGGCCGGCAGGCCTTTATATCGTCAAGGTAAGTCAAGGCTCAAAACAGACTACGATGCGTGCCGTAAAAGCACACTGACAATCCTGAAGTCTGAATAATAACGTTTAGTCGAAATTCAATTCTGACTCTTCCTTTTTCACCTCGTTGCAGCCCGACGGGTCGCCCGTGTAGGCTTCTGGGATTTGGAAATCGTAGCCTTTGTTAGCGTATTTGTTGTCGCCTCTGACCACATTATAATAGGGCAACGCTTCATCGTCATACACTTTACGCATAAACAGGCCGAACACAGGCATGGCGGTGCGTGCGCCCTGGCCGTATGCCATGCTTCTGAAATGGGCGGCGCGGTCCTCGCAGCCCACCCAGACACCGCAAGTCAGCAGCGGCGTATAGCCCACAAACCAGCCGTCAGACTGGTTGTCGGTAGTGCCGGTCTTGCCGCCCACCGGGAAATCGAGTTTATACTGGCTTCTGAGTCGCCCGCTGGTGCCGTAGTCAACAACGCCCTGCATCAGCCGTACCGTCTTGAATGCCGTAATCTGGTCGATAGCCTCGTTGGTTTTAGGCACTTTGGTATAGATGACATTGCCGTCTCTGTCGCAGATTTTGGTTATGAAAATCGGTTCCACATAGACGCCGTGGTTCGGGAAACAGTTGATGGCGCCCACTTGCTCATAGAGGGTAAGTTCGCATGCGCCGAGGCAGATAGCCGGCACGGAGGGAATCTCGGAGGTCATACCCATATTGCGCACAAGGTTGATGACGGCTTCAGGGCCATAGCGCTTCATCAAGTATGCGGACACCTGGTTCAGGGAGTGCGCCAGTGCCTCGCGCAGGGGCATCATCTGGCCCTCTTTATAGTCGCCGGAGTTGCGGGGAGTCCACGTGCCGCCGGGCACTTCTATGGTGACGGGCACATTGGGGACCATCGTGCAAGGGTCAAACTCGCCGCTTTGCATAGCCACCGTATAGACGTAAGGCTTGAACGTGGAGCCGACTTGCCGTTTGGAGAGTTTCACGTGGTCAAACTGGAAATGCTCATAGTCCGTACCACCCACGTATGCCTTCACATGACCCGTGTTCACCTCCATGCACATCAAGCCGCACTGCAGAAACGACTTGTAATAGCGTATAGAATCGTACGGAGACATCACCGTGTCGCGCATCCCCGAATAGGAATAGACCTTCATCTTCACGGGCTTGCTGAAAGCCGCCTTGACCTGCTCGTCGCTCAGACCGGCATCTTTCATAATCTCGTACCTTTCCGACCGTTTGACGGCATTCCAGATGATCGTATTGGTCTGTTCTTCTGAGATATTGACAAAAGGTGCATTCTTGACACCCTTACTCTGTGCAAAGAAGATAGGCTGCAGGTAATTACAGACATGTTCCTTCACGGCATCTTCGGCATGTTGCTGCATCCGGGAGTCAATAGTCGTGTAAATCTTCAGGCCATCGCAGTAGAGGTCATAGTGCGACCCGTCTTTCTTGGGGTTCTTGTCGCACCACTCCTTCAGCACAAGTCGCAAGTACTCCCTGAAATAGGTCGCTTTGCCGGCATAATGCACTTGAGAGCGGAATTTGGACATATCGATGGGCAGTGTTTTCAAAGAGTCGAAATCCTCATGGGAGAGGTAGTCGTATTTCTTCATCTGTCCGAGCACTGTGTTTCTGCGGTTCATCGCGGCCTGGTAATGGCGGCGGGGGCTGTACTTTGAGGGGGCTTTCAGCATACCCACCAGCAGGGCGGCCTCTTCGGTATTGATCTCGTCGGGGCTTTTGTCAAAATAGGTACGAGCCGCCGACTTGATGCCGACGGCCTGGTTGCCAAAATCGACGGTGTTGAAATACATGGCAATGATTTCGTCCTTAGAATAGGCTCTCTCCAATTTAGCAGCCACCACCCACTCTTTGAGTTTGGTGAACACCAGTTTTATTTTGCTGTCGCCGGAAGTGCGGGGAAAGAGGTTTTTGGCCAATTGCTGCGTGATGGTACTGCCGCCGCCCTTGCGGTGAAACGTGAGCACGCCGCTCGCCACGCGGAACAGAGCCTTCACATCTACGCCCGAATGTCTGTAGAAGCGGGAGTCCTCCGTGGCGATTAAAGCGTCCTTGAGTGGCTGCGACAGGTCTTCGTACTTGCAGTTGGAACGGTTCTCGCGGTAATAGGTGCCCAACAGTTCGCCGTCCTCGGCAATGACCTCCGAAGCGAGGTTCGACGAGGGATTCTCCAATTCTGAGAACGAGGGCATATACCCCATCCAGCCCAGCGAGATGAACAGGAACACGAGGGCCGT
Organism: bacterium; assembly: GCA_963643165.1. GTDB lineage: Bacteria > Bacteroidota > Bacteroidia > Bacteroidales > WCHB1-69 > F23-D06. Next base: position 10,683 of record CAVIJD010000002.1, on the reverse strand, counting down.
AACCCCGACCAGCGAGGCATACACAATCCAGAACGGCTTTATGTAGCGCGACCTTTCGCCGCTGTCTTTAGGTTTGCCGTTTCTGACCTTTTTCTTATTCGTTTTAGAACCGTTATACATTTTATTGAGTATTCTTCTTTTCTCTGTTTCTGTCAAAAGATGAAAAAACTGCTGCACAACTCAAAACGGGCTCACAATTGCCAATCGATAGGGGTTTTGCCCATGCTTTTCAGCAATTCGTTGGTTTGGGAGAAATGCCGGCAACCGAAGAACCCCCGATAGGCCGAAAACGGCGAGGGGTGTGCGGCGATAAGCACGTAATGCTTTTCCGGGTCTATGAGGGTGCGCTTGTTGATGGCATAGTTGCCCCAAAGCAGGAACACCAGGCCAGTTTTCAGTTGTGAGAGCCGTTGTATGGCGCAGTCCGTGAACGTTTCCCAACCATGGCCCTGATGGGAGCCGGCCGCATGTTCCCTCACGGTAAGGGTCGCATTGAGCAGCAACACGCCTTGTTGTGCCCATTTCTGGAGATTGCCGCTGCGGGGCTTGACAAAGCCGGTATCGTCGGAAAGCTCTTTGAAGATGTTCTGCAGCGACTTAGGGAACGGCACGCCGTCCTGAACCGAGAAGCAGAGTCCGTGCGCCTGCCCCAATTCGTGGTAGGGGTCTTGTCCTATGATGACAACCTTCACCTCATCGAAAGGGGTGGAATTGAAAGCGTTGAAGATGCAGTTCCCGGGCGGGAAGATGCGGTAATGCCTCTTTTCTTCCGTCAAGAAAGTTTTCAACTCCGAGAAATAGGGCGCTTGAAACTGGTCCCAAAGCACCTTTTTCCAGGATTCTTCAATTTGAGGGTTTACAGCCATAGCCGGATGCCGTCGCGGGCGGTTTTAGTGTCTGAAATGGCGCACGCCGGTAAAGACCATAGCGATGCCGAGGTCGTTGCAGGCCTTGATTGAGTCAGCGTCTCTGACAGAGCCGCCAGGCTGGATGATTGCGGTGACGCCGTATTCGGCAGCCATCTTCACCACATCGTCAAAGGGGAAGAAAGCATCGGAAGCGAGGCAGAGCCCTGACGTGACACCTTTGCCTTTGGCCTCCTCGAGGGCGATATGGGCTGCGCCGACGCGGTTCATCTGTCCGGCGCCGATGCCGGCAATCTTGCCGTCGGCCGCCACCGTGATGGCATTGGAACGCACATGCTTGCAGATCTTCATCGCGAGGAACAGGTCTTTCAACTCTTTTTCTGTAGGCTGTTTCTCCGTCACCACATTGAGGGTATAATCTTCGGGCGACTTGTTGTCAACGGTCTGCCGCAGCATGCCGCCGCGCACGCTCACAAAGGTCGTGTCATCGGTACAAGAAGCGGCATCGGCATCAAAGGTCATCAGCCGGATATTCTTCTTGGTGGAGAGGCAGTCCAAGGCTTCCTGCGTAAAACTCGGAGCGAGGATAATCTCGAGGAACACGGGCTTCATCGCCTCAGCCGTCGCCTTGTCAATCTCTCTGTTGGAGGCCACGATGCCGCCGAAAATCGAGACGGGGTCAGCTTCATAGGCACGTTGCCAAGCCTGCAGCGCATTTTCGCCGACACCGACACCGCAGGGGTTCTTGTGCTTGACGGCCACTACCGTAGGCTCCTTGAATTCACGCAAAAGTTGCAAAGTGGCATCGGCATCCTGAATATTGTTGTATGACAACTCCTTGCCATGCAATTGGTTAGCCCAAGCGATAGAATACCCTTGTCTTTTGCCGGCATAGAACGTGGCCTGCTGGTGTGGGTTCTCGCCATAGCGGAGACTCTGCTTGCGGGTAAAGGTCATAGTCAGGCTTTCAGGGTCTTTTTCGCCCGCCTGCTCCGTAAGATAGGTCGAGATGTAGGTATCGTAGGCGGCGGTATGGCGGAACACTTTGGCGGCAAGCCGGCGACGGGTCTCGTAGGTCGTGTCGCCGTGCGTTTTGATCTCCTCCAGCACCGTGTCATAGTCTGCGCTGTCCGTCACGGCCGTGACGTAGCGGTGGTTTTTGGCGGCGCTGCGCAGCATCGAAGGACCGCCGATGTCGATGTTCTCAATAGCCTCCTCAAAAGAAACACCGGGTTTCTCTATCGTCTGCTTAAAGGGGTACAAGTTCACGACAACCATGTCGATGGGCGCAATGCCGTTTTCAGCCATCTCCTGGCGATGTTCAGCATTGTCGCGTACCGAGAGCAGGCCGCCGTGTACCTTAGGATGCAGCGTCTTCACGCGACCGTCCATGATTTCGGGGAAACCTGTGACCTCACTTATGCCGATGGGCTTCAAGCCTGCCTCTTCCAGCATCTTTTTGGTACCGCCGGTAGAAACGATTTCATATCCTTGTTCAATAAGTCCTGCCACAAAAGGCACAAGCCCCGTCTTGTCGCTGACGCTGATAATTGCTCTCTTCATCTTTTTTCGATAGTATTTTGATAGTGTCTATTAGTTAACATTCGTATTTGTCGTGTACCAACCGTCCCCGGTGTTGGCCTCGGGCTCATTCATGGCTTTGAGTTCCTCGTAGAACTTGACGTGTGCGGCTTCCATCCACGGTGTGACCCAAAAAAAGAGGATGCCTAACGTGAGAATGCACAAGAGCAACCAGCCTATGAAGCTCAAGTCGAGCAGGAAAAGCCTGCCTTTATGGCCATACATCATCCTCATGCTGGCGTTGATGCACTCTTCCGCACGCATGTCAGGATTCTCCTTGGCTATATAATAGGTCATAGCGTAGGAGTACGACTTCACGATGCCAGGGATTATCAGCAGCAGCGACCACAGGAAGACATAAACGGATTTCAGCAGCGACACGCCCAGCGAGCGGCCATATTGTTTGAAGCAACTGAACATACGATCAATCGTGTCCAGTTTGGAGCCGTGTACAAAGTCGTACATCGCAATGGTGAAGCCTAACTCCAACGGAATGAGAACCAGCAGTTGCAGCACTAATCCGACTCCAAATGTGGAGAGAGCCGAGCAGGCACCGGAGATAGCCATAAGCACTAATGTAGCTAAAACAGGCTGTGTCCAGTACCCGCGCAGTTCGTTGCGGGCTTCTTGTTTAAGGGAATAAAAGTCTTTCATGTTTTTTGAATTTTAGAATGATTGCAAAAGTATAAAAAATACCGTAATGTTTCAATGCTCCACACACTTCGCGCAGGCTTCCATCAGCCACATCGGGGTGGAAGTGGCGCCGCAGATGCCGATATTGTCGTAGGGGGAAAGGTCGAGTTCTGCAATCTGTTCTTTTTTGGAGACGAAGAAACTGTTGGCATTGTTGGCCTTGCAGATCTCGAAGAGGTATAGTCCGTTGGAGCTTTTCGCACCGGACACGAAGATGACAGCGTCGTGGTTCCGGGAGAACTCGGCAATCTCGGCGGCACGGTTAGAGACCTTTCGGCAGATTGTGTCGGAGTATTCAAAAAGGTGTTCGTTGCCTTGGGCGCGGTACCGGCTTCGGATAATGTCGATGAGACGGTAATACTGCTGCAGCCCTTGCGTAGTCTGCGAATAGAGCATCGAGGGGCGGCTGAAGTCGATCTTGTCCACCTCGTCATAGGAAGAGAGCACAATGACATTGTTGTCGGCCTGTCCCATCAGTCCGACCACCTCGGCGTGTCCTTTCTTGCCGAAAATGAGAATTTGCTTCTGGCGGTTTTCTTCGTTGCGGTAAAACTCGCGGATGCGTTGTTGCAATTTCAGCACCACGGGGCAGGTAGCATCGATAAGTTGGATGTTGTTTTCTTGGGCGGTGCGGTAAATGGCGGGCGGCTCGCCGTGCGCGCGTATCAGCACCACCGTATCGCGGAGGGCGGCAAACTGTTCATAGCTGATCACTTGGAGACCCAATCCGGTAAGCCGTTCCACCTCTTCGCTGTTATGCACGATGTCGCCCAAGCAATAGAGGTGTCCGTGGCGGGCAAGGTAGTTTTCAGCCGTGCGGATAGCATTGATCACGCCGAAGCAGCAACCAGACTTTTCATCGATAGAGACCTTCATAAGCGTCTTGCCGGCAAGAGAGTTGGGCTACCAGTTGTCGGGGAAGAGCGAATCGACAAATTCGGCGCGGTTAAAGACCTGCAGTTGGTTGATTTTTTCGCCCACGCCGATATACTTGATTGGAATCTTGAATTGGTCGGATATGCCGATGACCACGCCTCCTTTTGCGGTGCCGTCGAGTTTAGTCACGGCCAAAGAGTTGACTTCGGTGGCGGCGCTGAATTGGCGGGCCTGTTCAAAGGCGTTCTGGCCGGTGGAGCCGTCGAGCACAAGCATCACCTCATGGGGGCCGTCGGGGATCAGTTTGCGGATGACGTTCTTGATCTTGACGAGTTCATTCATCAGGTTCGTCTTGTTGTGGAGGCGGCCGGCGGTGTCAATCAGCACCACGTCGCTTTTGCGGGCGATGGCGGAGGCCACCGTGTCGTAGGCCACGGCAGCGGGGTCAGAGCCCATCTTTTGGGTCACGATAGGCACGTCGGCGCGTTCCGCCCAGACCTTGAGTTGGTCGATGGCGGCGGCACGGAACGTGTCGGCGGCACCCAGCATCACCGAATAGCCGTTGTTCTTGAACTGGTAGGCGAGCTTGCCGATTGTTGTCGTCTTGCCCACCCCGTTCACCCCGACGACCAGCACCACGTATGGGGTTTCTCTTTGGGGAATGACAAAGTCGTTGGCTTTCTCGATATCGTTTTCCAACAGCAGGTTAACAATCTCCTCCTTGAGAATCGTGTTGAGCTGTTCAGTGCCGATGTACTTGTCGCGCGAGACGCGGGCCTCGATGCGTTCGATGATCTTGAGGGTTGTTTCCACGCCCACATCGGAGGTTACGAGCACCTCCTCAAGACGGTCTAGCACATCATCGTCAACCTTAGACTTGCCGACGACCGTTTTGGCAAGTTTCGCGAAGAAACTCTCCTTTGACTTCTGGAGGCCTTCGTTGAGTTCGTTTTTCTTCTCTTTTGAAAATATCGAAAAAAATCCCATAGTGATGAAATCTGGTTTGAGGCGGCAAATATAACAAAATATTGCATTTCAGGCAATATGCCGCCGAGCAGCAATATTTTAATGACCAACGAGCCCCATAAACGAAAAAAGGCGGTCTTGTGGACCACCTTCTTTCAACCATGAAAACAAAATATTACTTTTTAGCCAAAAAGTCTTTAACCGTGGAGGAGTCAATCACCGTCTCTTTGAAAGTGTAGGCTCCAGTTTTGGGAGAACGCTCCATTTTTACCACTCGGGTATAGGTTACGCCACCCTCTCTTTTCAATGTTGCAACAACCTTCTTTGCCATCTCTTTTCCGTTTTAAACTATTTAACTTCTTTGTGCAATGTCATTTTCTTCAAGTACGGATTGTACTTCATAAGTTCCAGTCTGTCTGGCGTGTTCTTTCTGTTCTTTGTCGTGATGTATCTCGACATACCCGGCACTCCACTTGCTTTTTGCTCCGTACATTCCAAAATCACCTGCTGACGGGCTTCTTTCGTTTTCTTTGCCATTTTCTGTTAACCTTAAATAATTTCCTTACTTCGTTTGACGTTGCAAAGATACACTTTTTACAATAGACTCCATCTCTTCCAGTGCATTTTTTTCAAAAAAATATTTTTTTGATATTATCTTATTGACAATCAATTATTTATATTTCGCTTTCATCCTTACTCAGAAGCTGCCAAAGCATATCTTTGAGTTGCATCAGGTTATATTCGGTGGCGGAAGAGATGCATACTACGGGCAGGTTTTCCGTTTTTATGTCGTCAAAACGGCGCAGTTCCTCTTGGGGCAGCAAGTCGCACTTGGTGATGGCAAGCATGCTGGCCTTGTCGAGCAGTTCGCGGTTGAAGGCTTCCAGTTCGTGTTTCAGGATGTGGTATTCGTTCAGGATCTGTTCATTGGTGCGGATGCCCTCCTCGCCGGCGGCCGGCACCATGTATAGCAACACGGAGTTTCGCTCGATGTGCCGCAGGAAACGTAGCCCAATACCCTTGCCCTCGGAGGCCCCCTCTATGATTCCGGGAATGTCAGCGATGACGAACGACTGATAGTCGCGGTACGCCACCATGCCCAAGTTGGGCTTGAGGGTCGTGAAGGGATAGTCGGCAATCTTGGGGCGCGCGTTGGAGATCCGGCTGATGAGCGTCGATTTGCCGGCATTCGGGAATCCGACCAGTCCGACATCGGCCAGCACTTTGAGTTCGAGTGAAATCCAGCCCTCCGTGCCAAGTTCGCCGGGCTGCGCAAACCGCGGCGTCTGCATGGTCGCACTTTTGAAATGCACGTTGCCGAGGCCGCCCCGTCCTCCCTTCATGACAACCAATTCCTCGCCGTCCTCGAGCACCTCGCCGACGGTCTCGCCCGTTTCGGTTATCTTGATGACGGTGCCGAGCGGGACTTCAATCAAGGCATCGGCGCCGTTTTTGCCGAAACATTGGTTTTTCTGCCCGTTGCTGCCGTCTTCGGCAAACACATGCTTGGTATATCTCAAGTGGAGCAGGGTCCAGAGGTTGCGGTTACCTCTCACCACGACACTGCCGCCCTTGCCGCCGTCGCCGCCGTCAGGACCTGCCTTAGGATTGCGCGCCGTTCTTGCCAAATGCGCAGAACCGCCACCACCATTGCCAGACCGGCAATATATTTTCACAAAATCGATAAATTGTTCTTCTCCCATATTTTTTTCTGTTGTTTTATTCGTTGTTCTCAAAAAGTGAATGTTGGACTGCGTTTTCATCGCAATTTCCGACGGGATTTGCATAGATGTCCAAAAACAGCCGTCTCAACTGGGACTGTTCCCCTTGCAGTTGCCGCAATCCATTGTCCATATAGTGTTCAAAGGCCTCCAAGTCCGTTTGGGAATACTTCGCACGGTACTGTTCGGTACCCTTCCGGAGGTCGGCGGCCATGTAATTGGTCTTCCACAACCGGTATCCCCGGTAAATGCGGCGGTCAATGAGGTGCGCCAACGTCTCGAATTTCTGTTTCCGGTCAAAAGCGTCGCACCGCAGCAGTTCGGGCACGGTCACAGGTGGCATTATCTCTAAGCAGATGCCGCCTTTGGGTCGTGTAATGCCGCTGACGATACTGTGGAAGTCCTCCTCGCGTCGCTTCTCATAAGGGCCGTCCAATGAGCGATAACGCTCCTGCACTTTGAGGAAATCACAAGGTTCGTACTCGTAGGAGACGGCGACGGGCACGATATTCAGCTCCGCCATGTTCTCCACAAAAGGTTTGTTGCTGCCGAGCGACAGCATCTTGAGCAAGGCACTTTCGGTGCGGTCGTTGCCGTCTTTGGTTCTGCCGTTGCGCTGCGCAATCCAGAGTGACTGCCGTTTTGAAAGCAAGGCATAGCGCATATAGGAGGACACCTCCTGCGAGTTGCGGTAAAAGTCGCGGATGTCGTGTGTTTCGTTCGCCCTGACCAGCCGGAACATCTTGTTCATCTTTCCGAGGTCGTAGATGAACTTGTCTTGCATGAGGTTGCTGCCGAAAGTGACCTCGGCGGTTTCGATGCCGTTGTCTTTAAGCATCATCTGCAGAAGAACCGCATCAAGTACAATGTCGCGGTGGTTAGCCACAAACGTATAGCGTTGTTCGGGGTCTATCCGCTCTATGCCCTCAGTCTTAAACGAGGTGGACGTCTGTTGCAATATCCTTCGGAACGCTTTCAGCATAATCCCGCCTTGGAACTGGTCGGCACTCTTCAACTGCAAGAACTCCGTTTTCATCCGGGCGGGGTCGCTTTCGGGGAAAAGGAAACGGACAGCCTGCTCAAAATAGGGGTGTGCAGCCACGCGGGCGGCTGCGGCCGGTATCTCGCTGTTGTCGTAGGGGCGGATGGCGTCGAAGTTCATAATCGTCCGTTACAGATGTTTACGGTTATCGAAAATCAGCACAGGCTTGCGACTCATGTCGGGGAAGTTCACCTTGCGCACATGCTCAACCGTATCGACGGCAATTTGGGGTGCCACGCGTATCTTGGCGCGGAAACGGTCTTTGAGGTCTTTGACCACATCGAAGGCGGGCGTTTCGCGCAGCCCGACGGTGACGGACACCTCATCAGTGCCGGCATCGCTGGTGCTCAGCACCACGTAATAGTTCTCCACATAGCCGGTGTTGTTGAGCACGTCGGCCAATGCGGGCGGGTAAAGGGTTGTACCTTTATATTTGACCATGTGGTTTTTGCGTCCCACGATGGGACTGATGCGGAACGTGTGCCGCCCGCAGCGGCAGGGCTCCGTATGGATGCAGGCCATGTCGCCGGTGCGGAAACGCAGCAGCGGCATACCCTCAACGCCGAGCGTTGTGACCACCACCTCGCCCACTTCGCCCGCAGGCACGGGGCGGTCGTCGTCGCCGATAATCTCTACAATGATAAGCTCGGGATGATGATGGCCGCCGCAGCCGTACTGACATTCCGAAAATGTGGCCGACATCTCAGTGGAGGAGTATGTGGCAAACAGGTCCACATCCCACTTCTCCTTGATTTTAGTGCCGAGTGCGTTGAGATTGAAGTTCTGGTCGCGCAGCCCCTCGCCGATGCCGATGATGCGCTTTACGGAGGAGTTGCGGTAGTCGATGCCGTGGCTTTCAGCATAGTCGATGAGTTTGAGGATGAACGAGGGAATGCACATTAGAGAGTCGGGCTTGATACGGGCGATAGTATCCCATTGCAGTTCGGGGATGCCGTTGCCCACGCGCACAATGCCCGCGCCCATCTTGCGGAGTCCCAAAAAGTAGGCCATGCCCGCCATAAAGCGCTTGTCGAGGGTGGTCATCAGCTGCAGCACGCTCCGGTCAGTGAGGCCGGCGCAGGTGAACGAAACCGCCTCGTTGTAGGCCAGCCGCTCCAAGTCGCGGTCGGTGCAGGCAAAGGTCACGGGGTCGCCCAACGTGCCCGACGTGGTGATATAGTCGATGACCTTCTGCCGCGGCACGCAGAGGAATTCCTCGTTGTGCAGTTGCAGGTCGCGCTTGTCGGTAAAAGGCACCTGCTGCAAGTCCTCAAGGGTCTGTATCTTCGAGACGTCGATGCCCTGTTCAGCAAATAGCCTCCGGTAAAACGGGGAGTTGGCGTTAAGATAGTGCATCTGCTGGCGCAGTTTCTCCTCTTGGAATGACTTTATCGCCGCTGCAGGCTGAAATTCTATATCCGGCTCAAATCTCATATTTCGTAAAATGCTATTGTCCTGTCTATTTTTCCATCGGCAAAATGTCGATCTCTTTCATCCAATCTATAAACTCATACTTCCACTTTCCCGCTTCGGGGGCCCGTTTCTCGCTCATGCCGTAGCCGTGGCCACCCGTCTCATACAGCAGGAAGCGGTGCGAGATGCCGGCGCGGGTCAGCGACTGGTCGAGGCGAACGCTGTTGCGGTAGTCCACCTTAGGATCGTCTTTGGCGGTGACCAGGAACACGGGCGGCATGTCTCTGGGGATGCTCAGTTCCATCGAGAACTTGTTCTTCTGTGCCTCCGTGTATCTGCAGGTCAGCAAGTTACGGCGCGACCGGCGGTGTACGATGGCTTCCTGCATCGAAACTACGGGATATACCGGCACCACAAAGTCGGGCCGCAGCGAGCAGTCGTCCGCTATGCCCAGCGGCTTCAGGCTGTTTTCGGCGGCAAAGGCACCGGCCATCGTAACCAGGTGACCGCCCGCCGAAAAGCCCATCGCGCCGACCTTGTCCGGCCTGACGCCATAGTCGGCGGCATGTTGGCGCACATAGCGGATAGCATATTGCACGTCTTCCATCATGGCGGGATAGTGATAGCCTTGCATACCCACCCGGTATTTCAGCACAAAAGCATTGACACCTTGGCTGTTGAGCCACTCCGCCACGGCAAAGCCCTCGGTAGGGATGCCCATCGTGTGACCATAGCTGCCGCCCGGACACACCAGCACCGCGACCCCCGTGTTAAGCGAGTCCGGGGCCGGATAGACGTAGAGACGGGTCGGTTTGCCGTTCATTCCGGCAACGCCTTTCCACAGGCGGAGCGTCTCCGTCTGGGCAAAGAGACTGCCGCACACAAGCAACGCGAATGCCACAGCAAGGGCGTTGCCCCGTGCCACAATCCGTAATGTCTTCATCTTGTCTTGCATTGTCGGTGGAGTTTTGAAACCTTTCTTTTTTTGAGAGCGCAAAAATACGGAAAAACTCCCACGATTTTCAATTTGTTGCGCTCCTTCCTTTTTTTGCTGTCCGGCAACGATCCTGATTAGGGCTACCGCACGAACGAGCCAACTGATTTCGGCTGGGGCGTTTCACTTTGACTACCTTGCCATGCGCGCTGTCATGCACGATTGAGGATGCCCATTCCGCAAAGCGGGCCCGGAACGACTTTGGGCTCTGGTCCTGGAAGAAGCGCCGCAGCGTGTCGTCTGTCGGCAGGCCATTGGAAAGGTCGATGTACTTCTCGAAGAACTCCCGCTTGTACTTGGCGAAGTCGGCGATTTCCGACCAACACGTTGATGTTGGTCCTCTTCGAGGGCGTTGCGCAAGTCGCCCCCTCTTCCATCATAAATCGCAAGTCAGCCCTGACAAAGAAGACCTTGCAGTGTTCGGGCATCGGAGATGCCCAATCAAAGGCGGCTCGTTGAGCCGCCTTTGACCATAACCGACGGTGAAGCCGTCGGAGCAAGCCGCGCCCCAAGCCAAACAGAGCCTCGAAG
>CAVIJD010000001.1:0-128777 GCA_963643165.1 bacterium | reverse complement strand
GCAAGAATCTTCTCATAATAGGAATTATCCTCACCACGGAATATGATGGATGCGTTTTTGTCGCGCTTGATTTTCTTCTCTTTAATCAAACGCTCTTTCTCTTTGCGAATCTTTTCCAACAAAACGCTGGCAGGTTCGTCGTTCGGGTCTTGGGGTACAAGTTTGCCTTGTATCGCCCATTGTAGTATGCTGTTCTTTAATTGCTTGCCGTTCATAAATAGTCTTTGCTAGAGATTAGAAATTGTCGTCTTTATCCCTCTGTTTTAAGTAGAACTCATAGAGCTTCTTACCTATCTTGTCCTTCTTGAATTCACGTTCATGCTCAATTGGGGATGTTGACAGGCGCACTTTGGCTATGCCGTTCTTAATTGACTCAAATTGCTCCGGCGTAATTTTGAACTGTGCCGTGGAATTAATCTCTGTTATAGGACACACGATGTTACCAATGAGGACACCGCCTGTTTCAGAGCTGTTACCGATATTGCTTCCGTACAATTTGATGATTTGACCATCAAAATTCTTTATGAGCATAATCGGCTCTTTTAGGAAACTCAACCTGTCTGACGATACTGTCGCAATGATGTAGTATGCAGTGTCCTGCTTTGTGACACTATACTTCATGTTACACCCTTCAGCGTCCAATGGTCTATAAGTGTAACCAACGGTCTGTGCTTGACAGAGACAAGTCTGCAGACAGAATAAGACAATAGCAAAAAACTTATTCTTCATAATCTTCACCTTTAATTTCTAAATTACCTTTGTTCATGGCATGAGCGATGTCGAGTTTCAGTTCTTCATCACTTCCGATTTGAGGAAGGAGCGGAACTTGAGCAGACTGAGCTGTGTCGTTTTGCTCCCGACATTGATGACGGGAGCAAATTGCAACTTCAAGTCTTTCAGGCGTTTTCCCTTACATAAAAAGAAACTGTTAGGTCCTTCATTCTTACTCGTCAATTTTTACGTCAATACCCAGAATGCGCTGAATCTCAGCAAGAGTCTTGTCTATCTCGTGGTCGAGAGCCTTACGCTTCTTGAAATAGTCTGCAAGCAGTTCTGCAGGCGGCAGGATTTCTTCATCGTCCTTGGGGAACTTGCATTGGTCGAAGTTGCAATCCATATCAATGAGCTGCTGTGCTGTGAACACACGGCTCTTTTCGCCAATATCGTCACCTGTTATCTCTTTTCGGTCGATCCACCATTCTTTGATAGGTGCAGTATGCTCCAGCTTCATAGGCTTGGTCTTGGAGAAATGCTTGTAACCCTCGGGCATATCAAGGCGGTAGAACCAAGTCTCTTTTGTCTTAAACCCGTCTGAGCAACCTTCTGCAGCCTCGCTATCGAAGAACAGAATGTTAGTCGCAATGGAGGTATAGGGCGCAAAGATGCTACCCGGCAATCGGATGACCGTGTGGAGGTTGAACTTGCGCAACAGGTTCTCCTTCAGAGCGAGTTTTGCGCCATCAGTACCAAAGAGAAAACCATCGGGAATGATGACACCTGCACGACCGCCAGCTTTAAGACGATACATGATGAGGGCGATGAATAGGTCAGCCGTCTCGCTGGAGCGGTATTGTACGGGGAAATTGCTTTTCACGCTTTCCTCCGTACTGCCACCGTACGGCGGATTCATGCCAATGACATCCACCTTGTCGCTCTCTTTGAAGTCGGCAAGGGGAGTGCCAAGCGAGTCGCAGTTGCGTATGTTTGGAGCCTCGATGTCGTGAAGCAAAAGGTTGGTGATGCTCAAAAGATAAGGCAGAGGTTTCCACTCCTGACCGATAACTGCATGCTGCAACTTCTCGCCGTCTTCTGCCGAGCGCACATTTTTTGCCATGTGATTGAGGGCAGAGGTAAGGAAACCGCCTGTTCCGCTTGTAAAGTCGCCAAATGTTTCGCCCAATTTCGGGTCGAGCATTTCCACGATGAAGTCGGTCAATGCACGTGGCGTGTAGAACTCACCTGCATGACCTGCCGATTGTAGGTCTTTGAGAATGCCTTCGTAGATATCACCAAATGTGTGACGGTCTTCAGCATCGTCAAACTCTATCTCGTTGACTATGTTGATGACCTGACGGAGCAGCGTTCCGTTCTTCATATATTGGTTCAAGTCGGCAAAGGTTTCCTGCACGATAGACTTGGCTCGCGGTGTGTTGGCGTCAATGGGCAGGTTCTTCAATGTAGGAAATAGCTTCTCATTGACAAACGAGAGCAACACATCACCAGTCATGGCATTGCCGTCCTTCTCATCCACAGCCCAGTTGCGCCAACGCATCTCTTCCGGGATGATAGACTTGTATTCTTTTTTCTCGGTATATGCTTTGTATTCCCATGTTTCCTCCTGGGTGTCGTACACTTTGAGGAAGAACATCCATGTCATTTGTTCTATGCGCTGTGCATCACCATTGATACCTGCGTCAGAGCGCATAATGTTCTGTATTCTCTTTATTATATTGTTTACTGCCATTGTTATGCTGTTTTATAAATTTGCTCTTCCAATTCCTTGATAGCCTTTTCAAATCCTGCAGGACCACCAAACAGTCTAATTATCTTCGTCGGCTTACCGATTTGGTTGAATGGCGGAATTTCAAGGATATTCGCTCTCTCAAAGTCGAGGATGCCATTCTCCGCGTATTTGTCGAGCAATGCTTCAAGTACTTCGCGAGCCTTGCCCGTGTATTTGCCGAAGTAGTTGCGCTTCTTCACATTATTAGCTCGTTCCTTACGGGTAAGTGGCGGTTGGTCAAAAGCCACATGACAAATGATGTCGAAGATGTCCGCCTTTTCCAAAGCCGGATTAGCATCCCTAACTGCATCAATCAAGATGGCGTACTCTTTTAGCTCATCCATAATGGCTTGCTTGCGTTCCGCTTCCGTCCATGTCTGGATAAATTTGTCAAGACTCTCGAAGTGCTTGCGTATTTGCGTTCGGGCAAAGGACTGCACGCTTTCTGTCTTCATGGTCTTGCCGTCTTCGCCCAAAACAGACACTATTTCGTGGGCGATACGGATGTCAACGCCCTCGATGGTGTATTTTTCATGAAGATCCATAGGCCTTTCTTTATAAACAGTGGTATCATCTTGCATTGAAAACCTATTTTCAGAATACTTTGGCGGCATCGGGTCTCCGTCGAAGTCCGGGTCTTTGAACTTGGCTGTGGCATTGCGGAAGTCCAATATCTCCAAGTGCCACTTGCCTTTGTCCTTGCGCAGACGAGTGCCGCGACCGATGATTTGCTTGAACTCCGTCATGGAGCCAATCTCCTTGTCTATGACGATAAGACCGCAGGTTTTACAGTCCACACCCGTCGAGAGCAGTTCCGAAGTCGTGACAATGACCGGATATGGCTCATCAACACTGATAAAGTTGTCGAGTTGCTTCTTGCCTTCTTGGTCTTCGCCCACAATGCGGGTAACGTAATAGGGCGACTTGCGGCACATGTCTGAGTTCATATTTATCAAAAGTGTGCGCATTTCGGCAGCCTCTTCGATGTCTGAGCAGAAGACGATGGTCTTGGTCATGCGCCCGATGTCTTTCAGCATCTGGGTGATGCGGTTGGCTACAATCTTGCGCCGCATCTTTATTGCCAGATCACGTCCTATATTCTGTCTCTGATATAACTTGTCCTCAATCTCTTTGCCAAAGAGGTCACGTTCACCTTCTTCAGGAGTCCAACCCTGCAGGTCAACGTTGATAAAGTCAGCCGTCACACGGTATGGAGCCAAGAATCCATCATTGATACCTTGCAACAACGAGTATGTGTAGACAGGTTCGCCAAAGTAATCAAGGTTGTTTGCGCCTTCTTCGGCTTTTGGTGTTGCCGTCATACCGATTTGTGTTGCGCTATTAAAGTATTCCAATACTTTGCGCCATGCGGAATCATCCTTTGCGCTGCCACGATGACACTCATCTACGATAATCAAATCGAAAAAGTTTGGCTGCACTTCCAAGAATGGGTCCGGTTTGCCTTCTTTCCCGACCAACTGGTGGTAAAGAGCCATATAGACCTCGTATGCTGAATCTATCTTGGCCTCACCTTCGCCGACACTTGTAATTTTGGTCATGAACTTCTTGAATGGCTTGAAATCTTGGGCCATCGTTTGGTCTATGAGAATGTTGCGGTCTGCCAAATAGAGAATTTTCTTTTTGGCTCCGCTCTTATGAAGCCGATGTATGATTTGGAATGCGGTATAAGTCTTGCCCGTTCCGGTTGCCATAACGACCAAGATCCTCTGTTGCCCTCTTGCTATAGCTTCAACAGTGCGGTCAATGGCAATTCGCTGATAGTATCGAGGCTCGTGGCTGTAGGCATCATAGTAGTAAGGTGTTTCTACGATGCGTTGCTCTTCGGGCGTGTAATTTTTTGAGGCAAGGTAACGTTGATACAGTTCTTCTTCTGTTGGGAATTGGTCTAACGCTAACTCCGTTTCCTTACCAGTGATGAAATCATGTTCAAGAAAGGCGTCGCCATTGCTGGAGTAGGCAAATTTCAAGTCCAGGATAAGAGCATAGTCCATGGCCTGTTGTATGCCGCCACCTACGGCGTGCTTATTGTCCTTGGCTTCAACGACTGCAATAGGTTTGCCTTTGTGGTAAAGCAGATAGTCTGCTTTTTTACCTTCGGCAACGGAGTGCTGACTGCCAGCAACAAGCACACGGCCATCCGTGAAGTAATATTCTTCACGCATATTCGTAGGAACTTCCCAACCTTTGCTCTTCAAGGCCGGGGTAATGAACATCGTACGTATTTCCTGTTCTTTGAGCTCTTTCTTGTTAATATCCATAATGTTTCAGGCTACTTCATAAAAAAACGATTGCAAAGATAATTCTTTTGCAAAGCAATGCAGTAGCCCTGCGTCATTTTTGGGCAATGCGTTCCGCCAGTTCAAAGTCGGCGGGGTTGTCGATGTCGATGCCTTCAATGCGGTTGACCTCAGCAAAATAGGGGCGTTCGCCGATGCGCTGTCGCTGCTGCAGCCAGGTGTTCCGGCCAAACAAAAAGAAGGCGCTGGTTTCCACAAACACGGGTTCTATGTCCTGGGTGCGGGGCACGTCGTTTAAAGCGTAATTGAGCGGCACTCCTTTGTACCAGGCAAAGGTCTGCACCCGCTCCACCGCCAAGGCGGAGTCGTACCTGCCACTCTGCACTTGCCGTATGGCCTCCGATACGGTTTCAGGACGGATGAACGGCGATGTGGTATGGGCCAGCAAATACAGGTCGGCCGGCACCTGACGCACAAAGGCGTCATAGATCTCGGCACCTTTGGTCAAGTCGTCGTCAAGGCGTTCCGCTCTTTTCAAGAACGACACACCCGAGGGCAAAAGCGGCACGATTTCCTCGCTGCTGCAATAGGCATAGATGGCTGACAATTCGGGCACTTTAGTCAGCGTTTCAAGGACGTGCTGCAGCAAGGGCCTGCCGCCCAACAACTTGAGGTTTTTGCCGGGCACTCGCTTGCTGTTGAGCCGAATGGGAACAAAGGCTACCGTTTTCATGGTTACAGACATCTGAATGTATCGATAATGCCTGTCAAGTCGCCGGCCTCATTCACAACCACCAGCGTATGGATGCTGTTTTTGCGGAGCAGCGCTTCGGCCTCCGACAGCTTGGCATTTTCGGAAATGGTTTTGGGATTGCTGCTCATCACGTCTTCCACGTTGAGGTTGAAAAACTCTTGCTGGTTGCTCTGCATGGCCCGCCGGATGTCGCCGTCGGTGATGACCCCGATGATTTTCCCTTGCTCTATCACGATGGCGATGCCGAGTTTGGCCTTGCTGATTTGGATGATCGCATCACTGATTTTCTCACGGGGCGAGATGGTCGGCATATCGCCAGACACCATAAAGTCCTTGACGCGTGCCAGCAGTTTCTTGCCGAGGCTGCCGCCGGGGTGGTAGCGGGCAAAGTCGGATGCCTTGAAATTGCGCACCCTCATCAGGGCGCAGGCGATGGCGTCGCCCATGGCCAGCGTGGCTGTGGTAGATGAGGTCGGGGCCAGGTTCAACGGACAAGCCTCGCGCTTGACGGCTATGTTGAGATGACAAGTTGAATAGCGGGCCAACAGCGAGTCGGGGTGCCCCGACATGCCAATGACGGGAATGTTGCGCTCGATGAGCAGCGGCAGAAAACGCAACAGCTCATCCGTCTGTCCCGAATAGGAGATGGCCATCACCACATCGTCGGAAGAGAACATGCCCAAGTCGCCATGGTAGGCATCCAACGGATTGACGAAAAACGAGGGCGTGCCGGTGCTTGCCAACGTTGCGGCAATCTTGGCGCCGATGTGCCCCGACTTGCCGACACCGGTAACGATGAACTTGCCTTTGCAATGGTATATCAGATCTATTGCCGTGTCAAAGTCCTCCGTCAGTTGAGGTATCAAATCCAATATGGCCTGCGCTTCATCCTGAAAGCATTTGACCGCATATTTCTTGTAATCCGTCATAGTGATATCAGATGATAATCGATTGTTCTGTAATTTTCATTTTCTTTTGTTAATAATAAGTAACGCTCCGTTGCAAATTTTGGGCGGCTTCTATCGTGTCAAGATACGGTTGAGCACAGCGCAAGCGGCGTGCCAGTCGTAATGTTGTTGCACGAAGCGGTATCCTGTTTGCGACAGGCGGGTGTAATAATCGGCATCCGTGAGCAGCCTGCCAATGTTGCGGACATAGTCGTCGCGGGTTTGGCATACGGCAATTGCGCCCTCTTGCGCGGCAGTGCCTAAAGGTTGGCAGGCCAGCGGCGAAGCCACACAGGGGAGTTGCATGGCCATAGCCTCGAGTATCTTGTTCTGGAGGCCTGTGCCCATCCGCATGGGGGCGACAAAGATGCGCGATTTGGCATACCACGCTGCCATAGAGTCCACCCAACCCGTGACGACAACCTGCGCATTGGCCAGTGCCTGCACCGAGGGTGCAGGATTCGTGCCGCACAACACCAGCCGCAAGCCCGGAAACTGCTGCGCCAACGCCGGAAAGATCTCTTTGGCCAAATAAACCGCCGCGTCAACATTGGGGGCATAGTTCATGTTCCCGGAAAAGATGATGTCGCACGTCTTCTCCTCGTTATGGTAGCAGAACGTCTCAAAGTCCACCCCGTTGGGCACAATTTCAATCCGCGCGCTCTGGGGATGAGGTATCAAGTCGCGGTCAATGTCAGTAATGATCGTCTTGTTGTCAAAAAGTGTGAAAATCTCCGCCTCATAGCGAGCCGTACGTTCTCCTTCCATCTTGAAAATCGGCTTGAGCCACCATGGTGCCTTTTCGGCACGGCGGAACATTCCTTTGGAGAAAGCGTCTTGATAATCAATTGTTTTCGGGATATTGTACGACTTTACATACTCTGCCATCCTGAACAGTTGGCAATAAATATGGTCAGGCTGTACGGTGCGGATGATCTTGTCGAGTTTTCTGGCGTTTTTCTTGCTATAAAAGAAGCCGCATTGTACAGGAAGCCCCTTCAAGAAGGTGCGTCCTATATTCCAAAAACGTCTGAGGCCTGACTGTTTGAGCAGGAAAATGCTTTTGCAATACGGCTCCAGACGTTTCAGGTCGGAGGGGGACACCGTCTTGTCATGGACGGCGGCGAGGTAGATGTCGTGTGTGGCCGACAGGCAGCGTATCTGATGATACGCCCGCAGCTTATCCCCTTTCTCGAGGGGATAAGGGAACCGGGACAGCACGACCAGCAGTTTCACGGCAATCTTATATTAGCCGATTACCTTTTCGGTCATTTCCATCAGCGCTTTCTCGCGCTCGTCAGCCTTGGCCGCATAGTCGCGGGCTTCGGCAATCATCTTGTCGGCATAGACTTTGTCGTCAAGCGAGGAGGCGTTGATCTTGACATTGAGATAGGCACCATGCACGGCGGCACGGGCGCAGAGAGAACCCACGCCGGCATCGGACACGGAGGCGGGGTTGCCTTTCTCAATCATAGCCTGGCAGATGTCAAACACCTCAAAAGAGGCCTTGATAGTCTTCATAGGCACCTCGGTAGCATATTTTGTGGCTTCCTGGATAGCCTGTTTGCGAGCTGCCTTCTCCTCGTCGGAGCCTTTAGGCATGCCGAAAGCATTCATGATGACATTGAAAGCGTTGGTATCTTCGTCCACCAGAGCCAGCAGTTTTTCTTTCAGAGCCTGACCTTTTTCTGCCCATTGGGAGAAAAATTCCCAGTTGTCGTCCCAGCCGGGCTTATGCGAAGAGAGGTTGGCCACCATCGTGCCGAGGGCAGCGCCTAAAGCACCCATATAGGCAGAGATGGAACCGCCGCCAGGGGCCGGACTTTCAGAAGCCGTCTCGTCGGCGAAGCCCGTGCAGGTCATATTCACCAACTTCGGGGCTGTGTCGGCCTTGTCGAGCAGGTACTCAATCACCTTCTCTTCGGGATTGAAAGGCTTGAGGTCATCGAGACCCATCGACTTGACGGCTATTTTGACTTTCTCTTTCTCGTCAATGCCGAGGGAGCGTTTCTGTTTGGCCAGATAATAGTTGCCGGCCTCAATCAACGTTTTCTTGGGAATCAGGCCGACAATTTCGGCGCCCGTCACGCGGATGCCGCGGGCGGCAGCCTTGTTACACACCTCGTCAAAAGCGACGTGCAGCGGTGTGGCGTTCGTGTCGGTAATGTTCATCGAGACCTGGGCGATGCCGTATTCAGCAATGTACCAGCCAATGGCCTTCGTGCCCTTGAGCGTGCCAGGCTGCATGATAGGCTTGCCGTTCTCGTCCTTCTTCACCTTGCCCGTGATAGGGTTGCCCTCACGGAGCGGGCGCCCCTTCTCGCGCACGTCAAAGGCGATGGCATTGGCACGGCGGGTAGAGGTGGTGTTCAGGTTATAGTTCACCGCAATGAGAAAGTCACGCGCGCCGACAGCCGTGGCGCCGCTCTTGGCCACGCTCTCCGTGAACTCGCACGGACCGAAGTCGGGCTTCCATTCCTGAGATACAATGCGGTCTTTCAACGCTTCGTATTCGCCGGCCCTGCAGTTTGCCAAATTGCGGCGTTTGTCCTCAAATGCGGCATTTTCATAACAATATACAGGTATGCCTAACTCTTCCCCTGCCCTTTTGGCCAGTTTGCGCGCATACTCAACCGTCTCTTCCATCGTAATGTTGGCCACCGGCACCAGCGGACAAACATCGGTAGCGCCAAAGCGGGGATGGTCACCATGATGAAAACGCATGTCTATCAACTCTTTGCACTTAGACATCAATTTCAGTGCCGCCTCCACCACTGCGTCTGGCGTGCCCACAAAGGTCACCACAGTACGGTTTGTCGTGGCACCCGGGTCCACGTCCAACAAGGTAACACCCTCAGACTGTCTGATAACGTCAGCCACCTGTTCTATAATCTCCGGATTCCTTCCCTCACTGAAGTTGGGAACACATTCTATCAACTGCTTCATAATTCTATAGTATTGATTTTAAACTTGTTGTATTTTTACTTATATAGTGCGCAAATGTACATAAAAAACTTTATCTTCTGTCATACTGTCCACGGCTACCACACGAATGTAGAATGCAGAATGTAGAGGCGTAACGATCTACATTCTACATTCTAAATTCTACATTTGTGCGGCGTTGTGAAGGCTTGTCGCGAGATGCTGCACAAAACGTCCCTTTTTTGTACTTTTGCCGCCTGTTAACAACATACTGCAATAATGGCAACAAACATATTAGGAACCGTCACGTGGACGGTCAATCCCATAGCGTTTCATCTCGGGGCTGTTGAGGTCAGGTGGTACGGCATCCTGCTGGCATTAGGGTTTTTGCTGGCCTATTACACACTTCAGCAAATCTTCAAGACGGAGCATCTTTCCATGAAATTGCTGGACAAGATTTCTGTCTGGACCATTGTGTGGACCATTGTCGGGCTGCGGCTCGGGCACTTTCTATTTTACGAGCCCGAACAGTTTATCATAAACCCCATAGAAATCATCCTGCCGATACATGACGGCCATTTTGTTGGATACCAAGGACTTGCGAGCCACGGCGGTGTCATTGCCATCCTGTTGTTCATCATTTACTACACGCGGAAGCACAAAATCAACATCTTCTGGCTGCTCGACCGTTTAGCCATTGCCATCCCCATCGCAGCGGCATTTGTACGTTGCGGCAATCTGATGAACCACGAAATTGTCGGCAGCATCACCGACGTGCCCTGGGCCTTTGACTTCACCTTGGGCGGGCCGGGCATTGCCGGCACACTCCGCCACCCCGCGCAGCTTTATGAGTCGGCCGTCTATCTTTTGCTCTTTGTCGGGCTTGTCATCTACTATTTCAGGTTTGCCAAGGGAAAAGTTGCTGCCGGGCGCACCTCGGGACTTACCCTCTCCATCATCTTCACGGCCCGTTTCATCATCGAGTTTTTCAAAGAGGTGCAAGTGGAGAGCGAAGTTGGCCACGCACTCAACAACGGACAGTTGCTCAGCATTCCCATCGTCCTCATCGGCATCGGTCTGCTGGCTTACTCTTTCCTCAAGCCCAACTATCCACAGTGCCCCTACAAAGAAGAACCTGCAAGCAAGGCTAAAAAATGATTTGACGGCTTGGGCTATTTTACTATCTTTGGCCCAAACCTCAAACCATGAAACTCTCAAAATACCCCCTGCTCAAAGTCCTGATTCCGCTTGTTTCAGGCATCTTAGTCTCCTATTTGTGTCAATTTCCATTCAAAACATGCTATTGGTGGCTGATTGCCGCGGCCTCCTGCGTGCTGATTGCCGCGACATTGCTGCCATTAAAGACCTTTTTCCAGCAATGGCTGAACACAATCCCGTTATTGCTGGGATTCTTTTTTGCGGGAATGGCCGTCACCTCTTTCCGTCAATCCCTGCGTCTCTCGCCCGAAAAGCAAGTGCTGGCCGAAAAAGAGCAGCGTTGGATTGTGCGCGTGGCCGACTTTCCGTCGGAGCGTGAGAAGAGCGTGAAGATGACGGCCGAAGTGTTACAGACTGCCGCGGGCGTGCCCATGAAAGGCAAAACGTTGCTCTACCTGCCCAAGGGTGCCGAGTCTGCCGCCATCACCCACGGCGACATCCTGGTCATCTCCGCAACGCTGAAGCCCTTGTTGCCGCCAGCTAACCCCGATGCGTTCGACTACCGCAAATACATGCAGAAGAAAGGGGTCTTCTATACCGCATACGCCGGCGACGAATGCTGGCAGCTGCTCGGACGGCACACCTTTCGTCCATTGAAAGCGGCGACTCACCGCATACAGAACTACCTGTCGTCCGTCTTCGCGACGGCCGGCATGTCGGGACCAGAATATGACATCATCAATGCCATATTGCTCGGCGACGACGACACCATGAACCCGGAGTTGAAGCGCACCTACGCCGCCGCCGGGGTCAGCCACATACTTTGCGTGTCGGGCATGCATGTGGGGGTCATCTTCATGATCCTCGACTTTGTATTGAAACCTTTGGACCTGTTTCGCACCACACGCCGGCTGAAAGCGATAGCCATACTCTTCTTCATCTGGTTTTACGCCCACATCACAGGACTGGCGCCCTCCGTTTCGCGTTCGGCGGCTATGTTCACATTTGTGACCGCCGGCTCGCTGCTCAACCGCCGCACCACCGTGTTTCACAGTCTTTTTGCCTCCCTGTTTGTCTTACTGTCCATAAACCCGCTGCTGCTCCTTGACATCGGGTTCCAATTGAGCTACCTGGCTGTGTTCGGAATTGTCCTGGTTCAGCCGATTCTGGCGAAAGCATACGCCTGCAAAACCAAAGTCGGCAACTATTTCTGGGAACTGGCCACCGTATCCATTGCGGCGCAGGTCAGCACATTCCCGATATCTGTCCACTATTTCGGGCAGTTTCCGAACTATTTCCTGCTGTCGAACATCTCCGTCATAGCATTGTCATTCATTGTGATGGCCACAGGCATCGTCTTGCTCGTCACGGCCTTCATACCGATTGCCGCCAAGGTGGTCTCGTTCTGTCTGATTTGGGAGATAAAAGCCATGAACGGCATCATCTCGTTTGTGGAGGGGCTGCCCGGGGCGGTCACAAACGGTATCGACTGCTCGGTCGCGCAGACGCTGTTGCTGTATGCCCTCATCATACTCCTATTCATGACCTTGCATTTCCGGAAAAAGAAATACGCTTGGGGCGCATTTGTAACATTCGCACTTTTTTCGGGCACTTTCTTGCTGCGCAAAGTGGCGTTGCAGCGGCAAGATGAGCTGTGTGCCTATTCGATACGGAACACCAGTGCAGTCAGCTTCTGCCGGCGACAGCAATGCGTGCTGTTTTCAGACTCCATCACAACCACGTCACACCCGCAATACGGATACGCCATCCAGAACCACGCACGGCGGCAACACGCGGAACTGCTTTTGGTGCCTATCGACACGCCGCACTACGATGCAACATTCCTGCACAAACGGGGAAACTTCATCGCTTTCGAGAACAGACGGTGCTATCTGCTGAAAGGCAAAGAACGTGTATTCCCCCTCGACAAGCCGATGCCTGTTGACGTGCTGTTGCTGCAATACAACCCGAGGCAAAGTCCTGACGAAGTAGCCAATGCCTTAACTTTCAAATCTGTAGTCGCCGACGCCACCTCCTCGGAATACTGCCTGCGGCGATGGCGCACCTGGTGTACAGAAAAAGGGATTCCCTTCCGAGAATAACAGAAACCAAATTTCAAAAAATTCTCAATAAAGCCTTTTCTATTTCACAATCAATCTGTTAGCATACATCAAAACAAGATTAAAGAAAAAAAAACTATTGTATTTTTGCGCCCCTGAAAAAAAAACGATTATGACAATGGTAAAAATGAGCAAAACATTCAGCGGCACGCTTTGCGGCATCATTGCCGCCATCTGCTACGGGACGAATCCGTTGGGGGCCTTGTTCCTTTACCGTGACGGCGTGAACACCAACACTGTACTCACTTGCCGGTTTGGGCTGGCAGCAATCATCATAGCCGTAATCATGGCCGTGCGCCGGGAGTCGTTCCGGATAAAGCGCAAAGAACTGCTTGTATTGGCCAGTTTAGGGGTACTGTTTGCCGCCTCGTCCATGAGTCTCTATTACAGTTTCAAATTCATTGATGCGGGTGTGGCCTCCACCCTACTGTTTGTCTATCCTATCATGGTAGCGGTCATTATGTCCATTTTTTTCAAAGAAAAGATATCCATTGTGACGGTATTGTCCATTGCGCTGGCATTTTCGGGCATCATGCTGCTGTATAACACGGGGGCCGGTGTCACGCTCAATGCGACAGGGGTGTTGCTGGTGATGGTCTCATCGCTCACTTACGCGCTTTACATCATCATTGTAAACCGCTCACAGATAACGATGTCGCCGTTCAAGATGACCTTTTATGTATTGTTGTTCTGCATAGCCTGCATTGTATTGCACTCCTTTCTGTCGCCAGACACGCACATTCAGGCATTGCCGACGCCGAGGTCTTGGCTTTTCGCTTTGATGTTAGCCATCGTACCCACCTTCTTGTCGCTTGTGCTCATGACGATATCCATCCGCAACATCGGCTCTACGCCATCGGCCATCATGGGGGCTTTAGAGCCGCTCACGGCCGTGTTCATCGGCATCACCGTGTTCGGGGAGCCGCTCACTTTGAGGCTTGTCTGCGGCATCTTGCTGATTCTTTCGGGGGTATTGCTCATCATTGTAGGCAAAACCATCACGCTGCACTCCCACCTTGTGTGGCAGCACGTCAAGCAGAAGATCACGAGGCATCCTCACTCTGGCGACAGGGCTTGATTTCAGCCTCTAAGTTCGCGATATACCAGCACGGTTCCGGGTGCGTGCAACTCAACGGTGAAAGTGTCAGACAAGGCCTCGTTGAGGCTTCCTTCCCACAAATGGGCAAAGCAGCGCCGTGACACAGGATACTGCAACCCGTGCAGGGATATGGGAAGATGCTCGTCTTTGACGAAAACCGACACCTGCTGCCCCTTTTCCGACTCAAACTCGTCCGTTTCGGAAATGCAGTTAAACACACCGTGTCCCGTCAACATGGCCAGTTCCATACGATGACTATAGGTGGCCATGATGCTGACATTGGCGAGGAAATGGTCATCTCTTATGCCATCGCAGCCCAGCAGTAGCGCCGACTTGAGGTCGTTCTTGATGCAATAGCGTAACGCTTTCTGCAAATCATTGTATTCCTGACTCTTGTCTGGGAAAAGACAATGTTTCCATTTGGTCAGGTCTTGGGGGTTCATTGAATCACAGTCGCCCACAATGGCCGTTGGGGTAAAGCCCGCGGCCGTGAGTTTGTCCACCGCCCCGTCGCAGCAGACAACATTTTTAGCCCTTTCGAGCAGAGCCAAAGCATCCGGGCGGGTCGGAAACGTTCCGTTAGCCACAATTACCGTTGACAAGTCGTCCAGTATCTTCATCTTTTCTGTCTTTCTTCCCGAAAATGATTCAGCATTCGGCTAAAGCCATCTCACAAGATTGAAATCCATATCGTGAGGCAACAACGGATTGGCGGGGATGATGCGGACAGCAAAATTCCACAGTCCCACATGTTTGGCGTTGATCTGGCATTGATAGATCACCGTGCCGGCGTTTTCTGAAACCATACTGAATGGATATTTGGCTTGCAGTCTGACGCCTCCGGTCTTGTCGTCTTCCTTCGCAAAGAGCATCTCCACCTTGAGGTCTTCCGGCGAGAGTGTGCCGATCTTGAGCGTAAGTTGCATCGTCATGTCTTCGCCCACATAAAAAGCATTGTCTGTCTGGGTGGGTCTTGAGATTTCCACGCAGGCTATTTCGTTCCAGTTGGCAAGCTCCTTTTCTTTCCACTTGAGCAGAGCGACGGCCGGTTTGAGGCTGTCTTCCGTCAGCGTTTCAAAGCGGCTTTCGAGTTTATGGTAAAATTTTGCGTAATAGTCGTCCAATTGCCTTTTCATCGTATAATGAGGCGAGATATGCGTAAAGCATTTCTTCATCATCTTCACCCATTGGGCCGGCACATCGAGGGCGTCGCGGGCATAGAAGATGGGGGCAATTTCCTCCTCTACCGTGGCATAGATGGTGGCGGCATCGAGTTCGTCTTGCAGGCGGCCGTCCTCGTAGGTGACCTGCTCCTTGACTGCCCAGCCGGCACCGGGCACATATCCCTCTGCCCACCAGCCGTCGAGCACGCTGAAATTTAGCACGCCGTTCATCACGGCTTTCTCGCCGGAAGTGCCCGAGGCCTCTAACGGACGTGTCGGCGTATTGAGCCACACGTCGCAGCCCGAAACCAGCTTCTTGGCCAAAATCATATCGTAATTCTCTACAAACACGATCTTTCCAATAAACTCCGGTCGCCGCGAGAGTTGGATAATGCGTGTGATCAGGTTCTGTCCGGCCTTGTCGTTAGGGTGCGCCTTGCCGGCAAACACAAACTGCACGGGACGTTCAGGATTGTTCAGCAGCCTCTGCAGACGTTCCTCGTTCATAAACAGCAAGTAAGCCCTCTTATAGGTGGCAAATCGGCGGGCAAAACCGATGGTCAGCACATCTTCACGTATCGACTTCAGCGTTTTGTCGATAAGGGCGGGCGACTCGTTGCGGCGACGCATCTGCACGGCAAGTTGCCGCTTTATCATGTCAAACATCTCCTTGCGGAGTTCCTGCTTGATGTCCCAGATCCTGACATCCTCCACCTCATTGATCTTGTTCCATATCTTCGGATTTGAGCGGTCATATTCAAACTCGGGGCCAAACACCTCACTGTGCAGTTTTTGCCACTTCTCGTGTGCCCAAGTCTTGTAGTGTACGCCGTTAGTGACATAGCCCACATGAAGTTCCTCGGCAAAGCGGCCCTCATAGAGTTCGGCAAACATCTCGCGCGACACCCTCCCGTGGATGCGGCTCACGCCGTTGATTTCCTGCGAGAGGTGGCAAGCCAGAATGCTCATCGAGAACTTGTCGGAGGTGCAGTCGTCGCGTTTGCGTCCCAGTCCCATGAACGCTTCCCATGATATGTTGAGGCGTTCGGGGTATGCGGCAAAATAGGTGCGCATCAAGTCTTCCGTAAAGGCGTCATGGCCAGCCGGCACGGGCGTGTGGGTCGTATATAGCGATGAAGCCTTTGCAATTTCCATTGCTATCGCCATATTGACATGCTTGCTTTGCATAATGCGATAGACGCGCTCCAGATTCAGGAACGCGGCGTGGCCTTCGTTCAGATGGTAGAGGGTTGCGTTTTCGCCTAAAAGGTCGAGCATGCGCACACCGCCGATGCCGAGCAGCATCTCCTGTTTGAGCCTGTTTTCAGAATCGCCGCCATAGAGTGTTGCCGTCACCTTTCTGTCCTCGTCCCAGTTCTCGTCAAAGTCGGCATCCAGCAGATAAAGCGGTATGCGTCCCACCTTCACTTTCCAGATGCGGGCGTACATATTGCGGCCGGGGAGTGCCACGCTCACTTTCTTCCACTCGCCGTTTTCGTCTTTCAGCGGTTCGATAGGGAGTTTGGAGAAGCTTTGCGAGGGATAAAGGTTCACCTGCTTGCCCTCTATCGATATTTCTTGCGTAAAATAGCCGTGTCTGTAGAGCAGCCCCACGCCGACCATGTCCACATTGTCGTCCGACGCCTCCTTGAGGTAGTCGCCGGCAAGCATGCCCAAACCGCCGGAGAAAATCTTGAGTTCATTGCTGATGCCGAACTCCATACTGAAATAGGCTATTTTCTTTTCGGCGCGGGTGCGGGGCGCAGCCATATAGGCCTCAAAGTCGGCATACACCTTGTCGAGTCTAGTCAAGAAACTCTCGTTCTGCGAGAAGTTCTCCATCCTGTCAAGCGGCAGTTCCTGCAGCAGGTGTACCGGGTTTTCGTTGCACGCCTTCCACAATGCCGGACCGGCGATGTCTTCAAAAAGATTCCGGGCTTCAAAGTTCCAACTCCACCATAGATTGCCGGAAAGGGTCTCCAGCTTTTCCAGGTTTTGGGGCAGGTGCGACTTGACAGAGATCTTGCGCCATTCTGGCGTTTCCCGTTTTATGTATTCTGTCATCAGACCGATGCGTGAAGTTTTGTTTTGATATTGGGCATAACGCAACGCACTCTTATCCAGTGCTTTCTGATAAGTGTTCTTATAATTCTCGTAGAGGCTTTTCCAGAGGGCTTGACAAGAAATCTGTCGGGCCTCCTCTTGGACGGCTTCCATGTCTGACGGGCTGCAGGAGCCGTAAAAGTGTAGCGCATCAGCCACGCCATCAACCACTTGGTTGTCGTTGTCGTCAGTACGTTCCACCACCGTCACACTCCGGTGTGTCTCAAAGCGGTTGCGCACCCAAAGTCCGAAGCCCGCGAGCGAAGTTGTCACCGTAGGGATGCCGAAAGCGATGCTCTCGAGCGGTGTATAGCCCCAAGGTTCATAATAAGACGGGAATGCGCTCACGTCAAAGCCTATCAGCAGGTCATAATAGGAAAGATTGAAGATGCCGTCATTTCCATCCAGATACACAGGCACATAGACCACCTTTACGGGACACTCCGGGGCATTGTCGAGCCCCTGCTCACGCAAAGCGTTCAGAATAGGGTCATGTTGCGGGTCGTGCAGGACATGCGTCACGCTGTCGCCGAGCACAGGCGTATTGCCCAATGGTTCTTGCATCTTGCGGAAGAGGTCTTCGCGGCGGCCGCTGTTGCCGGCGGGCACCATTATGAACGCCACCACTTGACGTTGCGGCTGGCAAGCTGCGAGCCTTGACAAGGACTTTATGAAGACATCGATACCCTTGTTGCGGAACTCGTATCTGCCGCTGTTGACCACCAGCAGTGCGTCTTCGGGCAGCGGCTGCTGCATCAACGACGACGCCACCTTCAGGAGGGCGGCGCGGGCGGCGGCACGCTTCTCCGCATAGCTGTCGCCTGTAGGGACAAAGCTGTCCTCAAAACCGTTGATTGTGATGACATCTGCGGGCTTGCAGAAGAAGGCCTCACATTCGCGGTCGGTGATGTCGCTCACCGTGGTATAGGCATCGGCATATTGTGCCGAGAGTGATTCGAGCGAGAACTTCGACTGCACCCCAAAGCGGCCGGCAGTTTCCTGAGGATTGTATTGGCGGATGTTGCCGTACAACGGCAAACCGTTACCCGCAATGCAGCGGCCGAGCACCGTGGCATGGGTCGTGAACACTGTAGCCACCTGCGGGGCGGCAGACTTGAGGTAGAGGATACCCGTGCCTGTCATCCATTCGTGAAAATGGGCGACGATGCGGTCAACGGAGTTGCAATAGAAATTGTAGAAACTCTCTATCACGCGGCCGGCGGCATAACCGAACAATGCCGGCTCTATGTAGTCCCACTGTCCAGATATGGAGTCCAGCTTGTAACTCAGCCAAAACTGTGTCAGAATGTCGTTCTTCTTTTCAAAAAACGGCGTAAAGTCAACCAGAAAAACCACGGGCGAACCGCACACGCGCCAGCGTCCGACCCTGACTTTCAGACCCTCTTTCGGCAGCATGTCGCGCCAGTTACGGTAAAGGGTGTTGTCTTCCACAAACTCGCTGTCGTGCTCCTTGGAGAGGTCCGGGCCTATGCAGATGTAATTGTCGTGGAACAGACCTGCCGCTGTGCATGCTTTGGTTGACAATACTGTATGGATGCCGCCCACCTTGTTGCATATTTCCCAGGCGGTTTCAAAAACATAATCCGCAATCATATAACGCTTTTTTTTTAGCGTGCAAAGATAGGAAAAAGCAACCAATTTTTTTTTATTTTTGCGTGCCTTTTGACAAGGCATATTAAGCAACTTAAAAACCTTTAGAATATGAACAAACTTATTTCTGTTGAAGAAGCCGTTTCCTACATCAAGGACGGAATGACGATTATGTACGGCGGTTTCCTGGCCTGCGGTTCTGCCGTCAAAGTTATTGAAGCCATCGCTCAAAAGGGGGTGCGCGACCTTACCATCATCGGAAACGACACAGCATACCCCAACAAGGCCATCGGCATGCTGATTGCCAACCATCAAGTGAAGAAACTGATTGCATCGCACATCGGAACCAATGCCGACACCATTCAGCAGTTCAACGACAAGACCCTTGAAATAGAGTTCGTCCCGCAAGGCACCTTGGCAGAGCGCATCCGTTGCGGCGGTGCCGGTCTTGGCGGCGTGCTGACCCAGACAGGTCTCGGCACTGTTGTCGAAGAAGGCAAACGCAAAATCGAAATTGACGGCAAGGAGTACCTCCTCGAGATGCCCCTTCACGCTGACGTGGCCCTGATCGGCGCCAGCGTCTGTGACACGATGGGCAACTGCATCTACAAAGGCACTACCCAGAACTTCAACCCTATGATGGCTACCGCTGCCGACCTGGTTATCGTGGAGCCTAAAGAACTGGTTGAAGCCGGACAGATCCCGATGGAACAAGTCCACACTCCGGGTGCTTACGTCAACTACATCGTCCGCTAACGCAACACCACGCATTGGCAGTCTCGCTTCAGGCAAGCGAGCCGCACAACCTTGACGGCATTCCGTTGAAAGTTGACTTTTCTCGTCAACACAAAGTGGCGTCAAATATCATAAAAACAGGAAACTAACATCCACATCCGGATTGGTTTCCTGTTTTTTTCCCCGGCTATACATTTGTAACGCACACCTCGACAAAACTGCAATAGAAGATTTTGTAATTTTGTCGCGTTAAAAAAATCCCCGTCAGCTATGATGCTTTTCAAAAATTCCTTTGAACACAACCAAGGTCTTCATTTTGTTTATGAGCACCTTAAATTCACCTCCGGTCTGGGGCGCAACCGCCTGTTAGAGTTGCCGTTCTGCACGGATGCCGCCGCTCTACAGCACGAATTTGACCTGCTGGACAACGTCATACACATCCTCCAAAACGAGAACTACCGGAGCAAGTTGATGCACCTGCGCAACAACCTGCACCAAATCAACGACATCCGTCCCACGTTAAACGCTTTGTCAGGCGGCACAATATTGGACGACATCCAGCTTTTTGAGATCAAGAAAACCGCCATCCTCACCCGCAACATCGCCGCGGACCTGAAAGTCATGGAGGCCGATGCATTTCCGTTGGAAAACACTGACGCCGCCATCGCCCTGCTGGACCCCGAGCACACAAACATTCCGCACTTCTACATCTATTCGGCCTACGACCCATCGTTGGCTGCGCTCCGGCAGCAGGTCACAGAGTCGCACGACGCAACCATTGCAGAGAACTTACGCTTCAAGGCACAACAGATTGAAGATCGCATACGGACACGTTTGACGGAAGAATTGCAGACTCACCACGCCGCATTGTGGCACAATCTTGAAACGCTGGCGCACCTTGACTTGCTGATGGCAAAGGCACAGTTGGCCATAGAATGGGGTGCTTGCCGTCCCGAGATCTCAGACCACACCGAGCTGACCCGGTTCTACAACCCCGAAGTGGCGGAAGCCCTCAAGACAAAAGGGCGTACATTCCAGCGCATTGACATCAAGTTCGGCAACGAGACCATCCTGATAACGGGTGCCAACATGGCAGGCAAGTCTGTCATACTCAAAACCGTATCGCTTTGCCAATACTTGTTCCAATTTGGCTTTTTTGTGCCGGCGGGGAAGGCCACGATGACCTTGCAAGACGAAATCATCAGCAGCATCGGCGACCGGCAGTCAGAGCTCAGCGGACTCTCCTCCTTTGCGGTCGAGATTATGACCATTGACAAGATCATCAAAGCGGGGCGAGCCGGCAAGCGCGTATTGGCGTTAGTGGACGAATTGGCGCGCACCACCAATCCGGAAGAGGGGAAACAACTCGTGAACGGGTTCTTGAGAATGTCCCGGGAACTGGGCATCACCGCCATCGTCACCACCCATTACAGCGGCATTGCGGCCATCTGTCGCAGGCTGAGAGTAAAGGGACTGCATCTCAACCCCAACGACCCGCCCACTGCCGGCAACATCAGCGACAAGATGGACTATGCCTTGACAGAAACAGACGGTGACGAAGTGCCGCGCGAGGCCTTCTCCATAGCCACACTGTTAGGCATTGACGAAGAGTTTCTTGCGATGTGCCAAAAAGAAGGCAACCACTGAAAGGGCGGCACATTCATTCGCAACACGGCATAAAAAAAAGGGATAAGCAAAAGCATATCCCTTTTTTAATCGTGTTACGGAAACGGTTATCCGTTGAAAACCTTGTCGAGGTTCACGCCACGGACTTGAGCAACCGTATAGGCGTCGCGCATTTTGGAGAGGGCGTCGAAAGTAGCTTTCACCACGCTGTGCGGGTTAGAAGAGCCCTTAGACTTAGCCAGCACGTTTTTCACGCCAACGCTCTCGAGAACGGCACGCATAGCACCGCCGGCGATGACACCGGTACCGGGAGCAGCAGGTTTCATAAAAACAGTAGCGCCGCTGTACTTGCCTTCCTGAGCGTGAGGGATAGTACCTTTAAGCACAGGAACTTGAATAAGGTTTTTCTTAGCGTCTTCAGTACCTTTTTCAACGGCTTTGGAAACTTCCTTTGCTTTTCCGAGGCCATATCCCACGATACCGTTTTCATTTCCGACCACCATAATAGCAGCGAAACTGAAAATACGACCGCCCTTGGTAACCTTCGTGACTCTGTTTACAGCCACCATTCTTTCTTTCAGTTCGATGTCGGCAGCTTTAACTTTTTTGATATTTACGTTAGCCATAAGTCTTGATGTTTAAAATTTGAGACCGCCTTCTCTGGCTGCTTCGGCCAAAGATTTGATTCTACCATGATACAAATAACCATTACGGTCAAAAACGACCTCGTTGATGCCGGCGGCAAGGGCACGGGAGGCGATTTCCTTACCGACAAGCGCTGACTTCTCGCACTTTGTGATCTTCTGTTCTGCGATGCCGGCGATTTTAGAGGATGCAGACACCATAGTGACACCTGCCACGTCGTCAATCAACTGAACATAGATATCGCGGTTACTTCTGAACACCGACAGTCTGGGACGGGCAGCCGTACCGCTGACAATCTTGCGCACGCGGTTTTTAATCCTGTTTCTTCTATATTCTTTTTTGTTGTAAGCCATAATAACAAATTTACAAGGTTATTTTTCTGCTGATTTACCAGCTTTCTTCCTGATGTATTCGCCTTGGAAGCGGATACCTTTTCCTTTGTAAGGTTCAGGTTTCCTGTAAGAGCGGATCTTGTTGGCAACCTGACCGAGCAGTTGTTTGTCTATGCTGCTGAGGATGATGACAGGGCTTTTACCTTTCTCGTTGATCGTCTGTACCGAAATCTCTTCCGGAAAGTCGAACAGGATGTTGTGGGAATAGCCAAGTCCCATGTCGAGTTGGTGTTCGCCTTTAGCTTCGGCCTTGTAGCCGACGCCGATGACTTCCATCTTGATTTGGAAACCCTCAGAGACGCCCGTAACCATATTGTTGACCAGGGCTCTGTAGAGGCCGTGCATAGACTTGCAGCGTTTGCTGTCGTTGGGGCGGGTAAAATGGACATGTCCGTCCTCGATGTTCATATCGATGCAAGGGTCAACATACTGTTTCAGTTCGCCTTTGGGACCTTTCACGGTAACCACATTCGACTTCTCGTCTCTTTTGATTTCAACCCCTGCGGGGATAGCGATTTGCAATTTTCCTATTCTTGACATATCAATTCCTCCTCATTAACTAATGTAACAAATTACCTCACCGCCCACATTCTGAGCCTTGGCTTCCTTGTCGGTAAGCATGCCGTGAGAAGTGGAAATAATAGCGATGCCGAGGCCGTTGAGCACAGAGGGCATCTCGTCAACGCCGACATATTTACGCAGGCCGGGGCGGCTGACGCGTTGCAGTGTCGTGATGGCTGACTGTTTGGTGGCAGGGTGGTATTTCAGGGCTATCTTGATTGTAGGATGGCCCTCCTCGATGAACTTATAATTGAGGATATATCCTTTTTCAAAGAGAATCTTCGTGATAGCTCTCTTCTCGTTAGAAGCGGGGATTTCCACAACTTTATGGTTAGCGCGGATAGCGTTTCTCAAACGAGTCAAATAATCTGATATTGGATCGGTATTCATAATCTTATGCTTCTAAAAATATTTATTACCAACTTGCTTTCTTTACACCCGGCAGAAGGCCTGCCATAGCCATTTCCCTGAAGTTGATACGGGAGAGACCGAACTGGCGGATATAACCTTTAGGACGGCCTGTCAGTTTGCAGCGGTTGTGCATTCTGATAGGATTGGAGTTGGGCGGTAATTTCTGAAGGGCGATATCGGCTGCTCTTTTGGCATCATAATCGTCACCTTTCATAATCTTCTTGAGTTCTGCGCGTTTTGCGCTATATTTAGCAACTAACTTTGCTCTTTTGACTTCTTTAGCCTTTAAGGATTCTTTAGCCATAATTATTTTTGATTTTTAAAGGGTAATCCGAATTCTTTTAATAATGCAAGGCATTCCTTGTCGTTCTGGGCTGTCGTCACGAAAGTGATGTCCATACCATTGATTTTGGCCACCTTGTCGATGTCGATTTCCGGGAAGATAATCTGTTCGGGGATGCCGAGCGTATAGTTTCCTCTTCCGTCGAAGCCGCTGTCGCTGATGCCTCTGAAGTCGCGGATACGGGGGATAGAAACAGACACGAGTCTGTCGAGGAACTCATACATACGGTCGCCGTGCAGGGTGACGCGGACGCCGATAGGCATGCCTTTTCTCAGTTTGAAGTTAGAAATATCCTTCTTTGACTTCGTAGCGACGGCCTTTTGGCCGGCGATCATCGTCATTTCCTGAACACCGGCATCAATGAGTTTCTTGTCTGCGATGCCGAACTTGCCCAAACCTTGGTTCAAGCAAATTTTAGTAATGCGGGGTACACGCATCACGGATTTGAATCCGAATTGTTCCTTGAGGGCGGGAAGAACCTCGTTATAGTATTTCTCTTTATATCTCGGTGTGTACATTATTTAATCTCCTCTCCTGACTTTTTAGAATATCTGACTAATTTACCTTTGTCGTTCAATCTTCTACCAACGCGGGTAGCGTTTCCTTTAGCGTCAACAACCATAAGGTTGGAAATGTGGACAGGGGCTTCTTTCTTGATAATGCCACCGTTGGGCGTTTTGGCGTTCGGCTTCGTGCTCTTGGACACCATGTTGCATCCTTCGACCAGAGCCTTGCAATCACTCGGCATAACCTCAAGGACCTTCCCTTGAGTACCTTTGTACTCGCCGGTGATGACTTTTACGATGTCGCCTTTCTTGATTTTAAGTTTCATTGTCTTTTTCTGATTTTTAATGTTTACCAATTGGTCTTTGTCAATTGTGTATCTTAAGTAATTCTAATGTTACAATACTTCGGGAGCCAAAGACACGATTTTCATGAACTGTTTTTCGCGGAGTTCACGAGCAACGGGTCCGAAAATACGGGTGCCGCGCAGTTCGTCGGTAGCGGTAAGCAGCACAACGGCATTGTCGTCAAATTTGATATAGGAGCCGTCGTTCCTGCGGATGTGTCTCTTTGTGCGCACCACTACGGCCTTTGACACGGTACCGGCTTTCACCTGACCGGAAGGTATAGCGCTCTTGATGGCGACCACAATCTTGTCGCCTACGCTTGCATAGCGTTTCTTTGTGCCGCCCAGCACGCGAATGCAGAGGACTTCCTTTGCGCCGCTGTTGTCAGCAACAGCCATTCTTGATTCTTGTTGTATCATAATTATTTAGCTCTTTCAATGATTTCTACTAAACGCCAGCATTTGTTCTTGCTCAAAGGCCGCGTTTCCATAATTCTCACTCTGTCACCGATATGGCAATCGTTGTTCTCGTCGTGTGCCATGAATTTGGTGGAACGTTTGAGGAACTTTCCGTAAATGGGGTGTTTCATCTTGCGTTCAACCATGATGACAATGGACTTGTCCATTTTGTCGCTGACCACGACACCTTCTCTCACTTTTCTATTGTTTCTTTCCATAATATCCGGTGATTATTTATTTTCGTTCATTTCGCGTTTCCGCAGTTCCGTGTGCAGCCTTGCGATGGTACGGCGCTGTTCCTTGATCTTCTGAGGATTCTCAAGCGGAGAAATCGCATGGTTGAGTCTCATCTTGACAAGCTGGTCCTTTTCTGTGTCCAACTTCTCTCTTATTTCCGGAGTGGTAAGTTCGTTTATGACTTTCTGTTTCATACTGCCTCGTGTTAAATTTCTTCTGAATAATCTCTTCTTACAATGAACTTCGTATGGACGGGCAGCTTCTGGGCTCCCAGTCTCATGGCTTCCTTAGCCACTTCCAACGGAATGCCGTCGGCTTCGAAAAGTATGCGTCCCGGACTTACACGGGCGGCGAAGTACTCGGGAGTACCCTTACCTTTACCCATACGGACTTCAGCAGGTTTCTTGGTGACCGGACGGTCAGGGAAGATGCGGATCCACAACTGTCCTTCACGTTTCATTTCACGAGTGATGGCCTGACGGGCTGCTTCAATCTGACGGGCACTGATCCAAAATTCATCCAGTGTTTTCAGTGCGAAGGAACCGAATGAAATTTCTGCGCCACGCTTGGTGATCGATTTCATTCTGCCTTTCTGCGGCCTTCTGTATTTGGTCTTTTTAGGTTGTAACATTGCTTTTAATGTTTTTTATTGTTATTTATTGCCGGCATCTTGGCGTCGGCATTAGTTATTGTTTGTTCTGTTGTTGTTTCTCGGACCGTTGCCGCCTTTGCGGGGACCGCGGTACATCCGTTTTGCCGGACCGCCTTTCGGTTCTTTGTTGTCAACGTTCTGGGCAAACAGGTCGCGCTTGCCATATACGATGCCGCGGCAAATCCAAACCTTGATGCCGATGCATCCGTAGGTCGTATGAGCCTCTACCGGAGCGTAGTCGATGTCTGCTCTCAGCGTGTGCAACGGAATGCGACCCTCTTTGAAATGCTCGGAACGTGCCATTTCAGCGCCGCCCAAACGACCGGCTGCCGTAATCTTGATGCCGTCAGCCTGCGCGCGCATGGTGGACGAGATGGCTGTCTTGATGGCTTTCTTGTATGCCACACGACCTTCAATCTGTCTGGCAATGTTCTGGGCCACAAGCTGTGCGTCCAAATCCGGACGTTTCACCTCTACGATGTTAATCTGTATTTCTTTGCCTGTGATCACCTTCAACTCTTCCTTCACTTTGTCCACTTCTGTGCCGCCCTTGCCGATGATAAGACCCGGACGCGCGGTGCTGATGGTGACCGTGACCAGCTTCAATGTTCTTTCAATATAAATTTTCGAGATGCCGGCTTTGGAAAACTTTGCATTCAGATATTTTCTGATTTTGTCATCTTCGACAATCTTACTGGCGAATGATTTGCCGCCATACCAATTAGAATCCCAGCCTCTGACAATGCCGAGGCGTAAGCCTACCGGATTTACTTTTTGACCCATACTTGATTAATTATTGTATTTATTCTTCTGTTGTTATTTTTTCAGCATTTGCTTTTTCCATATTCCTGTCGGCAATAATCAGGGTCACGTGGTTGGAACGCTTCCTGATACGATTGGCGCGCCCTTGAGGTGCCGTGCGGATACGCTTCAACATCCTCCCGCCATCTACCATGACGGTCCTGACATACAGGTCGGCATTCTCCAGCCGTGCGCCGTCATTCTTCACCTGCCAGTTGGCAACAGCCGACTTCAAGAGCTTCAACAGCTTCTCAGCTGCTTCTCTGCGACTGTATTTCAACACACTCATAGCATAATCTACATTCTTGCCGCGAATTACGTTTGCCATAATTCTCATTTTGCGCGGTGAGGTCGGATTATCCACTAATCGGGCCATATAGATCGTCTTGTTGGCTTCTTTGCGCGCTTCGGCTGCTTGTTTCTTGTTTGCACTCATTTCGTTTCTTACCTTATTTTATTCTTATTTATCTATATACAAATTCTATAACCGTTATTTTTCCACCCCAAAATACCTATACTAATCGGGCGGCAAAAATAGAATTTTTTTTTATACAATCCGTTGTTTATAAATATTTTTCCTGAAAGATTTTTCTACGACTGCCGGATATGCACATCCATTTGATTGTAAGGTATTTCAATGCCCTCACGACGGAACTCCGAATAGATGTTCTCGTTGAGCTCGTACAGCACGGTCCAATAGTCCTCGGGCTTCATCCAGGCATACAGGATCAGTTCCACCGCATGCGCGCCCAAGTTGTCCACTACAACCTTGGGCTTGTTGGGCTCTTGCAATACTAACTTGCACCCGTCGGCCACCCGCAACATCACGCCGCGCGCCTTCTCGACGGATTCTCCGTATGCTATGCCCACTTTGATGGACACACGGCTCACCGGCCAACTGGTGTGGTTGGTCACCGATTTTGTAGCCAATTCGGTGTTGGGAATGATGATGCTCTTGTTGTCATACGTGCGGAGCGTGGTGCTAAAGATTTTGATGCTCTCTACATAGCCGGCGTATGTGCCCTGGTCAATGTAGTCGCCGACCTTGAAAGGACGGAGCAACAAGATGATGACGCCGCCGGCGAAGTTCTGCAACGTGCCCTGCAATGCCATGCCTACCGCCAAGCCCGCAGCACCCAAAACCGCCACAAAGGTGGTCATCTTGATGCCCATGATGCCCATCACGGTCAACACTAACAAGACTTTGAGCGAAACGTCAATCAGCGAGTTTAAGAACTGCTGCAATGACGGGTCAACCTGATGACGCTGGTAAGCCTTGTTCAACAGTTTGGACA
Source organism: bacterium (assembly GCA_963643165.1). Classification (GTDB taxonomy): domain Bacteria; phylum Bacteroidota; class Bacteroidia; order Bacteroidales; family WCHB1-69; genus F23-D06. Next base: position 101,132 of record CAVIJD010000001.1, on the reverse strand, counting down.
ATAACTTTATCAACTTCAGTCCAACATACAACACCAACAAGGCTATAATCACCTGCGGTATGTTCTTGAATACTACATCTGTCAAGAATGTCTTGGCAGCTTCGATGAATTTTTCCATATTCTATGCTTTTTGTTTATTGTTTACGAAAAAGAAGCACCGCAGAACCGTCGTCTGCAGCGCTTCTGATGTCTGTGTCTCGATGACTATCGGAGATTGAACGAGAATGTTTCGCCCGGATTCTTTTCTTCGGGCTCTTTTCCATAGCGGAGCACGATCATCTTCCGGGTTCCCTTGAGCGTGATACGCTCGTTTTCGACCCACAAGGCCGTTCCCTCGCGCAGCCCTGCCACCGTCATCCGCTTGTTGACGGCCAGATACTCTGAAATGCGCACCTGACGCGTCTCGCCGCCATGACGGATGGCATCGTTGATGTCTTGCGGATAGGGGTCAATGTAGTGCGGGTTGATCTGGAAAGGCACCAGATCGAAACATTTGAAACTTTCGGGCATCACTATCGGCATGTCGTTGGTGGTGCAGAGGGTCGGACAAGCCACATTGGAACCGGCACTCCAGCCAATGTAGGGTGTCCCCTCCATCACTTTACGTCGCACGGGCTCAATGAGTTTGTTGCGGTGCAACTCGGCAACCAAATGGAACGTGTTGCCGCCACCCACCACGATAAGGTCGGCATTCTCGATGACCTCAACAGGGTTTTCGGCGGCATGCACCGAGATGATTTTCTTGCCGAACTGGGCAAACACTTTCTGCACGCGCTCCGTATAGGCATCGTAACTTTCGGGATAGACCTTTCCGCCTACATCCACGCCCGCATACGGAACAAAAGCGATGTTTTGCGCCGTGCCCTGCATAAATTCTGCCAGAAGAGGCTGGCACCAGCCAAGATAAGGCTCTTTATAATTTGTCGAATTGCTGATCAATAAAAGCTTCATACGGTATGTTTTTAATTTGTTCTTCTCTTCTTGTACGACCTCATCGTGTTTTGCAGCAGACAAGCCATCGTCATTGACCCCACCCCATCGTCATACAATATACATATTATATTGTTCTTCTCTTCTTGTACGACTTCATCGTGTTCTGCAGCAAGCAGGCCATCGTCATTGACCCCACCCCACCCGGCACGGGTGTTATTGCTTCACATTTCTTGCTCACCTCATCAAACTTCACATCGCCGCACACGCGGTAGCCTGACGGATAGCCTGGGTCGGGGACGCGGTGGATACCCACATCTATCACCGTGGCTTTCTCTTTCACATAGTCTGAGGTTATCATCTCAGGGCGACCGATAGCCACAATGAGGATGTCGGCACGGCTGCAAACCCTTTTCAAGTTCGCGGTGCGGCTGTGGCACACCGTAACGGTGGCGTTGGCATCTTTCTGCAGCAGCATCATAGCCAGAGGCTTTCCAACAATATTGCTGCGCCCCACTATGACGCAGTCTTTCCCAACCGTCTCGATATTGCTGCGACGGATCAGTTCCATCACGCCCTGGGGTGTGGCCGGAGCGTAGCAATCCTTGCCCAGCAGCAGCCGTCCCATATTGACCGGATGAAAGCAGTCCATATCCTTCTCGGGAGAGACGTGGGCGGTCACCTTGTCGATAGAGACCTGTTCCGGGAGTGGCATTTGTATGATATAGCCGTCGATTTCGTCGTCATTGTTCAGGAAGTCGATTGTGCTGAGAAATTCCTCTTCTTTCACACTCGAGGGAAACTTATAGACGGAGGCCGTATAGCCTACGGCTTTGCACTGTTTCTCGATACTGTTCACATACGAGAGGGCGGCGCCGTCCTCGCCGGCAATCAGAACTGCGAGATGGGGTGCAGGCTTCCCGTTTTCGAGCAGGCCTTTCACCTCCATTGCCAATTCCGTCTTAATAGTGTCGGCAATCTCCTTGCCGTTTATTATTTGTGCCATTTTTACGCTGTTTTAAAATGTTTAGAGGGGTCGGCGGCCAGGGGCGTTCATAGCGCGCATTAAGTTGCCGGCTTTGCCGCTGTTCACCATCTTCATCATCTTGCGGGTATCTTCAAACTGTTTGAGCAGGCGGTTCACATCCTGGATGTCGCGGCCGCTGCCCCGGGCGATACGCTTGCGGCGCGACCCGTTGATGATGTCGGGATTGGCTCTCTCCTGCGGAGTCATCGACTGGATGATGACCTCAACGCTCTTGAAAGCATTGTCGTCGATGTCCATATCCTTCACCACCTTGCCCATACCGGGAATCATCGACATCAAGTCCTTGACATTGCCCATCTTCTTGATTTGCTGGATTTGAGACAGAAAGTCGTTGAAGTCGAACTGGTTCTTGGCGAGTTTCTTCTGTAGTTTGGCAGCCTCTTCTTGGTCGAACTGGTCTTGGGCCCTTTCCACGAAAGAACGGATATCGCCCATGCCGAGGATACGTTCCGCAAGCCGGTCGGGGTGAAACACATCGAGGGCTTCCATCTTTTCGCCCGTGCCGATAAACTTGATCGGTTTTTTGACCACGGCGCGGATGGTGAGTGCGGCGCCGCCACGGGTGTCGCCGTCCATCTTCGTGAGAATGACGCCGTCGAAGTCAAGTTTGTCATTGAAGGCCTTAGCGGTGTTCACAGCATCCTGGCCAGTCATGGCATCCACCACAAACAAGATCTCGTGCGGGTTCACAGCCTCCTTGATATTGCCGATTTCGGTCATCATTTCATCATCAACGGCGAGGCGGCCTGCTGTATCCACCAGAACCACATCATAGCCATAATCTTTGGCATATTTGACACCGTTCTTGGCAATCTTCACGGGGTCTTTGCAATCTGCTTCCGTATAGACGGGCACGTCAATCTGCTCGCCCAGCACCTTCAGCTGGTCGATAGCAGCCGGACGGTAAACGTCGCCGGCCACCAGCAGCGGTTTCTTGCTGCGCTTGTTTTTCAGCAGTTTGGCAAGTTTGGCGGCGTGGGTTGTCTTACCGGAGCCTTGGAGACCGGCCATCAGGATGACGGCGGGGCTGCCTTTCAGGTTGATGTCAACGGCGTCGCGTCCCATCAGGGCTATCAGTTCGTCGTAAGTGATCTTGACCATCAACTGGCTCGGGGAGACAGCATTGAGCACATTCATGCCCAATGCTTTCTTCTTGACCTCATCGGTAAAATCCTTAGCGATTTTGTAGCTGACATCGGCATCCAGAAGAGCCTTGCGCACCTCTTTCATCGTCTCGGCCACATTTATTTCCGTAATGTAGCCTTGACCCTTGATGATCTTAAACGCCCTTTCTAACCTGTCGGATAAATTCTCAAACATTCTTGTGTGTTATTCTGTTACTTCAACTCGTTTTCAATTTCTTTCTGTATCTGCGCCACAAAGTCGGCTATCGTCATCACGCCGTCGTCCACATTGCCGTGTCTGCGCACGGAGACGGTTCCGTCAGCGGCCTCTTTTTCACCCACAATCAGCATAAACGGCACTTTGGCGGTTTCGGCGTCGCGGATCTTGCGGCCGGTTTTCTCGCTGCGGTCGTCAATATAAGCGCGGAGGTCATAGTTGTCGAGCGTTTCTTTCACCTTGCGGGCGTAGTCCATATATTTCTCGCTAATCGGGAGGATTACGGCCTGGTCGGAGGTGAGCCAAAGCGGGAAATTGCCGCCTGTATGTTCGAGCAGCACAGCCACAAAGCGTTCCATAGAGCCAAACGGGGCACGATGGATCATGACGGGGCGTTTTTTCAGGCCGTCGGAGTCGGTGTATTCAAGGCCGAAGCGCTCGGGGAGGTTATAGTCAACCTGCACCGTGCCCAATTGCCATTGTCTGCCGATAGCGTCCTTGACCATAAAGTCGAGCTTAGGCCCGTAGAATGCGGCCTCGCCTTCCACTTCGATGGTGTTCAGCCCTTTCTCGGCGGCGGCTTCAATAATGGCGCGCTGGGCCTTTTCCCAGTTCTCGTCGGTGCCGATGTATTTCTCCTTGTTGTTGGGGTCGCGGAGTGACACCTGTGCTATATAGTTGTCAAACTTGAGCGTCCTGAAGATGTAGAGGATGATGTCGATGACCTTGCAGAACTCTTCCTTGATTTGGTCGGCGGTGCAGAAAAGGTGTGCGTCGTCCTGCGTAAAACCTCTGACCCTTGTCAAGCCGTGCAGTTCACCGCTCTGTTCGTAGCGATAAACGGTGCCGAACTCAGCCAGTCGGAGCGGCAGTTCCTTATAAGAGCGCGGCCGTGAGGCGTAGATCTCGCAATGGTGAGGGCAGTTCATCGGTTTCAGGAAGAACTCCTCGCCCTCTTGCGGGGTCGTAATCGGGCGGAATGAGTCTGCCCCGTATTTCTGATAATGTCCGGAGGTCTTGTACAACTCTACATTACCGATGTGAGGCGTTATCACCTGCATATAACCATATTTTTTCTGCACTCTGCGCAGGAACTGCTCCAGGCGGTCGCGCAGCGCAGCGCCTTTGGGCAGCCACAACGGCAGACCGGCACCCACCTTCTGTGAGAAAGTGAAGAGTTCCATCTCCTTGCCCAGTTTGCGGTGGTCGCGTTTTTTGGCCTCCTCGAGCATGGCGAGGTACTCGTCCAGTTCTTTCTTCTTCGGGAACGTCACCGCATAGATACGGGTCAGCTGTTTGCGTTTCTCATCGCCGCGCCAGTATGCGCCTGCCGTCTTCAGCAGTTTTATGGCCTTGATGGACGATGTGTCATAGAGGTGCGGTCCGCGGCAAAGGTCCGTGAAGGCGCCACTCTCATAGAAAGTGATATGGCCGTCTTCAAGACCGTCGATGAGTTCGAGTTTGTACTCATCGCCCTTCTTCGTAAAATAGTCGATGGCTTCCTGTTTTGACACATCCTTGCGGACGAAGCGGATCTTGCTGGCGGCAATCTCCTGCATTTTTTTCTCTATTTTCGGGAAATCGTCTGCCGAAATCGGGTAGTCCATAAAATCGATGTCATAGTAGAAGCCCGTTTCGACATGGGGGCCGATGCCGAACTTGACACCGGGGTAAAGTTCCTCGATTGCCGTCGCCATCAGGTGCGCTGAACTGTGCCAGAATGTATCCTTGCCTTCTCTGTCATTCCAGGTATAAAGCACGAGAGAGGCATCTTCGCCGATAGGACGGTCTAATTCGACCATCTCATCGTTAACCTTAGCAACCAACACGTTGCGTGCCAATCCTTCACTCAGGCTCCGGGCAACCTCGTATGGTGTAATGCCCTGTTCAAATTCTTTCACCGAGCCGTCAGGCAATGTAATTTTAATCATGATGTTTCAAAATTGAGTTTTACAGCTATTAAAAAAAGCGTGCAAAAATAATAAAAAATCACGTATGGCTTCATTGTTGACGGCAACGGAAACCAACCGAAATATTTAGTACTTTTGCGGCATTAAAAAAGCCGGTGCAAGGCTTGTGGTTCAAAAAAGATTTCAGAATACATCATCTATGGCAATGAAAAAACATTTTCCCCTCTTTTTATTGATTATGACGGCGACGACGCTGACCGCTTTCGGACAAGCCTGGCTTCACCACGCCATCCCCGACGGACGGGTGGACCAGGTGTGGCAAGGCGACGGGCTGCCGCAAGGTTTTGACGGCAACGGCGTCATCATCGGCGTCACCGACTGGGGCTTCGACTATACGCACCCCGTCTTTTACGACACAAACCTTGTGCAATACCGGGTGCTGCGGGCCTGGGACCAGTTCAAGACTTCCGGTCCCGCCCCTGAGGGTTACAATTACGGGACAGAATATGCCAGCATGGACGCACTGCTGCAGGCGCACTGTGACACGGCCAACTTTTACGACTATGCCTATCACGGCACCCATTGCGCGTCCATTGCCGGAGGTTCGGGGGCAGGCACCCAATACCGCGGCGTGGCGCCCGGCGTGCAGTTCTTGTTTGCCACCATCGACATCACCGCACAAGCGGTCATCGATGCCTGGAACTGGATGTACCATGTGGCCCAACAGGAGGGCAAAAGGCTGGTTGTCAGCATGAGTTGGGGGGTCTATTTCCTCGACAACATGGACGGCACCGGCGCCCTCGCCAATGAGGTGCGCCGCCTTACCGACAACGGCGTGGTGTTTGTGGCCTCCGCAGGCAACAACGGCGACGCCAACTTCCACGTCCAGCACGACTTTCCGCAAGACGGCGACACGATGTACACCCAAGTGACCTTTCCCTACGGCTCCGCCAACCTCTGGGGAACCTCCGTCACGATGAACAATTCCGCCAACGCCCCGTTCCGCTTCTCGCTCCAGGTGCTCGACAACACTTTCAACCCCGTCACGGCCACCCCTTTCATTGCCACGGCTGACGGCGACGTATATAAGGACACTTTTATGGTAGTGAGCAACGACACCGTGTTCTACAACTACGAAGTCACCGCCTCCTCCCCATATAACCAGTCGCCGAAAGTGCGGCTGCGCATCAAGAGTAACAGCCGTCACAAATACAGCCTTGCCGTCACCGCCGAGAGCGGCACTTTCCACGCCTGGAACCTGGCAGAGCTCTCCAAAGCCTACGGCAACTGGGGTGCCGACTTTCTGAAGCCGGCGACTCGCCCAAGTTGGAAAGCCGGCGACAACCGCTATGGCATCGGCATACCGGGCAACATCGACGACCTCGTCACCGTGGCCGCCCACCAGTCGCGCTATGCCATTGCCACGGGCAGCATGGTGGGCGGACAGATTGCCGACTTCTCCAGTTCCGGACCCTGTTTCCACGAGGTTGTGAAGCCCGAGATTTCCGCCCCGGGCCGAGGGGTCATCTCCGCTATCTCCTCCTACACCAACTCCTACGAGGGGACTTACAAAGCCTCGGTAGATTTCAACGGCCGCACCTACCGCTTTGCCTCCCTCTCGGGCACCTCTATGTCGTGTCCGTTTGTTGCCGGTGTCGCAGCCTTAGTGCTTCAAGCCAACCCCTACCTGTCGGCAAGGCAGGTCAAGGACATCCTCACCGCCTCTGCCTACCAGGACCAGTTTACGGAAGCCGCCGGCGTTGAGCGCTTCGGCTACGGCAAAGTCAACGCCTGGCAAGCCGTGCAGGATGCCCTGAACACCACGGGCATTGAGACAGTGTCGCCGGCACAAGACTCGCACTATTCGGTATTCCCGAACCCCGCCGCCGACTTCTGCTACGTCACCGTTCAGAGCGACAGTCCTGAAATCCGCTGCGGCATTTACGACCTCCGGGGGCAGCTGCTCCGGAGCCAACGGCTGCAACAAGGCGTGAACACGCTATCCCTCGCTTCTCTGCCGTCGGGCTGCTATCTGCTGCGCATCGATGACAGTTCAAAGTCCGTAACTAAAAAACTGATTGTACGATAGGCGGGCGGGACAATGCCGCGCCGTCACCGCTTTTGACTCACAAACGCTATGGAAATCAACAACGGAAACCGCACCGAATACATACCTAACGAAGTACTGGAAAACAAGACCATCGTAAGAAAATACCGCCAACTGCTCACCATCTTGTACCACCGCACCGACGTCGAGGAGCGCAAGATGATGAGGAAAGCCTTTGTGCTGGCCACAAACGCCCACTACGGCGTGCGGCGCAAAAGCGGAGAACCTTACATCTACCACCCTATCGCCGTGGCCCTGATATGCTGTCAGGAAATGAACCTCGGCGTCACCTCCGTAATCTGCGCCTTGCTCCACGATGTGGTGGAAGACACCGACTACACCTTAGAGGACATCCGCGACATGTTCGGGGATGTGGTGGCAGAGATTATCGACGGTCTGACAAAAATCGAGAACCTTGTCATGGACGACCGCAGCTCCATACAGGCCGAGAATTTCAGGAAGATTTTCCTTTCTATGTCCAAAGATGTGCGGGTCATCCTCATCAAACTGGCCGACCGGCTGCACAACATGCGAACCCTCGCATCGATGCCGCCGGAGAAACAACTGAAAATCGCTTCCGAGACTTCCTATTTCTATGTCCCTTTTGCCCACCGTTTAGGACTCTACTCCATCAAAAGCGAACTGGAAGACTACGCCATGCTTTACACGGACCCGACGGACTATTACGCCATCGCCGCCCGGATGAAAGAGACAGAAGAAGAACGTGCGGCCTTGATCAACGAGTTTGTGAAACCCATACAAGAGGCCATCGCCGCCAACGGCATCAAGGCTGAGGTCTCCTCACGCACAAAGTCCATCTGCTCCATCCACCAGAAAATCCTCCGCAAAGGGGTGAACTTTGATGACATATATGACATTTTTGCAGTCCGCTTTGTCTTTGACAGTCCCATTGAACAAGAGTTCGAGATTTGCTGGCGGATTTACCGCATAGTCTGCCTGCTGTATCAAACCAATCCTTCGCGGGACCGGAACTTCCTCACCCACCCCAAGCCCAACGGCTACCAGTCGCTGCACGTCACCGCCATGAGCAAGGCCGGCAAATGGGTAGAGGTGCAGATCCGCTCAAAAAGGATGGACGAAATTGCCGAAAAGGGACTCGCCGCCCACTTCAAGTACAAGGAAGAGGGCGAGATGCCAACCGACCAGATTGTAGAAAAACGGCTGGAAGACTGGCTCAGCAAAACGAGAGAAATCCTCAACAGCAAGGACGCCGACGCGCTCGACTTCCTGAACGAGGTGAAACTGAACCTCGGGCTGAAAGAGGTCTTCGCATTCACCCCCAAGGGCGACATGAAAACGCTGCCGGCAGGCTCCACCGTGCTCGACTTTGCCTACGCACTGCACACCAAACTCGGCGACCACTGCATCGGAGCCAAGGTCAACTTCAACATTGTGCCTGCCGACAAGAGACTTGAAAACGGCGACCAAGTGGAGATCATAACCTCCAAAAGGCAGTCGCCGAAAGTGGAATGGCTCGACTTTGTCAAGACGCCGAAGGCGCGCCGGAGCATCCGCGACTTTTTCCGTTCAGAACAAAAAGACCAGCCCGACGTGCCGGAAAACAAGCCGACACAAAGCAAAGAATTGGCAGACTTCAAGGAAAAAGTGTCTAAAGAAATCGCCAACAAGTCGCTCGACCAGCTTATTGAAGAGCAGTTGGACGTGACGCCCAATGCTTTCTTGCTTGACAAGAACACCGACATCTCCAAGTATGTCATTGCCCACTGCTGCGACCCGATTCCCGGCGACCCTGTAGTGGGGTTTCTCTATTCAGACAAGATTGTCGTACACCGCACCAACTGTCCGCGCGCCATCGAACAGATGTCGAAGTTCGGCAACCGCATCATCAAGACAAAATGGCGCAAAGGGCAAGACATCGCCTTTCTTTCCGGCATACGCATCACCGGCTTTGACCGCAAAGGCATGCTCAAGGAAATCATCGAAGTCGTGTCGGCACAGATGGACCTGAACATCCGCTCGCTGCATTTGGAGACCAAAAAGAGCGTGTTCTCGGGAACTATGATGCTTTACATCCAAAACACCCGCGCACTCACCGACCTCATCCGTTCGCTCGAGCAAATCGACCAGATTGAAAAGGTGGAACGAATAGAGACGACAGAGAAACGTGGCAGATAATCATTTTCGGCACACTATTTGCAAACGGAATCCGTGATAAAAAATTAAATTATAAACCTAAAAAAACTGTTCATTATGAAACCTACAGAAATTTTAGCATTCGTTGCCGGCGCAGCAGCCGCCACGGGAATCACCCTCCTGTTCACGACAGACAAAGGCCGCGACTTGCGGAACAATGTATCTGAAAAACTGTCCAAAGAAGAGTTGGACAAACTGATTGCCAAGCTGAAATGCCGCCGCGAAGAAGTTGCCGCCGAGGAGGCAATCGAGAATGCCTTGGATGAGGAATTGAACGACTAATTCCCCGGAATGGACATTTTTGAAAGATTTTCAAAAAAATCAGCACGTAACGCCCGGACAGTGAAGGACGCCAAAGCGTACCTGTCCCGGCGTTATGATTTGCTGAAACTGGAGTTTGTCGAAAAGTCGTCCCAGTTATTGTCAATAGTGCTGTCGATGCTGGTAGTAGTCGTTTGCGCCTTGGCGGTGCTGCTCTATTTGTCATCGGCACTGATCAGCTGGCTCACCATAGCCCTGAACGCAGGATGGGCATACACCATCGTGTGTGCCATCTTCGTGGCCATCATCGCATTCGTGCTTCACAAGAAAGACACCCTGTTTGTAAAGCCGCTGATTCGCAAAATCAGCACCGTGTTGTACCGCGAGAAGCCAGACGACCCAACCGTCGCCACCATAGAAGAGGAGGAGGCCACCCCTCAGGAAGGAGGCACTGATGAACAATAAGAACAAAAACGCGACAGCCCCTTTCAACAGTCTGGAAGAAATCGCAGCCCGCAAAGCCACACTGAAGATGCAGATAAAGCAACAAGAAGAGGTTTTGTACCAAGACTTGGAAGCCTATCGTGACGACATCGACACGCTCAAGCAGATGTGGAAACAGGTGGTCGGATTCCGCAAAAAAAAGAACAAAGTCAGCAAAATTTTCACACAAGGTCCATTCAAGGCCAGCGAGTCGGGTTGGCTGACTGGCTTGTCGTTAGGGATCCGTCTTGCCAAAGTTGCCTATTCGGGCTTACGCTCCCAAAGAACGGCGACATCAAAGAAGTCCCTGGCCGCAACCATAGTCACCATGGCCACCAATGTCATCTCGTGGCTATGGCAACGCCGAGGGAAACGGAAACAACATAAACTGAAAAACGAATAAATTTTAACATTAACATACAAGCACAATTAAATTATGGAAAAAATCTTATCTAAAGTGAAGCCCGGCGTGGTTTACGGAAAAGACCTGCTCGAAATCTTCCGGATTGCCAAAGCCGAAAAATTCGCCCTCCCTGCCGTGAACGTTGTCGGAACCGACTCCATCAATGCGGTCATGGAGGCTGCCAAGGCCGTGAACTCGCCCGTCATGATCCAATTCTCCAACGGCGGCGGCGTGTTCTATGCCGGCAAGTCGCTGAGCAACGACAATCAGGCCGCTGCCATCAAAGGCACAGTGTCGGGTGCTATGCACATCCACGAGATGGCCGAAATGTACGGCGTGCCCGTCGTGGTCCACACCGACCATGCAGCCAAGAAACTGCTGCCCTGGATTGACGGACTGCTCGACTGCGGCGAGAAATACTACGCACAGCACGGCAAGCCGCTGTTCAGTTCCCACATGCTTGACCTTTCGGAAGAGCCTTTGAAAGAGAACATCGAAATCTGCAAGAAATACCTCACCCGTATGGCCAAAATCGAGATGGTGCTTGAAATCGAATTGGGCATCACCGGCGGCGAAGAGGACGGCGTTGACAACACGGGCATCGACAGTTCCCGCCTCTACACGCAGCCCGAGGACGTGGCCTACGCCTACGAAGAACTGAGCAAAATCAGCCCCAACTTCACCATTGCCGCCTCATTCGGCAACGTACACGGTGTTTATAAACCGGGCAACGTGAAACTGGAGCCCATCATCCTGCACAATTCTCAAGAATACATCCAGAAGAAATTCAACACGGCGGCTAACCCCGTGAACTTCGTCTTCCACGGCGGCTCCGGCTCTGAACCTGCCAAGATCAAGGAAGCCATCGAATACGGCGTGGTAAAGATGAACATCGACACCGACACGCAATGGGCTTTCTGGGAAGGGGTGATGAACTACTACAAGAAAAACGAAGCCTACCTGCAGTCGCAGATCGGCAACCCCGAGGGCGAAGACAAGCCCAACAAGAAATACTACGACCCGCGCGCTTTCCTCCGCGAGGGCGAGAAGTCGGTGGTGGAGCGCCTCAAAATAGCGTTCAACGACCTCAACTGCCTCGACAGGCTGTAGTACAGCAACAGCATTTTGAAACCAATCTGCACAAAGGCATGGCTCAATACGAGTCATGCCTTTCTTGTTTTGGGGGAAAACAAGACTTTTCAGAGTACGTAACGCCGTCCGAGATTTTCGCTATCTTTGCGCCGTTGAATTAACAACTATTGCTGAAGGATTTCCTGAAAATGAAAAAAATCCATCTCACGAGACGGATTCTTTCACTTACCATTTAAATTCCTAAATTCCCAATCCCAAATACCAACTTCAACTCCTTGACTTCTGTCGGGGTGAGAAGACTCGAACTTCCGACCCCTTGCACCCCATGCAAGTGCGCTAGCCAACTGCGCCACACCCCGATGAGCAAGGTTTGATTTCAAAGTCTGAAACTTTGGCGGAGAGGGCGAGATTCGAACTCGCGGAAAGGTTACCCCTTCGACAGTTTAGCAAACTGTTGGTTTCAGCCACTCACCCACCTCTCCAGATGGTTTTGCTTTTGAAATCGGCTGCAAAAATACACTTTTTTTCATAACGGGCAGTTGCCTCAAAAAGTTTTTTTTTGCTCCAACCACTGTTTTTCATCCATTCCGTTTTTACCCATTTCGCCGATTGTCATTGTTGCCGTCTGGCTGGTCACCAAGTGGCTGTGCGAGACCTAAACGACTGCCGGTCAGCAATTTTAAACAAGCCTTCAGATGCGCCCGCACGCCTTGTCTTCTTAAGGCTTCCGCGTTGCACGACAGGCGGTCATGTTCTGTTGCCGCCTCACCCAAGTGCGTGCAATGACGGCGGAAAGCGGCATTGGTGATGCCCCATTTGAGCAAAAATTGCAAGGAACCGTCGTTCTTCTTTATCCTGTCCGTGGTCTTGGTTTCAAAATGATAAGCCCGGCAAGCCCCCAAGCCTTTGAAGTGTCGCACGCCGGCCATCCACAACTTGGCGGTCAGGTCGGGGTCGCTGTACATGCCCGGCGTATATTCGATGCTGTAGCCGCCCACAAGGTCCCACACGTCGCGGTGCAACAGATTGGGCGGCCAAGTGGCCCCCAGCCAGTCCGCCTTAGGGTAGGTCATATATTCGCGCAAGAGTCGTTCTTCTTCAAAGGTCTCGAGACTGTCGCCATAATTGGCCAGTATGCCCACATCAAGCCAATTGTGAGGCTGTATCATCGTGCCGGAGAGGAAGAAACGGTTGTCAGGCAGTCTGTCGATTTCATCAGACAGTGCCTTGTCCCAGCCGGGCAAAAGGTACATGTCGTCGTTCAGGTAGAAGATATAGTCGGTTTTCACCTTGCTGCGCATGCTGTTGGCGGCGAGGCACACCCCGACGTTGCGCTCCGTCCAGGTATAGTCAAGTCCTTGCGCCCGCACCCAGTCGAGCGTGCCGTCCGTCCCTTCGTTCACGTGGACGATGATTTGGTGGCGGCAAGCGGAGTTTTTGCGGATGCTCTCCACACAGAGTTTCAGGAATCCGAGGTTGTTCCAACTGGGGATAATGACTGAGAATGAGCGTTCCATAGGCATCTCTAAACGGGTGCAAAATTAGCAAGATTGGGGCACATAAAAAAGAGTGTCTTAAAAGTTTCCTTTCAAGACACTCAAAAACAAAGAGTTAATTATCCAAAGCAGCACACATAGGAAGCGTGCCACTTGATTATTATGGTCTTATACGTCAAATTCCGGGAAATCGGGAAGTTCGGGTGTCACGTTGTCGGCTTTAGGCTCATGCGTCTCGCCGTTGTCGCGGGTGTGTGCATGGTTGTCTCTGCCGCCGCGTCCGCCACGGTCATTGCGGTCGCCTCTTCCGTTTCCGCCACGACGCTCTCCGCGGTTGCGGTCGCCATGGTCGTGATGGTTACGGTCGCCACGCTCTCCGCGGTCGCGGTTGCCGCCACGGCGCGGTTCCGGTTCCGTATAACCCTCAGGTTTAGGCAGGAGCACCTTGTGCGACAGTCTGTATTTGCCGGTCTTCTCGTCTATTTCAATCAATTTGACCTTAATCTTGTCGCCGGTTTTGAGCACATCTTCCACATTCTCGATGCGTCTGTAGGCTATTTCCGTCACATGGAGCAGTCCGTCCGTTCCGGGCAAGAACTCCACAAAGGCGCCGAACGGCATGATATTCTTGACGGTGCCTTCGTAAATCTCGCCGATTTCCGGTTTCTGGGTAATCAGTTTTATGCGTTCAATAGCGGCATTGATGTCGTCAACATTGGAAGCGGCGATGTCTATGACGCCAAATTCGCCCACCTCCTCGATATTGATGACGGTATTGGTTTCACGCTGCATCTCTTGGATAATCTTTCCTCCGGGTCCGATGACGGCGCCGATAAACTCTCTCGGGATTTGCATTTGGATGATGCGCGGCACAAACGGTCTGTAGTCCTCGCGCGGGGCAGGCATAGCCTCTTTGATTTTGCCGAGGATGAACATACGGCCGCGGTGTGCTTGTGCCAATGCTTCGGCCATCACTTCCGACGAAAGGCCGTGGATCTTGATGTCCATCTGGCAAGCGGTGATGCCGTCTTCCGTACCGCAAACCTTGAAGTCCATATCGCCAAGGTGGTCTTCGTCGCCAAGGATGTCTGAGAGAATGGCGTACTTGTCGGTATTCTCGTCGGTGATAAGCCCCATAGCGATGCCTGACACCGGTTTTTTCATCTTGACGCCACAGTCGAGCAAGGCGAGTGTGCCGGCGCAGACGGTAGCCATTGATGAACTGCCGTTAGATTCGAGGATATCAGAAACGATGCGAACCGTATAAGGGAATGAGGGGTCGTCGAACGGGATCATCGGTTTGAGGGCGCGGTTGGCCAGGTTGCCGTGGCCTATTTCGCGGCGGCCGGTGCTGCCGATGCGTTTCACTTCGCCTACGCTGTACGGCGGGAAGTTATAGTGAAGCATAAAGCGGTTGGTGCCCTCCACCACAGCGCCGTCGATAATCTGCTCGTCAAGTTTCGTGCCCAGCGTGCAGGTAGCGAGAGCCTGGGTCTCGCCGCGGGTGAAGATGGCGGAACCGTGGGCTGATGGCAGGTAGCCCGTCTCAATCCAGATCGGGCGGATCGTCTCAAGGTCGCGACCGTCAAGGCGGATGCGTTCATTGAGGATCATATTGCGCATGGCGTGATATTGGACATCGCTGTAATAGCGTTTCACCATCACGGCTTTCTCTTCCCGTTCCTCTTCTGGAATGGTGAGCATAAATTCCTCGAGAATCTGGTCAAAGGCCTCGTTGCGGGCCTGTTTGCCCATAAAAGACTTGGCGACGGCATAAACCTTGTCGTAAGTTTCCTTGTTGATGCGTTCTCTGATCTCCTCGTCGTTCGTCTCGTGGCAATATTCGCGTTTGGGGAAAGCGGTAGGCACTCTGGAGGCAAGGTCCATCTGCGCTTGGCATTGCACCTTGATAGCCTCTTTAGCAAAGTTGAGGGCTTCTACCATATCATTTTCCGAAATCTCTTTCATCTCACCCTCCACCATCATGATGTTGTCCATCGAAGCGGCCACAATCATGTCGATGTCAGAGCGTTCCATGTCGGAGATGGTGGGGTTGATGACGAAATTGCCATCTACACGGCCCACGCGAACCTCAGAGATGGGGCATTCGAAGGGGATGTCAGACACGGCGATGGCTGAAGAGGCGGCAAGGCATGCCAGACAGTCGGGCAGTTGGTTCTTGTCGCCGCTGATGAGCGTGACGATAACCTGTGTTTCAGCATGGAAATCTTTCGGGAAGAGGGGGCGGATAGCGCGGTCCACAAGGCGGGCTATCAGGATCTCATATTCCGAGGGGCGGGCTTCACGTTTGAAGAAACCACCGGGGAAGCGGCCGAGTGCGCCGTATTTCTCCTGGTATTCTACTTGCAACGGCATAAAGTCGGTGCCCTCGACGGCCTCTTTTTTACAGCAGACCGTAGCCAGCAGCATCGTGTTTCCCATTTTTACCACAGCAGCGCCGTCGGCCTGTTTCGCCAACTTGCCGGTCTCGATGGTCACGGTGCGGCCATCGTTCAATTGAAATGATGTATTTATTCCTAACATTTATAATTCAGCTTTAAGATGATAAAATCGAAGAAAGGCAAGCCTTTTTTGCTATTCTTCAAAAAACCAAAAAAGGCAATTGTTGAAATTGCCTTTTTCATAAAACAAGTTTCCGGATTATTTTCTGAGACCTAATTGCTTGATGATGGCTCTGTAGCGTTCAATGTCCTGTTTTTTCAGGTACTCAAGCATCTTTTTTCTTTTACCCACCAAGGTAATCAAGGCTCTCTTTGTCACGCGGTCGCCATTGTTCTCCTTCACATGTTCGGTGAGATGTTTGATGCGGTGCGTGAACAATGCGATTTGAGCCTCAGGAGACCCGGTGTCAGCCTCGCCTTTTCCGTATTGTGCAAAAATTTCCTTTTTAACTTCGCTTGTCAAATACATAGTTTAAAACGTCTAATTTTTAATATTTCTTCCTTATCTATTTTCAGGCGGCAAAGATACAATTTTTTTCGTACCACATCTTCTGAAAAAAAAACTATCTTTGCAGACTTGTGTAAAAAAGAGACGCATATGACTAAACTTGCCATCGTCATCCTGAACTGGAACGGGAAAAAGTTTCTCGAACAGTTTCTTCCCGCCCTGGTCCGTTCGTTGCCGGATTATGCAGAACTCGTCGTGGCTGACAATGCCTCGACGGACGATTCTGTCCGTTTCCTGAAAGAGCGCTATCCGGATGTCCGCGTGTTGGAACATGCACACAACGAGGGCTTTGCGCGAGGTTACAATATGGCGCTGGAGCACATAGAGGCGCAGTACTACTGCCTGCTCAACTCCGACATTGAGGTGACGGCGCATTGGATTGAACCCGTCATCGAAATGATGGACGGCAACCCGACGATTGCAGCGGTGCAGCCCAAACTGCTCTCATTCAGCCACCGCGACGAGTTTGAGTATGCGGGGGCTTGCGGCGGCTACATCGACAAATACGGCTACCCTTTTTGCCGCGGACGCGTGTTCTCAAATCTCGAGAAGGATCACGGACAGTATGACACCGAAGCCGACATCTTCTGGGCCACGGGGGCCGCACTTTTCGTCCGCAGCGACGTTTACCGCACCATGGGCGGTCTCGACCCCGACTTCTTCGCACACATGGAAGAGATTGACTTCTGCTGGCGCATCAAAAACGCCGGGTACAAGATAAAAGTGAACCCCGCCTCCGTCGTTTACCATATCGGAGGGGGCACCTTGCCCAAAAACAACGCTTTTAAGACCTACCTCAACTTCCGAAACAATCTGTTTCTGCTGCTGAAGAACCTCCCCGAAGAACGTCTTACCGTCACTTTCACGTTGCGTTTCTTCCTCGACCAACTCGCCGCACTCTCGTTTCTGCTGCAAGGGCACTTCAAGGACTTCACCGCCGTCTATAAGGCTATGTTCCAGTTTTATTCCCGTTACAAGGAGTTTAAAGCCAAACGTAACACACTGCCTAAACTGGCATTCTCAGACACTTTTCCCAAATCTGTCGTCTTTATCCACTATTTCAAACGCAAAAAGAGGTTTGACGGGCATAAATTCCTATAAAAAAGTCTCTTAACTATGTTAGAAATCTTCAGCACCGCATACAATTATATGCTCATCATTATGAGCGTTTTAGGTATTGGCGTTTTCGTCACCCTTCAGTTTGTCACCCCGGCTTACGGTATGACTTTCAACAACCGTTGGGGCGTTTCCGTGCGAAGCAACCTGGGCTGGTTCATCATGGAGTCACCCGTGTTCTTCGCCATGTTTCTGCTCTATTTCGTCTCGCTGGTGGAATGGGTGAAACCGTTCAATATCGTCACGTTCATCATGTTCTTCTTCTTCGAATTCCACTATTTCCAGCGGTCGTTCGTGTTTCCGCTGCTCATGAAGGGGCAGAGCAAGATGCCGATTTCGATTATCATCACGGGCTTCATCTTCAACACATTCAACGCGTTGATGCAAGGCGGATGGCTCTTTTTCTTCTGCCCCGAGCACTATTACGACATCTCGTGGCTTTGGTCGTGGCAATTCATTGTCGGCACACTCATTTTTTTGTTCGGCATGGTGGTCAACATTTACGCCGACCGCATCATCCGCGGGCTGCGCAGAGACATCATCGACAACAACTACTACATTCCCAAAGGGTGGCCCTTCACCCGCATCAGCTCCGCCAACTATTTTGGCGAGGTGCTGGAGTGGCTTGGCTTTGCCATCCTCACCTGGTCGCTGCCCGGACTGGTTTTCCTGCTTTGGACCTGCGCCAACATCATACCGCGCTCCAAGGCCGTATATGAACGCTACACGCAGTTTTTCGGGCGCGAGTTCACCGACCTCAAACGCTACAAGATTTTCCCCTGGATTTATTAGTCCCTCGCCCGTGCTATGAAAAAATGCCTGATTATAACGACTTTGCTATTGACACTGCTGGCTGGTTGTGACTATTACAACCACCCCACCATCCCCAACACGAGTGTCGATTTCACCATTTACCCCAACGATGCCATGTACTACAGGCTGAACACTTACGGCGGGTACGAATACTTCACCGGAGGGGTGAACGGCATCATCGTCTATCGGCTCAGCGAATGGGATTTTGTAGCATTCGACCGTGCCTGTTCGCACGACTGGACCAAGCAGGACTCGTGGCTCTATGTGGCCCCCGATGGGCTAAGGCTGGTAGATTCGTTGTGCGGCTCTACTTTCAACATCTTGGACGGCAATGTGTTGAGCGGGCCGGCTATCTATCCGTGCCGTCGTTACAACACCCGCTATGACGGGGTCAGGCTCCGGGTTTACAGTTAAACCTTCTTTCAGTCTTTCTTTTTTATCATCAAGATATTAGACACGCCGCGTTCGCCTTGATGGTCAAAGCGTCCGTTGTCGGAGGGGTGATTGACTACGCCGCCGTGCGGAAAGTCCTTGACGTACATTGTAGTGGAGCCTCCGCCGTCGAGGTTGATGGCATCGCGGCAGCCGAGCCACTGCAGGGTCAGGGTCAGTTCATCGAGCGACAGTCCCTCGGCCTCGCGAGTGCGGCCGTCGGCGGTCAGCAGCAGCAATGTGCCGTCGGCTTTGATGCCGAGTGCCGTACGGTTATGCCGTTTGCTCACGAATGAGAGATCGTTGCGCATAGGCAGTCGTTTGCCTTGGCAGATGAGCAGCGGACCGGCGGTCATGATGTCGGGTGCGGAGAGCGTCCGTTCCCAAAGCCGCGCGCTGTCGGTATGCAATATGCACACCTTGCCGCTGTCGAGCACGATAGTGCCGTACTGGTAGTATTTCCGGTTCACCGT
This sequence comes from bacterium, assembly GCA_963643165.1. GTDB lineage: Bacteria > Bacteroidota > Bacteroidia > Bacteroidales > WCHB1-69 > F23-D06. Next base: position 82,082 of record CAVIJD010000001.1, on the reverse strand, counting down.
ATCCTTGCCGGGCTCGTTGACGGCAATTTCTTCTCCTCCAATGCGAAGATGACAGATCGGATTATGCTTTTTCATGTCAAAGAAGGAGCCGTTCACGGCAGCCAACGCACCGTGCTTGATGGCCATAACAGAAGTGCGTGTTCGCACCGGCTCCCACGCCAAAGCCATCGCAAGGCCGGCGTCCGGACTGACCTCAAGGACAGCAATATACTGGTTGCTTCCGAAATACTCATGCCCGGAGAAGCGCACCCTCCGCAGCAACATGCCGTCGAGCGTGTCTGTCTGCCACGACGCTGAAGCCAGCACCACAGAATCAGGGGACACGGCAGCGACCTGCGACACGTCAACGCTCTGACACACAGGCATTGCCGTTGACATGCACACGATGCCGCCACCTGCCACAAGCAAGACCAACGTGGCACGCAAGCATCGCTTCAACAACGCACCCAAGCCATTACATTTCTCTTTCATCCTCATCGTTTATCGGTTTTCACCTCAACTTACACAGCGTCAAATCCGGGTTTCAAAAAAATCCGGAAGTCATACAACTCCCGGATTTATGTTGACACTGCTTATTGAGTCGTGTTACTTAATTGTTTTTTTCGTCGGATACTAATATCTATATAAGTCTGTCTTGTAAGGGCCATCCACCTTGACGCCGATATAGTCAGCCTGTTTCTGTGTCAGTTTAGTGAGTTTGGCTCCGATTTTGCCGAGGTGAAGTCTGGCCACCTCCTCGTCAAGATGTTTAGGCAGGTTATAGACGCCGATTTCGTAATCATGTTGCCAGAGGTCGAGTTGTGCCATAGTCTGGTTCGTGAACGAGTTGCTCATCACGAAAGAGGGGTGTCCCGTGGCGCAGCCCAGGTTGACGAGGCGGCCTTCGGCCAAAATAAAGATCGAGTGGCCGTCGGGGAAGAAATACTCATCCACTTGCGGTTTGATGTTGCGTTTGCGGATGCCGGGTTGTTTTTCGAAAGCCTCCACCTGAATCTCGTTGTCGAAATGGCCGATATTGCAGACGATGGCCTGGTCTTTCATTTTGTTAAGGTGTTCTTTAGTGATGACATCGCAGTTGCCCGTGCAGGTGACATAGACATTGCCTTCTTCGAGGGCTTCTTCCACCGTCTTCACCTCAAAGCCTTCCATGGCGGCTTGGAGAGCGCAGATGGGGTCAATTTCCGTCACGATGACGCGTGCGCCGTACGACCTCATCGACTGGGCGCAACCTTTGCCCACGTCGCCGTAGCCGCACACCACAACCACCTTGCCGGCAATCATAATGTCGGTGGCGCGTTTGATGCCGTCGGCCAGCGACTCGCGGCAGCCGTACTTGTTGTCGAACTTGGACTTTGTCACGGAGTCGTTCACATTGATGGCCGGGAAGAGCAGTTCGCCGCGTTCCATCATCTGGTAGAGCCGGTGTACGCCCGTAGTTGTCTCTTCAGACACGCCTTTGATATCTTTCACCATATTGTGCCATTTCTGTGGGTCTTCTTTTTGTATCTCCTTGAGGGCATTGAAGATAACGCCTTCCTCGTGAGAAGAGGGTTCCTTGTCGAGGATGGAGGGGTCGTTTTCGGCCTTGTAACCCGTATGGATCAGCAGGGTGGCATCGCCGCCGTCATCTACGATAAGTTGCGGGCCTTTGCCGCCGGGGAACGAGAGTGCCTGGTTGGTACACCACCAATAGTCTTCCAGAGACTCGCCTTTCCAGGCGAACACGGGCACGCCCGTGGCGGCGATGGCAGCGGCAGCATGGTCTTGTGTCGAGAAGATGTTGCAACTGCACCATCTCACCTCGGCACCCAGTTGCACCAACGTTTCAATCAGCACAGCCGTCTGCACCGTCATGTGCAGAGAGCCCATAATGCGAACGCCTTTCAACGGCTTGCTTTCGCCATATTTCTCACGGAGCGCCAGCAGCCCGGGCATCTCCTTTTGGGACACTTCAATGTCTTTGCGTCCCCATTCTGCCAAACTCATGTCGGCTATCTTGTACTTCAATTCGTAGTCTGTCATTTTTATATTTTTATGTTAAAAAAGGTTCTAATATCAAATCAAACGTTATTACTCCCACTCTATCGTTGCAGGCGGTTTTGAGGAGATGTCATAGCAAACGCGGTTTACGCCTTTGACCCCGTTGATGATGTCATTAGACACCTTAGCCATAAACTCGTAAGGCAGGTGGGCCCAATCGGCGGTCATGGCATCGGTGCTCGTTACGGCGCGCAAAGCCACAGCCTGTTCGTAGGTACGTTCGTCGCCCATCACGCCCACGCTGCGGATTGGCAGAAGGACAACGCCGGCCTGCCATATCTGGTCATAGAGCGACACCTCCATCTCGCCGTCGGTCATATTTGCCGGCACGCCTGCAGAGAGCACCTTGCGGGCCTCTTCGCCCTTGAGTCTGACTTTCCAGTCGCGGAGTCCTTGTATGAATATGTCGTCGGCGTCTTGCAGCACACGGACTTTCTCGCGGGTGATGTCGCCGAGTATGCGCACGGCCAAGCCGGGGCCTGGAAACGGGTGGCGGGTGATGAGGCGTTCTGGCATGCCCAGTTGCCGTCCCACACGGCGCACCTCATCCTTGAAGAGCCATTTCAGCGGCTCACACAGTTTGAGGTGCATCTTCTCCGGCAGTCCGCCCACATTATGGTGGCTCTTGATGACCATGCCGGTAATGCTGAGGCTTTCGATCCTGTCGGGGTAAATAGTGCCTTGGGCGAGCCACTTGGCATCCGTAATCTTCATAGCCTCCGCATTGAAGACATCAACGAAGCCGGCACCGATGATTTTGCGTTTTCGTTCGGGGTCTGACACGCCCTCCAGTTCCTTGAAAAACTTGTCGCTGGCATCCACGCCAATAACATTCAAGCCAAGGCCTTCATAGTCGTGCATCACATTGCGGAACTCATTTTTGCGCAGCAGTCCGTGGTCCACGAATATGCAAGTCAGGTTTTTGCCGATAGCGCGGCTGAGCAGCACGGCACAGACGGAAGAGTCGACGCCGCCGCTGAGTCCCAGGATGACGCGGTCGTTGCCCAGTTGGACCTTGAGTTCAGCCACAGTAGTCTCCACAAAAGAGGCGGGGCTCCACGACTGTTTGCCGCCGCACACATCCACGACAAAGTTCTTCAGCAAGAGGCTGCCCTGTTCGGTGTGGAACACTTCGGGATGGAACTGCACGCCCCAGGTTTTCTCGTTCTCGAACTGGTAGGCGGCAAATTCCACCTTGTCGGTAGAGGCTATTTTGCGGCAGCCGTCGGGCAGTTTTGTTATCGTGTCGCCATGGCTCATCCACACTTGGGTATGGTCATCGAGGCCTTTGAGCAGTGGGTTGTCGTGTTCAAAAGAGCAGAGTCGGGCCCGGCCGTACTCGCGGGAGCCGGCCGACTCAACCTTGCCGCCGCCGGCGTGTGCCATATATTGGGCGCCGTAGCAGATGCCCAGCACGGGATAGCGACCGCGGATGCCGGAGAGGTCAACCTGAAAGGCATGCTCGTCATACACGCTGTAGGGCGAGCCGCTGAGGATGACGCCAATCACGTCGGGGTCGTCCTTAGGGAACTTGTTGTACGGCAATATCTCGCAAAACATATCGAGTTCACGGACGCGCCGGCCTATCAGCTGGGTAGTCTGTGACCCGAAGTCAAGTATGATAATCTTTTCCATTAATCGTTATGTAGTTTTTTTAAGAATTGATAACCTTGTTAATCGTTTCGGGGTAATGGCGGTGTTCCAGTTCGTGGATGCGTGTTTCAATCTCATCGAGGGTCTCCGTACCGTCGGCGTGAAAAGAGAACTGGTCGATAATCTTGCCCGTATCTACCCCCTCGTCCACAAAATGCACGGTAATGCCGAACACCTTGACGCCGTGGTTATAGGCGTCGGCTATGCCATGCGCGCCGGGAAACGAGGGCAGCAACGCCGGGTGCAGGTTGATGATTCGTTGGGGAAAGGCCGTCAGCAGCACCTTGCCGACATAGCGCATATATCCGGCCAGCACAATATAATCCACGTCCCGTTCCTGCAGTTGGTGCAGGATGGCGGTCTCGTAAGCCTCCTTGTCGGCATAATCCTTGGCGGTGAAAGTAAAAGTATCGATATTGTGCTGTTCGGCGCGCTCCACGGCCTTGCAGCCGGGCTTGTCGGAGACGAGGAGGGCGATTTCGGCATCAAGCAACTTGTCGCACACGGCCTCGATGATGGCTTGGAAATTAGAACCGAACCCGCTGGCAAAAACGGCTATTTTTCTCATAACGCTTTATTTTTCTAATGTCACAGTGTCGGCGGCAGTCTGTTTCTTTGGCGAAGGGTTCGCCACCAGGTCAAAAGCGGCCTTGCGTTCATCAAGCGAAAGGTTGTCCCAGTTCTCCATAGCCGCCTCGAACTTCTCGCGGCGCGCCTGACGGTCAGCCTTCTTCGCTTTCACATCATCATAGATCGCCTTCTGGCTGTCGAGCAGTTCAGCCTTGCGCTCGTCAGACAGATTGTTCCAGTTGTCCCAGTCGGCCCTGTCCTTAGCCTGTCTGTCCATCTGCTCCTGAATGCGCGGATCCACCTCCGGAAGTTCCGTCTCGGGGTTGGCATTCTTGTTGCCGCAAGCAGAGAACAATAGCGGAATCAGCACAGCAAACAATATTAACTTTTTCATCTTCAAATTATTATCAAAAACAAGCCTGACCATTGCCCAAATGACGGCACAAACAAAAAACCGTCTTGTCAGGGGAGCGCAAAAATAGCAAAAATATTATCTTTGCCGCCTAAAAAACAAACAAAAAGAGCATGAAGAGATATTTCATTTTCGCAATTTTGACCACTATGTTATTAAGCAGTTGCACACAGAAAGAAGACAACAGCATTATCGCCAAAGAGAACCGGGAGAAGCCCGACTTCTCGAACGGGGTGATGGACGAGAAAATCCTCTGGTATTTAGGCCGTCTGTCAGACGTGCAGGTCTCGCCCGACGGCAAGACGATCCTTTACAGTGTAAAATACTACGACTATCGCAGCAACACGGGCAATGCCGAGCTTTACACGATGCCTGCCGAGGGCGGCGACCCCGTGCGCATCACCACAACGCCCAACGACGAGATGCAGCCGATATGGCGCCCGGACGGCAAAAAGATCGCCTACCTCTACACCGACACTGCCGGCACCTCCATCATGGAATGCGACCCCGACGGCAGCCATGCCCAGAAGCTGGCCGGCATCACGGGCGATGTCAACTGCTTCAGTTATGCCCCTGACATGAAACACATCTGCTATGCGCAGAACGTGCGTTTGATCCCCACCATCGAGCAGCGCTACGCCGACCTTCCCAAGGCCAACGCCATGATCTATGATGACCTGATGTACCGCCATTGGAACTACTGGGCTGACGGCACCTACAGCCACCTGTTCATCGCCGACTACCCCTCTTGCGAGAACAGCATCGACCTGCTGGAGGGGCAGAAGTTCCATTGCCCCAACCCTCCGTTCGGCGGCATCGAAGAGATAACCTGGAGCCCCGACGGCAAAAAACTGGCTTACGTCTGCAAGAAACTCTCGGGCAAGGCCTTTGCCGAAAGCACCAACACGGACATCTATTTGTATGACCTGAACAAGAAATCCACCCGGAACCTCAGCGAAGCCAACAAGGGTTACGACATGGACCCCGTGTTCTCACCCGACGGCAAGAAAATAGCGTGGTGGAACATGAAGACCGACGGGTTCGAGTCGGAGAAACATAGCCTGATGATTTATGACCTGCAGGCTGACGCCGCCGAAGACTACAGCACCGAGTTTGACCAAGACGCCACCAACTTTGCCTGGAACAGCAACAGCAGCAAAGTCTTTTTCAACAGTTGCATCGAAGGCACCTACCAGATTTACTCGCTTGACCTTGCCACGAGGACGTTTGAACAGATCACCGAGGGCGACTACGACTACAACACGTTGCAAGTGAGCGGCGACAGGCTCATCGTGACACGCACCACACATGCCTGCCCGTCAGAGATTTATGCCGTAAGTTTAAAAGACAAATCCGTAAAGCAGTTGAGTTTCATCAACAAAGACGTGCTTGACAGCATCACCCCGGGCGAAACCATCAAAAAATGGGTGAAGACCACGGACGGCAAGCAGATGTTGGTTTGGGTCATCCTGCCGCCGAACTTCGACTCCACCAAGACCTATCCGGCACTTCTCTATTGCGAGGGCGGACCGCAGTCGCCCGTGAGCCAATTCTACTCTTACCGTTGGAACTTCCAGATGATGGCGGCGCACGGCTATGTCATCGTAGCGCCCAACCGCCGGGGACTGCCGGGCTTCGGGCATGAGTGGAACGACGAGATCAGCGGCGACTACGGCGGGCAGTGCATGAAAGACTATCTTTCCGCCATCGACGCCATGGCGCAGGAGCCTTATATCGACAAAGAGCGTCTTGGCTGCGTAGGCGCCAGCTTCGGCGGGTTCTCCGTATATTGGCTTGCCGGCCATCATGAAAAACGCTTCAAAGCCTTCATTGCACACTGCGGCATGTTCAACTTTGAAAGCTGGTACAACACCACCGAAGAACTTTTCTTCGCAAACCACGACATCGAAGGACCCTATTGGAACACGCCCACACCGAAGAGTTACGACTTCTCACCGCACAAGTTTGTCGGCAACTGGGACACGCCCATATTAGTCATCCACGGCGGCAACGACTTCCGCATCCCTTACACGGAGGGCATGCAGGCCTTTGACGTGGCACAGATGAAAGGCATCCCGAGCCGTTTCCTCTACTTCCCCGACGAGTGTCATTTTGTGTCAACACCCCAGAACTCTATGCTGTGGCAGCGCGAGTTCTTCCGTTGGCTCGACCAATGGCTCAAACCCGAACAGCAGAACAGCTAAGACAGCAGCATGAACAAAGGGTGGCATAGGCTTCACGAACGGTTCTGCGACCTTACCGGATGGAAGATCATAGACTCCTACCTGCTGAGGAAATTCCTCGGCTCGGTAGTCTATGCCATTGCCCTGCTGATGACCATCATCATCATCTTCGACCTCTCGGAGAACATCCAGCGATTCATGAGCAAGGCCATCCCTGTCAAAGAAATCATCACCGGCTACTACTTCAACTTCATCCCCTACTTCATCAACCTGTTCATTCCGCTGTTCACCTTCATCAGCGTCATCTGGTTCACCTCCAAACTCTCGTCGCACAACGAAATCATCTCCATACTGGACAACGGCATCAGCTTTTACCGTTTCATGGTTCCCTATTTTGTCGGGGCTTTAATCATCATGATACTCTCGTTAGTGATGGCCAACTTCGTTGTGCCGCACACCAACGCACGGCTCAACGAGTTCAAATACACCTATTTCGGCAAGCAAAGCGTCTCCTCGTACAACCTGCACGTCAAGAATTCGGGCAACAGTTACATCTACGTGGAGCGTTGGAGCCGCAACGAGAATGCCGGTTTTGACTTCACTTACGAAGAGTTCGGCTTCACCTCGCTGAACAAGAAACTCTCGGCAAAAAAAGCCCAATATGACCCCAGCACCGGCAGGTGGGTTTTGTACAACTACACGTTGCGCACCATCATTGACGACGTGGAAGACGTTGTCACAGGCGAGCGGATGGACACCGTTTTCAACATCCAGCCTCGCAACTTCAGCCAAGACGTATTCATCAGCGAAACCATGTCGTACAAACAGCTCCGGACCTTCATTGCCGATGCCAAAGTGCGCGGGTCAAACCTCGTGGCGCACTACCAGATTGAGCAGCACAAGCGCATCGCCAACTCCGTCGGCATCTTCATCATGACCTTTTTAGGGCTCAGTGTCTCTTCGCGCAAAAACAGGCGCGGCGTAGGCGTACACATCTTCGTGGGTATGGGCTTTGCATTCTCGTTCATATTCCTGCAGCAGGTGTCCACCGTGTTCTCGGTCTCCGGCGGATTGCCCCCCGTGCTTGGTGTCTGGATCCCCAACATCATCTTCATCTTCATCACCATTCTCTCCTTGCGCACTGCCCAAAAATAGGAACATGTCAAATTACAGAAGTTTCGTACTGCCTGCCGCCATTCTCTTGGGACTGTTTCTGCACCGATGGTGCGCATACATGGCCTGGTTGTCACCTTTCCTCATCTTCACGATGCTGTTGCTCAACTTTGCGGCCGTTGACATACGTCGGCTGCGTCTTTCGCACTCCAGCATCCGCATCATGCTGTACCAAGCCATTGTCAGCATTGCCGGTTATTTTCTCGCCACGAGACTTTTCCACAACGAGTTGCTGGCCGAAAGTCTCATGGTCGGCGTACTGTGTCCCGTCGCCTGCTCCGTCGTAACCACCGCCTGCATATTGGGTGCTGACCGCGAGACGGTAACGGAATACACCGTTTGGGGGAACTTGATGGTGGCGCTCCTTGCCCCTTTCTATTTCACCTTTATAGGACAACACCAAGAATACACTTTCGGGCAATCGTTTCTCCTCATTCAGGAGAGGCTGGCACCCACCATCGCCCTGCCCTTCTTCGTGGCGCTTCTGCTGCAAGTGGCATGGCCTAAAGCCAACAAATTTCTGTGCCGTTACAAAGACTACTCCTTCTATCTGTGGGCAGTACTGCTGCAAATCACATTAGGGCAAACCATCGACTTCATCTTCCGCAACGGCAAGGGCAACGTATATAACATCTTAATTCTCGCCGTCGCATCCGCAGTCTCCTGCATGTTCCATTTCATCATAGGCAAACTCACGGGCAGAAAGTACGGCGACTCCATTGCTGAGGGGCAGCTCATGGGGCAGAAAAACACCGCCTTAGGCATCTGGATGGCCACCACCTACCTCAACCCGCTGACTTCCGTATTCATGGCATTCTACTCCGTATGGCAAAACCTTTTTAACAGTTGGCAAATCTGGCACCACGACCGGGTGTTGGCGGCGCAACGGTGCGAACCCTCAAGAAAAATATGAAAGAGATTGCCGAAAACCTGAAACTCATTCTCCGCTCGCTGCCCGAGAAGCCTGGGGTTTACCGTTTCCTCGACGAGAAAGGCACGGTCATCTATGTGGGCAAGGCCAAACGGCTCAAGCGGCGCGTCTCCTCCTATTTCAGCAAAGAGCCAGCCACCGCCAAGGTGCGGCTGCTCGTGACGAAGATCCGCGACATCCAGACCACCGTAGTGGACACCGAGTGGGAAGCCTTACTGCTGGAAAACAGCATGATAAAGCAATTCAAGCCCCATTACAACATATTGCTCAAAGACGACAAGTCGTACCCTTGGATTGCCGTCACCAAAGAAGACTATCCGAGAATTTTTGCCACGCGTCATCCCGACCCCGGCAGCATGCATCTCTTCGGGCCCTACTCGTCCGTAAAACAGATGAACATCCTGCTGGACACCATAACTAACATGTTTCCATTGCGAAACTGCCGCAAGTTGGTGCATAACGAGCGCCCTTGCATACAACATCAACTCAAAAAATGCGCCGCACCTTGCTGCGGACTCATCACCGCAAAGCAGTATCAGGAAAACATCTCCAAAATCCTGAGCATCATCAAAGGCAACCGCAAGGAGGTGGTACAGACCTTGAAAGAAGAGATGATGCAACATGCTGAAAAATGGGAATTTGAGGAAGCGGGCAAGATAAAGAATCAGATTGAAACCTTGGAGAACTTTGTGGCACGTTCGGTCGTGGTGCAGCCACAACTCACCGACCTTGACGTTTTTGCCTTGGAGACCGAGGAGAACTGCGCTTGCGTGGCCTTTTTGCGCATCGTGGATGGTGCCGTAGTGCAAGCACACACCATAGAAGTGAACAATACCGAGGGTATGGAGGAGGAGGACATCCTTTGGTCGGGCATCCTCGACATAAAAGAGCGGCTGGAGGGGCTGTTCCCCACCGTTTTAGTGCCTTTCATGCCCGCCACAGAGCCTGACGGCTGGAAGTTCCAAGTGCCCGTACGCGGCGAGAAGCGCAAATTGCTGGAATTGGCCGAGCGCAACGCCCATTTTTACCTGTTAGAGAAGAGAAAGCGGCAAGATCTCGTAAACCCCGAACGCCGCGGGCAGCGGGTGCTGACAGCCTTGCAGCAGGCCTTGGGCATGAACCGTCTGCCGCGCCACATTGAGTGCTTCGACAACTCCAACACCCAAGGCACCGAACCTGTCGGCGCGATGGTCTGCTTCATTGACGGCAAGCCCGCCAAGCGCGAGTACCGCCACTTCAACATCAAGACGGTAGTGGGTGCCGACGACTTTGCCACGATGGAAGAGGTCATCTACCGCCGCTACCACAGACTGTTGGAAGAAGAGAAGCCGCTGCCTGACCTCATCGTCATCGACGGCGGCAAAGGGCAACTCAATGCCGCCTACCGTTCGCTGCAAGCCCTGCACATCGAAGACCGGGTCATGGCTGTGGGCATCGCCAAACGACTTGAGGACATCTACAAAGTAGGAGACGAATATCCCGTGTATATCGACAAGAAGTCGGAGGCCCAGAAACTGCTGCAGCAGGTCCGCGACGAAGTGCACCATTTCGGCATCACACACCACCGCAAGCGTCGCAGCAAAGCCGGCATTGCCTCGGTGTTGGACAACGCCCCCGGCATCGGACCTGTACTCAAACAGCGGCTGCTCTCCACTTTCAAAAGTGTGACAGGCATAAACCGCGCCTCCGACCAGGCACTGGCCGAGACCATCGGCCCGGCCAAAGCGCAAGCCCTGCGCCAATACTTGCAATCCTGCAACGCAAACCGCGAATAATTGCACTATGGACAAGATGACCCAAGAACAGCGCAGCCGCTGCATGGCGGCAATACACAGCAAAAACACCCGACCGGAAATGCTGGTGCGCCGTTACCTTTTCGCTCAAGGCTTCCGTTACCGCGTCAACGATGCCCGGCTGCCCGGACATCCTGACATAGTGCTCCGCAAATACCGCACAGTCGTCTTCATCAACGGCTGCTTCTGGCACGGCCACGAGGGATGCAGAGGGTTTGTGCGGCCAAAGTCGCATCCTGACTTCTGGCAAAACAAGATAGAACGTAATCGCAAACGAGACGAAGAAGAACTCCGGTTGCTCGCAGAGATGGGCTGGCGATGTATTACCGTATGGGAGTGTGAACTAAAAAAGAACATGCGGGAACAGACGCTCTCCGCTTTGGCAGAAACGCTGCGGGACAACATCAGCGACAATGGACTGCAACGCTTTCCGCGGCGCAAGGGCAGGAAAAAAGAGACGGACGAACTCAACATCGCCGCCGAAGCCTCAATGCCTTACAGCCTCGACCCGTGACGGCGGTCTCTTATGCCGCCAGCTGATTTTACTTTTGGGCAACAAAAAAAAGGGAAGTGCCGCAGCACTTCCCTTTCGTTATTCTTAAAAATGAGAACTTCAGAAATCTTAATTGTTGCCCTCAAATTTGTCAGCGTTTTCGACAAGCATTTTGTTTTTCTTGTTGAATTTCAAAATCAGGTTAATCTCTTCCACCAAACAAAGCACCAAGATAACGATGGCCACGATAGCCACATTGCTATGGGTGGTTTTCAGGAACAGAGGGCCTTCGGCGAAGAATGTCTTGAAGAGGATGAAATTCATCAGCCATGTGCTGATAAGCAGGAGACCCCACCAAATGCCGATGTGCAACTCGCTGTTGTCCACCATTGTATCTCTCTTTTCCACAGGAGTCTTGACAATGTCTTTGTCCTCAAGAATATAATCGGTTTCTTGCCAGATTTCTTTGAAGAATGAAAGCGGCTTTACAAGGTTATAGACCGGGATAATCCAACCGACGTATGACATCCATGCGGGCATGCCCTTTGACATCCATTTAGCGGCCCTGTGAATATTCTGTGAGTTCTTGTAGTTCCAGGTAGCAAAGAAGAAGAGTTTTACAATAAACACCACCAATGTGATGACAGCCATGACGATGAAAGAGGATTTGGTTTTGGCGTTAGCATCGTTCAATTCGTCCCACTCTGCTTTCACAGGAGTATAGATAGCTTTCTGTTCCTGAATGGTGTTGATACGTTCGTCATACTTTTTCTGCTTCTCCGAAAGCGTATTCTTGGTCACGGAAATGCTTTCCTCCAGAGTCTTCTTCACGTCCTTAGGGGCTGTTGCGAGTCTCTCCTGCAAAGTATCGAGCTTATACTGATAATAGGCGACCTCGGCGCTGTCCTGTTTGAGCGGGTGTTGAGCCATCGTGAAGTTCTCGAATGACTTCTCATAATGCGGTCTTGCATCAACCACCTTGACATTCGTCTTATCAAACTTCATCAGGAATACCATAGAAAGGACAAAGAAAAGCACTAATACGGCATTTACTACCATTGTCAGTTTGCTCCACAAAGAATTGTCGGTAATTTTTTTCATCTTATAAACGGTTTATGTTACTAATTATCAAAATTTTATATCCAAAAAATACTAAAATAAAGCATAGTCGCAAAAGTAAAAAAAAATCGTTTTGCCGTTTGAGTTTCAGAAAAAAAAACAACGGTCAGAATTATTGAAAGAGCGTGGGCAAAACGTCATGGTTTTATGGGGCATCTTTTACGATGATTGTCTTCATTCATCGTTTCTTCATCTTTCCTTTCAGCAAAAAAGGGCAGGTAAAAAAACCTGCCCTCATCATCATTTATAATACAGAAATTTGAACGTTTCAGATACGTTTAGGCCATGCCGCCGCCGTTCATGAGGGGCGGGAAGGCTCCAATAGGATTGTCGTCAATGGCACCGTTCTGCTGCTCGTAATTAGCGATGTTTTCGGAGAGAGCCCGGAGCAGTCGCTTTGCATTCTGAGGGGTCATAATCACCCTTGAACGGACAGCAGTCTTGGCCCCGCCGGGCATAATCGACGCAAAGTCAAGGATGAACTCTGTGTTGGAGTGAGTTATGACAGCCAGATTAGAATACACACCTTGTGCGACCTCGTCTGTGATGCTGAGTTCAATTTTATGTTCAGTGTCTTGTTCAGGCATATTGTTCTGTTTTTAAATGTTCGTGACTATTGTACAGTTTCCGTCACCGGTTCTTCTACTTTGGAGGCCATCAGCGTTTCGTACTCCTCTTTGGAGCCGACCTCGATATTCTGGTAATTCCTGATGCCCGTACCTGCCGGAATCTTCTGGCCCACAATGACATTCTCTTTCATACCGATAAGATTGTCGGACTTGGCATTGATAGCGGCTTCGGTGAGCACTTTAGTAGTTTCCTGGAACGATGCGGCGGAGATGAAGCTGTGCGTCTGCAAAGAAGCCCTGGTGATACCTTGCAGGATGGGCTTTCCGGTTGCCGGGCAAGCGTCGCGGACAGTCACCAGTCTCTTGTCGTTGCGTTTGAGCATCGAGTTGATGTCGCGCAACTTCTTGGCGGTGATAATCTGGCCTTTGCGCACATCCTCGGAGTCGCCCGTGTCTTCCACCACTTTCTTGTCCCATATCATATCGTTCTCTTCCTGGAAGTCGATTTTGTTAATCAACTCGCCTTGCAAGAACTTGGTATCGCCCGGGTCTTCGATTTCCATCTTGCGCATCATCTGGCGTACGATGACTTCGAAGTGCTTGTCGTTGATTTTCACGCCTTGCAGACGATAGACTTCCTGAATTTCGTTGATAATGTACTCTTGAACTTTCTGTGCACCCTTGATGTTGAGGATATCGACCGGGGTGAGCGAGCCTTCAGAGAGCGGCGTGCCGGCTTTCACAAAGTCGTTTTCCTGAGCCAAAATCTGCTTGGAAGTCGGGATGAGGTATGTCTTGGCACCCTCACCGTTTTCGTTGTTACGCGGCGTAATCTTGACCACACGGTTGCCTCGTTTGAGTTTCTTCTCGAAAGAGACGACACCGTCGATTTCGGACACGACTGCGGGGTCTGACGGGTTACGGGCCTCAAACAGCTCGGTGACGCGGGGCAGACCGCCGGTAATATCGCCTGATTTGCCGAATGAACGGAGAATCTTGACCAGGATTTCACCGGAGTCGATATCTTGTCCCTCTTCCACAGCCAGACGGGCACCCACAGGCACGTCGAAAGTCTTCATAATCTCGCCGTACTTGTTGACGACAGAGATGCTCGGGTTTTTCGTCTTAAGCCTGCTCTCGATGATGACTTTGTCGTGGATGTTCGTCTGTTCATCCGTTTCAACACGGTAAGTGATACCCTCAATGATGTCGTTGAAGACAACCTTACCGGCAACGTCTGAAAGGATGACGGCATTGAAAGGATCCCAATCGGCGATCAGGTCGCCTTTCTTGATGGTGTCGCCCTGTTTGAAGTAGAGGTTAGAACCATAAGGAACGTTAGCTGCCGACAAGGCGATGCCAGTCTTGACATCGATGATCTTGATTTCAGCGGTACGTCCGATTACTTTATAGTATGACTTTCCTAAAGCATCGGTTTTCTCCAAGGCGCGGAGCTCGTCGATGGTCAAGATACCGTCGTAGGCAGCCTTGATGGAAGAGTTGGCAGCCACGTTACCGGCCACACCACCCACGTGGAAAGTACGGAGGGTCAGCTGTGTACCCGGCTCACCGATGGACTGCGCGGCAATCACACCGACAGCCTCACCGATCTGTACCATCTTGCTGGTAGCCAGATTTCGTCCGTAGCACTTCTGGCAGATGCCGTGCTTCGACTCGCAAGTGGGCACTGAACGGATCTCAACTTCCTCGATAGGAGAGTCCTCAATAATGCGGCAATATTCTTCTGTCAACTGCTCGCCGGCCTTGATAATCAGTTCACCCGTTTGAGGATGATAGACATCGTGAAGGGTGACACGTCCCAACAGACGGTCATAAAGTGTTTCAACCACCTCTTCGTTCTTCTTGAGTGCGCTCACGGTCATGCCGCGCAACGTGCCGCAGTCCTCCTCAGTGATGATAACGTCGTGGGAGACGTCAACGAGTCGTCTGGTGAGGTAACCGGCATCTGCGGTCTTCAGAGCCGTGTCAGCCAGACCCTTACGGGCACCGTGGGTAGAGATGAAGTACTCTTGTACCGAAAGTCCCTCTTTGAAGTTGGAAAGAATCGGGTTCTCGATGATTTCGCCGCCGGATGAGCCAGCCTTACTCGGCTTTGCCATCAGACCACGCATACCGGACAACTGACGGATCTGCTCAGCAGAACCACGAGCACCGGAGTCGCGCATCATGTGTACAGGGTTGAAGCCCTGACGGTCTTCTTCAATCTCTTTCATGAGAATTTTGGAAAGACGGGCGTTGCACTGCGACCACACGTCGATAACCTGGTTGTAACGTTCTGTATTGGTAATGAAACCCATGTTATAGTTCATGGTGATTTCATCGATCTGGGCATTGGCTTCAGAGATGAGTTGCGGTTTCTCCTTGGGTATGATCACGTCGCCCAAGTTGAACGAAAGGCCGCCCTCGAAGGCCATACGGTAGCCGAGTCCCATGATATCATCGAGGAACTGGGTACAAACCTTGTTGCCGCATTTCACCAGCACATCGCCGATGATGTCGCGGAGGGCTTTCTTGGTGAGCAGCATGTTGATGTAACCGTATTCATTAGGCACCACCTGATTGAACATAACGCGGCCCACGGTAGTGTCGATGATTTTGAGCGTGCCTTGGCCGTCCACGTCAACGCGGCATTTAATCTTGGCGTTGAGGTGGATTTTTTTCTCGTTATAGGCGATCATCACCTCTTCCGGACCGTAGAAAATGCTGCCCTCGCCTTGAACCTTATGGTCGGGGGTTGAGGAGAGCTCTTTGGTAATATAGTAAAGTCCGAGCACCATATCCTGGGAAGGCACCGTGACGGGCGCGCCGTTAGCGGGGTTCAGGATGTTGTGTGATGCCATCATCAGCATCTGCGCCTCCAAAATGGCAGCATTGCCGAGGGGGACGTGTACAGCCATCTGGTCACCGTCAAAGTCGGCGTTGAAAGCCGTACAGCAGAGCGGGTGCAGGCGAATAGCCTTACCCTCCACCAGACGCGGCTGGAATGCTTGGATACCAAGACGGTGCAGCGTAGGAGCACGGTTCAGCAGTACGGGATGACCTTTCAGGATGTTCTCCAAAATCTCCCAAACCACAGGGTCCTTACGATCGACAATCTTCTTGGCTGACTTCACCGTCTTCACGATTTCTCTTTCCAGAATCTTGCGGATGATAAACGGCTTAAACAACTCAGCGGCCATGTCTTTAGGCAGACCGCACTCGTTAAGGTGAAGGTCGGGGCCGACAACGATAACAGAACGGCCAGAGTAGTCCACACGTTTACCGAGCAGGTTTTGACGGAAACGGCCCTGTTTGCCTTTCAAACTGTCGGACAATGATTTGAGCGCACGGTTCGAGTCAGACTTCACAGCGCTCGACTTCTTGGAGTTGTCAAACAAAGAATCGACGGCTTCCTGGAGCATACGCTTCTCATTACGCATAATGACATCAGGAGCCTTGATTTCTATGAGTCTTTTCAGACGGTTATTGCGGATGATGACCCTTCTGTAGAGGTCGTTAAGGTCAGACGTGGCGAAACGTCCGCCGTCGAGCGGCACGAGAGGACGGATCTCGGGCGGAATGACTGGGATGATCTTCATAATCATCCATTCCGGCCTGTTTTCGGCACGCTTGCGGCTGTCGCGGAAAGCCTCAAACACATGCAAGCGTTTGAGCAAGTCTTTCTTGCGCTGCTGAGAGGTCTCATTGTTGGCCTTGTCTCTAAGTTCGTAAGATTCGGCGTCCAAGTCCACATTGCTCAGCAGGTCATAAAGACCTTCTGCGCCCATCTTGGCGATGAACTTGTTCGGGTCGCTGTCCTCAAGCAGTCTGTTGTCGGGCAGTTTCTCCACAATTTCGTAATATTCTTCTTCGGTAAGCAGCGTCTTTTTCTGCACGGTTTCGCTCTCGGCGGCACCGGGTTGTATCACGACATACTTCTCGTAATAGACCACGGCGTCAATCTCCTTGGAAGACAAGCCAAGCAGCGCTCCGATCTTGTTAGGAAGCGATTTGAAAAACCAGATATGGGCAACAGGAACCACCAGTTGGATATGTCCCATTCTTTCGCGGCGCACCTTTCTTTCTGTGACTTCCACACCGCAGCGGTCGCAAATCACGCCTTTGTAGCGTATTCTCTTGTATTTGCCGCAGTGACATTCCCAATCCTTGGTAGGCCCGAATATCTTCTCGCAAAAAAGACCATCGCGTTCCGGCTTGTAAGTCCTGTAGTTGATTGTTTCCGGCTTCAAGACCTCGCCGTATGACTGCTCCAGGATAGTCTCCGGAGAAGCCAGGCTGATGGTAATTTTATGGAATTCCTTTCTGGTATTGCTGTCTTTTTTAAGAGCCATGATTTACAATTTATATTTTATTGTATTCTTATTCATATTTAATGTCCAAACCGAGTCCGCGGAGTTCGTTCACCAACACGTTGAAGGATTCGGGGATGCCCACATTCGGCATGTTGTCGCCCTTCACGATAGCCTCGTAAGTCTTGGCACGTCCAACCACATCGTCCGACTTCACCGTAAGGATTTCCTGCAAGACATTAGATGCGCCGTAGGCCTCGATAGCCCAGACCTCCATTTCACCGAAACGCTGGCCACCGAACTGTGCTTTACCGCCGAGAGGCTGTTGCGTAATCAAGGAGTAAGGTCCGATAGAACGGGCATGCATCTTGTCGTCAACCATGTGGTGGAGTTTCAAGTAATAGATGTAGCCGACGGTGGCTTTCTGGTGGAACGGTTCGCCCGTCTCGCCGTCGTACAGTTGTGTGCTGCCGTTCTCGGGGAGTCCGGCCTCTTTCATCAAGGCATTGATCTGGTCAAGCGATGCGCCGTCGAAGATCGGGGTAGCGTATTTCACGCCCAGTTTGCGACCTGCCCAGCCCAGCACCGTCTCATAGATCTGTCCGAGGTTCATACGGGAAGGCACACCCAGCGGGTTCAGCACCACGTCAACGGGGCGGCCGTCTGCCAGGAACGGAAGGTCTTCCTTGCGGACAATCTTGGCCACACAACCCTTGTTGCCGTGGCGACCTGCCATCTTGTCACCGATGTGAAGTTTACGTTTGTTTGCAATATAAACCTTAGCCATTTGCACAATGCCTGTCGGCAGTTCAGTGCCGATGGTGGCATCAAAGATCTCGCGTGTCTTGCGTGCGTTGATGTCTCTTACGCACACCAGATAGTTGCGGATAATCTCTGAAACGAGCACGTTGACCTTGGCGTCATTCGTCCATTTGGAGATGGCCACCGAGGTGAAGTCAACCGTGTTGAGCAGTTTCTGGGAGAATTTAGTGCCTTTCGGGATAACCACGTTCTTGGCATTGTCGTGGATATTGTGCGAAATCTTGCCTTCCAGAATCTTGTACAACTTGGCGACTGCCACTTCGTGCAGGTGGTCTGTTTCTTCCTTGTAACGCTCCTCAATCTCATTGATGATGTCCTTGTCTTTGGCTTTCGACTTGCGGTCTTTGATAAGACGCGAGAGAGACTTAGCGCCAATGACGACACCTTTCATGGATGGGGGTGCCTTGAGGGAGGCGTCCTTGACATCGCCGGCCTTGTCGCCGAAGATGGCGCGGAGCAGTTTCTCCTCCGGTGTAGGATAAGACTCGCCCTTAGGCGTAATCTTGCCGATGAGGATATCGCCCTCTTTCACCTCGGCGCCCACGCGGATCAGACCGTCGGCGGTAAGGTCGGCGGTAGCCTCGCTGGAGACGTTGGGGATATCGTTGGTGAGTTCCTCAATGCCTCGTTTAGTGTCGCGCACCTCGAGGGTGAACGACTCAATGTGGATAGAGGTATAGAGGTCTTCGGTGACGGCCTTTTCAGAAATCACGACAGCGTCCTCGAAATTATAGCCTTTCCAGGGCATAAATGCGACCATCAGGTTCTGGCCGAGAGCGAGTTCGCCGTTCTCGGTGGCATAGCCTTCGGTCAACACGTCGCCTTTCTGCACTTTTTGGCCTTTCACCACGATGGGGCGCATATTGATACAGGAGTTCTGGTTCGTTCTGCGGAACTTGAGAAGTTGATAATTCTTCACTGCCGGCTCAAAGCTGACGAGTTCTTCCTGTTCAGTGCGTTCGTATTCAATTTCAATGTGTGTAGCATCCACGCATTTCACCACACCGGTGCCTTCAGCCAGCAGCACGGCGCGGGAGTCAACGGCCACCTTGTGTTCGAGGCCGGTGCCCACGATCGGGGCTTCGGGTCTGAGCAGAGGCACAGCCTGCCGCATCATGTTTGACCCCATCAAGGCGCGGTTGGCGTCGTCGTTCTCCAGGAACGGAATCAGAGACGCAGCGATAGAGGCGATCTGGTTAGGTGCAATGTCGATAAGGTCAATGTCCTCGCGCGGCAGGATAGGATAGTCGGCGAGGCGGCGGGCTTTCACCTTTTCGCTCAGCAGACCATCGGCATCCATCGGGGTGTTAGCCTGTGCGATACGCTTGTTGTCCTCCTCTTCGGCGGTCAGGAAAATCGGGTCTTCGTCGAACATCACCTTGCCGTTCACGACGCGGCGGTACGGGGTTTCGATAAAGCCCAGGTGGTTAATCTTGGCGAAGACGCAGAGGGAAGAGATAAGACCGATGTTGGGGCCTTCAGGGGTCTCAATGGTGCAGAGACGGCCATAGTGCGTATAGTGAACGTCTCGGACTTCAAAGCCGGCGCGCTCGCGGGAAAGGCCTCCGGGACCGAGGGCGGAGATACGACGTTTGTGCGTAATCTCTGACAGCGGGTTCGTCTGGTCCATGAACTGCGAAAGTTGGTTTGTACCGAAGAACGAGTTCACCACGGAAGACAGCGTCTTGGCATTGATCAAATCTACCGGGGAGAATAACTCGTGGTCGCGTACATTCATCTTTTCACGGATGGTGCGGGCCATACGGTTCAGTCCTAAGCTGAACTGGTTGTATAATTGTTCGCCGACGGTACGAATGCGGCGGTTGCTCAAGTGGTCGATATCATCGACGTCCGTCTTGTTGTTAATCAGTTCAATCAAGTAGCGGATGATGGAGATAATATCCTGGTTCGTGAGCACGCCCGTTTCCATCGGGACGTCGAGATTCAGTTTTTTGTTGATGCGGTAGCGGCCCACTTCGCCGAGGTCGTAACGTTTCTCAGAGAAGAAAAGTTTGTCGAGCGTGGCGCGTGCCGTTTCCTCATCGGGGGCCGTCGTGCTCTTGAGCTGCAGGTAGATATAGTCGATGGCCTGCTTGCCTGAGTTAGTCGGGTCCTTTTGCAGCGTGTTGAAGATGACGGAATAGTCGGTATTGCGTTCGTCGGTCTTGTGGAACAGCACCGTTTTGATGTTCGCGTCGGTAATCATCTGGATATGCTGTTTCTCGAACACTGTTTCGCGGTCAATAATCACCTCAGTACGTTCGATATTGACGACCTCGCCGGTTTCGTCATCTACAAAATCCTCATACCACGTCTTTGTGACAGCGGCAGCGAATTTTTCGCCTATATATTTTTTCAGATTGGCTTTTGTGGCCTTCACCTCGTGGGCGATATCGAAAATATTGAGGATATCCTTATCTGTCTCATATCCGATAGCGCGCAGCAGCGTTGTGACAGGCAATTTTTTCTTACGGTCGATATAGGCATACATCACATTGTTTATATCGGTCGTAAATTCCATCCACGAACCCTTGAAGGGGATGATTCGTGCGGAATAGAGCGGTGTTCCGTTGGTATGGTACGAGAAGCCGAAGAAAACGCCCGGGGAGCGGTGGAGTTGTGACACGACAACGCGTTCAGCGCCATTGATGATGAAAGTGCCGCTCGGCGTCATATACGGGATCATGCCGAGGTAAATATCCTGGATGACCGTCTCAAAATCCTCGTGCTCTGCATCGTTGCAAGAGAGTTTGAGTTTTGCTTTGAGGGGAACACTGTATGTCAGGCCTCTTTCAAGGCATTCGTCCATATTATATCGAGGTGCATCGATATAATAGTCAAGGAATTCAAGGACGAAACTGTTTCTTGCATCGGTAATGGGGAAGTTTTCAGCAAAGGCACGGTAAAGTCCTTCGTTCTGCCGGCATTCGGCATCCGTGTCAATTTGGAAAAACTCTTTGAATGATTTCAGTTGAATGTCGAGGAAATCCGGGAATTCAACCGGTCTTGTCGATGCAAAACTTATTCTTTTATTGTTGTTAGTTGCCAAGACTGTTCGATTAAGTTTATAGTTAAATACTGATTTCTAAGGGGAATACCAATCAGCGGGTATTAAATACAACAAGAAGTACAATACTTTCGCCGTAGCGAAAGTGTTGTACTCTTGTCTAGTGTATCGGGAAATTAGTTGAGTTCAACCTCAGCGCCGACTTCCTCGAGAGCTTTCTTCAAGGATTCAGCTTCGTCTTTGCTGATGCCTTCCTTCACGGCCTTAGGAGCACCGTCAACCAGTTCCTTGGCTTCTTTGAGGCCGAGGTTGGTGAGTTCCTTCACTAATTTCACAACCTGAAGTTTCTGAGCGCCAGCGGCTTTGAGGATGACGTTGAATTCAGTCTTCTCTTCTGCTGCGGGACCGGCTGCTGCGGGGCCAGCTGCTACTGCTACTGCTGCGGCTGCGGGTTCAATGCCGTATTCATCCTTCAGGATTTGAGCCAATTCGTTGACTTCTTTAACCGTTAAGTTAACCAGTTGTTCTGCAAATGCTTTTAAATCTGCCATAGTTTTATTTTTTTAATGTTGTTTACTAAAAATGATTTGTTACTAAATTTGACTTGTTTTATTCTTTTTCGGACAGAGTCTTGACAATGCCAGCGAGCTTGCCGCCGCCGGATTTCAATGCGGAGATGACATTCTTTGCCGGTGACTGCAGCAATCCGACAATGTCGCCAATCAATTCCTCGCGGGACTTGATGTTGCACAGGTTCTCAAGCTGGTCGTCGCCGATGTAGGCGGTTTCCTCGATGAAAGCGGCCTTGATGAGGGGCTTTTCATTCTTGGTCCTGAACTCTTTGATCAGACGTGCGGGGACGTTGCCCGTGTTGCACAGCATGATGGAGGTAGGACCGTTCAGCACCTGATAGAGTTCTGAATAGTCGGATTCAGCCTGATCCATAGCGCGTTTCAGCAGCGTGTTCTTCACAACTTTGAGTTTGACCTCACGTTTGAAGCAGAGTCTGCGCAGCTGGTTAACCTGACCTACGGTAAAACCGGAGATGTCGGTGATGTAAACGTGCGAATAGTTCGCCAAGTCCTGTGCGATTTCTTCGATAATCTGACTTTTTTGTTCTTGTTTCATACGTTTTTTTCGCTTAGACTTTTAGATTATACTGTAACTGACTTGGGATCTACCTGCACGCCAGGACTCATCGTCGTGGAGAGGAAGATGCTCTTGATATAGGTTCCTTTGGCTGACGAGGGTTTCAACTTGATGATAGTGCTCATCATCTCGCGGGCGTTATCTGCAATCTGATCCACCGTGAAGTGGTTCTTGCCGATGGAGGTGTGGATAATGCCGTACTTGTCAACCTTGAAATCAATCTTACCGGCCTTGACTTCGGTAACGGCCTTGCCGATATCCATCGTCACGGTGCCGGATTTGGGGTTAGGCATAAGGCCGCGGGGACCCAGTATCCTGCCGAGTGCGCCGATCTTAGGCATAACGCTGGGCATCGTGATGATGACATCCACGTCTGTCCAACCTTGCTTGATCTTGTCAACGTATTCATCCAGGCCCACATAATCCGCACCCGCTGCCTTTGCTTCATCTTCTTTGTCTTGCGTACAGAGCACAAGCACACGCACTTCCTTGCCGGTGCCGTGGGGCAGCGTGACAATACCGCGTACCATCTGGTTGGCCTTTCTCGGGTCAACGCCCAAACGGACGTCGATGTCGAAAGAAGCGTCAAACTTGGTATAGGTAAGATCTTTCACCACCTTGATAGCTTCCGGCAAAGCGTAAGCCTTGCTCTTATCAAATTTAGCAAAAGCCTCTTTGCGTTTTTTTGATATTTTAGCCATGTGATTCTTAGTTTTACTTGTTATTAATTTTTCTCAAAAGGATTCTGGCCACCTTTCACGTTCACACCCATGCTGCGTGCCGTGCCTGCTACCATAGACATCGCGGGTTCGAGCTCAAAACAGTTCAAATCGCTCATCTTGGTCTCGGCAATCGTCCGCACCTGGTCCCACGTGATAGTACCGACTTTTGAACGGTTAGGTTCGCCGGAACCTTTTTGAAGTTTGGCTGCTTCCTTAATCTGTACAGCAACCGGAGGAGTCTTTGTGATGAAATCAAACGATTTGTCCTTGTAAACCGTAATCACAACAGGGATAATCTTGCCAGCCATTTCCTGCGTACGCGCATTGAACTGCTTGCAAAAGTCCATGATGTTCACTCCCTTTGAGCCCAGTGCAGGACCTACAGGGGGTGCCGGGTTGGCTGCCCCTCCTTTAATTTGTAACTTAATTAATCCAGCTACTTCTTTTGCCATTGTTTGTGATTTAATTTATTTGTTTGTAACTAATTGCGGCTTCATATTTTTTCAACCTGCATAAAACCCAACTCCAGCGGGGTCTTACGGCCGAAAATCTTCACCATAATCTTCAGCTTCTTCTTCTCCGCGTCTATCTCTTCAATAAACCCGTTGAAGGTGTTGAAAGGCCCGTCGATAACTTTGATCTCCTCGCCTACTACAAAAGGCTGGATGAAGGAGTCGTCCTGAGACAACAACTCATCTACCTTCCCTAACAGCCGGGAAACTTCCGCCGGACGCAACGCTACGGGATTGTCGCTCTTGTGTTTGCATCCCACAAATCCCAACACGCCGGGAATCTCAAGCAGCATGCTGAACACCTCTTCCATCCGCGCTACCTCTATGAAGATGTAACTCGGAAAATAGTTGCGCTCTGACACTACTTTCTTCCCACTCTTCGTGATGTGATGCACCTTCTCCGTCGGAATGAGCACCTTTGAAACGTAATCTTTGAGAATCGATTTCTCAACCTCCGTCTCAATGTTCTGCTTCACCTTCTTCTCGGTTCCGGTGACAGCCTTAATCACATACCATTTACGCTCGATTTCAGCCATGATCTGTTACTTTTGGATATGATTCCGCCTTTGAGAAGACTAAACAGCCGGGAATACGAGATCCATTCCCAAATTGAAAATAGCATCCATCAAAAACACGATCAACGCGATTATTAGGGAAGCAATGGACACTACCACAACACTATTTCCCAGTTCCTGCATGGTGGGCCAACTCGTCTTGTGAGCCAACTCTTCATACACTTCTTTAAAATAATTCACTATTTTCATCTTCTCGAATTTTCGTTTTTTATATGTTCTTAGAACGTTTTGTCATTTTTTCTGCCATTTCCACCCTACTTAATCAACACCTACTTGTTTAATATCCATCCCTGCAATTTCCTTTCGCTCAAACACTTACGCCACAAATGCGCACGCCCAAATACACTTGCAGACCAATTTTTCAACAAGTTGGCAAATATAGCATTTTTTTCGCCCCGTATGTTATTTTTGAAAAAAAAATCACGAATGGCATTATTTTTGTTTAAAGCACACCCGCCTCCACTCCCCCTGCCTGTTCCGACAAGCACGTTCATGCGTCATTATCTGTTCATATTCTGATTCTTACATAGGAGATGGTGCGCCCCTCCTGCAACCACATCTTTTCATAGAAGGTCTGGATGCCCGTGAGCAGTTCGTTGCTTCCGTCGGCATATACGTCAAAGATGTTTTCCAACATCTGCCAATGCGCTTGCGGAACGGTCTCTAACACATAGTCGTAAAGCAGCCGGCTGTCTGTCTTGAGGTTGACAATGCCGCCGTCCGCAGGCAACACTTGGCGGTAGAATTCCGCAAACCGGGGCGACACGAGCCGCTTGCGCTCGTTCTTGGGCTGCGGATCCGGAAATGTGACCCATATCTCGTTTACTTCTCCTTTCTCAAAGTAGTACCCTATTTTGTCGATGTTGATGCGGAGGAACGCAACATTGCTCATTTCGCTCTCTATGGCGTCTTTGCAGCCGCGCCACAACCGCGCCCCCTTGCGGTCGATGCCGATGTAATTGCCGTTCGGGTTCCGCCGCGCCATGGCTATGGTGTAGTCTCCCTTTCCACATCCCAATTCCAGAACGATGGGATTATTGTTGTGAAAATAGTCTTCACGCCACCGCCCTTTTAACGGAAATGGCTGATTGACACGGTCATATTGCGTATGCTGAAAAAGGTTGCCAAAGGTTTCGTTTTCGGCAAATCTTGCCAACTTGTGTTTTGCCATTAGTTCTGCTGTTGAATGTTGATGATTTTTTTGTAATAACTGTCACGTTGCATTAAGTTTTCATGGTTTCCCTGCTCCACAATCCGCCCTTTGTCGAGGACAACGATATGGTGAGCGTTCTGGATGGTGCTTAGACGGTGTGCCACCGCGACTACGGTACGGTTGGCGGTGAGCGTGTCCAAAGCTTTCTGGATTTCTCTTTCGGTTTCTGTGTCCATGGCTGAAGTGGCCTCGTCCAAGATAAGGATCGGCGAGTTGCGAAGTACCGCCCTCGCAATGCTGAGTCGCTGCCGCTGCCCACCGGAGAGGTTGGCGCCGCGGTCGCTCAAACGGTGCTGCAGACCTTCGGGCAAGGCTGCGACGAACTCATAGATGTCAGCGGCCTTTAACGCCGCAACGACATCAGTATCCGATACGCCCTGAGCACCTAATACGATGTTGTTGTAGATGGTGTCGTTGAAAAGTACAACATCCTGCGAGACAAGGGAAAACAAACGACGGTACTGGGCAAGGTCATATTGTCGTATGTCAATGCCGTCAAGCAAAATGCTCCCGTTTGTGGGGTCGTAAAAACGCTCAATCAAGTCGGTAATAGTGGTTTTCCCCGCACCCGACGGACCAATCAGAGCGACAGTTTCGCCTTTCTTGATGGTAAGGTCAAACCTTGTTATAACAGGAACATTTCCGTAGGAGAACGTGACACTATCAAAAACGATGTCGCGCTGAAACGAGGTTACGGGCAAGGGGTTTGACGAAGTTAAGATCACCTCGTCGGCATCGAGCACTTCGGTGATGCGGTCCATCGCCGACTGTCCCCTTTTGTAATTGGCGATAGCGGTGGAGATGTTTTTCAATGGTGTTATAATCTGGGTGAAGAGTGCAATGTATGCGATGAAAAGCTCAGCCGAGAGCTTCGGCTGAGGCGCAAGGACCATTCGTCCCCCGACAATCAAGACAACCATTACGGTAGTCACTCCTAAGAACTCGCTCAATGGCGAAGAAAGGTCTGCCTTGCGATAAACACGCTTCTGATTGCGGGTGAATCTTTCATTAAGAAAGGAGAAGTTTTTCTCTGCTTGTGCTTGTGCGTTGAAGCCTTTTATGATACGTATCCCCGACAAGGTTTCCTCAACGGCAGAGAGTAAAGCGCCCAACCACCGTTTGGATGTTTTAGACTCTTTGCGCAAAGAATGGGATATTCTGCCGATGATGAGAAAGGTACAAGGCAGAAAGACGAGTATGCACAGGGTAAGCGGGGTGTTGATAAGCAGCAACACGGCAAGGTAGAGCAGTACTGCAAGCGGATCTGTAACAAAGCATTTGATGGCCGCCAAGGTGGTGAATTCGATTTCCTGAGCGTCATTGACGGCACGGGAGACGATGTCGCCACGTTTTTGGAGCGAGAAGTAGCCGATGGGCAAAGCCAAGATTTTGTCGAAGATCCGACTGCGGAGATAGCAGACTAAGTCGCTGCGGACGGATGCAAGCACCCATTGCGAAGCATAGCCGAAGAGGTTTTTGAAGAGATAGACTGCAATGGCAAAACTCACTAAAAAGAGCATGGAACCCCCAAATTCGTCAAGTGAGACAATTTTGCTGATTGACTCAACAAATAAGGAAGAAATGGGACTCAGCCCATCGAGGTTACCCCGGAAGAGCAGTCTCGTGAAAGGTTCTATCATCATGAACACGAAAACGGACAGGATGACAGAGACCACATTGAGCAGAAATATTGCAGCGAGCCTGCCTCTGTAACGCTTCAGTATAAAGTGAGAAATTTTTCGTGTTTCATTCATGACTATTAACAAAAAAGGGAGTTGTGTGTTAAGGCACAACTCCCTAAAGTATGATTAACTGTTCAATTATTTGGTAACAACAAGTTTACGTGAGAGAACAGCCTTGTCGTTTACGATTTGCACGACATATACGCCAGGTACGAGACCTGAAACATCGCAAGTCTGTTTAGCAGATTTAGATGCATTGGCGCTGACGGTGCTTTCGGCAACGACTTTGCCGGTAAGCGTAGAGATTCTTACGATAGTCTTACCTTCCACACCCTGAACCTTGACGGTTACGTTTTCAGTAGCAGGGTTCGGGTAAACGCTCAAAGTAGGCTCAGAAACTGTTGTTTCAGGTTCAACAGCAGGGATAGGTTCATCAACCACAGGTTCAGCGTAAGCAGGACCATTGTCAACATGGATGGTGAATACGTCCTCGGCGAGCAGTGTGCTGAGCGTTTCTGCATAGTCCTGACCACCAACAATGAGAGAACCGCGGGTTGCATTGTTGTAACGGTACTGCAGATCATTACCATTTGTAGCGTAGAGTTCGTATTCGATGGTGTAATCACCAGGGATGTAGAACTGAGTGAAGTACTTGGTATTGACGCGACCGTCAAGGAAGTGCAGATACAACCAGTCAAAGTTACCAGAGGTACCCGTAGAAGGAACATGTACCTGAGGATAATGGCATGTCATTGTTTCATAGAGAGAATTCTGTAACAATGTTGCAGAACCATCGGATGACGGGTAAGAGAGCAAATCTCTGTTGTTCCACATCTGGCTACCATATCCAACGTTTATCGCTTCGAGTTTGAGGTAATGACCAACTTCAGACATCGGGATAATCGTATCGTTGTGTTTGATAGTGAACGTGACGTAAACCTTTTCATCACTATTGCTGTAGCATCTGCCATCGATAGCCCACTTGTAAGAGGTGGTTACATTGTTGATGGAAGTGTTGATGTCGTGTGTAGGTACATTGTTCATATCGTAGAATACGAATGCCGGTTTAGAAGTAACATTGATGGTAACTACGTTAGAATTGATGGAGTCTGCGGAAGCATTAACAGCGACTGTAGAAACACATCCATTAGCATCTGTTTCCTGAACAGTCCAGTAGAGGACAGCATCAGTAGCAGGAGCTGTACGTGTCAGTGTTGAACCAGTAGCCACATACGTACCGGCAGAGTAAGGAGTTGCAGGAGTAGCAACGGTAGCCCACTTGTAAGTAGAGGTTGTAGCAGGATTCTTAATGCTCAACGTGTAGTTTTCGCCATTACAGATGGTAACATCTTGCAGCATCTGAGGTACAGGCAGAGCGTTGATTGTAACTACAGCACTGTGTTCATCTGTACCGCAAGCGTTAGAAATCGTAAGGGTTACGGTAGCGCCGTTGTAGGTGACATCGTAAACTGTATTGAAATCAAATGCTTCAGCAGTGGTCTCACCAGCCTTGGTGATAGTCCAAGTCTCAACAACTGCACTGTTGCCAGCTGCATTGTAAGTATAAGTAGGTTTCGTGAACTTGTCATTCTGGCAGATTACGAAATCAGTGTTAGCGAACGTTGTAGAGAACTCAGGAGCAGCGTCGAATGTGAGAGCGAACCAGTTGGAGGTCACCTCACCGCATTGCGTGGTGTAAGCGAATCTAACCTCACCGGCAACGTTGATTTCATCGGTGGTAGCAATTGCCGTAACAGTAGCAGTTGAACCGGCAGGTCTGAAGTACCACTGGGTTGACATGATTCTGGTTGCGTCAGTCGTGTCATTGATGACAGGGTTCTTGACGATGAAGTCACTCAACGGAGAACCTGAACAGGTGTCGCGGAAGTTGGTGGCGTCAAGTGTCACATTACCATTAGAAGCCACATGCAATTCAAGTGTGTCAGTATTGACTGTACCGCAAGCATTGGTGATGGTGTAGTAAACTTGAGCGTGATTGTCAACTGCGAAAGCATACGGGGTCAACGTGGTAGCACCGGCACCGATAACCCATTCTGAATAATCAGTTGCACTTTCGAGTTTCTTCATCCATTTGCCAGTAGCAGTTGTTCTGCCGTTGGTTGTATCAAGATCACTTACAATCATATTTCCTACGCATACTGTATCAATCATAGAGAGCGTAGCCGTAGGCTTGACATTGATCTTGAATGTGATGTCAGCAACCTTGTTGTAAGCAGGACAAATAGCATCCTGAACTTCAATGGAAGCAGAGAGTTCAGCAACATTTTCTGCAACGCTGAGTGTACCAGTAATCTGATGTGTAGTAGCGTCGTAGGAGAGGCCAGCAGCAGTCAATTCATCACTGAGGACAACCGTAGTTTTGTTGGTCGTAACCGTGATAGGCGTGATGGCTGTGTTGTTGCAGATGGTCTGATCAGCATTGTTGATAGAGAGTTTGACAGTGTCATTGACAGTGATTGTCATGACGCTTGACTCTGTGGTTCCACAAGCGTTAGTTGCGTAATAGTAGAGTACAGCATTGTTGTAGTCTGCCGACATCTTAGTTGTTGCAACGTAGTCAACGGCTGTAGATGCAGAAGCTTTTCTGATTTTCCAACCTTGAGCATAGATGTTGCCGAAATTGCGGTTAACCGTAGCATCGAACAATGTTGCGGGAAGAACTTCACCCTCGCAAACAGTGTAAGCTGCCTGAGGAATTGTAACGACCGGTTTGTCAACAACTGTGAACGGAACTTTAACAGTCTTTTCAGCACAAGGTCCGTTGTAAGTTGCAGGAACATTAGCTGTGATAACGAGCGTATCATTACCAAGAGTTGTTCCGACAGGTTCAATCGTGTATTTACCTCTGACGGTAGCATCAGGAGTAACCGTAACCTTACCCTGAGCAGAAACTACGCTAGGAATAACGTTCTTGGCAAAGGTGATGAAGTAAACTTGAGAATCCTCTTTGCAGATGGTATCAAGTACACTTGTCGTTGAAATTTCATTAACAGTAACGTTAGCAACATTGGAGTAAGCCGTACCGCAATCATTGGTGATTGCAAATCTGATTTGGGTAGCATCCTCGGTAATTGACCAAGTCTTAGTAGCAGGAGCAAACTCAACCCAGACTCCAGCGGCATTCAAATACTCAAATTTGGTAGTTGTTGCAGCAGGAATTTCAACTTCGTATGTAGGAGCAACGACAGTAGAAATAGTTCCATCATGACAAACCACTTGATTAGCAAGGTCGGAAGTAATACGAGGTGTGCTGTCAACTTGGAATGTGAAAGTATGCTTCTTCGGATTGCCGCAATTGGCTTCAGCAGTTGAAACTACAGTGAAACTAGCCATACCACGGTGAATAGCAAGAGCTTTGATGGTTTTTTGATTTGCATCAGGACCATCCGTTATTGTAATGTTGCAATTAACGTTGTCGATAACGTTGATGGTGTTACTTTCTGCGCATTCTGCATTAACAACGTAAGCAGTAGATATACAAAGCGGTGTGACAGATGTGGTTGACAAAGCAAGATGAGCCGTATCATGAACGGTAATCGTAACAGGGGCAGACTCAATAGTACCGCATTCGTAAGTGAGGACTGCAGAAACGTTAGCATTTGCAATAGCGAGTTTCGTGCCAGCCACGTAAGGTACGCCATCAAGTTTGATTACGGTATCCGTAGGAGTTGTGTTGAGAGCAGCGTTCGTGATGATGAAACTTGCAAGATTGAGAACATCACCGGCACAGTACTCATTGTCGATTGTGATAATCGGTTTCACAACAGAATCAACGGTAATAACAGCCTCAACAGAATCTTTACCACAGTGGTTGCCAAGGATGTAACGTACTGTCATTCCATTGTAAGCCTTGCGGACCACATCGCTACCGTTGAATTCCTTAACGTTAGCACCGTCAACAAGTTTCCAGGTGGAATAGATAGCAGCAGAAGGATTAGCGTTGGAAACAGCAGCAGGGGTGGTAACATCGAAAGTGCTTCCTGCGCAGTAGTTAGTGACAGCAATGTTGCCATCGATTCTCGGCATACTGTCAACTGTGATCATGTAAGGTCCAACAAACACGGTATCGCAGCTGTTAGCAGCATAAGCGAACAGATATTTGCCATTGTGAGCCGGATAGACAAGCGGTGACGTGATGTCGAAGTTAGCATCTTGCATGTTGAACACATTGTCGTTGGAAATCTTCCAACCTTTCTGAGTAGCATCGGTAACGGTCAGACCGAGGTCAGCACGGTTTGTGATGACATTGCCTGCGCACCAGAAATCATTAGCAGGATTCTCGATAGCGAGGGCAACCGTAGGAGCGGCATTGATCTTAACGTTGTAAGTAACGATGCTGTCGCAACCATTAGCAGCCGTGTAAGTGCGTGTGTATGTGAACGGGTTTGCAAGGGCATCACCGTAAGTACGGTTAACCAACAAACCATTGTCAGTCGTGTAGGAGTAAGTGATACAAGCGTCAATGTCAACAGTCTTAGTGCTGATCGGTTTTTCAATCAGGTTGATGACACCGTAGTTCTTACATCCGTTGACATCTTCTACGTTGACGCAGAAAGAAGCGATTTCACCAGGCTCGTAAGCATAAGCAGGTATTGTGAAAGAAGCATCGGTGGTAGTGATACCATTTGTCCAATTGTAAGAAAGGAGGTTGTAGGTATTGATACCGATAGTGACAGCCTTGTTTTCACAATTGTAAATGTTGTTGGGATCAACGGTTGTCCAAGGAGCATTGTTTACGATGTAATGAATCTTAGGCAGAGAGTCGATACAAACATTTACGCGTGTGCTGTTGACACAACCAGTGAGTTCGCTAGTAACAACGAGAATGTAGTCACAACAGAGAACCTCGTCAGTTCTTACGTTGACGGAGTCAGCTGTTGAGAAGATACCGGTGTGGCAAGAGTTGGTCCATTCATAATCGAAGTTTACATCACCAGCAATGTTAGAAGTAACGTCTGCAAAGATGGTTCCAGTGGTGTTCTGGCAGAAATGCAGCGTACCGGCAAGGTTGTGACCATTAGAGGTAATATTGCTGATAATCGGAGCATTGTCTGTACGGTCTTTGATAAGAGCATTAACCGTAGCAACACACTGTGACTGAATGTCGCGTACATAGACTACGTATGCGCCAGAGGCAAGGTTCTCGAAGAGAGCGCTTGACTGATAAGTAATACCATCAAGGCTGTACTCGAAACCAGCAGCGGCAGGATTTGTGCTGACAACGTTGCTTACGGTAATCGTACCGTCGCTGCCGTTACACAATGCGTTGTCCGTAGTAGCAACGTCGAAAGTAATCGTGTAAGGATCATTTTCGATGACTACTTCTCTGTTGGCGAGGTCATCATAGATGCAGTTGGAGAAACTGTCGATAACGGTTACATAGTATGTACCGGCTACGAGGTTGTTAACCGTTGCACCGATAGGCATAACGGGCGTAACGTCAACATTGGCTGCGTTGGTGAGTTTGAAATAAAGCGTTGAGTACTCGTGGTCAGATGTAGCATTGACAGTGATAAAACCATTTCCAGTTGCATCACATCTGTGGTTGTCTTCAGAAGCAACCGTGGCAGTAACATTGATAGCCTCGAAAGGAACGACGAAGTCACCATCATATTCACAACCTGTGAGTTCGTCAACAATCTTCAAATGATAGGTAGCATCATCAAGGAAGCAGTATCTCAAAGAAACTTTGTCGATGTCAGCCACGAATGACCAAGCACCAGCATTTTCTTGAGAAATGGTGTAGGTGTAATTGTGGAGACCTGCAACATCGCGCGGTTGGATGATATCAATACAACCGGAACCAGGATTGTTAGGTGTCCAGAAGCAGTTGTGGTTAGGTGTAATCACATATTGAGGACGGATGAATGCGCTGTCAAGGACGGTGGCATCGCTAACATCGGTCTGGCAGTGGAGGTTAGAAATAACCCAAACATCATAGTTGCCAGCCTGGAGATCTGTAAAGACACCAGTTTCGTTGTTTGCTTCAATACCCGTCGTGGTATTCTTGATGTAATACGTGCAAGGAAGTACGTCAGCGAGAGCAGCAGTGTTCTTCAGCGTAACGGTGATAGAACCATTATACTCGTTCTCGAAGCAGAGGTAATTAGCTGTTGAGGAGATAGCTTTGATCTCAGGTGTATAACCATCGATTTCTACAGTAGCATCTTTCGTGTATTCGCAGAAAGTTGTGTTGCTGATTGCGTGTACGGTGTAAGTGTTCGTACCGTCAAGTCCTGTAAGCGTGAAAGTGTCATCACCAAGTGTAGTGAAGAATGTATAACCTGCGCCATTGCTAACTACGATAGAACCAGTACCGACGGTGCTGCAGTCCTCGTCATTGTTAACTGTAAGCTGCATGTTATAAACAGGCTTGACAACGTGAACTTTAACTATAGTTTCAAATTCGCATTTGAACTCAGCGTGTTGTTTCACGACTCTATAGACACCGTCTTCAAGGGCACTGTAGTCAGCAGGATCGACGAGTTCATCGTTAGCATCATAGACGAAGTAATTGTAATCAGGATCAGCATTAATCACGATGCGGTTGTTCGGAGTGCGGCAATTGTCGCCATTGTAAGATTTAACTTCATTAGCAGCGAAATCTTCAGCCACATTCTCGAAATCGATAGTGAAGTCGTACTGAGCGAGGCACTGGTTTACACCAAGTACTTCGATAGTGTGGGTACCGGTACCAAGGTTATTGAAAACAACATTGGAAGTGCCGTCAGCGATGATGGTAACACCTTCAACAGTGTAGGTGAAACCTTGTGTAGTATTAGCGGCGGTAATTGTGAGTGTGCCGTTAGCCTCAAGGTCACAATGGTTGTTATCCGTAAGTTGATAAATAGGTTGTGCAGGAGCGTCAGCGTTAGAACCGACAGAGATGCTCATTTCTCTTACACACTTGCCAGCAGACATCATCTTGAGGGTATAAGTACCTGAAGCGAGACCGCTGAAAGTAATAGTTCCATTGTTGCCAGGAATCACTTGGCCATTGAGGATGTAAGAATAAGAAGCGTTGGTGTTGTTGACCTGAATTTGTCCATCAGGAACATCGCAACGGGAAACATTCACAACATTGTATGTATGAACGGCAGGAGTGTCGGTAATGTCGAGAACGCGAACCTCATTCGTATAGAACACACAGTTCTTAGTGGTGGCAACTTGGATACGGTAGGTATCTTGATAGAGCCAGTTGAACATCAGCGGCGTGATGACATTGGCGCGACCAGTTTGGGTTTCACCAGTGGTAACAGCTGCGTTGCCGATAATCGTATAGATATAGTTTTCTTTTTGAGGTGTCACTTGGACAGAACCGCCATAATTGGGCTCGCACTGATCGTTGTGACGAAGAACAGTGGCAGTGAATGTTTCAAGAGAATCTTGGGTCACTTTAGCTTTGAGTGTCATTGTACAACCATCGGAGGTGTAGAATGTGAACTCATGGACACCCTGGATAAGGTTGGTATAGACGTAATCCATATCGCGGTAAGGAGCGAACACGTCACCCGT
Source organism: bacterium (assembly GCA_963643165.1). Taxonomy (GTDB): domain Bacteria; phylum Bacteroidota; class Bacteroidia; order Bacteroidales; family WCHB1-69; genus F23-D06. The sequence goes on along the minus strand of CAVIJD010000001.1, from coordinate 47,618 downwards.
CATTCTGTAACCAACGATATGAGAAACTTCAGCGTCATTTACTGTATAAGAAACAGTACCGTCGCTTTCGAGCGTACCGCAATAGTGGTTAGGCGTCATAGCAAGCGTTACGTCAGCAGGAACAGGAGTACGGTAAACGGTAACGTCAACATTCTGGCTGCTCTTGCAACCTGTAGTGTTGTCGGTAACGGTAAGGCTGTATGTGTGGTTTGCAACGGTGGCCTCAACATCTACTGTTTCGGTAGTATATGTTCTGCCGTTGATATTCCAACTGTAAGAAATTGTACCCTCATTGTTGATGACGGTCGGAGTAAGTGTGGTAGGATTGGGATCGCAACCAGGGGTAGAAGCGATATCGGTGATGGCGATAACATCCTCAGGGAATCTGACATTGATGACATGGGTGGCAGCAGGACCGCAAGGGGTCTTGATGGTTACCGTAACATCAGTATTTACATCTACGAGTGTGCCAGCAGCAATGTCTTGAGTAATAGTGACATCATAACGGTCGCCCGTGTATTCAGGTTGTCTGCAATTGTCAGTTACATTGCTGTTGTTGAAGAAACCACCGAAAGTAGTATAATCCGGGATGCGGATCTTACAGTTCTTGCCAGCTTCGAGAGGTCTTACGTCAACCGTAGGAGCGGTAATGACAGGAGCTTCATTATCGATACCCCAAACATGGAACGTAGCGTTGGCTTTACAGTTCTTCTTGTTTGTGACCTCAACATTTACTTGGTACATCTTGTGGCAGTTTCTGCAAGAAAGGTCGAAGAAGTTGTCTTGCAGATAAGGATTTTGAGCAATAGCATCGCCTGTCCAGTGGTATGCCATGAAAGCAGGGATAGAGTCAGGCAGGTTGCTGTTAGCATTGGCTCTTGTGATCAAACGTCCATAGTTCGGGCAAAGGGTGTCGCCATCATTGATGACTGCATCGTTGATACCCGTTGTGGAGATGGTTACGTCAGGCAGACGGTAGAAGTGAACAGCATTGGCAGTATCAGAAGCCACACAACCGTAACGGTCAGTAACCGTCATAATGATGTGGGATGAAGTATTGATGTCCATCAGTTCCGGTGTCAGCGTAGCGTAAGTGTATTCAGCAGTAGTATTGTCAGCGTTGTCAGGAGTTATAACGCACTGTCCAACGACTGCAATCTGAGACCACTGATAGGTATAAGGCTCATAACCGTTCATCACGAAGTTAGAATTGAAATGAGCTCTGTTAGTCTGGTTAACGCAAAGTTCGAGTGTGTCGAGAGCGATAGAACCGCGAGCGATGTACATCTGTGCGGGTTTGTAGATGTCAAACACAGGAGTCTTTACGGAAACATTGCCGCAAGCGTCTGTAACCTGAGCATAGATGGTAACATGATTAACGTCTGCGAAAATGTCGAGGTTGCCGTCAGCAACAACATTGGTGTTCTCGAGGAAGAAGACAACATTCTCGACTGTTGACTGACGACATTGGAATTTCACCGTGATAGCGGTGTCGAAGATGCCGCGCAGTGTTGCATAGTCGGGAGCATTGTATTTACAATCCATAGCGTTGACAGGATCGATTGTGCGACTGCCAGCGATAGTAGGAATATAGTCATTCTTGATAGTGAAGATATGTTGGATAGCTTCAGAAACATTACCGCAAGCATCCGTTACTGTGTAAGTACGTGTAACGATGGTCTGGCAATCTGAACGTTCAGCAACATCCGTATATTTCAGTGTTACAACATTGTCGCAACCGTCCGTAATCTTCACGTCCTCGGCCATCTCTGTAAGAGTAGCGTAGGGAGCAGGAACATCGCTGGAGTCGCATCCGCTGAGGGTTGCACGACGAACAGTTCTGTCACCAGTTCTCCAAGCAATCGTAGGTTGTGCGTCATCTTTAGCGAGTACCGTATAAGTACGAGTCACTTCAGCTTCACAATCATACATGGAAGTAGCCGTAACCGTGAGGACATAAGTGTCTTGGTGGTTACACTCTGTAGAAGCGGTTGTATTCAAGTCAGCCACATTCGTGTTGATGGCAACACCGTTCTTCTTCCAGCTGTAAGAAAGTGTCGGTTTCACGCCTTTGTAAGCGGGGAAATTGCAAACAACATCACTTTCCAAAGTAACTTCTGCACCGGGACAAACCACAAAGTCAAGCTGCGTGTCGTTCAGCGTGATTTCAGGAGTTGCGTGGAAAACGATGGTGAATGTTTCAAAATCAGCCGAATACGTATGTGTAGTAGTGCTGTACGTATAAGCAGCAAATTTGACAACTTTATCAACATTTGTCGGGTTCAGCTCATCGAGTTCAACAGTGTAGGAAGTTCCGATTTGCACTCTGGAAGCCTCAGCCGTTGTCGGGGTCGTTCCGTCGTAAGTGAACCAATGGATCTCATCGGCGCAATGGTCATTCTCGGCGATGGCTGCACGAAGTGTCAGAGACTGGTCAGCGATTTCCTCATTGCAATAAGCGAAATTCGTAGGATTAGCAACCGGTTTGTAAAGGTCGTTGACCGTTATTGTAATAGTAGATTCTTCACCCTCGCAATAGTGGATAGAGTCAGACTCAATGCGAGGATAATTGATAGTGTCGTTGAAACCGTTATAGTAATAGTTTCTCTGTTTGACGACGAAAGTGTAGGATCTGTCGCCATAGCGAGTGATATTAGAAAGGTTAATATCCTCAAGATCCACGAAAGTCTCTCCGCCGTCTGCAGACCACAGGAGTTCATATCTTCTGAAGCCGGGTGCATTGAGGTTGACCGGTGTTACAAGTGCGAGAAGGTCCTCATGAGAGAAGCGGTCGTTACGGCAGAGTGTCTTGTTCTCCGTAATGACGTTAGGATTGATGCGGGTGTAGAGTTGGAAGGTGTCGATGCGCTCAACTTTCCAGTGGTCGCAAGTGTTCTCACCAAAGAGTACATAGTAAAGGCTTTCTTCTGAAAATGCGTATTCAGGTCTTCCGTAGTTGAAAGTAGAACCGTCGCAGATAGACTTGTTGTGAGCGGTAGTAACGAGGTAGTGGATAGAATCCTGAGCGATGATGTCACCGCAGCAGCTCTGATGTCCACCAACATGCATGCCAGGGTTCTGGCTTCCGTCGTAAGTGAAAGAGTAGTCCGTGCCGCCTGTACGTTCACGCAGACGCATGACGAGAGAATAGTTACCTACCTGTTTCCAAGTGATTTTAACCTGTGTCTGAGAGCCGGCATCAGCAAGGAACGGCAGATAGAAATAGTCGAAATTGTTGGTGTACATCTGGTTGGTATAACCAGCAGCCAAATGTGACTCGTCGTAATACGGAGCTGTGCCGTCAGCCATACGGGCACCCGGGAAATCGTTGTGGTTAAGATGGACACCACCTGCACAGCCGCAGATGCCGTCGCCGTTATCAACTTGTCCGCCAAGCCACCTTATGCTTTCACACTCGCCTTGTACGTTCAGCTTTGCATACCTCGTGTAAATTTCGAATGTAGCATAATCTGACATATTGCCGTTGACAAGCTGCCCGTCGCGGTAAAGCAACCATTCGATGGAGACTTTGTTTCCGCAATCTGTCGGGAAATGAAGGGTATAGACATCCGTCACGCCCACCCTTGCCCTATTGAGCACGTTGTTCAGCACAAGATCTGTGCCGGCACCTGTGTCCTGAGCCAGCATCGTGCCATTCAGATTGGCAATATGGCGGAAAGTATCCGGTTGCATATTCTCAATCCAAAAACAGCATGAGCCACTAGGACTTTGCGCCTGAGCTGTCGTCCAGCTCATCATCGTAAGCAAGATGCTTACGAAGCAAATTGATAATAGTTTTTTCATACTTTTATTTTTTGATTGTTATAAATTATTATTTTTTCTTACCTATTGTTCTGTCTTTTAAATCCATAGATTACTTTACACTATACTATCTTTTTAACTTGCAAAAATACATTTTTTTTCTTTCAATTTCTTTCACTTGTCTTTTTTTATTTTCGTCACAATAGAAATTTTGAGGGTGTGTGTTTTATCTGGTTACTTTCTTGTAGTTGCATTATATAAATTGTATATATAATATAGTAGTATTAATTTTGAGATTTTTTTGTGATACGCACAAAAGCAGAGGAGGCAGCGTTGCAGGTCCGTGCAATGCTGCCTCCTCTGTGGTTTCACAATCTATGGATGGGCAGTACGTCAGAGTCTTCTCCTACCGTATTATCCTGAACTCTGTACGTCGGTTGGCCGCCCTGCCCTCCTCGGTTGCATTGTCGGCAACCGGCCGACGCTTGCCATAGCCGTGGTAACTGAGTTTTGATGCCGGAATCCCTTGGCCGACAAGATATTCATATACCGACTTTGCCCTATCTTGAGAGAGCTTGTCGTTATAGGCATCGGTGCCTTGGTCATCGGTATGGCCGCCGATTTCTATCTTCACATCGTTATGGCGCAGATACTCGGCAAGTCTGTTCAACTCTTCGTAGGACTCCGGTTTCAGTTCACTTCGGTTGAAGTCGAAGAAGATGTTTTTCAGCACCACGACGGTGCCGACATCTGCACGCTGAAGTTGTATGTTTTTCAAGTATGGGGAAAGTTCGGTGTAGGATTTCTCAATCTGGAAGTTTTCCGAATAGAATGGATAATCGGGGTGGGATACATTCAAAAGGATGTTTTCGCCCGTTTGGATACAAGCCAGATACTCGCCCGTTTCCGCATCTGACACTGAACTGTATATCACCTGCCCCGTTTTGAGGTCAACCATTTCAATCGTGGCGGCTATCGGACGGTGCGAAGACGCGTCTTGCACGATTCCTTTAAGATAGGTGACGGGGTTAGGACGCAGATTGTCATCAAGGTCGAAGCTGTACAGGTCAAGTCCACCATAACCGCCCTCTTTGTCGGAGGCCATATAGGCTACCGTGCCGGCAGCATTGATGAAGATGTTGATTTCATCGGCAGGGGTATTGATCGGATAGCCCAAATTCTTCGGCTCGCTCCATGACCCGTCGGGCTGCAGCGTGGCATAGTACAAGTCGTAGCCGCCCATGCCGACACGTCCATTCGAAGCAAAATAGAGTGTGCGTCCGTCACTGTGTATGAAAGGCGCCGCATCATCACCCGGGGTGTTGATTGTGGGACCGAGATTCTCAGGGACTGAAAAGTTGCCCTCTGCGGTCATTGAGGTTTTCCAAAGGTCCATGCCGCCGAAGCCGCCCGGCCTTGAGGAGACGAAATAGACTGTTTTACCGTCAGGGGCCATCGAAGGCTGACTCTCCCATGCTGATGTGTTCACAGGCGCGCCGAAATTGCGCGGCCGCGACCATTTGTTGCCCATCTTTTTAGACCAATAAAGGTCGCAACTGCCCATGCCGAAATCTGCATCACACAAAGTGTAAAGCAGATACTTACCGTCTGGTGACACGCACTGCGCCCCTTCGTTGTATCCCGTCTTGATTGGCGAGCCTATCGGCTGGCGTGCCCCCCAAGTGCCATCTTTTTCTCTTCTCGAAACATAAAGGTCTTCTTCATTGAGACAAAAAGCACATACGGTATGTTCGTCCTTAGGCCTGTTTACGGTAAAGATCAACATTTCGTCGTCTGCCGTAATCGTTGCCAGCGATTCGTCCCAAGCCGAATTGACGTTTTTGCCGAGATTCTGCAACTGAAATTTGACCGGGTGTTTCATGGCTTCAATACCAAAGCGACAATTAGCGACACCTTTCTGCGCATCCGAAAGCACATCCGTATATTGTATGCCCTTTTTCAAAAAGAGTTCATAATTGTGCAAAGCGGTTTCGTACTGGGCGCATTTCGCATTCTCATTTGCAGCTATGTAGTAGAGCATCGGGTCCGGATCGCCCAGCAATTCTATAGCCTTGTTATAGCACTTGGCTGCCGAGTCTGACTTTAAGGTGAAATTGAAGAGGTCACCTTTCAGGATATAGGTGTCCGGATAGGTCGGGTCTTTCTGCTCAGCCTGATTCAACAAGGCCAACGCTTTCTCAAAATCGTGGTCATTGATACAATGCTGGGCTTTCAAACAAAGTGAAGCGACTTTAGGAGTCTTCTGGGCAAAAACAGGAAGTTTTGTAATGAAAGCAAAAACAAAACACAATATTATTATATATACTATATTATTTTTGCTCTTCATTTTTGTCATATTTTTTCAGTTTGCTTTGCTTCTTGCCAATACTGCTCCATCTGGTCCAGCGACAAGTCCGACAACACTTGACCGTTTTCTTTCGCTTTCGCTTCCAGATACTGGAAGCGACGGACAAATTTACGATTCGTCTTTTCGAGAGCGTCGTCTGGATTGACGTCAACAAATCGGGCGTAATTGATTAACGAAAAGAGAACATCGCCCAATTCATCCTCGACCCTGTTGTGGTCGGCATTTCGAGTCACCTCATCGTGCAGCTCTGACATCTCCTCTTGGACTTTTGCCCAAACCTCAGACTCATTATGCCAGTCAAAACCTACGCCATTGGCTTTCTGTTGGATACGGTAGGCCTTAATGACAGATGGGGCAGACGTGGGTACGCCTCCTAAAACGGACCGTGTTCCCTCCTTGCGAAGTTTGATCTTCTCCCAATTCTCATGAACCTGTTGTGCATCCTGCACCTGTTCATTCCCGTAGATGTGAGGATGTCGACGAATGAGTTTTTCGCACAGTTGGTCAATAACCGTTTTTATGTCGAACAACTGTTTTTCAGATGCAATTTTGGAATAAAACACTATATGCAGCAGCAAATCTCCCAATTCTTTGGACATATCCGCATATTTCTTGTCCAATATAGCCTCCGACAATTCAAAAGTCTCCTCGATCGTCAGACAGCGCAGTGTTTCAAAAGTCTGTGTGCTGTCCCAAGGGCACTTCTCTCGAAGTTCGTCCATGATATCCAGCAGACGTTGGAAAGCCTCCAATCGTGAATCCATAGTGCAAGACGTGTTGTTCATTAGTAAGCGCGAGCAAAGAGGACCCTTTGGTGCGACGGTTTACCGGTAAGGATACATTTCCCTTCCTCTTGCGGGTTATTGAACGGAATGCAGCGTATGGTTGCCTTGGAGAGTTCTTTGATTTTCTCTTCTGTTTCCGGGGTTCCGTCCCAATGGGCGTAAATAAATCCGGGGTGATTGTCGAGCAAATCAACAAATTCGTCCCAAGTGTCTGCCTTTCTCGTGTTTTCCTCCCTGAACTTCAGAGCCTTATTGAAGAGGTTCTTCTGGATGTCGTCAAGCAGTTGCTGCACATGCTCCACAAGAGTATCGAACGGAACGGTCTGTTTTTCCAGGGTGTCGCGGCGGGCCACCTCGGCGTCGTTGTTTTCCAAATCACGGGGACCAATGGCGATACGCACCGGCACGCCTTTCATTTCATATTCGTTGAACTTCCAACCGGAGCGTTTGCTGTCGTCATCATCGAACTTGACAGAGATATTCAGAGCTTTCAGTTTGTCAACCAGCGGGCGCACCTTGTCGGCAATAGCCTGACGTTGTTCTTCCGTCTTGTAAATCGGGACAACGACCACCTGTATCGGGGCGAGGTTTGGCGGGAGCACCAGGCCATTGTCATCGGAGTGTGTCATGATGAGTGCGCCGATGAGACGGGTTGAAACGCCCCACGAAGTAGCCCAAACATATTCCTGTTGGTTATCCTTGTTCAGGAATTTCACATCGAAAGCCTTGGCAAAATTCTGGCCGAGGAAATGCGAGGTGCCGGCCTGAAGAGCCTTGCCATCCTGCATAAGCGCCTCTATGCAATAGGTGTCGAGGGCACCGCCGAAGCGTTCGTTGGGCGACTTTACGCCCTTGATGACTGGAATTGCCATAAAATTTTCAACGAAATCGGCATAGACATGCAGCATACGCTCTGTTTCCTCCACGGCCTCTTGACGGGTGGCGTGAGCCGTATGCCCCTCCTGCCACAAGAACTCTGCCGTACGCAAAAAGAGTCGGGTACGCATCTCCCATCTTACCACATTGGCCCATTGGTTGCAAAGCACCGGAAGGTCACGGTATGAATGGATCCAGTTTTTGTAAGTGTCCCAAATAATGGTTTCCGAAGTAGGCCTGACAATAAGTTCCTCCTCCAACTTGGCCTCCGGGTCAACCACGACGCCACCATGTTCCGGGTCGTTTTTCAAACGGTAGTGAGTCACCACCGCACACTCCTTGGCAAAACCTTCCACGTGGCTGGCCTCGCGGCTGAAAAAAGACTTTGGAATGAAAATCGGGAAATAGGCGTTCACATGACCTGTATCCTTGAACATCTTGTCGAGTGTGGACTGGACTTTCTCCCATATCGCATAGCCGTAAGGCTTTATCACCATACATCCACGCACCGCCGAGTTCTCAGCCAAGTCTGCCTTTTTGACAATATCATTATACCATTGCGAGTAATTCTCTTCCCTTGTGGAAAAATTTTTAGCCATAATAAGTATCTTTAACTATATTTCGTTGTATTATTGAATTAACTTTTTAGTATTTTTGCCGTCTTACTAAAAGACATTGATATATAATTTGAATTGCAAAAATACTAAAAATAAAGCCATAAGGAGGTTATCATGAAAAAACAATTTTTAATCATCTTGCTATCAGCAATCTGCGCCATGACATCCTGCAATGTAGGGACTTTCGCCTATTACGACGACATCTACACCTCATCAAACGACAGTCAATACAAAGTAATAAAGAAAAGCAGTTCCAACAACAGTAACACCGTGGTTTACCGTGAAGAGACCCCCGCTCCGGACTCCGTCACCTACACGACCTACAACGACGGGAGCACCAGCACCACCTATTACTACAACGAGGACGACTATTACGACTACTATTACACGTCAAACCTCCGCCGTTTCTACACAAACACTTACAGCGGATGGAGTTTTTACGACCCCTATTTCACTAACATGTATTGGTACGACTATACCCCGTCAAACTGGGGTCTGAGCATCTATATGGGTTATAACTGGTGGTGGCCGACCTATTATTATCGTCCTTACTACTACCACTGTGGTCGTTACGACTATGGTTTCCATTACGGTTGGGGATGGGACTGCCACCGCCCGCACTGCTATGGACATGGCTGGGACTGGCACAGACCGCATCATGACTGGGCCATCGACTATTACCACAACAGCCATGACCCGAACCATTCGTTCTACTATGGCCACCGCAACAACGTCGGTGTCTCTACGGGCAATACGCTTGCATCGAACGGCCGCGGCGAGAAGCCCGAGGACCTGAGCCGCCCGAACTATGGCAACAACGACAACGCAAACCGTTATTCTTCTGTGTCGGGTTCGTCATCCTTTAACCAAAGATATGAAACCCTGAACAGCAGAGTGCCAACGACGACAACCACACGTCCGACATCTACGACACCGTCTCAAAATCAGTCAGTTACATCAGCCGCAAAGGCAGATGCCCCAACAAGGCAAACCGCATCTTCCGCATCTGGCTTCAGCGGCACGACAACAGGACAGACAACCACAGGAACTCGCCCTTCGTCCTCCTACACACAAAAGGAGACCAGCACCCCGGCCAGCTCGTCCTCCACACAGGCCAGACAGAGCACATCCTCGTCAACAAGACCGTCTGGATACAGCAGCGGCTCGTCGTCAACCTCAAGACCCGCAACGCCCTCGTCTTACAACAGCCGACAGACTAACACCCCGGTCAGCTCGTCCTCCACGCAGACCAGACAGAGCACGTCCTCATCGTCAAGACCGTCTGGCTACAGCAGTGGCTCGTCGTCAACCTCAAGACCCGCAACGCCTTCGTCTTACAACAGCCGACAGACCAGCACTCCGGTCAGCTCATCCTCCACGCAGACCAGACAGAGCACGTCCTCATCGTCAAGACCGTCCGGATACAGCAGCGGCTCGTCATCAGCCTCAAGACCCTCAACGTCTTCGTCTTACAACAGCCGACAGACCAGCACTCCGGCACGTTCGTCTTCCACGCAGACCAGACAGAGCACATCCTCGTCAAGACCGTCAAGTTATAGCAACACCCCGTCGAAGTCGTCCTCATCTTCATACAACAGAAGCGGCAGTTCGTCCTCATCGAGAAGCTCTTACAGTGGCAGCAGTTCGTCACGCTCGTCATTCAGCAGTGGCTCATCACGTTCTTCCTACAGCGGAAGCAGCACATCGCGCAGTTCAAGAAGATAAGTACAATACTAACCTGAAAAACCAAGCAAGAAATGAAGAAACTATTCTGTATCATAACATCAATCTGCCTATTCGGGTCCGTATGGGCACAAGGCGACTATGAAGCGTTCCGCTTTTCGCAGACAGAGTACCAAGGAACAGCCCGTTACATGGGGGCCGGCGGTGCTTTCAGCGCCACGGGCGGCGAGTTCTCTGCCCTGAACAGCAATCCCGCAGCCATCAGCCTGTACAAACGCAATGAAGTGACGTTCACCCCGATGACCATCTCATTTTCAAAAAATTCATCTAACTACTTCAGCACCTACAGTCCCGCACAAAGTCTCAAATACACCGTCCCGCAAGTCGGAATCGTTTGCAGCCAGCGCATTGAGAACTCTAACTGGAACTATTGGCACTTCGGTTTCGGCTACAACCGCATCATGGACTACAACAACACCTTCAGAGTCAATGGGGATGCTACCATTTCGATGATGCAGCCCATCCTGAGTCAGGCCAACGGCACGGCATACAACTTCCTGACCGGGGACAACTTGTTGGCATTCAACACTTGGATGATTGACACCTTGCCCGGCATGGAAAACCAATATTACAGTAATTTCGACAACGCCAAGCTCAAACAGGATGCCGTAGTCAAGACCTCCGGGGCCATCGATGAGCTCTCCTTCACTTTCGGAGGCAATTTCAGCGACAAACTCTACATCGGCGGAACAATTGGCATCCCGATATTGGACTTCACCGAAAAGGTGACCTATTCAGAAACCGCAACCGAGGCAGACGTCATAGCAAAGGGAATCACCTCATTCACCACGGTATCAAAACAGAAAAACAGTGGCGGCGGCGTGAACCTAAAACTTGGTCTCATTTACCAGCCTGTCAACTTCGTGCGTGTCGGTGCAGCATTCCAAACCCCGACCTACTTTTGGAGAATTCGGGATTCTTACAACAAAGAGATGATCTCCTATTACACCAACGGCAAGAACTCCGGCGTGTTCGACTATGACAACGTCTTTGACTTCTCCCTGTCAACACCCTTGAAATGCAACATCAGCACGGCTTTTCTCATCCAGAAAAGGGCTTTCGTTTCAGCAGAATACGAATTGACCGACTATTCTATGGCCAACCTCTATGCTGACGACTACGTTTTCACAGACGAGAATGAAGCGATTTCCGAAAAATACGGGGCAGTTCATACCGTGAAAATCGGGGCTGAAGTCAACCTCTCCTCCAAATTTGCCATCCGTGTCGGTTACAACTACAAGACATCTCCTTACAAATTAGTGGATTCAAGATACAACGCTTCGGCGCACTATGGTTCTCTGGGGTTCGGCATTCACGGAAAGTCTTTCTTCTTTGACTTCGCCTACGTGCTTAAACACAGCAACGACAGTTTCTGGCTTTACAACACACCGGCTTGCACCAGCAGTGAAAATGCCGTCTTGACCAACAACACGACGCACCGCATTGTGGCCACGATTGGCTGCAAGTTCTAATTCCTGATGAAGAGAATTGTTTTTCTTCTTATATTGTTTTTAGTCGCTCTTGGCTCACTCAACGCTCAAGAGCGACTTGTTTTTGCAGGCAAAACCACAGAGGGGTTCACCGTTGACATGCACGGCAACATCTATTGCTGGAGTGGCAATGGGCTGGTCAAACACAACACATTCGGCGAAGAAGACTTGCAACACAACGCTCCGTCTTTGGGCGAAATCACCTCAGTTGACGCTTCAATCCCCTCGCGGATCCAAGTGTTCTACCAATCGGCTGGCATTATCCAAATCCTTGACAACAATTTGGTCGCCACCTCGGGCGACATTGACCTGACAGTCAACAATTTGACCACCATAACGGCCACGGCCATGACTAACACCAACCGTATGGCGCTGTTTGACAAGGCGAATCAGGAATTGCTGCTCACCGACCTTGACCTTAACATCCTGAACCGCACACGCATAAACCTTCCTAAAGACATCAATGCCAGCAGCATCGTCGTCATTCCGGAGCACAACATCTTGCTGGTTGACACAGCAGAAGGAATCTACTGGTTTGACGCTTTCGGCACCTTTCTCCGCAAAATGCCCATGTCTGGCATCTCCCATGTTCAGACAAGCGGAAACGACCTTTACTATCTGAGAGACAACATCATCTATCATTATAACCGTCAGCGGATGGACATCAGGACATTCTACGAGCCCAAAACAATAAAGGCAAAAGAATTCCGTTTGTCGGGCAATCGTCTGCTCCTGTTAGACACCGCACACGACCTATACACCGTTAACCTATAAAGAACGTGACAACAACAATGAAAAAAACCATTTGCACCATACTGCTGCTTTTCCAACTGACTCCCGCTTTCTGCTCTTACATCTTGATACCCATGGACTTAGAGCAGAGCAATCACTTGAAAGCATACGGTATAGCATACTATGCAGTGGCAAACCAAATTGACATGAGTTGGTTGTTGAATTATCGGGGCGGCAGTTTTATGTGCGCCTATACCTCTTCGATAGAAAACGAGTGTCGGGTCAGGGGCGTTTCCTATCAAGTCATTGCAGACATACAAGCGCAGCAAATCCTGAACGAGATTGCGGCGGTAGAGAACAACATGAACGAGATAAGGCTGACCAAAGAGCCCAAGATAGCCGTATATTCTCCCAAAAACAAACTTCCGTGGGATGACGCCGTCACCTTAGTCCTCACCTACGCCGAAATACCCTACACCGTAATCTATGATGAAGAGGTCATTAAAGGGGAACTTCCCAAATATGACTGGCTACATCTGCACCACGAAGACTTCACGGGGCAATACGGGAAGTTTTGGGCGAGTTACCGCAATGCCAAATGGTATCAAGACGACGTCAAAGAGAACGAAGAGAGAGCCTTGCGGCTAGGGTTTTCAAAAGTGTCGCAGATGAAACTGGCCGTTACCAAAAACATCCGCAATTTCGTCGCCGGCGGCGGCTATCTGTTTGCCATGTGCTCTGGACCAGACAGTTACGACGTTGCCTTGTCTGCTGACGGCATCGACATCTGCGACGTGATGTTCGACGGCGACCCTATGGACCAGCAAGCCCAAAAGAAACTCAATTACGACAATTGCTTCGCCTTCACCGACTTCATCATTGAAACCAACCCTTACGTTTATGAAATCTCAGACATCGACGTGAAGACCTCTGTACACCTGACAAACAAAAGCAACGACTTCTTCACGCTTTTCGACTTCTCCGCCAAATGGGATCCGGTTCCTACAATGCTTTGTCAAAACCACTTAAGAGTCATTCCGGGATTTATGGGTCAGACCACGGCCTTTCGCAAAGACCGCATCAAACCTACCGTAACCATCATGGGAGAGGCCGCCCAATTCAACGAGGCCAGATACATCCACGGAGAATTTGGGAAAGGGACCTGGACTTTCTACTCGGGACACGACCCGGAGGACTACCAACATTTGGTAAACGACCCGCCGACAGACCTCAACCTGTTTCCGAATTCAGCCGGATACCGTCTGATTTTGAACAACGTTCTGTTTCCCGCCGCCAAAAAGCAGCAGCAGAAAACATAATAAAACCGTCACTTCAATCTTTACCATTAGGGAACACCTTTTGCCTTTGCCGGCAAAAGCGGTTACAACATGCCCAGTTTATGCTTAATCTTGGAGACTATGAGGTCAATGCCAACCTCATTATTGCCGCCAACGGGGATAATGATGTCAGCCAACCGCTTTGAGGGTTCGATGAAGAGTTGGTGCATCGGCTTCACAAATTCCTGATAGTGCCTGATAGACCGTTCCAGTTCACGGCCGCGTTCCAACACATCGCGCCGCGCAATGCGGATAAACCGCTCATCGGCATCCGTGTCCACAAACACCTTGAGGTCGAACAGGTTGCAGAGTTCCGGTTCGGTAAAGACGAGGATGCCCTCCACAATCAAAATATCGCTCGGCATCACCTTGACCGTCTCCTTGCCACGAGCGCAAGTGATGTAAGAATAGGTTGGCATATCGACACATTCTCCAGTCTTGAGGGCTTGGATATGTTCAATCAGCAACGGCCATTCGATAGACGATGGGTGGTCGAAGTTGATGTTTTCTTTCTCTTTTTGCGTCAAGTTGCCGTTATCTTTGTAATAAGCGTCTTGTGGAAGCACGCACACGCGCCCCTCCGGAATCATTTGTATGATCTTGCGGACAACCGATGTTTTTCCGGAGCCTGAACCTCCTGCTATGCCAATGACAAACATTCTTCCTAAATTTGATTGAACATAAAAAAAGCACACTCGTTTCGTGTGCTTTTGTCAGTTGCCCCGATAGGACTCGAACCCATACAAACAGAACCAGAATCTGCTGTGCTACCATTACACCACAGGGCAATTCGTTTAAGGCGTGCAAAAGTACACTTTTTTCAATACCACCCCACTCTTTCCTTTTATTTTTTCAAAAAAAATCACAATTCATTCATTTATGTTTTTTTGCCTAATGTTGAACATTGATCTTTCGCATAAATACCTGATTGTCAACAATAACATTGACAAGATATAGACCATTCGGCCAATTTTGAACATTAACTTTCGCATCATTGCCGTCTTTAAGATCAGCAGAATGGACCATTTTTCCAAGCAAGTCATAGACTTTCAGGATGCCGGTTTGGAAATTTTCGGGCAATTGCAGGTAAAAATAGTCTGAGGCGGGGTTCGGATACACGCGGCAGTCGGGACGACTCTCTTCGGGCATTCCAGCGGGGTCGCCATCAGCTTGCCAAGAAAACTCAAAGCCTTGAGTTTCCTTGTAATTGTCAGAGACAAAGAGCACGGAAAGGTTTTGGGTATTGAACACCACATCGGACGGGAGCGTTGAGCCGGTATAAGAAGCAATCAGCCGCGACGGAGTAAAGTATCGGTCATAGAAATAGAGCCGGTCTTCGGGACTGATGTCCATTTTAGAAAACGACACTGCTATTTGAGTAGATTCCGGCAACTTGAGCAGCCAGAAGCAATGGGCATTAGGGCGGTATCCGGACGGGGCACCCCACTTTGAAATCGAGCCGGAATAATCCCTGATAACGACACCGCCGCATGGGAGAGACTCCTGTTCCACCGAATATTCAAAGCGCCAGCCCTCTCCAGTTTCTGCAGCATCGGTTTTGAATGTGACATACAGGCTGTCGGTATCGAAATGATAGGAGGCGTTTTCGATATTGCCGGAAAGAGAAAGCAGCAGATTTCCATTGTCGGGATGACGGTCCCAGAACGAAAGCGAGTCGTGCTGTGCTTGTGTATGCAAGTATTGCAGGTTAATCGTGGCTGAAATCATACTGTCCGCCGTGATTATATAGGTACAATTGGCATTGTTAAGATAGGGGGAACTGTTGCTGCCATCCTCCAGAGAGCCATTCGCGCTTTTGATTACCTGTTCTGAACATTGGTACGGATAAGAGGCGTCGGCGGGGTAGATACCGATCACTGCGGCCTGTCCGGACGAAAAACCGCCGATGGCGTTATGGACGGTATCGTTATTCTGGAGCATATAGTAGCCATTGGAACTGCCGCCCCATCCAAAGTTGAAATGGAAGAAATCGTCGCTGTTGTAGCCGTCACAAACAAAAGCATGCCCGCCCTCGTCATTGCTGCCCGAATAATACATCGGCCGGCCCGCATTGAGTTCCTCTTTGAGCAGACTCTTCCATTGCGAGTCGCTATAACTGTTTCGGCCCACATACTGGCATGTGTTGGCATAGCCGAAGTGGTCAATCATGGCGCCAGGGACCATATAACTATAGCTGCCGGATCCGCTGGGAGAATACATCATATCGACGGAAGTCGCGCAATGGAAAATCAGTTTTGCCACCTCATCGTTATAATAGTCAAGTTCGTCGCACATAGACTCATAATAATAGTTTTGTTGCGAGAAATTAACATAGTAGTTGCCATAGGATGAATGGTTGGTATGGCTGCCGGTGCCTTGCCGGGGATAACGGTAATAGTACATAATCATAGCCATCGCCACGGCAACACATCCGTTTGGTGTGCGGTAATCGTATGCGGCTTCTGCTGCCTCATCAACGGGAGAATAGCTGTTGTAATATTTCGTTTGGTCCCACACGGCCGTAACCAAAGGACGCACAGACGCAGCGTAATTTCCACCATCCTTGCTGTCCGTTCCAAAGCATGTCGATGAAGCTGAAGCGGCCTTTTTGTCAGTGTTCCAGGCAAATTCAGCATAACTGTCCAGCCACATCTTTGCCGCAGGCGGCAGATTGTCAAGGTCAAAGCCGTGGGCAAAGGAGTAGGCTCTCACGGGAGTTTCAGCATCTGTCACGTCCAGAATGATGAAACCTTTGCTGAAATTGACTACCGCCAGCAGGGTGTCGCCGCCACGCACCACAAAATCACAATCCTTGACATCGAGGGCTTCTATGCGAACACCTGACGAGGAAGCTTTCTGCAAAAACATCTGTTTTGCCTCATTCAACAAAGCATTTTGCGAGATGGAGGCTGCTGCAAGGGTGAGTGTCAACGCCAAGAACCCTATCACAGAAAAAAGTCTCTTCATAACTTCAAAAATTAGAAGCGGCAAAGGTATAAAAAAAACAATCCGGACATTCTTCATGCCCGGATTTTAGTTCGACAAAGGCTTAAACGACCTTAGTACCTGATTTCAGGGAGCGGTCCGTCCGTCTCGTCCCTTTTTTCATCACCAGCATTGTTCTGATAGCGTGACAGTGAATATATGAGCGAGCCGATCATCTTGGTCAACTCCTTCAACTGATTTCGGCTATACTCTTTGTCTTGCTCGCTAAATAGCCCTTGGCGTGAAATCAGTTCTGTATAGACCACACATTCTCGCACCGAGCTCTTGGCCATTTTCAAATAGTATAGGAATTGGGTTTTGTTCCGCGACGAGCCTTCTGCCGCATTCAGGGCAATGTTCTGAGCCGATTTCAGCAGCTCTTCTTTGAGAAAACTTTTCAGCCGTTCTTCCTCCGTAAACGGGATAAGCTTGTCGTAAAGCCAAGTAGTATAGTCTATTGCCTTAGCGTAGATTCGTAGATCCTCGAATCTGAAAAAACTTGCATTGATTTCTGTTTCGTCCATAATTGATAGATTTTCATTCATAATTACAATTTTAAATCGCAAAAATAAACTATTTTTCCGTTCCCAAGTCATTAAAATTTTTTTTTGCACGATGCAAAGCAACGTTTCTTTATCTAACCATCTATATACTTGACAGTTCAGTATTCAATACATTTTTTCAGGAAGCACCGTCACTACCTTTCAATCTGATAAAACGAACAATTCTAATGTTCCATTTTTGCGTCAATCATTCTTTTGAAAGAACTGCATCAATGAGTGATGATTTATGACATTATAAAATAGTGTATAATATAAATAGTTATGTATCATGTTATTGCCGTGGCATCACAATGAAGCGACTCTGACGATTTTTTCGGTCGCGGCAACAAGTTTTTATATACTTTTGCAGATTTAAAAAACGAGAAGAAACAATATGAAAGCACGCGTCAGCATCATTATGGGCAGCACGTCCGATCTTCCAGTCATGGAAGCTGCCTGCAAGTTCTTGGACAACAATGAAATCCCGTTTGAAGTATTGGCTTTGTCTGCGCACCGCACGCCCGATGAGGTTGCCGAGTACGCCAAGAATGCCCACCTTCGCGGCATCGAAGTCATCATTGCCGGTGCCGGCATGGCGGCCCATCTGCCCGGTGTGATTGCGGCCTCCACGCCGCTGCCTGTCATCGGGGTGCCCATCAAGTCCTCATTGGACGGCATGGACGCCGTTCTTGCCATGATCCAGATGCCTCCGGGCATCCCTGTGGCCACCGTGGCCATCAACGGCGCACAGAATGCCGCCATCTTAGCCATGCAAATTCTCGCCGCCGGCGACCCGGCCATGCGCGAGAAAGTGCTGCAACACAAGGCCGGTCTGAAACAAAAGATCATCAAAGCCAACGCCGACCTTGCCGACGTCGTTTACAAACACAAGACAAACTAACGTCAGAACATGACCATCAACATCATTACGCTCGGGTGTTCCAAGAACATTGTGGACTCCGAGGTGATAGGAGCGCAACTGCAACGGCAGGGACATACCGTCCTGTTTGAAAGCGAGGTCAAGGCAGACCTCGTCATTGTAAACACCTGCAGTTTCATCAACGATGCCCGCGAAGAGTCCGTCAACACAATTCTTGAGGAGATAGCGAAGAAGAAAAAGCGGCACTCGGGCAAACTTTACGTTATGGGATGTTTGGTTCAGCGTTGCAAAGACGAGCTCAAAGAGGCATTGCCAGAAGTGGACGGGTTCTACACTTTTGCAGAACTGAGCCAAATGGTGCAAGAGCCCTCCTTTCAGTTGCTCGGCACTTCAGACCGGCTGTTGTCAACGCCCCATCACTATGCCTACCTGAAAGTGTCGGAGGGGTGCGACCACCAATGCTCTTACTGTGCCATTCCGCTCATCCGAGACCGCCAGGTGTCGAAGCCCATATCACTGCTGACCGAAGAGACGCAGCGACTGGCCGACCAAGGCGTCAAAGAGGTGATGCTCATAGCCCAAGACCTGACCTATTACGGCATGGACTTGACCGGCAAGCGCGAGCTGGCCCGCTTGATGGAAGCACTGGCACAAGTGAAAGGCATCCGCTGGATCCGCCTGCACTATGCCTACCCGCTCAACTTCCCAATGGAAATCCTGGACGTCATGAGGGCTTATCCTCAATTTTGCCGCTATATGGACATCCCGATTCAGCACATCAGCGATGAGATCCTGAAAAGCATGCGGCGCGGCGGCAGTTCGCAATACATTTACGACTTGATTGCACGCATCCGCGAAGCAATTCCCGGCATTGCCCTGCGCACCACCCTCATCTCCGGCTATCCTACCGAGACGCGGGCACAACACAAAGAGCTGGTTGACTTTGTGAAAGCGGTGCGCTTTGACCGCTTAGGCGTTTTCTCTTATTCTCAGGAAGAAGGCACACCGGCATTTCCGCTGGGCGACCCCATAAAGAGGAACGAGAAACGAAAACGCCTTGACGAACTGATGACGCTGCAAGAACATATTTCGTTGGAACTGAACCGACAGAAAGTCGGACAAACCTTCGAGACCATCATCGACCGGGAAACCGAAAGCCATTATGTCGGGCGCACGGAATTTGACTCTCCCGACGTGGACAACGGGGTGCTGATCGCCAAAAATCAACCGCTTCGCATCGGAGAATTTTACAATGTCCGCATCTGCGATGCTGCCGAGTATGACCTTTTTGGGGAAATAGTGCCCTGACCCATCACATCTGCTACCATCATGAAAGGAAACGAGAACAAACCACATATCGGCATCTTCGGACGACGAAACAACGGCAAAAGTTCGCTGATCAATGCCATCACCGGACAGGACATTGCCATTGTAGATAGTCTTGCCGGCACCACAACCGACCCCGTGAAGAAGTCCATCGAGATATTCGGCATCGGCCCGGCAGTGCTCATCGACACGGCAGGCATCGACGACGAGGGTAACATCGGACAAAAACGCGTGCAAAAAACGTTGGAAGTCCTCAAAATCATCGACTTTGCCATTGTAGTAATCTCGCAGGGCGAATACGGCACCCCCGAAGAGACTTTGGTCTCCAAACTACACGAATACGAAATCCCCTATCTGCTGGTCAACAACAAGTCGGACCTACAAGTTCCTGCCATAAAGGAAATTGACGGACACAAAATATGGAATGTCAGTACACAGACTCACACGGGAATCGCTGAAATGCTCAACGAGTTAGTGAGAGTGATGCCTCCCTCCGCCTACGTGGCACACTCGCTGTTGGGCGGTCTTGTCGGGGAGGGTGACACCGTGCTGCTCGTCACCCCTATTGACACCGAAGCACCGGAGGGGCGACTGATTCTGCCGCAAGTGCAGCTTATCCGCGACATTTTGGACCACAATGCCATAGCCATAGTGCTGAAAGAGGACAAAGTTCGGGACTACCTTGCCTCCAACCCTGCTCCGAAGTTAGCCGTCACCGACAGCCAGATGTTCGGGCGCGTGTCCAAAGACATTCCGGAGTCCATTCCACTCACCGGGTTCAGCATCGTGCTCGCCCACTACAAGGGCGACTTTCAGCATTATCTCGCCGGCACACCTCATCTCGACAAGCTGAAAGACGGCGATCACATCTTGATGCTTGAGTCATGCACGCACCAAACCTCCTGTGAGGACATCGGTCGGCACAAGCTTCCCCGATGGATTGAGCAACATACGGGCAAAGAGTTGCATTTCGACTTTGTGTCAGGGCTCAACACCCTCCCCGACATCTCCAAATATGCAATGGTGATACAATGCGGCGGTTGCATGCTCACACAACGGCAACTGAAAGTAAGACTTAAACCTGCCGTTGACCTTGGAATACCCGTGTCCAACTACGGGATGGTCATTGCCTACATGAACGGCATTTTTGACAGAGCCACGAAGCCCTTTTCAGAAATCGGTGCCAATTGAGAACAAAAACATCCCTTTAGGGTCTGCAATCTTCAAATCTTCAACGCCCCAGGCATAATCGAGGCGCAGAAAATAGCCGAACAACGAAAAACGGAGTCCGGTCCCAAAACCTCCGATGATAGGGTCAACTTGTCGTTTGACCACGACAGACACTGGGCCGCGGTCAATTTGCCGGGTATATAGACTATTGTCGTCGGAATAGGGAGTCAAGCCCGTCCATGCAGTCCCGACATCTCCGAACAGATTAAGTTGCAGCGAGTTCAAGAAGTCCGAAGAGACCTGGTGGCCAGCAATGAGTTGCACAAAAGGAACGCGCAACTCGGCACTCAACAGCGCAAAGGAGGTGCCATTCCGGATATTCTGCTTAAACCCGCGCATATTGGTTGCCAAAGTCTGGTATGCGTAACCTTTTGACTCGTCAACGGTAATATCGCTGTCAAATTTGGCATTTATCCAATTGTCAACGCCCCCCATATAGTACACCAACCGTGCAGAGCCCAAATTTGTTGAGCCGGCAAGACGCACGGCAAAGGTCATGTTCCGGTAAATCTTGAATGAACGTCGGGCATCGACCCCGACAACAAACAGGCTGCGTGTATCTTTCTCGGCCCGCTGCTCGTACTCGGCAAAAAGCTTCAGCTTCGTTCCCCGCCACAAGTTGACGCACAACTCCTTGGAAGAATCGAAAATGTACTCGAGTTTGACCCCAGCCCACAAATGACGCGTGTCCGGCATTTTCAACGTGTTGTCGCTCAATGCCGACACCACATTCGTCTCGTAACGTCCCTTAATCGTGAAACGCAAGCTGTTGACCTTGTCGAACGGGAATTTGAGGATATAGAACAGACTGTTTGACTGTTGCTTATACAGATAGTTGCCAACATCTGACGTGAGTGCCTGCCGGTAAGCCACAATCTGCCTGTCGAGCCGTCGCGACAGATTTTCATAACTCAACATGAACTCATAATTGTTATCCACGCCCACTCTGAATCCGCCTGTAATCCTATAATCCTCAAAAAGATCATTTATCCCCAGCATAAAGAGCGCATTAAACCCCGTATTCAAGTAAATCGGGGACGTTCCACCCTCAAATTGTTGGTAGGAAGTGTTGAGAAAACTGAAATCTGCCTGCGTAATCACCTTATTGATAGAGTACTGCACCCGGTAACCACTGGCAACGGGCGGTTCGCATTTCGGCTTTGCCGCTACGGAGTCGGTCTGCAACGTATCCGCGGGCGGTGTTTTTCGGTCGGCCAAAATACCGCGATAGAATGGCGACGGGGCCGCCACTGTTTTCTCCGACAAATCGAGCGGCTGCATATAAATGCCCCTGACTCCATTTTTGAGCATAATACGGGCTGTGGTTTGGTTTTCCGCATCATAGTTGTGGCACAACGTATTGAGGCCGGCATCTGTAATTGGGTGAACATCAGCATAAAAAGCATAATGGATAGCCGTATCGACACGGCTGACCACACTGTCAAATTCGGCGGCATACTGATTGACGATACCGTCATTGTCGCCCAAGAAAAGAATACGCCGGTCGTCAATTCTCAGGGCATCGTATTCGTTTGCCGAAAAAGACTCCGTAACGCGGAGCAATGCGGGGTCTTTTCTGCCGTATTGGAACAGAAACAGGTCGTAGGCCGGCAAAGGCTCTGCCTCATTGTAAGCATCAGCCAGCCCTACGGAGTCGCGGGGGCGGTTGGACGAGAAGACAATCTGGTCGTTGCCTTTCAAGAATATTGGGGCATAGTCATCATAAAAATCATTAGTCAGATTTTGGAAAGAGCGGGCGAGGAAACTATATATAAATATGTCAGACTGTCCATTCTTGAAGCCGGAGAAAAGCATCGTCTTGCCGTCGTCGGCATAGCACCACGCCGTAATCTTCTCCACGTCAACCAGAAAGCGTTTCTGCCATTTGCGGGTGCGGAGGTCATAAGCGCGGTAATAGCAATGTCCTTGCGACTCGAAAGTCATCCCGAGAATGGAATCTTGCGGATGCCAGGCCAACAAAGGATACGACAAGTCGGGATTCTCTTCCGTTTTGCTGTATTTGCGGAGGATGCACTCGGGGCGGCTGCGGTCAGCCCGCTGAAGCCAGACCCGTACTTGTCCGTACTCATTCGTCACGAACGCATACATCCCGCTGTCGGCCGAAAAGACGACATGGTCGTAAAGACGCTTGGGCTTTGGTTTTCTCACCAGCCCCTTTCCTGAGGGCATCTCCCTGCTCAGGTCCGGGTAATACATCACGCTGAAATACTTCAACCAATTCTCCATCAGTGTCTTGTACGGCACGCCTGTGGCATACGAAAAGCCTCTGGCGACATTCTTGGTCGCCTTGATAGCATAAAGAGAGCGTGCAACAATGTCATTCCCATAGGTGTCTGTCAGGTATTTCCAGAACGAGTGGCCAGCGTAGGTGGCATCGCGTGATGACAGTTCGCCAAAATCCTTGTACTGTTTCGTGAAAATGCCATCCTTCACATGTGCATCCACCTCGCTGTTCCATGCTTCTCCATAGAAAGAGGCCAAGCCGTTGAAAAACCAGTTAGGCACATTCATCAGGTAATCGTAAGACATATTCGCGCCGACAGAGGTGCCTTGTATGAGCCAATGAACGTAAATGTTCATAATGCCGCTCCGTATCATACGGTCGAAATGCGCCCTGTTGCCATCGAAATAGACATACATTTTGCTACCATAGACATTAGTGATGCCGCCTTGATTATAGAAATCGTCATTGTCGTAGGCAAAGTTAGACTCTCTGAAGTCCGCCTGCGTATTATAGACAATGATTTGGATTTTGTTTCTGGAAGAATAGCGGAGCATACCCTCAATTTCAGCAATATATTGAGGGATAGTGCAATAGACATATTGGGCAAGGGCCTTTCCGGTAGGATAGAAATAGACATCATACTGGTCGGCGCGCATAAACTGCCAGTTGAAAACCTGGTGTTGCACGCGGTTTTTCCCGAAGCTGACATTAGAACCGTTATAGAACTGCGACATTCCAGACAGTGGAGAGAGCAGCACGGCGGCGAGGGCAGTCTTAAGCAGCAAAATCCTGATTTTTAATATTCTATGCACGCTATTCATATAAGGTTGAGGGTGCAAAAATAATAAAATTGCCAATTGAAATTTTTTTGTATTTTTGCCGCCTTTAAATAATCAATCAAAAAAATAAGTTTATGGCAACAAGAATCAGATTACAGAGACGCGGTAAAAAGAACCAACCTTTTTACCATCTTGTAATTGCGGATGGTCGTGCACCACGTGACGGACGTTTTATCGAAGATCTTGGAACTTACAATCCACTGACCAATCCCGCAACCCTCAGCATCAATTTCGAGAGAGCATTGTATTGGGTGGAAGTAGGTGCAACGCCTTCAGACACAGCCCGTTCGATTCTCAAACGCGAAGGCGTCTATATGATGAAGCATCTTAAAGGCGGCGTCGCAAAGGGAGCTTTCTCCGAGGAACAGGCCAAGCAGAAATTCGAGGCTTGGAAGCAGGAAAAGGACAGCAAGCTGAACAACGTTGTGCGCGAAGAGGCCGACAAAGCCCGCAAGGTCATGAAAGCGCGCCTCGAGGCTGAAGTGAAAGTCAAAGAGGCCATGTCAGCCAAAATCGCCGCCCGCAACGCCGAGATCGCCGCTGCCGCTGCAAAGGCCGCAGAAGAGGCTGCCGCAGCAGCTGCTGCAGAAACCGCTGCCGAGGCCGAAGAGACTCCTGCAGCCGAAGAATCCGCTCCGGCTGAAGCATAATGGACGACGGCTTTTTCTACTTAGGCACATTGACCAAACCTTTCGGACTGAAAGGTGGTCTATGTGCCTTTTTTGATTCCGACAACCCCGAAAACTATCTCTCCCTTTCAGATGTGTTCCTTGATCTGGACGGAGAAAAGATACCTTACGCTATTTCTGAACTGACCTACCGCGGGAACGGCCAGTTCATCCTCTATTTCAAGGATATCCCCCCGGAAGAGGCTCGCGACTACGTGGGTGTGGAACTCTACTTGCCACTCAGTGAACTCCCCAAACTGCCCGACGACCGCTTCTACTTCCACGAAGTCATCGGCTTCAAGGTGATTGACATTCAATATGGCGACGTGGGCACCTGCACCTCTTTTTTGGAAATAAGCAACAACCCGCTCATGTCTGTAGATGCCGCCGGACGCGAGGTGCTTATCCCGGCAAACCGGCAGTTCATCGACAAAGTTGACCGCGAAAACCGCATCCTTTACGTCAAAACCCCAGAAGGTTTCCTCGACATTTACCTGGGATAGCTTTCTCCTGCACACAAGGTCTTGTCACGTCACTCGACGTGGACTCAATGAAAAAAAATGACAAAGAAGAGAATCACTATATGTTTTTCTTTATCTTTGCCGTGCTGATTTCTTTCAGCTACTGTGCAGATTTTGCCAGGGGCAGGAAAGGCACGGAAAGACAGACGGAAGGCAACTTTAACCTAATGTTCAATAAAAAACCATTCTATTATGAAGAAAAAACTTTACATCATCATCGGAATCGCCGTTATGGCACTCTTTGCCGTCTCATGCAACACGGCTAACCCGTCCAAAACTGTTGAAAACTACTTCGGCGCAATTCAAAAAGGAGACTACGAAAAAGCAATGTCGTTCACTACAATCGAAAGTGACGAGGAAATCGAAAGTCAGATAAAGAAAATAGAGGGAATGGGGCTGAAAGTTTCAGATTTTGAAGTAGTTTCAGAGAACATTGCTGAAGACGGCCAAACCGCCGAGGTAGAAGTCAAGTACAACTTTTCCTCGATTTTCAACGAGAAGCCTGAAGAATCGTCCCAAACCATAGGGTTGGTTAAGCAGGACGGCAAATGGAAGATAAAAGACTGACAAAGGCCCGAAACCAACAGCAGACAGGTCAAGGTCATCAATTCCGCCGTCAAATTCTGCTTATCATTGTCGTCATTTCGACAATAATCGTCTGTGGCTGCCGGAGCGACAATCATGAATTGGCCGGCAGTCCCGTTCCTGACACATTGGCATTGAGGACAGGCGACCTTGTATTTCGCACGGGCAGGAGCATCGCAAGCCGTTCCGTCACGAAAGCAGACACGGGGTGCATCTATTCGCACGTGGGAATGATTGTACCTCTCGGGGAAGGATGGGGTGTGCTTCATGCCGTACCCAACGAGCGCGAAAACAGACACGAAAAAGACAGCGTCAAGTTAGAGCCCGTTTCCTTGTTTTTCAGCAAAAAACGCGCCGAACATGGCGCTGTCTTCCGTCTTGACTCGTTGACGGAAGGCGACATCCTGGCACTGTACCGCAAAGGACTATCCATCTACAATCGTCACCCACTCTTCGACAGCAACTTCAATGCAGGTGACAGCAGTGCGTTCTATTGCACCGAACTTGTATGGTTTATCTATCTGAATGCCATTCACATAGACCTCTCACAAAACCATCGTCACACCATCCCGCTGCTGCCACCGCTCATTTTTTGCTCCGACATCATCCGTTATCCGGGATTGGAAAAAGTGTTCATATTTTAGTTCAAAGTGGCGTGTCATCCATACGAAAATTTAGTATGTTTGCCACCTTTAATTTTTAAGATGAAAAAGAAGACCATTTACATTATTACGGTCAGCATATTGCTGGTTTTGTGCGTTATCCTTATTCTGTTCAAGACGGGCGTTGTCGGCAACGCTTCAAATGCCCCGCGTTCCGACATTTTTGCCGTGAAAGACACGGCTAACGTGACCAAGATCTTCATTGCCGACATGAATGGGGAACACGTATTGCTCAACCGACGTGACGGCACTTGGTATGTGCAGGATTCCGTAAGAGCCATGTCCGCAAAAGTCGGTGAACTCTTGTCCGTAATCCGCAACATCTCATTGCAGCAGACCGTAGCCAAAACAGCCCAGTCGAACATCAACAAAATGATGTCTGTAAACGCCATTAAAGTCGAGATTTACCAAATTGCACCGAAATTCAAACTCTTCGGCATCAAATTTTTCAATAAAGAGCGATTGGTCAAAACCTACTACATGGGGCCTGCCACGATGGACAATGTAGCCAACTATGCTATCCTTGACGGCTTCGACGAGCCGTGCATCGTCCACATTCCAGGGAACAGGGGCTTCTTGACACCCTACTACTCATTTCATAAGACCGAATGGTACAACTGCGACCTGTTCTCCACTAAAATCACCCGTATAAAAACGCTGCATGTGCAAGACTACGAGCAGCCTGACGAGTCTTTTTCCATTGAGAAATCAGGGCCTCGCTTTTTCAACCTTTACGATGCGGCGCACAACCAGATTATGGACTATGACACCACCAAACTGCTGGACATGTTGTCAGAATACCGCGACCTGAACTATGAGACTTTCATCACCAGCATGTCTGAATCGGCAAAAGACTCTATCTTGAACAACAATCTTTTCAAGACCATCACCTTGACAGACGTAAACGGGAACGAGACAAAACTGGACATGTACCGCAAACTCACCCCAGAGACTTTCTATTTGGATGCCATTGTCGGGCGAGAAGATGACCACAGCGACGACCCATATAACCGCGACAAGTTTTACGCCGTGCTCAACGGCAATACGGCCAACCTGGTACAATGTCAATATTACCATTTCCAGCGGCAAGTGCAACCCCTCTCCTATTTCCTTAAGAATCGGAAATAACTGTGAAGCAGTCCCTTATGAGCGAGGATGAAATCTATATGCAGCGATGCCTGCAATTGGCATCCTTAGGTTTGGGCAAAGTTCAGCCGAACCCGATGGTTGGTGCCGTTTTAGTGGCAGACGGGCGCATCATTGGCGAGGGTTATCATCAGCAGTATGGGCAAAACCATGCCGAAATCAACGCCATAAACAGCATAAAGGACCTTTCGTCGCTTCAGCGTTCCACCTTATATGTGAGTTTAGAGCCCTGCTCCCATTACGGGAAAACGCCGCCGTGCGCAGACGCCATCATCCGCCACAGAATCCCGAAAGTGGTAGTGGGCACTATTGACAGCCACGACAAAGTGAACGGCAACGGCATCCGCAAACTGAAAGAGGCTGGCATAGAGGTGGTTCAAGGTGTATGCGAAGCAGATTGCCGCGAATTGAACCGACGTTTTTTCACCTATCACTGCCACCACCGCCCCTATATCATCTTAAAATGGGCACAAACCCGCGACGGTTTTATGGACATCGAAAGACCTGCGGGCAAACCCGTTCAGCCCTATTGGATCACCAACCCTGCGCTCCGGGTAATTGTTCACAAATGGCGCAGCGAGGAAGATGCCATTTTAGTGGGCTACAACACGATGATGAACGACAGCCCGCAACTTACCACCCGATACTATCCGGGCAAGAACCCCAAACCCTTCGTCATGCAGCGCGGCACGGAAGCGTGCAGCCACGGCAACAGTTCTGCAATGCCGTTCCCGATGAACATTGAAGACGGACTGTCCATGATGTACGAACAGCGCATACAGTCCGTAATCGTAGAGGGTGGGCGCAAAACGCTGGACCGTTTTCTTGAAAGCGGATATTGGGACGAAGCGCGCATACTGGTTGGCGGCCAAGTCTGGGGCAAAGGACTTCCCGCCCCGTCAATACCCATTGCGCCGAGCCATGTTGAAAACATCGACGACAACAAAATCCTATATGTTCGACGACACCTATAAGACGATTGCGGAACCGGCAAAAGGCAGTTACAGCGAGAAAAGAAGCAAGTTTCTGGCTTATGCTTTTCCCGTGCGGACAGAAGAGCAGGTAAAGGAACGGTTGACAGAAATACAGAAAAAGCACAACGATGCACGTCACTGCTGCTACGCTTACATTTTGGGGCCCAACAAGGATGCGTACCGTATGAACGACAACGGCGAACCCTCCGGAACTGCCGGCCGTCCCATTCACGGGCAACTGTTGTCAAAAGACCTGACGGACACTTTAGTTATTGTAGTACGCTATTTTGGCGGCATCAAATTAGGTGTCAGCGGGTTGCAAAATGCCTACAAGGTCGCCGCACGCGATGCATTGGATGCTGCCATCATCATTGAGAAGGCCATAACCCTAACCTACGAAGTCACATTCGACTACCTTCAGATGAATGCCGTCATGCAGTGGATGAAAGAGCCTTTCATCACCATACTGTCGCAAGAGAGCAACCTGAAATGTACCATAAGATTTTCTGTGCGGCGCAGCGAATCCGAACGCACCACGGCGGCACTGCGAAAGATTGGCACCGTAAAGGCCTTTTAGAAATCAGCGTTGTTCAATTCGCCATGCGGATGCCAAATTGTGTATTTTGAGAATCGCTCGTCAGCCTCAAAGCCATCGCCATAGTTCACCGACCCGTCGGCCTTGTGTTGCGTCACCAACTTATTAGAATAAATTCTCCGTTTGCGTTGGTCCCAGATAATCTCTTCTGTCAGCAGCGTGTCGCCTGCCAACAAGTCGCAAATCACCACACTGTCAGACGCCTTGTACATATAATTGTTGATGTTGCAGGCATACTTGGCCGTAAGTTTTGCCTGTTCCTTTCCATACTCCGTAAAAGAGAGCACTTTGATGCCCTCAGGGCAGTCGGTATAAGACGAGTCGCCAATATAACTGTTGAACACTGGGGCCTCCACCACAAAACTAATCACGCCAGAGTCACTGATAGTCAGCACCATATTCTCTGCCGACTCATCGGGGAACTTTCCGTGGTACTGTAGCAGTTCGTTGTTGGGTGTCTTCGAACTACACGAAACAAAAAACATCATAAGGCAAAATGCCTTAATGATGTTTTTTGCAGTAACGGCCAACTTTATGCGGAGACGCATTAAAAAGCAGTTCTGTGTTTATCTTACCGTCGTATTTTCCTGAATCCAGCAACCTACATGATAGGACGAGCCGGCGCTCAAGCCGCGTTTGAACAAATCCTCTTTGCTCGGGAATCTCAGTCTGGAACGCTGTGCATTAGCCTTTTCAGCGCATGACGGATCCACACTTGCGGCTTTGGCGTACTTGTCGGCGGCAGCCCATGCGTATGACAACGGAATGTCATCGCCGGAGCATCTGGAACCGGAATTAGCATAAAGGTCGCCAATCAGGATATAAGCCTTGCCCATTTTAGGTTGGAACTTGAGTGCGTTGTAAGCGGCATTTCTGGACTCAGAGAGCGCGCCTTTCGTCTGGTATGCCAATGCCAGCATATAGTTTGCGTCCGCTTTCTGCTCATTCGTTTCGCTCAACGTGACAGCCTCCTCAAAATACTTGATAGCCTTTTCGATTTCCTCGGCACTATGGTTGGTCACATAAGACTTCAAAGAGAGGTTGCCCATCCAGTATGCAGAGTTTCTGTTCGGGTTAGCTTGATGCAGAATCTCAAGAGCCTCCTTGAAAACCGGACTTGTGACACAGCCACCCTTAGACATCGTGATAACCATCTTGTTGATAGCGGAGTTGTCGTCGCGGCTTTCGGCCAACTTCTTCGTATAGAGCACTTCAAGCACTTCGCAAGAAACGTATGGCGTCACAGCCTTCTCAATCTTGGCAAGCGTGCGGCGGTAGTTCACAATATACCTGCTCTGACGCGTCGTATCGGCGACAGGTTTTTTGCAAAGTTCTACCAAATAAGTAGTATCAATCTTGCCCTGTGTGTAAAGGTCTTTCAAACTGTCAATTACAGACGACTGTTTCTCAAGCTGCACCATGGCGTTATTGATAGAAATGTCGAGGTAGTCTGTGGCACGGCCGTATGCGTCAATCACGTATGCGGTGTCTTTAGTGGCCTTTGTAATCTGTTCAGAGAGTTGGAAATACTTATCCCAAATGGCGGGTTGGGTTTTCTCCTTCTCCAACTCAACAGATTGAATGAACCAATTCTCCAATTCTTTAATTTGATCAAAGTCCATATTTTTAGACTTGTAAATCAAACTGTTATAGGCCTTAAAGCCGAGGCAGTAGCCTTTAGAGAACTTCTCGGGGAAATACTGGTTACGGGCTTCGTATGAGTAAAGGAGCGTATCAATAAGGTTTGCTCTCTTGGCAGAGTCCGTTTCAGTTTTGAGAAGTTGCTGGAACAAGTTCTGGGCATTGGTGTAGATGCCGTCCCACGCACACGGACAATACGTGACAATGTGTCTCCAAGCCTCGTATGCGTCTTTGTAGTTCTTTGCTTTGTAGAACATGTTGAAGTTTGTTATCTGTTCCAGACACTTCAAAGAGTCCTCTTCATTTGCCCCGTACTTGAACGAACAGGTGTGCTGGGCGAAAAGGCTACCCGTGAAGAACAGTAAAATAACGACTAATAAATTCTTTTTCATTTGTTTATGACTTAATTATTTTAAACTTTCTATACTTTTTGTCCTTAATCCAATTTCATTCGTTGATACCATTTCTCTTGAAGCGTGAAATTCAAGGTAAACCTGAAATAATTCTGCTTGATGAGTTGGTTTGCCAAAGTCCCCAATTTCCCATATTCAAAAGCCACATTGACGGATGAATGAGTATTAAACGTTGTCAACGGGATACCGATGCCCAAAGAGACCCCCATTTCGTCAATAGGTTTATTGTGCAAGAATAAATTTCCGGTCGAGTATCTGAATCCAAGACGGAACGCCATCTTTTTCAAGAACTTGTTAGACAGAGGGTCGGGCGTGTATTGAGCGCCGACGGAGGCTGAAATGGCATTGCGTAGCGAGTCGCCCCTGCTCATAAACTTGAAATTGTTCCAATCTTGCCAGGTCACATCGGCGGCCAGGATGACCTTGTCCATATAAGAATAACTCAATCCGGCCCCCACAGACTGCGGAATGTGGACATTGCCTTTGGTCTTATCATTGTAATAGACCGTGTCGTATGAGGTTGTAGAGCTGTATGTGCTTGTATAATAATGGATCAGGAGGCTCTCCTTTGACCAGATATAGGCCGTATTGCCATAGACGAGACCGATGCCGAGTTTATGCCGGTCTTTTATGTTCAAGAAATACTGAATGCCGCCGGTCAAGTGGATGCCGTTGATGCGGTAGCTGTCGTTGATGTACGAGTTGTACATGTTGCTGCCGTCGAACGAGGTGTTGCGCACATTGTCGATTGTGCCGAACAAGTACGACGCATTAAGTCCCAATGAGAGTCCTTTGCAAATTTTGAACGCGTGTCCCCAGTAAAGTTGGTTCAGTCCTCCGTCGGCAGAATAGTTGTAATTGACCTTTCCGATGACCTCGTGTTCAGCGGTGTTCTCAATGTCGTAGCCGACAGTGCTGTATGGCTGGATGCCGAGGCTGGTGCGCCAATGACGCGTCAAAGGCAAGCCGATGGTAAGGTAGCAAGGCTTGGCGTACGAATTACGCTGGGCATTTGAACCTTGCGACAAGACCGACACGCTTATAGAAGCAGCGACATCGGCTGTAAATGAAAGCGAATCGAATGCTGCGTAAGATGCTGGATTTCGGCTGTTTATATAGTACGGATTCTGCATTGCGTACGAAGTTCCTCCCATACCGTCAAGGATGGCATTAGAGCGGTTGTTTATCAGACCTATGCCGAAGCCCGAATAGGGATTGCTGATCTCGTTCTGCGCCCGCAGCGGTAACATGCAGCAAAGCAGCACAACAGGGATTGCCAACAATCTATATGTTTTATGCTTCATTGTATCTAAGAATATTGTATAGGCCGAAAGCGACCAGATTAGGGGCGGCAAATATACGATTTTTTAAATACCTTTCAAGAAACGGTGCATCACCGCCTGTGAGAAGGACCCTCAGGTCGCCATAATCCTGACGGTAGCGTTCAACAAAGGCATCTATTTCCGCGGACATGCCATTTATGACACCTGACAGCATCGACTGTCGGGTAGAAGTACCCATATAGACCTCTATTTGTTGCGGGGACACCAAGGGAAGTCCCGCGGTATATTGATGCAACGCCTTGAATCTCATCTGCAGCCCGGGAGAGATGGAGCCGCCGCAGTACTCGTTCTCCGCGCTTACAAAGTCGGTCACCAAACAGGTCCCAGCCTGAACGACCAGCACATTTTCTTTCGGGAACATAGTGGCGGCAGCGACCGCACAAGCCATGCGGTCAGAGCCCAGCGTCTCAACCGTCTCGTACTTGAGACGGACCGGCAGTTTCAAGGCGGGCGAAAGTCTTAACAGCCGAGTGCGTCGAGACAGCCAGCCGACCATCGCCTCCGAAACATTGCCGACTGCAGAGATCAAGGCGGCACACACGTCGCTTCCCTGACAAAGGGACTCAAGCTCTGCCGTGCCGACGCTTTCACCACACACGCGGCCTGCCACGTTGCCTGAGGCATCAAACAGCACCGCCTTCTGCAGCGTATTTCCTATGTCAACAACTAAAAACACGATGTAAGAAACGTATTTCAAGCCATTTTATTTTATGTGTTTTTGTATTTTTGCAGCCATTCAAAAACAACTATGGAAAAAATAAAAGAACTTGCTAATCAATACTTTGAGAAAACGGTAGCACTTTACCATGAATTGCACCGACACCCTGAATTGTCGGGCAAGGAAGAGCATACGGCCGCATTCATCTGTCAGACACTTGACGACTTAGGTCTTGAATATCAAAGCCATATCGCCGGCTTCGGAATCGTGGCGCTTTTGCACGGCACTAAAGGAAGCGAGAGAAAGAACGCCAAAGGCAAAGTTGTGGCGCTGCGGGCAGACATGGATGCCTTGCCCATCCAAGAGAAGACAGAACTGCCATTCGCGTCTGAGGTACCCAATGTCATGCACGCCTGCGGTCACGATGTACACATTGCCTCTCTGTTAGGGGCTTTGATGATCTTAAAAGACCTCAAAGAGCAGTTTTCCGGCACCGTGAAAGCCATTTTCCAGCCCTCTGAAGAGGAATATGACGGAGGCGCCAAATTCATGATAGATGCCAACGTGTTAGAGAACCCGAAAGTTGATGTCATCATCGGTCAGCATGTCACCCCGGGGATGAGTGCCGGCACCGTGGGCTTCCGCAGCGGCGTCTTCATGGCCTCAACGGACGAGATTCACCTCACCATACATGGAAAAGGCGGGCATGCCGCCATGCCGTCGGAAACCATAAACCCGATTCTCGCGGGAACGGCCTTCATTGAAGAAATCAACCGCCTCGTGAAAGAGGAGCAACCCAATGATGTGCCTACCGTCCTGTCATTCGGCCGCTTTGTTGCCAACGGGTCCACCAACATCATCCCCGACACTGCCGAAATTGCCGGCACGCTCCGCACTTTCAACGAGGTGTGGCGCGAAGAGGTCTGCGCCTTGCTCAAGATGGCCGCAAAGAATGTCTCCGGCAAGTTCAATGCTGTATTCGACCTCGACATCCGGCGAGGCTACCCTGTGGTCAACAACGACCCTGATGTCACGGAACGGGCACGGAAAGATGCCATCGCGTTGTTAGGAGCCGGCCATGTGCAGAACCTGCCACTACGCTACACCGCCGAAGACTTCGCCTATTACCTGCTGAAATGCCCCGGCGTTTTTTACCGTCTCGGAGTGTCCAACCAAACTAAAGGTATTACGCAAACCACCCACTCCGCCACGTTCAGGATTGACGAAGATGCCCTGCGCACCTCCATCATGCTCCTGAGCCACATCGCCTTCAACGAACTGAACCGTTAGATGCAGCACGCAAAAAGCCGACGCTGCGTCTTAGTGTCTTTTCTCTTCAGACGGATAATACTCGTAAGCCCCAATGTCGGGCACGCCGTTGCGCGGGCGTCCCAACAGGTCAACGTCGATGCCCAAACCAGTCATGCCGGCATCTATGACAGGCGAGGAGTCCTCAATGTTATAGTCTTGCCCCCGTGCTGAAATGAATTTCGGGTCTTGATTGAAGAGACACTGACGAAAATGGCTGTCTGACTCCGCCTTCTTGACAAGACAATTGTTGAAATCATAGGACAAAGTTGCGGCATCGTCCGTATAAACTTTCACCTCATCGCTCACTTCTTCTCCTGTCTTTGACAGATTACCGTAGATGATGGAATTATTGCACGTCAGCGTGGTGTTGCCCACCCAAGTATTGTTGTTGTCACTAAAATAGTTGGTCAGAAGAAATGCCGGGTCATTGCGCACCGACTGGGCATAGTAGTTGGCTATGGAGACGTGGTTGAGGGTAAAGTCGCCCACTTGCAGCAACATACTGTAACTTCCCGTGTTGCTGACCTGGCAATTCGTCATCTCCAAATCCATGCCGCGGGCAAGGACGCCGATGTTTGAGCAGTTCTGAATGACCGTATTGTTCACCTTGACCTTATTGTGTGCCGCCTCAAACAGCATCGTCAACTGCAGCCCTATGGCCGCATTCTTGATGATGGCATAGTCGATGACGTTGTCCCTATTCCCCTCGCAGATGTAGATGCCATCCCACTGGGCATAATCCGATTGATAGTAGGACTCCAGCCGGTCGCCCGAAAAGATCACAGGATTGTCTTGTGTGCCATTGACTTGCAGGTTTCCCCCGGCATAAATCCACAATCTGCTTCCGTGATGACCATATATTTTCGTGCCCGGGTCTATAATCAGGGTGCCCAGCGTATCCACCGCAGCCAGTCCATAGATGACCCATGGTTTGTCGTTCGTCCACCTCACCTGTTCGTGGGCTCCTGCAACTAAAGCATAACCGGACGGCCCGGCAACAATGAAGTGTGCATCCTGCCCGAAGGCGACTAACGGCACTGACTGGCGGCACTGTTTGTTGCAAAACAGCACAGAGTCTGTAACCAGATAGGGATTGTTTTGGTTTGAGGGATTGATTGTCACTTTCACAAACACGAAAATGCTGTCGCGAGCCGGGATTTCAACCTCGTGGAACTCCGTTCCCGCCACGCCATCGACGTTAATGCTGTAGTATGACTGTTCGCCGCCGGCGAGGTAAACATCCAACAACACAGGGTCAGTGCTCGGATTATACACCGTAAAACTCCGTGTAATCGAAGACACCGTTGTAAACACCGTGTCAAACAACAGCGTGTCGGCAGAAAACTGCAGTTTTGCCGATTCGTCGTACCCTTGGCGCTGGCATCCTGTAAAAAGAGCGGCCGACGGCACGGTAAGGGCAATAGTCAACGCCAGCACACACAGATACCCCCAAAGGCACTTCCGTCTATTTTCAAAGTCTGATTTCATCCCAGTTGTAACGTACATTTGACAAAAAAAGTGCGCATGCCGGCACCGAAGTCCCCGCCTTGCATCTATCTTTCTGACTCATAATATCTCCAAACTCAGCCACGCTTGTTTTGCCCAGTCCTACATCCAACAGCGTGCCGACTATGGCGCGCACCATATTGCGCAGAAAGCGGTTAGCCGTAATAGTGAAAACCAATTCGCCGTCATTTTCATGCCAAACTGCCTCCGAGACATGGCAGATAAAGTTGTTCACCTGCGTGTGAACTTTCGAGAAGCTGGTAAAATCCTCATGTTGCAGCAGCAGCGCCGCGGCCTTGTTCATCTGTTCCACATCCAGTTGGCGGAACGAAAACATACGGCAAGGATAAGTGAATGGGTTTTTCCGTGTTGCTATATAATAATTGTATGTTCTGTCGATGGCATCAAAGCGGGCGTGTGCCGCACCCTTGACCGGGAAAAGGTCGAAGATCGCCACATCCTTAGGCAAAAAGCCGTTCAGTCGGCACACCAGGCGGGCGCACTGCTCTTGTGTAAACCGCTGTTCCGACTCGAAATGGGCGTAGTAGCACGAAGCGTGGACGCCGGTATCCGTGCGCCCGCAGCCCACCACAGGAACGTGCGGACTATGCAGCATCAGAGAGAGCGCATGCTCCAGCGTCTCCTGCACAGAAATGCGGTCGGGCTGCACCTGCCATCCGAAAAATGGTGAACCATTGTATGCCAGATGAATAAAATAGCGCATCGTTTTCAACTTCAAGGGCGCAAAGATATGAAAAAAAGGTATCTTTGCCGCTCGCTATGGATAATCTTCTGGAAATATCAGACCTTTCACTGGAGTTCAGGCAGCAGGGCGAATGGAAACCCGTGCTGCAGCACCTGAACCTTTCGCTTAAAAAGGGGGAAACGCTTGGCATCGTGGGAGAATCCGGATCCGGGAAATCCGTAACCGCCTTGTCTGTCATGCAGTTGCTCAACCCACGCATCGCCCGCTATCCGCAAGGCAGCATTCTCTTCAACGCCCAAGACAAGGCTATAGAACTGACCCACTGCCCGGAAAAGGAGATGCAACACCTCCGCGGCAATCGGATAGCGATGATTTTCCAGGAGCCGATGACCTCGCTCAATCCCGTAATCAAATGCGGGAAGCAGATCACTGAACAGATCCTGCTCCACACGTCCATTTCGGGCGACGACGCTCGGAAACGGGTGCTGGAACTCTTTGAGGAGGTAATGCTTCCCCGCCCCGAACAGATTTTCAACTCCTATCCCCACGAACTGTCCGGCGGCCAGAAACAACGCGTCATGATTGCCATGGCCATGAGTTGCCATCCCGACCTGCTCATTGCCGACGAACCCACGACCGCATTGGACGTGACCGTGCAGAAAAACATCCTCGCACTGATACGGAAACTGCAAAAACGCCACGGGACAAGTGTGCTGTTCATATCACACGACCTTGGCGTGGTGGCAGAAATTGCCGACCAAGTGCTCGTCTTGTACAAAGGACAAACCGTGGAGAAGAACAGCATCAAAGAGATCTTCCTCCGGCCGCAACATCCCTACACGCAGGGACT
Source organism: bacterium (assembly GCA_963643165.1). Lineage (GTDB taxonomy): Bacteria > Bacteroidota > Bacteroidia > Bacteroidales > WCHB1-69 > F23-D06. Next base: position 10,282 of record CAVIJD010000001.1, on the reverse strand, counting down.
GCTTGCTTGTCGCCCCTCCTTGACTGAACGCCCCAAGCGACTGCCCACCGTGGATGACTTCTTGAGGGGCAAGGAACAAAACGGGGAAGGAATGGTCAAAAACATCTCCATCTCGGCAGAAGAACGTGCCACATTTCACCGCCGCCTGTATGCCCAAACACCGCTAATATCCATCCGCGACCTCAGCAAGGCCTATCCCGTCCGCAAACAGAAACTGTTTGAAAAAAGGCAGTATGTACACGCCTTGCAGCACATCAGCCTCGACATCTTTGAAGGCGAGACGCTCGGGCTTGTCGGCGAGTCGGGATGCGGGAAAACCACCTTGGGGCGTTGTTTGCTCCGTCTCATCGAGCCCACCTCCGGCAGCATCTCTTATTTGGGGCGCAATCTCACCGACCTTAAGATGGCACAGATGAGGCGTGTAAGAAAAGACCTGCAAATTATCCTGCAAGACCCCTACTCTTCGCTCAATCAAAGACTTACCATCGGCGATGCTTTAATGGAGCCCATGCGGGTGCATCAAATCGGGAGCAACGACGAAGAGCGCAAACAGAAAGCCGTGGCGCTGCTTCGGCGCGTCAATCTTGACGAGGCTCATTTTTATCGTTATCCCCACGAATTTTCAGGCGGCCAGCGGCAGCGCATCTCCATTGCCCGCGCTTTGGCGGTAAATCCGCGTTTCATCGTCTGCGACGAGTCCGTGTCTGCCCTCGACGTGTCCGTGCAGGCACAAGTGCTCAACCTGCTCAACGAGCTGAAAGAGGAACTCCGGCTGACCTACATCTTCATTTCCCACGACCTTTCCGTCGTGCGATTCATGGCCGACCGGATCGCCGTCATGCAAAACGGGCGCATCGTAGAGCTCAACGAGGCCGACGCGCTCTGTAGCCACCCCGAGTGCGACTACACACAGAAACTCATTGATGCCATCCCCAAAGGCATCTGCTAATCCTTAACAGCAAACACTACTATGACACTGACGCTTAACAAAGACAAGACCATCCGCATACTGAAAATCATCGTGCGCCTATTGCTCGGAGCCTTCTTCGTTGCCACCGCGGTGCTGAAATTGCTCTCCCTCGACAACTTTGAAATCTACATCTACAGCTTCAACCTTTTCGGGTACACCCTCTGCGCGGTGGTTGCCCGACTGGTAATTGCAGCCGAACTCGTGCTCGGACTCCTGCTCGCGACCCGCATCTTCTACAAGCCGGCTTGGTGGCTCACCATGGCCATGATGACCGGGTTCACGCTCCTGCTTGTCTATGCGGCCCTCTTCCGGAGTGACGCCAACTGCCATTGCATGGGCGACCTTGTGCAGATGCGTCCATCGGTATCCATCGTCAAAAACCTCATAACCATACTGTTGTTGCTGCTGGTGCGGAACGAGAAAGAACTCGTCTTCAAAAGAAAACGGCTGGTCGGCATCGCCATCCTTGCCGTCTCCATCCTGGTGCCATTCGCACTCTTCCCCACCAATGCTGTCTATAAACTCTTCTCGGGGGGAAAAGACAACATCAATAAGGAAGCATTTGAGACCTTCATGCAGGATTCTACCATCCGCACACTTCAGATAGACAACGGCAGACACCTTGTCGGATACCTGGCCGCCGGCTGCAAATATTGCAAAACCGGAGGCGCAAAACTGAACTCCATCGTCGAGAAACACCATCTGAACACTGGCAAAGTCACCTTCTTCATTTGGGGTGACGAGGAGGCCATACAAACCTACAAGGCGGAAACTGGCGCAGACAAGTTCCGATACCAACCCGTCAACCCGGTCATGGCCGTACAACTTGTAGGTGGCGAGTTCCCCACATTCCTAATGCTGCAAGACGGCAACATCGTCGACATTCTGGACATCCGGCGGCTTGACGAGCAGACCATCACGCAGTTTCTGAACAACGAACCCATAAACTAACCTATCGTACCAACCTGAGGAAAGCCTTGATATAGGCTCTTATTTTCAACCTCAGTTTGTTTATAAAAAAAACACTCCAGATAAATTATCATAGCGCATACTTGTACTTTTGTAGGTTTAAATTTTCAGCGATGCAACACAGTCTTGCAATCTATATCAGACAAATCTTTATAATTCTCTTGTTTGCTGTCGTTTCCGGCAATTCTGCCGTTTTTGCCCAAAGCAAGAACAGCAGTCAGTTGAAGAAAGACAAGCAGAAGATAGAGAACGAGATTGCCCAGACGCAGAAGTTGCTGAAGAAAACAGAAAAGAACCAGAAAGCATCTTTGCAGCAGATCGCGGTGTTAAGGAAGCAGATTGACAACCGGGAGAAGCTGATTGCCGCCCTGAATCAGGAGATCTTGCAAATGGAAGAGCAGCAGGCCTTGAATCAAGAGCTCATCCAAAGTCTTCAGAAGAAATTGGAATATATGAAAGCCGACTATGCCCAAGTCGTTTACATGGCCTACCGCAACAGGAGGTTGATGGACAAAGTCACTTTCATCCTGGCCTCCGAAGATTTTGCCCAGATGTTCAGGCGGATACGGTTTTACACCGTATTCTCGCACAATGTTCGTCAGCAGGCCGACAAGATTTATCAGACCCAAGATGAACTGAAGCAGAAAAACAACGAGATCATCGCCTTGAAAGAGGAAAAGTTGCGGTTATTGTCGGGCAAAGAGAACGAAGTGAAGCAATTGGAGGTTGACCGGCGCAAAAAGGCGCAGAATGCGGCGCAATTGAAAAAGCAGTCGCAGCAACTGACTTCCCAGCTCAAGGCAAAGCAGAAAAAGAGAAAAGAGTTGGACGCAGCCATCAAGAGAGCCATTGAAGCGGAGATAAGCAAGGCCAATGCCAAAAACACGAAAAGTTCATCGGCAAAGAAAGGTTCCACCTCGTCAAGCAAGAGTTCCGGGAGCAGTTCGGCATCGCGGGCATCCACGGCGTTGGTGTTGACACCGGACGAAAAAGCGCTGAACAGTTCCTTTGTCAGCAACAAAGGAAAGCTGCCGTGGCCTGTCGTAAAAGGAGCTAAAGTCAGCGACTTCGGCAACTATCCACATCCTGACGTGCCCTCGGTTATGGTAGAAAACCGGGGCATCGACATATTGGCCGAGTCCGGCACGGACGTGCGAGCAGTCTTCGAAGGCGAGGTCACGGGCATCATGGACATCATGGGCACCAAAGTAGTGATGATACGCCACGGGGAATACATCTCCGTGTATCAGAATCTTGCCTCTGTAACCGTCAAAAAAGGACAGAAAGTCTCCACCCGGCAAACCATCGGGAAAGTGGCGCGCAACAGCTCGTCAGACACTTACGAACTTCATTTTGAAATCTGGAAAAACAACAATTATTTGAACCCCAATGACTGGCTCGCCCGAAGATAACAACCGAGACAACACCATGACCGTAAAAAGTGCGGTTTTTGTACAGAGCACCACCGACTGGAAAAAATGCCCGTCGGCGACGCTGCCCGAGTATGCGTTCATCGGACGTTCAAACGTGGGCAAGTCCTCGCTCATCAACATGCTGGTACAGAACGGGAAACTTGCCAAAACATCCTCCAAACCCGGGAAAACGCAGACCATCAACCACTTTCTCATCAACAAGGAGTGGTATCTCGTGGACCTTCCGGGCTACGGATATGCCTCCATTTCCAAAGCCATGCGTGAGAAATGGCAGAAGATGATCAGCGACTACCTTCGCTTGCGCGAGAACCTGCAGATTGTCTTCGTCCTGATAGACTCGCGTTTGGACCCTCAAAACATCGACCTTGAATTTATCGACAACTTAGGCGAAAACGGCATACCTTTCGCCCTGATTTTCACCAAAACCGACAAACTCTCGGCCGGAAGAGCACAAGGGAACATCCAACGGTACAAAAACCGGCTGATGGAGACGTGGGAAGAACTCCCCTACATCATAGCATCTTCGGCCGCCACGGGAAAAGGGCGGGAAACCATCCTTTCGTTCATCGACCGCATCAACCAACAGTACAACCCAAACAACAACGAGGCACAATGAAAAAAACACTTGTCATCGTCTGCATTATGGCGGCATGCCTTTCAGGGTGCCGCTCCACAAAAGAGGCCGCCTCTGCCGCAGACCTCTGCAACATCCAATGGAATCTTGTCGCCATCGACGGGAGAGACATCGACACGGCGGCTTGTGAAAAGAAGCCCTACATCGTATTTGAACAAGACGGAAGCTACTACGGCAACTTCAGCTGCAACGCCTTTTTTGGCAATTATCAACAGAAAAAGCAGAAAATAGAACTCTCCTACAGCGGCGCCACCAAGATGCTTTGCGGCCAGATGAACACGGAAGATGCCATGATGAAAGCCTTGAAGAAAGAAATCAACTCCTACACGTTGTCCGGGAACACCTTGACGCTCTTCTCCGGGAAAAAAGAGACCATGCGCTTCGTGAACGGCGGAAAACCCGACAACGGAGAGTAGCATTTCTGACCTATAACACGCCCAACGATTAAAAACAGGGACTGCATTGTTTTTCGTGCGGCGTTCCGAAAAACAATGCCCGTTTTTATATTCAAGTTGCTTCATATCAAAATATGTGTATCTTTGCAACCGATTTTTTAGAATGAACGAATATGAAAAAGCTGCGTTTCCTTATCCCTATCCTTTTTTGCATGGTAGGTTTCTTCTGTTTCATACAATGTGCGCACCGCGACTACCCTCTGGCCTTTGAAATAACCTGTCTTTATCCGGAAGACTCCACGGCGGCCGCCGGCATCCATGTCTATGTTGACTCGAGCAAATATCAGTACTATGACACGGCACGCGGCTCCCAATATTATTGCGACACTACCTTGGCCCGCATCAACGGCTTGACAAACCAGTCGGGTGTCTTCTCATTCTCGGCAATCCAAAATCCTGTTTTGCTGCGCGTTGTGCTGATTTCAGACACCATTAAGGAGAACGATGCCCCGGTGGGCATATACTGCGACACCGTAGAGGTCAGCATAACGGAAGACAACTACGTCAACGAGAAGAAAGGCTACAGCAACCCTTCCAAGAAGACGGTCTATCTTTCCAGACGGGATTTCCAGTAATATCCAACGCTGCGCATTGCCCTGCTCGCTGGCCGTCTTTGCCGCCCCCAGACGGAACAATGCCAAAAACAGAGTTTTGAAAAGAAAACACGTTAGTTACATATTCCTTGCCGCCGCAGTAGCTGTATTGGTCGTTTTTCTGCTTTTGCACAAGCGGATAACCCCGATTTCGATTATTGAGAAAATAGAACGGAAAGAGGCCACGGTGCCGGGACACGGAGACACCATCAAAGCGCTCATCTACTATCATGCCGCCGATTATTTTGTCTATCAAGGCTCGGTCATTGGATTCCAGTACGACTTGATACGGCAACTGGGCAAAGACCTGCACCGTCCCGTAGCCATCTCCATCGAGGTGGACCCCGACCAGGCCTTGCTCAAGTCCTTTTCAAACGACTACGACATTGTAGGTTTTGACTTCAACAAAGAACTTTATGTGCCGCTCTATCTTGCTGAGTCCGAACCACATTCATACACCTATCCCGTGCTGATCATGCGCAAGAAAATGGCCATTGACAGCAACAGCGTGCATGTCGTACACGCCCCAGCCAAATATGCCCGCAAAATTGATTTCTCCATCTTAGGTTCTTCCGGAAAATGGACGTTGGCTCACGACAAAGACCTCACGGTTGAAGATCTTTTTGCCATGTTAGAAGACACCTTGGTGGATTATGTCGTGTGCAACTACAACGTAGCCATCACGATGTTGCCATTCTACACCGGGCTGCACATCGGCCCCCGCATCGGCGACAACTTCCCCAGAACCTGGGGGCTCAATCCGTTCCATCCGGAATTGAACGACGAAATAAACCAATGGTTGGTCCAATTCAAGCAGACCAAGCAATACCAGAAGCTCTGTGAAAAATACCTTTCCGCCCATTCTTACGTCATCAAGCGGTCGTTCGGCAGCCGAAGGGAGAACATCTCCTCGTATGACAAATGTATGAAAGCGGCCTGTTCCCGTTATCACATCGACTGGCGTTTCATGTCTTCCATCATTTATCAGGAGTCGCATTTCTCTTCTGACGTTTTAGGCATGGGCGGCAGTTTCGGCATAATGCAGATGATGCCGGCCACCTGTGAGCGTTATGGCATCACCGACAGTTCGTCCGTGGAAGAGCAGTTGTGGGCGGGCGCGCGCTACATCTCCCATCTGTACAACATTTTTGCCAACAAGACCGACACCGCCGACATCTACCATTTTGTGGCAGCCTCCTACAATGCCGGTCCCGGGCACATCCTGGACGCGCAAGCTCTTTGCCGCAAATACGGCGGCAATGCCTTGAAATGGGAAGAGGTGGCGGAATACCTCACCCTCAAATCACACAAAGAATACTACAGCGACCCCGTGGTCAAATGCGGCTATTATCCCGGCAGGCATACCATAAACTACACCAACGAGGTCATGAACCGATACAACGGATATTTAATAACGAAGAAAGAACAATGAAAATTCTTATTGTCGGACGTGGCGGCCGCGAACACGCCATAGCCTGGAAAGCAACACAGTCGCCGCTTGCGACACAGATATTCATAGCCCCCGGCAACGACGGCATGGAGACCCTGTCCGCCGAAACGGACATCCCAGTCAAAAGAGTACCTATAGACGAAAACGACATCGACGGTTTGCTCAACTTTGCCCTCAACGAGCACATCGACCTGACCATTGTAGGTCCGGAAGCGGTGCTCACGAAAGGCATTGCCGACCGTTTTCAAGAGGCGCATCTGCCGATCTTCGCCCCCACGCGCAACGCCGCCCGCATCGAGGGTAGCAAACAGTTTGCCAAAGAACTGATGAACAAGTACAGCATCCCGACGGCCGCTCACCAAACTTTTGACGACTACGGCAAAGCCAAGGAGTACCTCACCCGCACAGGGGCCCCGGTAGTGGTCAAATACGACGGGCTCGCCGCCGGCAAGGGCGTCGTAGTTGCCATGACCGTCGAAGAGGCCGACGCCGCACTCAAAGACATGCTGCAAGACAACCGCTTCGGGCAAGGAAAGGTCATCATGGAAGAATACCTGCAAGGCCCCGAATTTTCGCTGCTGGCGCTGGTCAACGGCGAGCAAGTGTTGCCGCTGACGATAGCCCAAGACCACAAACGGGCTTACGACGGCGACAAGGGTCCCAACACCGGAGGCATGGGCGCATACGCCCCCGTGCCCGTAATTCCCAAAGAACAAGTCGATTGGGCCGTGGAGCATATCATGAAAGCCGCCGCCAAAGCTATGGTTGCCGAGGGATGCCCATTCTGCGGCGTGCTTTACGGTGGACTGATCCTCACCGGAAACGGGCCAAAAGTCATCGAGTTCAACGCCCGCTTCGGCGACCCCGAGACAGAAGTAGTCTTGCCTAAGATGAAGAGCGACCTCATCCAGCACATCGTGGATTTGCTAGCCCACGAAGAATCTGTTCCAGAGTTTTATGATGACGTATTCTTAGGAGTTGTGCTGGCCGCGGAAGGATATCCTGGCAAATACAGCAAAGGGCTGCCCATCAACAATCTGGAGCACGTCAAGCAGCGTGTTTTCCACATGGGCACAGCCTGTCGGGAAGGCCAATGGCTGTCGGACGGCGGACGCGTATTGTTTGTCGTGGGTCGTGGCAAAAACATCCAGGAGGCCCGCGCCGACGCATACGCCGGCATAGACACCATTGACAGTCCGGAACTTTTCTGCCGCAGAGACATCGGCTGGCAGGCACTTTAAGGGAACGTCAATTCATATCATAATTGTTGTATGTTTGCAGCCTTATAATCCAAACGAAACGAACCAGATAAATGAAAAGGATATTTTTATTCCTCTCCGCACTCTGCATAATCATCCCGGCGCTCAACGCACAGCATGCCATCCTGAAAGGTTTCACCTACGACGACTCCAACGGTGAAGTGTTGCCCTACTGCATGATACAGTTAGTCGGCACCTCCATAGGCACACTTTCAGACGGCAGCGGCGCATTCGCCATCAACAAGATTCCCGTCGGGAAATATGCGGTCAAGATCACCTCGCCCGGATTCACCGACCTGTTCGACTCCCTCATTGTCACCAAGGATCAGCTCTTCACCAAACGCTACTCGCTGTCACCCAGTTCCACCATGTTAGAGAGCGTTCAGATACAGGGAGAGGGGCAGCGCAAGGAGCAAGAAACCCGCACCTCGGTAGTGAGCATCACGCCTAAGGACATGAGCAAAATGCCCGCCATTGGCGGCCAGCCCGACTTTGCGCAATACCTTCAAGTACTGCCCGGCGTGGTCTCCACCGGCGACCAGGGCGGACAACTCTATGTGAGGGGCGGCACACCGGCCCAGAACATGCTGCTGCTTGACGGTGTCATCATCTACAACCCGTTCCACTCCATCGGCATATTCTCCGTATTCGACATGGACATCATGAGCAGCGCCGACATCTACACGGGAGGCTTCGGCGCAGAATTCGGCGGAAGAATCTCCTCTGTCATGGACATCAAGACCCGCGACGGCAACAAAAAGCGGCTCGCGGGAAAAATAGACCTGAGCAACATCGAATCGCAAATCATGCTCGAAGGACCGATTGTAAAACTCAAAGACGACCGCAAGACAGCCTTGAGTTTCGTCCTCTCCGGCAAGGGATCGTTCCTGAAACAGGCCGCAAACATATTCTACCCCTACGTGGAGGGCGACGGACTGCCGTACAACTTCCTTGACCTCTACGGAAAAGTAACCTTGTCAACCTTGAACGGGTCAAAACTCAACATCTTCGGATTCCGTTTTGACGACAAAGTGAACTACAGCTCCATTGCCACCTATGCATGGGACAACTGGGGCGTGGGCTCCAACTTCCAGATTGTGCCCGGCGGCGTGCCCGTAACCATCGACGGATCATTGGCCTACTCCAATTACGGATGCGACCTCACCGATGTCCAGACCGCGTCGTCCAGCCAAAGCAGCACCATGGACGGCTTCACGTTCAACCTCAACTTCAACTATTATTTAGGCAGCAGCGTTCTCAACGTGGGCGTCGAAACCGTTGGCTTCAACACAAAGTACACCTATCCCACCCTCCTCAGCCAAGCCACCATCGAAGACCACACCACAGACTTCTCCGTTTTTGCGAAATACAAATACAACCTCCGCAACAAACTCATCATCGAGCCCGGGTTCAGACTGCAGTACTACTATTCTGTTGGTGAAGCCTCGCCAGAACCGCGCCTTGCCCTGAAATACAACATCAAACGCAACCTCCGGCTCAAGTTGGCCGCCGGCCTCTACTCGCAGAACCTGATCTCTGTAACCTCCGACCAGGATGTGGTCAGCCTCTTCAACGGTTTCATGTCATCCCCCGTTGACAACAACCTTTTGGCCAACACCATGCTCGGCACGGGAGACACAATGAAAGGACGCCTGCAGAAATCGCAGCATATTGTGCTCGGACTGGAGTATGACCCCACCCAACACATCACAATGAACATCGAGGGATACTACAAAAACTTCTCGCAACTCATCACGACCAACAGATACAAAGTGATGGACGAAGACAACGAGTTTATTTGGGAGAAAGGGCGCGCCTATGGTGGAGACATCTCTGTAAAATACGACAACAAAGGATTTTACGTCTGGTTTGTCTATTCTCTGGGATGGGTCAAGAGAAACGACGGCATTCTCGAATACAACCCGCACTTCGACAGAAGACACAACATCAACCTGCTGGTGTCATACGCCTTCGGCAAACGCAAGTCATGGCAGGTGGACGCCCGTTGGAACTTCGGCACTGGCTTCCCGTTCACGCAAACCAGGGCCTATTACCCCGACTACACCCCCACAGGCATCAACGACGACTACATCTCCACCAACGAAGATATCACTTTCCTGCTGTCTGACTACAACCAGGCACGTCTGCCCAACTACCACCGCCTTGACCTCAGCGCCAAGAAAAAATTCTTCTTGGGCGAACGGCAGACCATCGAATTGAGTGTCTCGTTCTCTAATGTTTACAACTACAAAAACATCTTCTACGTGAACAGAACTTCGAACGAAATGATATACCAACTCCCGTTTTTGTACTACTTTGGAATGGTCTGGAGATTCTAAAATTACGCAACTGACACATAAACTATTTATATTCAATAATTTAATCAAGAAAAAAATTTTTTCAAATAACATACCGAACGAACAAAAAAAAGCATACTTTTGCAGCGTTCAAACGACGAACGGATCGGTAGTTCAGTTTGGTTAGAATACATGCCTGTCACGCATGGGGTCGCGAGTTCG